>JBFWNY010000004.1:0-148351 GCA_050250815.1 Hyphomicrobiaceae bacterium
AGTTTCGTCACGTTATCGTTGGGCACGGCATATCGCTCCTTTGGTGGAGAAGTGAGGTCGTCAACAAACCCCACGATATGCCGCCTTCACCGATTCACGCCGTCACCAACTTCTGGGGATAGCTCCACGAAGACCGCCTCAAGGGCTGCGATCGGAGACGTGGCTCCTTCTGCTGCCTTATCCACGCGGGCGAGCAAGCGTTCGGCCACCCAAGATATGACGGCCTCTAAGATCGCATCCTTGCTCGGGAAATGACGGAACAGCGCCCCCTGGGTCAGCCCCATTCGCTGCGCGATGGCCGTCGTTGTGATGTCGCTCGGATTTTGTTCCGCGGCCAGATCGACCATCGCCTCCACGGTCGCCGCTCGTCGCTCGTCAGCGGGAAGATGCTTGGGATGCCCATTCATGGCTTGCACTCACACAAGAAAGTAATCTATTACTATCTATCCATTATAGTTGCTCACCGCAAGAGGAAACCACGGGGGTAATCGTCATCGACAGCAAGGCCGTTATCCCGGTCGACCAACGCCGGTCGATCCCACGCGAATGGAACGGTGAGCGCCTGTCCTCCCTCCATGGGAGGAGCCCGATACGTCATGAACCCAGCGGAATATAAGTGGAACTACGCCACCTCCGATACTTCGTTGCCGCAGCGGAACATGGCAGCCTTCGCAAGGCTGCGTCGGCGCTTGGCATCCGAGAGTCAGCGGTCAGCCGTCGAATCCGCGATCTTGAGGATCACTTGGGCGCCTCGCTCTTTCAGCGGCACAATGGCGGTGTCATTCTAACGCTGGCCGGGCAGCGCTTCGTGCGGCACGCGCGAAAGGCACTTAGGCAGATCGAGTATGGTGCAAAGGACGTCGCCACGATCGGACGCTCCGAAGACGGTCGGATCAAGATCGGGATATTCTCTTCGCTCGCCTCGGGCTTCCTGTCGGAGTTGCTGCGCGCTTATGATAAGGGTCACGCGCAGGTCCGAATCGAGCTGATAGACGGCGATCCGGCGGATCATGTTTCGGCGATTCGTCAGTTGCGACTTGATGTTGCGTTCATCACCGGTACGTCGCAGTGGCCCGATTGCGAAGTCGATCAGCTTTGGTGGGAGCGGGTATTTGTTGTCCTTCCCGCTAACCACTCGCTCTGCGGCAAGGCGGAACTCAACTGGCGCGACCTCGTCGGCGAGCGGTTCATTGTAAGCGACGGGGCGCCGGGGCCGGAGATTCACGACTACTTGGTGCAGCGCCTCGCTGATCTTGGACGGCATCCAGAAGTTGATACACAATATGTCGGTCGAGACAATCTTCTCTCGCTTGTAGCGGTCGGTCGAGGTCTAACGCTGACGAGCGAAGCAACTACGGTCGCACAGTTCCCAGGAATCACATATCGACCGATCGCGAACGAAGTTCTGCCCTTCAGCGCAGTGTGGTCGCCCCGGAACGATAATCCGGCCTGCCGTCGATTGCTCAGTCTCGCGCGTACATTATCCCGATCAACAAGAGCAACAATCATTACTGCGATGCTTTTGACTTCCTCGCTTTCACAAATCCCCGATCCGTGGCTATGAATCGCTCCAGCATAGGAACAATGAGACGGACCGGATCGGCCGATGCCTGTCCCGACTCGCGGCCGAGGATCTCGGCATAGGCCATCAGGTCGCGATGGAGCGCGGCAGGCAGCTCCAGCGCGACCTTGACGGGTTTATCGTCGGCGATGGGGCCGAGTTTCAGCTTGGTCATGGTCAGTTCCTGAAGGGTTCGAGGACAAGATCGCGCGTCACTACAATCCTGACCAGGAAGCCCGGCCGGATGGTCAGCGTCGGCGCGACGTTGAGCTGGCGGCGAACGATCTGCTGTCCGGCGTCGTTGATCGTGTCCTGGCCGCCGTTGCGGATGGCGCGCAGGAGCCGGTCCTGATCGTCGACGGCAAGCTCGGCTCCAACCGAAAGCAGGGTCGAGAGCCCGGCCGCCTTGGCGAGATCCCACCAGTGATAATCGACGCCATCCTCAAGGCCGGCATAGCCCTGCGTGTCGGTTCCAGGCTGGCGCTCGAGAACGATCGAGCGGCCGTTCGGCATGATGAGCCGGTTCCAGACGAGCAGGACGCGGCGCTGGCCGAACTGCACGTTGTTGTCGTACTGGCCGATGATCCGCGTCCCCTGGGGTACGAGCAGGATGCGCCCGGTCGGGCTGTCATAGATCGGCTCCGTGACCTGGGCGATGATCTGGCCGGGCAGATCGGAGCGGATGCCGGTGATGAGTGCGGCCGAAATGACCGCCCCGGCCTGGAGCACGAAGGGCGACGCCGGCGGCGTCACGCGATCGGGCGTGACGGTGCGCCGGTCGGCCGCCGCGTTGAGGAAGGCGAGCTGCTTGTCCTGGCCGGTGGCGGCCTGTCCGCCCGCGCCGGAGAGATCGAGGCCGGCAAGACCGGGCATTGCGCCCGCCGTGCTGGCGGCCGTCGATCCCTGCCGCGACTGGAAGAAGACGGTGCTGAGGCGCGCGGCCTCTTCCTCGGCGCGGCGACGCTGCTCGGCCTCGCTGACGCCGGGCGTCGGAACCGCGGGCGTTACAACGGGCTGGCCGTTGTTCTGCGCGTCGACGATCGGGCGGCCGAGATCGCCGGGAAGCGCCGGGCCAAGGATCGGGCCGGAATAGTCCTTCGGCAATCCGGCGAGACCGTCGGCGGTCTGGCGGTTGTTGGTGGAATAAAGCTCAGCGCCGCCATCGTCCGGCCCGCGTGTCTGGAGCGCGTAGATCAGCGATCCGCCGATGCCGACCAGGGCGACGGCGGCGACGCTCGCGAGCATCTTGCGCGAGAGGCGTGTGACGCGCGGCGCTTCGGCGCGAAGCCGCATCGGCGCGACGGGGGTGCTGGTTGCGGTATTGCCTGCGGTATCGGTCATTATGACGGCCTCCCGTCGGTGCGGGTAATCCTGACGGTCTGCTGCTTGTCGCCCGCGCCAAGGCGCAGTTCGGCCGCGCCAAACAGGCGATCGACAATCAGGATGTGTTGATAGATGCGGCTGTTGGCGATCTGGGTTTCGCCTTCGGGGCCGATGACGAAGAGCGGCGGCATCTCGCCCTGCACGATGCCGGCCGGGAACTCGACATAGACATGCCGGCCATCGTCATAGACGGCGATCGGCTTCCACGGCGGATTGCCAGTGGCGGTCAGGCTGTAGCGATAATTGCGGGCGGCCACGGCCGGAATGACCGGCGTGACTGGCACGCTTTGGCGCTGGCTGGCCGGCGGCTGCGGATAGGCCCAAGCGACAGACGGCATGTAGGGCTTCTCGCCGGAGCGCAACTCCAGCATGTAGGTGCGCCGGTCGGTGGTCACGATGAGGTTGGTGGTGATGTCGGGCCGGCTCGGCTTGACGAGGATATGGACGCGGCGCGCGACGCCGGAACCGCTCTCGGTATCGCCGATGATCCAGCGCGCCGTATCGCCGGCGGCGATCGGTCCCGCGCCGGTCAGGCTTTCGCCCGGCTCCAGCGCGATGTCGGTGATCTGGCCGGGAACGGCATAGACCTGATAGAGCGCGCCTTCCGACCATGGGTAGATCTGGATGGCGTTGTAATAGCCCTCGCGGCGCGGCTGCACGCGAGCCGCCGCATTGGCGTTCTCGACGCGGCCGGTCGGGGTGCCGGCGGTCTCGCCGCCGCGTGCGACCGTCCAGGCCGGCGGGATCAGCACCGGCTTCGGCCGGTCATCGGTGACGGCGGCCGGGATCGCCGGCAAAGGCGGCACGCTGGCGTCGTAGCTGATCGCCGGAGGCTTGGTCATGCTGGCGCATCCGGCGAGCATGGTTGCGGAGAGCAACAGGGCCGGAACGGCGAAGGTGCGGACGGACGGGCTCATTGGCTCAGCTCCCGCGACCAGTTAATCGCATTGACGTAGATGCCGAGCGGATTGGCTTTCAGCCGCTCGGCGTCTCGGGGCGGCTGGAGGGTGATGGTCAAGATCGCCGTCCACCGCTCCGTTCTCGCAAGCACGCCGTTCTCGAACTGCCGCTCCGTCCAGGCAACGCGGAAGGAATCCGGCGAGGCGCGGATGACGCTGGAGACGTCGACGGCGATCTGCTGCTTCCCGACCTTGGTGAAGGGATCGTTGGTGCGGGCATAGTCGTTGAGCGCGCCCGCGCCGCGGTCGGTCGTCCACTCATAGGCGCGAAGCCAGTTCTGGCGAACGATGATCGGATCGGCCGGGATCGAGCGGACCTGCTCAATGAAGCGGGCCAGATGCCAGGCGATCTGCGGATCGGTCGGGCGATAGTCGGCGGTGGCCGGCGCGATGCTCTGCGCCTGGCCGAGCTTGTCGACTTGCACCACCCAGGGCACGACGGTTCCGCGCGCCGACTGGATGACGAGCGCCCCGGCGAAACCGGCCGAGAGGATCAGCGAGCCGAAGGCCATGTATCGCCAGTTCTTGGCCTGCACGCGGGCCGAGCCGATGCGGTCGTCCCAGACCTGCGCGGCCTTCTGGTAAGGCGTCTCGGGTTCGGGCGTCTTGCCGTAATGCACGGCGGGCCTTTTGAAGATGTTCATGAGCGGTCGCTTTCAGAGAGGTTGACGGAAGAACCGGAGCCGTGGCTGTCGCCGGAACGGACGGCATGGGCGGCGGCGCTGACGCCGTGAGAAAGATGCTGGCCGCGCTTCATGCGCTTGGCCCATTCCGGGGTGCCTCCTGCCGTGGCTGCCGGCGTGGACGCGGCTTCGGCGTCCTGCGGACCACCGCCGACCGTTCCCATGGTCGAGGAGCCGCCGGTCGCACCGAAGCCGGCCTTGGCGCCATCGGAGAAGCTGGATTTCATGCTTTCCGAGGCGCGCGCCACCGCGCGCTTCAGCGGTGAGACGGCGGCCGAGCCTGCGGCGCGGGCAACGCCGCCCATGCCGGAGACGACGCCTGCCGCACCCGACTGCCCCACGGAGCCGAGCGAATAGGCCGCCGATGCCGAGCCTGCCGCCGTCGCGCCGCCGCGGGCAACGGCAGCGCCACCGGAGAGCGCCGCCGATCCGCCCTTGATGGCGAGACCCGCCGCACCGCCTGCCGCAAGGGCTGCGCCGCCGACGGCAAGGCCGGTCCCCACGGCAGCGCCAGCACCGAGCTGCGGGCCGCCAGAGACGAGACCGTTGGCGATGCCGGGACCGAAGATGCCGAGGCCGAGCAATGAGAGCGCGGCGAGCACGATCGCCATGGCGTCATCGACGGTCGGGGTCGTGCCGCCGAAGCCCTTGGTGAACTCGCCGAACAGCGTCGAGCCGATACCGATGATGACGGCAAGGACCAGAACCTTGATGCCGCTGGAAATGACGTTGCCAAGCACGCGCTCGGCCATGAAGGCGGTCTTCCCGAAGAGACCGAACGGAATGAGAACGAATCCGGCGAGCGTCGAAAGCTTGAACTCGATCAGCGTGACGAAGAGCTGGATCGCCAGGATGAAGAAGGCGAGGATCACGAGCGCCCAGGCAAACAGCAGGCACACGATCTGGATCAGGTTCTCGAAGACCGAGATCCAGCCCATCAGCGGCGAGATCGCTTCAAGCAGCGGCCGGGCGGCATCGAGGCCGGTTTGCGCGACCTTACCGGGGCGCATCAGGTCGGCGGTCGAGAAGCCCGTACCGCTCGCCTTCAGGCCAAGCCCGGCGAAGCTATCGAAGACGATCTTCGCGAGATTGTTCCAGTTGCCGATGAGATAGGCGAAGACGCCGACGAACAGCGTCTTCTTGACGAGACGTGCGATGATGTCGTCATCGCCGGCCCATGACCAGAACAGCGCGGCGAGCGTCACGTCGATGACGATGAGCGTGGTCGCGATGAACGCGACTTCGCCGGATAGAAGGCCGAAGCCCGAGTCGATGTATTTGGTGAATACGCCGAGGAAATTATCGATGACGCCTGCGCCGCCCATGGCTCACCGCCCTTCGGCTGCGGCGGGCGCCGCCGGTGCGACCGGAGCGACCGGCGCAGGCGCGTGGCCGAGAAAGCGGTCGCGGGTTTCGGCCCAGACGCGCAGACATTCCGCATCGCTCGCGGCCTGTTGACCAAGTTGCTGGCACCGGCGCTGGCTCTCGCGCAGCGGATCGCCTTCGGGCTGAAGCTGACGCGCCGACGGCGGTGCTGGCGCGTCCTCTCTACGGGTCATTTCGATCGCCGTCGCCGTGACGGCGATGGCGACGAATACAATAGCGCCCAGCCGGGCCAGCATCTTGCCGTCCATAAGCCTGCTCCTTCCGGCGCTTACTTGCCGCTGTTGAAGATCTGGGCGTTGCCGGGCTGGTAGCCCGAGCCCGGCGTCAGGAAGCGGCGACGCTGTTCGCGGCCCTGTTCGGCGGCGGCGCTGCGTTCGGCCTCGGTGAGCGCGCTGGCGCGGCCGTTGGAGGCGAGCAGCGCCACGAGATCCGAAAGCTGCTGCGATTGCAGGGCGAGGATCTGATTGCCGGCTTGCGTCGCCTGAAGCGCGCCGGTCGCGCCCTGGCTCTGGCTGACCAGCGCCGACATCTGCGTCCGGTTGCTGTCGATGTTCGAGACGACACCGGCCTGCACGCGCATGGCGTCCTGCAAGCCGCCGACGGTGTTCTGCCAGCGCGAGCGGGCGTCGGCGACCATCTGCTTGTCGCTCGTCGACATGGAGACGTTGCCGTATTTCTGGCTGAACATCTGGTCAATCTGCTGGACATTGAAGGCAATGCCCTGGGCCTGCTGGAGAAGCTGCTGCGTGCGCTGCACGTTCTGCTGCAAGGTCTGAAGCGCCGAGTAAGGCAGGCTCGCCAGGTTCTTCGCCTGGTTGATGAGCATCTGAGCTTCGTTCTGGAGCGAGGTGATCTGGTTGGTGATCTGCTCCAGCGTGCGCGCGGCGGTCAGGACGTTTTGCGCATAGTTGGAGGGATCGAAGACGATGATGGCGTGAGCGGGCGTCGCCACCATCGGCGAGAGTGCGAGCGGCGCGGCCGCCAGCATGGACGCGGCGAGCGCCATGGCGCGCGAGCGGAAACGAAGGGTAATCATAGTCAGGACTCCTTTGCTGCGGTGGGAAAAGTTGGGATGAGGTCGACAGCCCAGCCCACGTCGCGGGCGCGCAGCCACGCGGCGAGGAAGCCGTCGCGGCCGTGTTCGGCGACGAGGTTGGCGATCAGGGTCTGGTCGGATTTTGAGGATGCGGCGCAGAGCGCGAGGCCGAGTTCGGACAGGCCCAGCTCGAACAGGCGGTTGCCGCGCCGTGACTGGCAGTAATAATCCCGCTTGGGCGTGGCCCGCGCGAGGATTTCGATCTGCCTGTCATTGAGACCGAAGCGGCGATAGATGGCCGTGATCTGCGGCTCGATCGCGCGCTCGTTCGGCAACAGGAGGCGCGTCGGGCAGCTTTCGATGATGGCCGGCGCGATGCTCGAATTGTCGATGTCGGATAGCGACTGCGTGGCGAAGATCACCGATGCGTTCTTCTTGCGCAGCGTCTTCAGCCATTCGCGGAGCTGGCCGGCAAAGCCTTCATCGTCCAGCGCCAGCCAGCCCTCGTCGATGATAAGCAACGTCGGCCGTCCATCGAGCCGGTCGCCGATCCGATGGAAGAGATAGGAAAGCACGGCGGGCGCCGCACCTGTGCCGACCAGCCCCTCGATCTCGAACGCCTGCACGGCGGACGAGCCGAGTTGCTCGACCTCCGCGTCGAGCAGCCGACCATAGGCCCCGCCGACGCAATAAGGCCGGAGCGCCTGCTTGATGTCGTTGGACTGGAGCAGCACCGACAGGCCGGTGATCGTGCGTTCCTCGACCGGCGCCGAGGCCAGCGACGTCAGCGCGGTCCAAATGTGCTCCTTCACTTCCGGCGTGATCTGGATTGCTTCACGGGTCAGGATCGCGACGATCCAGTCGGCGGCCCAGGCACGCTCATAGGTATCGTGGATGCGCGCGAGCGGCTGAAGCGAGACGGAGAAGTCGTCGCCCTCTGTCAGCCCGCCGCCGAGATCGTGCCAGTCGCCGCCCATGGCGAGGGCTGCGGCGCGGATCGAGCCGCCGAAGTCGAAGGCGAACACCTGGCTGCGATCATAGCGCCGGAACTGGAGCGCCATCAGCGCGAGCAACACGCTCTTGCCCGCGCCAGTCGGGCCGACGACGAGGGTGTGGCCGACATCGCCGACGTGGAGGGATAACCGGAACGGGGTCGAGCCTTCGGTCTTGCCGTAAAGCAAGGGGGGCGCACCGAAATGCTCGTCCCGTTCCGGCCCCGCCCACACCGCCGACAGCGGTATCATGTGGGCGAGATTCAAAGTGCTGATGGGGGGCTGGCGGACGTTGGCGTAGGCGTGGCCGGGCAGACTGCCGAGCCATGCGTCCACCGCGTTGACCGTCTCGACCATGGCCGTGAAGTCGCGGCCCTGGATGACCTTCTCGACAAGGCGGAGTTTCTCGTCGGCAAGGCGCGGATCGGCGTCCCACACCACGATCGTCGCGGTGACATAGGCCATGCCCGCCACGTCCTGACCCAGTTCCTGCAAGGCCATGTCGGCGTCGGCCGCCTTGTTGGACGCATCGGTGTCCACCAGCGCCGAGGCTTCGTTGGTCAGAACTTCCTTGAGGATGGCGGCGATCGACTTGCGCTTGGCGAACCATTGCCGCCGGATCTTGGTCAGCAGTTTGGTCGCGTCGGTCTTGTCGAGCAGGATCGCGCGGGTCGACCAGCGATAGGGAAAGGCCAGCCGGTTGAGATCGTCGAGCAGGCCGGGCGTCGTCGCGGTCGGAAAGCCGATGACGGTGAGGACGCGAAGATGCTGGTCGCCAAGGCGCGGTTCGAGGCCGCCGGTCAGCGGCTGGTCGGCGAGCAGCGCATCGAGATAGATCGGCGTTTCGGGAACGCGGACGCGATGCCGCTTGGTTGAAACCGCCGAATGGAGATAGGTCAGCGTCTCCGTGTCATCGAGCCAGCCGCATTCGGGCATGAAGCCGTCGAGCAGCGCGAGCACGCGATCGGTGCGGTCGATGAACCCGCGCATCACCTCATGGGGATCGACGCCGGATTGCTCGCGGCCCTCGTAGAGCCAGGTTTCGGCCCGGGCGGCGTCCTCGGCCGGCGGCAGATAGAGGATGGTCAGGAAATAGTCCGACACGAAATGGATGCCGGCTTCCTCGAAGTCGGCCTTGCGTTCCTCTTCCACCAGGCCGGAGGCCGGATCGGGAAACGTGCTGTCGGGATAGGTCGCGGCTTCGCTGCGCTGCGCCTCGACAAAGATGCTCCAACCCGAGCCGAGACGGCGGAAGGCGTTGTTGATGCGACCGGCGACGGCGACCAGCTCGGCCGCGACGGCGCTATCGAGATCGGGACCGCGGAAGCGCGCGGTGCGCTGGAACGATCCGTCCTTGTTCACGATGACGCCGGGGCCGACCAGCGCGGCCCAGGGCAGATAGTCGGCAAGGCGGGCAGCGGTGCGGCGATATTCGGAGAGATTCATCATGGCGACGCCCCCTCAGACCGCGAGAAAAGCCGGGACGCGCAGATGGCGTCGGCCGACCTCGACGAATTGGGGATCGCGCCTGGCGGCCCAGACCGCCGCGACATGACCGATGGCCCAGATGGCGATGCCGACCAGCCAGAGGCGCAGGCCGAGGCCCACGGCCCCGGCCAGCGTCCCGTTGAGGATCGCGATAGAGCGCGGCGCACCGCCGAGCAGGATGTGCTCGGTCAGTGCGCGGTGAACCGGGACGGTGAATCCCGGCACATCCAATTGCTCGAAGGCGACCGCCATCAGACGAGCGCCCCGCCGCCAAAGCTGAAGAAGCTGAGGAAGAACGAGCTGGCCGCGAAGGCGATCGACAGGCCGAACACGATCTGGATCAGCTTGCGGAAGCCGCCGGACGTGTCGCCGAAGGCGAGCGCCAGGCCCGTGGCAATGATGATGATGACCGCGACGATCTTGGCCACCGGGCCTTCGATCGATTGGAGGATTTTCTGAAGGGGCGCTTCCCACGGCATGGACGAGCCGGAGGCATGGGCGGCCGGCGCCAGCATCATGCTGACAGTGACGGCGGTTATGGCGGTCGCCACGATGCGGCGGCCGCGTTGAAGCGTGCGGATCATTCGGGTTCTCCTGTGGTCGGGTGGGCTGGGGTGATGCGGTAATCGCCGTCCGGGCCGAGCCCTTCGACGCGGGCGAGTTCGGCGAGCCGGCGCGCGGAGCCGCGGCCGGCGAGGACGGCCACGAGGTCGATCGTCTCGGCGATCAGAGCGCGCGGGACCGTGACGACGGCCTCTTGAATGAGCTGTTCGAGACGGCGTAGCGCGCCGATGCCGGTGCCGGCGTGGATCGTGCCGACGCCGCCGGGATGGCCGGTGCCCCAGGCTTTGAGGAGGTCGAGCGCCTCGGCGCCGCGCACCTCGCCGATGGGGATGCGATCGGGGCGCAGGCGCAGCGAGGACCGCACGAGATCGGAAAGCGTGGCGACGCCTTCCTTGGTCCGCATGGAAACGAGGTTCGGCGCGGCGCACTGGAGTTCGCGCGTGTCCTCGATGATGACGACGCGATCGGCGCTCTTGGCGACTTCGGCCAGCAGCGCATTGGTCAGCGTGGTCTTGCCGGTCGAGGTGCCGCCGGCGACGAGGATGTTGGCGCGCGCCGCGACGGCCGCGCGTAACGTCACGGCCTGGTCGGCGACCATGATCCCCGCAGCGACGTAATCGTCGAGCGTGAAGACGGCGACGGCGGGCTTGCGGATGGCGAAGGCCGGCGCGGCAACAACCGGCGGCAACAGGCCCTCGAACCGTTCCCCCGTCTCGGGCAGTTCGGCCGAGACGCGCGGGCTTCGGGCATGAACCTCCGCGCCGACATGATGGGCGACCAGGCGCACGATGCGCTCGCCATCGGCGGCCGACAGCCTCTCGCCCGTATCGGCCAGCCCTTCGGACAGGCGATCAATCCAGATGCGGCCATCGGGATTCAGCATCACCTCGACGACGGCGGGGTCTTCCAGAAATCGCGCGATGGCGGCCCCAAGCGCGGTGCGCAGCATCCGCGCGCCGCGCTGGATCGCCTCCGGCTTCTGGTGTGAAGTGGTCATGTCGGCCCCGTTTCCTCACGAGGCGCAACAGACAGTCCCCGGAATGGGGTCGATTAAAAGAGCCCGAAATCGGGTCGGTTCAACAAGTATCGGTCGTAGTAGTAGTGTGGCGTGCAAATACAGGAGAACGGCGGAAGAGCCCTGATCTTGATGTCGTCGCCGGGCTCACCAGATGACGCGCGAGATCGTCACGGCTCCGACTCGGAGACATCCTCGGGGATCTCCTGTCGCAGCTTCGGCCCTTTGACGAGGCGCCGGCCGAGCGCGGTGATGAAAGCCTCATACCGCTCGGCTGACTTGGCGCGTGCCGCCTGCGCGGCAGGCTCCGGCAAGGCCGGCGTGGTCGTGATCCAGAAGCGGATGAACACCGCCAACGTTTCAACGGCGATGCCGACATCCCGCTCCAGGCGGGTCATGCGGCGGTCGATCTGATCGAGGCGCTTGGCGACGACGGCCTCGCGCCGCTCGGCATCGTCCGGCGACAGGAACGATGCGATCGCTGCCTCGGCGATCATGGACTGCGATTGATCCCGGCGCGCGGCAAAATCCGCCAGCGCCTGCGTCACGTCGGGGTCCAGATAGACCGTGAACTTCGACTTTTTCCGATGGCTGGTCATGGCGCGCTCACAACTCCATGCCGTCATTCGGGTCGAGCGAGACCTGACGCGCCACCCCCTGCATCTGGCGAAGCATACGCCGGTTGCGCACGGCGTCCTCCTCGGCGTCGTCGGGAAGCTCGATCTCGAACTCGTTGGCGATGGGTTCTTTCTTCTCCACCGGCTTGGCGCGGCTGAGTTCCGGTTGCAGCCGACGTTCGGAATCGGTGGTGTCTTCGTCGTCGGACAGGTCGGCAGACTGCGCGTTCAGCGCCTCCGGCCTCGCCGGGATCGGCAGGCTGCTCCAGTCGTCGGGGCGAGGCTTGTCGAGACGTTTCAGTTCGGGCGGCGACAGCAGACGCTCGCGGAAACGGGCATCCTCATAGTAGCGCGCCTTCTTCGCCCGGATCGGGGGGGTGCCGGCGACCATGACGATCTCGTCGCTCGGCGGGAGCTGCATGATCTCGCCTGGCGTCAGCAACTGGCGGGCGGTCTCGGAGCGCGAGACCATCAGATGGCCGAGCCAGGGCGAGAGCCGATGCCCGGCATAGTTCTTCATCGCCTTCATCTCGGTCGCCGTGCCGAGCGCATCGGACACGCGCTTGGCGGTGCGCTCGTCGTTGGTCGCGAAGCTCACGCGCACATGGCAGTTGTCGAGGATCGAGTTGTTCGGGCCGTATGCCTTTTCGATCTGGTTGAGCGACTGCGCGATCAGGAAGGCTTTGAGGCCGTAACCCGCCATGAAGGCAAGCGCGCTCTCGAAGAAGTCGAGCCGCCCCAGCGCCGGAAACTCGTCGAGCATCAAGAGCAGCCGGTGACGGTCGCCCTTCGCCTGTAGATCCTCGGTCAGACGGCGGCCTATCTGGTTCAGCAGCAACCGGATCAGCGGCTTGGTGCGATTGATGTCGGACGGCGGCACGACGAGGTAGAGCGTCGTCGGCCGCTCGCCGCCCACGACGTCGCTGATGCGCCAGTCGCAGCGCCGCGTCACCTCGGCGACGACGGGATCGCGGTAGAGGCCGAGGAACGACATGGCCGTGGACAGGACGCCGGAACGCTCATTGTCGGATTTGTTCAGCAGCTCGCGCGCCGCGCTGGCGACGACGGGATGCGGCCCGTCCTCGCCGAGATGGGCGGTCTTCATCATGGCGCGCAGCGTGGATTCGACCGGGCGCTTCGGATCGGAGAGGAAGTTGGCGACACCGGCGAGCGTCTTTTCCGGCTCGGCGTAGAGGACATGGAGGATCGCGCCGACCAGAAGCGAATGGCTGGTTTTTTCCCAATGGTTCCGCTTGTCCAGGCTGCCTTCGGGATCGACCAGAATATCGGCGATGTTCTGCACGTCGCGCACTTCCCACTCGCCGCGCCGCACCTCGAGCAAGGGATTGTAGGCCGAGGATTTCGGATTGGTCGGATCGAAGAGGAGCACGCGGCCGTGGTGCGAGCGGAAGCCGGATGTCAAAGTCCAGTTCTCGCCCTTGATGTCGTGGACGATCGCCGAGCCCGGCCAGGTCAGGAGCGAGGGCACGACAAGGCCGACGCCTTTGCCCGATCGCGTCGGCGCGAAGCACAGCACATGCTCCGGCCCGTCATGGCGCAGATACTCTTGGCTGTAGCGGCCCAGCACGACGCCATCGGGATCGAGCAGCCCCGCGGCCTTCACCTCTTCCTTCTCGGCCCAGCGCGCCGAGCCATAGGTCGCGATGTCTTTGGCTTCGCGCGCCCGCCAGACCGACATGCCGATGGCGACGGCGATGGCGATGAAGCCGCCGGATGCGGCGATGAACGCGCCCTCGGTGAAGATCTCCGGCGCATAGGCATCGTAAGAAAACCACCACCAGAAGAAAGCGGGTGGATGGTAGAACGGCCAGCCGAACAGGGCGAACCAGGGCGGCCCGAGCTGCGCCTGAAACCCGAGGCTCCAGGCGACATATTCGGTCGCGCCCCAGGTGGTGGAGAGGACGATGAGGAAGACGATCAGAATCTGTCCCCAAAGGATTTTGGTCGCGGACATTGCGATGGTCCTTGTCTGTTGAGGTTAGAGGCCGAGCCCGCGCTTGCGCCCGAAATCCCAATCGACGCCGCCGCCGTCGCGGGCGACGCCGGAGACGTGGCGGCCGAGCTGCTTGTCGAGGGATGGCGACCAGGGCACGAGCTGGAAGCCGAGGCCGTCGTCGATCATGGCGAAGCGGCCGGAGGCGAGCGTCAGGCGCTGACGATAGGTGCCGGCGACATATTCGCCGCCTTCGGCCGGTTTGAATGGCTGGCCGGTCTCCTTCGCGAGCCTGCCGGCCACGGCATCGACTTCGCGGCGGCGGAGCGTCTCGATCAGGTTGCGGTTAAAGATGACGCGGCGGCCCTGCTGCTCGGCAAGACCTTCGCCGACCAGATGCTCCGCGCGTTGCCGCATCGCGTCCCGCACTTCCGCGCCGAAACCGCCGTCCGACATGGCGACGGGTTCGCGGGCGATGGATTGCCGGTCGAGCCAGGTCGCGCCGGTTGCGTTCACCTGATGCTGGAGATCGAGATCGGAGCGGACTGCGAGCGCGACGCGGCGATCGCCTTTCGCGTCCTCATAGGCGCGCAGCTCGACGATCGATCCTGGCGGGCTGTCGCCGGTGGCGTCGAGATGCGGCAGCCTGATGTGATGGGTGCGGCCATCCACGCCGTCGACCACGGCGTAGGCCGTTCCCTTCAGTTCGTCGTCAAGGCCGCGTTCGACGAGGCGGCCGATGACGGGAACATCGAGGCTCTCCCCGGCGAGGACATAGCTGGCCGAGCCACGCTCGATGCCGCGTTCAGTGAGCGCGCGGTGCATCCGCTTGATGATGTCGCCACGCTCTCCAAGTTCGCGCAGCGTGGATTCCGCCTCGGCCTTGATGAACCATTGCTGGTGTCCGACCTGTCCGGCGAGCCCGCGGATTTCGAGGGTGCGCAGCCTGCCGACCTTGAGCGCGTGAAATTCGTCCGGCTGCTGACCGGGCTGCGGCGCGAGGTCGATGATGCCTGACTTGCCGGCGTCGCGGACAAGCTGCCGATCGAGCTGCGTCCAGCGTTCGGCCTCGACCTGCCGCTCCAGATTGCGGTTGATCTCCAGATCGGTGCGCCGGCCAAGCTCCTGCGTGACGAGATCCTGCGCACGGGCGCGCATTCCCTCCTTGATGTAGTCGCGGGAGATCACGAGGTCCTGGCTGTCGTCGGTGCGGCCGCGCAGGATGATATGGATGTGGGGATTGTCGGTGTTCCAGTGATCGACGCCAACCCAATCGAGCTTCGTGCCGAGATCCTTGTCCATCTGGCCCATCAGCTCGCGGGCGTGGTCCTTGAGATCGGCCATATCCACGGCGTCCTCAGGCGAGACGATGAAGCGGAAATGATGCCGGTCGTCCTCGCAGCGCGCCGCGAAATCGCGGGCATCCACGTTGTCGCCTTCAGGACCGAACAGCCGCGCCTTCTCCCCGTCTTGGGTCACGCCGTCGCGGCGGAGATAAGACAGGTGCGCAGCCAGCGGCGCGGCGCGTGCGCTATGGCGGACCACACGGGTCTTGATGACGACGATGCGCGAGCGGCCGGTGAGCAGGCGATTGGCCTGGATGCTGGCGCGCTGGCCGCGTCCGAAGCGCGAGCGGTTGCCCGTCGTGATCTTGCCGGAACAGGAGACGCGGCCCCCGGCCTTCTGCGCGGCGGCGAGCGCCTGCGAAATGAAAGGCCGGGCCTGCTGTGCGCGGGTCGAGCGGATGCGCCCAGGCCGGACGCGAATTTCGCTGTCATCGGCCATGGTGCAGCCCCGCACGGTGCAAAAGGGACAGGAAAATCATGAAGATGGGCGCGGAGCGCACGGTGCGCGAAAGCGCGGCACGGTGCGGAACGCGCCGAAAACCCAAGCAAAAACAACCGACCGACCAAAGCGCACCGTGCGCCTTTTTATCTCGCCATCGTCCGGTTGTTGTGCCTGCCTCTGCCCCTTGCGCTCTCCATGACACGCCGGGCCACGATTGCGCGCGAAGGACGGCCCGCACGCTCATGGGCGCTCTCCTGGGATGGAGCGTGCGACGACAAGGGGCGAATCCGATGTCGCGGCCGGATCGGATGGCCTCGCCGTGACGGAGGATCGGCTGTCGGCCGAACGCTCGCTGGCCGACCGTGACACCGCGGGGCGAGCGTCGGCGGAACGCACGACGAAGATCGCCGCCTCGCGCCAGTCGGGCGGCGGATCGGCTCGCCGGACTGACGTTTCGGGTGCGGCCGCGCCGCCAAGAACCGGCACGAGCGCGGCGACATAGGCCCGCGTTTCGCCCGGCAACGCGCGACCGGTCGAGCGATGGTCGTCATAGCGGCCGGGACCGGCGTTGTAGGCCGCGAGCATCGCGCCGACATCGCCATAGCGGTCCCACATTTCGCGCAGATAGGCCGCGCCCGCCATGATGTTGTCGTGCGGGTCATAAGGGTCACGGCCGAGACGGTAGCGGACGCGCAAGGCGGCCCAGGTGTCGGGCATGACCTGCATCAGTCCCAACGCACCCGCCGACGAGATGGCGCGCACGTCGCCCGCGCTCTCGGCGCGCAGAACGGCGCGAATCCAGCGTTCGGGGATGGCGAACCGCTGCGCCGCCTCGGTGATGTGGGCGGCATAGGGATCGACGGCGGCCGGACGAGCGACTGGTGCGGATTGTGCATGAGCGGCGCCGGTCGCGCTCGCTGCGAGGATCAGGCCGGAAAGGAGAAAGAGAGCCATGCGCCGGGCGGCGCGATGCCGCCCGTGCGCACTCCGATGGCTCGTCGATAGACGGCGAGCGGGCATCGGTCAGTCCTTCTCGGCGCGGTCGCGCGGACGCGACCAGTGCAGCGTCCAGTCTTTTCCGGCATCATCGTCACGGAACAGGTTGGCGCGGATCGGCTGCGGGAATGTCGGATCGTCGATCAGCAGCGCGACATACTCGCCGGCCTTCTCGCCGGTGCGCTTCCACCCCGCGCCGATCTCGGCGGTGGTCTCGTTGCTCATGGCATCGAAGACGTGAACGCGATAATCGGGCGCGTTTTCGGCGTCTGACGGCTCGGCCGGAACGATGATGATGTCCTGAACGAGCAGCAGCGTAAGAAGATTGCCGATGAAGCCGGTCTCTTCGCGCGTAAATTCACCAATCTGAGGCATGATTGCTTCCTTTGCGGTGACGTTGGGAAAGCCATCGGCGGGCACCGCTCCCGCCGTTGGCGAGGCGTTCACCGGGTCGGGGCACGCCATTCAAAGCGGCCGGTTCCGTCTTCGTCGGTCCACAGCGGGACCGCGTGGCCGATGACCCGGTCGGTGGAGGTCAGGGCGAAGTAGCGACCGTCGAGGCTGTCGCGGACCTGCCAGTTCATGAGGAAGACTTCGCCGGTATGGATGCGGCGGCAGCCCCGCCAGGCGGGCAGTTCCCGGCCGATGCGGTCGCGCTCCAGTGCCGTGCCCATCTCGATCCCGTCCACAGTGATCGTGCGGCCGGAGCGGCAAACGGTCTGCCCGGAAACGCCGAGAACGCGCTTCAGCAGCGGTACGCCGTTGGGCAGATAGCCGCGCTCGGCCATGAAGGCGGCGAGCGGTTCGGGTGCGTCGACCGCGACAAGATCAGTCACGTCGAACGGCCCGTCGAAGTCGATCGTGTAGAGGCCGATGGGCGCGCTGGCCGAGGCGTTCCACATGATCTTGATCGGCATTGGCGTGAGCGCCGGATAGCCGATGCCCATCGTGGCGAGCGCCATGACGAGGATGAGGCCGGCGCGCGTCATGGCTGGACCTTCCTGCGTAGGAGGAAGGCGCGATGCTGTTCGAGAGTATAGGCGCGTGGGCGTTGAGCGGCGGCCATCCGGTTGTGGACGTGCCGCCAGTGTTCCGGCGAAACGGCGTCCGCTTCGATGCCGATCGCCTCGATCGCATCGACGTGGTGCAGCACGTCCTCGACCTTCGGCCAGCCCTCGATCTTCAGCAGGATTTCGCCGCCCGGCCGCACGAAGGGCAGCGTCTGATAAGCCTCGCCCGGTTCGACCGCGCGCACGATGTCGATGCGCGAGATGATCGTGCCGAAGTCGTTCGCCGCCCATCGGACGAAGGCGAAGACGGTGTTCGGCCGGAAAGAGAGAATGCGCTGGCGACGGTCGATGATCTGTTCGTTCGCCGGCTGGCCGAACCTGATCCAGTATTCGATCTTCTTCTCGATCCACGTCAGTTCGACGCGGACCATGCGATCATGGGAGAGCGCGGACGGCATCGGGCCGCCGCGCACGCGGGGGGCCGCGGCGCCGGTCATGTGGGGTCTCCTGGGGTCGGGGGAAATTCGCGCGAGAGCAGCTCGCGTAGCATCTCGGCGACGGTGACGCCGCGCCCGAAGGCCGCGATCTTGATCCGGCCGCGCAGCTCGGGCGTCACGTCAATGGTGAGACGCGCCGTGTAGGCGGTGGCTTCGGATGCGCGCGGCGGGCTCTCGGCCGTCCTGATCCATTGCTCGGGATCGGCGGGGCGCCTGGCGAAGCCACGCTTTTCGACGCGGGCCGTCATGACGCGCCTGCGTCATCGAAGGGCAAAAGCGAGGCGAGCCGTGAACGGGCGCGCGCGGCCATGTCGGGATCGATCTCGCAGCCGATATAGCGGCGGCCGGACAGCCGGCAGGCTTCGCCGGCCGCGCCGGACCCTGCGAACCAGTCGCCGAGCAACCCGCCTTCCGGGCAGCTCGTGCGGATCAGGATTTCGAGCAGCACGGACGGCTTTTCGGTCGGGTGGATCGCGCGGCCGTGGCAATTGCGCAGGTAGATGACCGAACGCATGATGCGCGGCCCGCCGTCCTGGCTGACGTAATGGCCGGCGTCGATCTGGCCGGTATGGGGAGGACGCTGCTTGCGGCGGACTGTGCGCGCCGTCGCATCGGGCGTGGTCTGGACCTCGTTGTAGATGTCGCGCCAGGCCGTCTCGGCGGGGTAGAACTGCACGGCCAGCTCATGCACGCGCTTGAAGCGGTCGGCATGAAAGCTGGAGCCGTTCTGCTTCTCCCAGATGATCTCCTGTGCGATCCGCAATCCGGCATCCGCGAAACGGTCGGCGGTCGCCATGAAGCTGCGCAGCGAACCGAAGACCCAGATCGAGCCGGTGGGCTTGAGGGCGGCGCGCGCCAGCGCCAACCAGCCCTCGACGCGCCGATCCCAGGCGAGCGAGGTGTCGCCATAGGGCGGATCGGCGAGGATCATGTCGAACGGGCCGCGCGGCGGCATGAGTTCGCGGCAGTCGCCGGCAAGGACGATCATGATCCGTCCCTCCCGATGCGCAGCCGCCCGATCTCGGATGCGAGCGCGGCGATTTCGCGAGCGGCGGGCGAGCCACTGTCGATTTCCGAGGCCAGCCGCCCGGACTGCGCGGCGTCGGCGAAGACGATGCGCTGGCCGATGGTCGCGGCGAGCACCGGAGGATCGTGATCGGCCAGCGTCTCGGCCGTCTCGCGAGCGATGACGGTGCGCGCGGCGCAGCGATTGAGAACGAAGCGGGCGACGAGCTGCGGCCGGTAGATGCGCGCTTCCGACAGGAGCGAAAGCATCTCGGCCGAGGCCCAGCCGTCGAGCGGCGATGGCTGCACCGGGATCAGCACGAGGTCGGCGGCGAGCAATGCCGACCGCATGAGGCCCGCGACGCGCGGCGGGCCGTCGATGACGATGTGATCGGCATCGCGCGCCAGCTCGGGCGCTTCGCGGTGGAGCGTATCGCGCGCCAGGCCGACGACGCCGAACGCGCGCGGCAGGCCCTCACGGTTGCGCTGCTCGGACCAGTCGAGCGCCGAGCCCTGCGGGTCCGCATCGATCAGCGTGACACGCCTGCCGCGCCCGGCGAGTTCACCGGCGAGATGGAGCGCGAGCGTCGTCTTCCCGACCCCGCCTTTCTGATTGAGGAGCGCGACGATCATCGGCGTTCCCCCGGTGCATCAAGGGGAAGCCGGGGCGCTTCGGGATCGCCGACCTGGGCCGAGAGGACGTTGCCGGAAGCCCTTCGGGGACCGGACGGTGCGATCGGGACGCTCTTTTTCGCCGCTACGCTGAGGCTTCTGGCGGCGTCGCGGATGAGGTTCTCCACATCGCGCGCGCGCGCTTCAAGGTTAGATTCTTGGTTAGACTCTAAGTTAAGGGCGCGAATCCGCCTCCGATTTCCAGACGTTAAGGCCGGTTTGGGTTCCTGATAGCACGAGCCTCGGGTTCCCGATGGCACGATAGTCCGGGTTCCCGATAGCACGAGGCCGTCCACAGGTTTTCCACAGGCCGGGAGCGGCTCGAAAGCGAGCAGCGTGCGCCCGCCGATCTCCACCTCCAGCGACAGGACGTAGCCGGGCAGCGGCTGGCGCCGCACGATGTCGCGCAGCTCGAACGCGAAGCGTTTGAACGGCGACAGACTGCCGGATTTGACGTGGAGGTGGCGCAGATCGAAACGCCACCCGTCGCGCTGGCGGCCGCCGTGCTTACGCACGATGCGGTAGAGCCAGCGATCGAGGCCGCCGGTGAGATGGAAATAGGCCGGGTCGATGGTGAGGATAAGCGCTTCATCGAGGACGGCTTTGTAGAACCAGTCGGGGACGATCAGTTCGATGCCGTCCGGCCGCCCATGGCGGTCGGTGCGCTCCTGCCATTCGTTGATCCACGAAAAGCGGTGGCGGCGACCTTCGGCGGGCTGGCGGATCGATGTCGAGATAGTGGTCGATTGCAGCCGGTCCAGCGCCGCCTTGAGGCGCTGGTAGTCGCGCAGCGATGTGCCGCGTCCGACATAGGTGAGGATTTCATAGGGCGTCGCGGCCATCAGTCGGGACGTGCGAAGCCCGTTATCGCGAGCTTCGACGATCTGGCTGGCGGCCCAGATCAGGATGTCGGCGTCCCAGATCGTGGCCATGCCATGATCGGGAACGGCCTCGACGCGGATCGTGATGTCGCCCGCCGAAAAGTCGATCGGGGCGACGCGATGGGATTTGGAGAGGGAGAAGAAAGGATAGGCCATGAGATCCTGCGCATCTCGTGGCGCGAAGTCGCCGGGGAGCGCGCGAAACAGATCGAGCTGCCCACGCTCCGAAGGGTCACGACGCCGCACCACCATGAAAGGGACCGGCCACGATCAGCGTGCGTATCGGCCGGCGCTCTGGCCGGTCGGCAGCGTCTGGCGCTTTGCGGGAAGCACGGAGCCGCGCGGATCGGAGGTCGAGGTGACGGCGCCGCGTTCGGCCCAGGTTTCGAGATCGTCGACGGCATAGACGACGCGCCCGCCGAGCTTGCGGTAGGCCGGGCCGGTGCCGTAGGTCCGGTGTTTTTCGAGGGTGCGGGCGGACAGGCTGAGAAATTCAGCGGCTTCCTTGGTCCGCAGGTAGCGTGGCGGGAGCGCGGCGGTATCGGGTCGCATGGGGCGGGCCTCCGTGGGGTTGCTGGGGGCCGCTGGCGATCAGCGGCTGACAGCGACCACGGTGGCGGAGAACCGTCGGCGGGATGGATGGGGGACTTGAGGTGGCTAAAATCTCCACCCCGGACGCCATGGAAGCGCGGCGACTAGGAGCGGCGGCGATGGCGAAGAAGTTGCAGATAGCCGCCGTCAATGAGGGCAAGGCCGCCTTCGACGAAGGCGATGACGGCATCGCGCAGCGGCGATGTCTTCCAGGGCTCGGTATCGACGCGCGCCGCGCCATAGATTGCGATGGCGATCTCGCGATAGGTCGCGCCGTTCATATGACCGTCGGCGGCGCGGAGTTTGAGCCGGAAACGCCGCCGTTGCTCGGTGGTCATGCGCGTATCGCGCGGCGGTGGGCGGCCGAGCCAGATGCGCGCCATTCGAGACAGGGCGTCGATGCGATCGAAGACGTCGCCGTCGAACGGAACCAGCGCCGCGAGCTGGTCATCTGGAACCGTGCCGGAAAAGAAAAGAACCCGGATGTCGTGCTCGGAGATGGACGCATAGGCGCCTTCGGGAGCGTCACGCCCTACGGCAAACAGGTCGGAAGATGGCGCAGAGGCAGGAGGCAGAAACTCCGGTCGGCGCGTCAGCAGAAGAATGGCGCTATCGCATGAGGGCGACCACACGACGTCCTGGTCAAGCGCGGACAGGCCCGGCCTGGCGGCGAAATCGCAGCCCCCAGAGTCGTTCTGCATCTTTCGGAAGCGGTGCGGCCTCAGTGGCAGCGTTCACGAGACGGCTGTAGAGTTGCTGATAAGGAACGAATCGGCGAAGACATTCCCAGGCGAGATCTTCGACCTGCAAGCTATCGAAATAGTCGTAACGGCTGTCGTCCCGCCAGTCGCTTGTATCTGGCCTCATAGCGTCAACTCCTCGCAAATTACGCGCACAAGTCGAACGCCCAGTTTTCTTATTTCCTCATAGTTGGTGGAAGGCCGGGAGAGGACATTGCCTGATGCCGAAAGGGCATCGCACGGACATCGGCAGATCAGTGGTGGGACTGGCGCAGAAGGTGCCGATAGCCGGTGTGCGTCATCCAGCGGGCGCGAGCGAGATGGCTGTCATGGATGCGTCGACAGCGTTCGGGGTCGTGTGCCGGATCGAGACCGAACAGAATCTGCACCGCCTCTGTCCAATCGGCGCCATCGGCATCCGCGTCCAGCAAGCGCGCGTAGAGCTTGACGTGCGCCTTGTCGTAGGCGGTGAGTTCCTGCCCTGCGGGTGCGGTATCGTCGAATGTCTCGATCATGGAGCAGGCTCGATTACTATGCGGCTGCTGCATCTAAACCAAGTTTGGTCCAAAATGGAGCGAAGGCAAGCGTCGGCGGCTTCTGCCCGCCGATCAGCGCGCGGCGTCGGATGAATTGGGCTTATTTCCGCGATCATCGACCAGCAACACTCCTTGCCCTTTGTCGGTGGACAGGAAGACGATGCCGGCAGCTTCCAAAGCTCTGCGCACCTCATCGCGCGTTGTCTCGTACACATCGAGTCCGTTTGCGGATTCGAGGCGTTTGAGCGCGGTCAGCGCTATGCGGGCCCTGTCAGCGAGCGTCTCCTGTGTCCAACCCAGCAACGCGCGTGCGGCCCGTGATTGTCGGGCGGTGATCATACATGATCACCTCCCATTCAGACCTACGCGCACTCCAGAACTACGACCATTTTAGTCGCTCTTTCTTCCTTTTGCCAGCCCGAAGGTGCTGCGAGGATCCCGCGATGACGTGTTTCCGATGCAGCGATTCGCAGGGCCGGATGGCATCGGGAAGCCTGAGAGGCCGCTCCAGCCCCGCCGCGCGCCGGCGACCGCATTGGGCGGGCGGCGTCTGAAATAGATGGAGGGGCGGATGATCCGCCCCGTTTCATGCGAAGGGATCGATCTCGGAGACGATGGTGTCGTCGTCGCCGTCATATTCGGTGGCGGGCATCACGCTCATGGTGCCGTCGCCGGCGCGGAAGATGATGATGACGACCATCAGGGTGGAGGCGAGACTGGCGGCGTAGGCGTTGGCGGTTGCGAGGGTCATTGTCCGGCTCCCGATTTTGGCGGGGACCATTCCCCGCTCGACGGGCACCCGAAGTGTTTTGGGCTCGGCCGGGGTCATCGCGCAGGCGAAGACGAAGCGACCGCACGCTTTGCGTAGCGGACCCCATGAGGGTTGACCCTGGAAGGCCGGGACCGGAACCAAGGTTAAGCCACAAGAGCGGGGTGGTTTCCGTCTGCCGAAGCCGGTTGTCCCTGCATTGCCATTGCCGATGCTGCCCGGGCTCGCTGCCTGATGGTCGCGATCGTCCTCCGCCGTCCGTGAGCCGCGCGATGCCCGCCGCCGAATATATGCCTGGCGCACGCCAGCCCTTCCGATTCGATCGCATGAGACGGTGCGCAGCGGCCAAGGCCGTCGTGCGACGGCGCCGGCGATCCATCATTCCCATGTCCATCCCGGCGGCTTTCGCCGCCGGGGCTCCTGCCGTCCGGTCAGAACGGGATGTCGTCATCCGTGTCGTCCTGGTTGTTGCCGTTTTCGGTCTGCTTCGCCCGGCTCAGGAAATCGACGGTCTCGGCGATGATCTCGCAGCCGTAGCGGTCGTTGCCCTGCTGGTCGGTCCATTTGGTGTAGTGGATGCGGCCGCGAACCAGAACCTTCATGCCCTTTTCGCAATGCTCCTCGATGGTCCTGGCCGATGTTGCCAGCGAGGATGACGATGTTCTGCATTGTAGGTCTCCGTTGCTTCTCGGAGGAACCATTCCCTCCGACGAGACCCGGCCAAGGCCGTCTGGAGACTCCTGCATCGCCGCTTCCGGCGGCGGCTTGACCCCCAAGGTCCGGGTGGAGCGGGCAGCCGCGCGCAGCGCGGCAACACGGCCGGAAACCGCGGGGGTTGCCGGAAGGAAACAGAACGGACTTAGGGGATCAGTCAGTCGGAGGGATTGGTGCTTCCGTAAGCCCGATGGAGACTGGAGCCAGAACAGCATCCTTGCTGGCGCCAGATGATGACAGGGCCAGACGCACCGCCCCGGAGGCTCACCGGCCACGTCCCAGTTCGCCTGCCGATCAGCGCTCTGGCTTCGCAGGCAAGCGAGGACTTCCGCGAGAATGAGACGCCTACCGGGTCAACGCGCCGATGGCCGGATCATCGTTCCAAGGAACGTGGCTCGACCCAGGGCATTGCAGCAAGGCATGAAGATGTTCGCGGCGCAGCTCTACGCACAGTCCCACGGACGGATCAGCCCGGCATCAATCGCCGTGCTCGCAGATCCGGCCCGATGCCGACGCACCGGGCCGGACGGGGCGACCGACACGGCAACGGCATGTCCAGCGAGGGCGATGACGCTCTGTACTTATTGGATGGCCGGAGGCTTGGTGGCGAAAGCTGCCGGGATGGACATGGGAATGATGGATCGCCGCCGCCCCATGTCAGCGCCCCGTGTCAGCGATTGAAGCCGAATGGCGGAAACGCGCCGCAGGCGTGGTTCCGGCGCAGCCGAAAGCGCGGCCCGAAGGGCGGCATCCTTTCTTTCAGGTCCATGCCGCCAGCATCACCGAAACGACACTATCAACGTGAAAGCGCAGCCGTTCCGACCGCATTGAGATTCAGCACCGCGGCGATGCCGATGACGATGCCACCGATCCCGCCGAGGATGTTGATGGCGATGGCCGAGTCGATCATGTGCTTGGTCACGCCATGAACCAGTGCGAAACCCGCGATGACGGCCGGAATGGCGAAGATGGCGAGTGCGATCAGGCGCAAGGCCGGGTTCTTGGCAAAGCCGAGGACGCCGATGACGAGCACGATGGAGCCCACGGCCGCACCGATGGCAGCAAGGGCGGAAAGCCAGAAGCCCGAGCCGGTCGCATAGACATATTGGAACGCGGTAATGCCCGTCATCACTGGCAGCGCATAGATGGCGAGATGCCAAGCGATCACGCAGAAGGTGATGGTGAGCGAGATGGCGAGAAGGATCAGCGTCATGGAAACCTCCAGATAAAGGCATGAGGATCACGACAGGCTGCCGGGAGATACGCTCCGCCTGCGACTGTTCTGCTTCGCCGGTTCTTCGCAAAAGAGAAGACGCAGCTTTTCGGCGTTCGTCAAGCCAGCTTGGGGCATCGCATTTGCTGTAGAGACGCGTCAGGAAAATGCGAACAGGCAAGTAACGATCAATGGGACGGCGCTCCCGAACTGGCATCACCCCCGCTGGAATTCTATCAGTGTTCAAAAAGGGGGAATCATGCCGACGACAATGTGTGACCTCGCGTCCAAGCTGCCGCTTTTGATCGGCCAGCTTCTCGATCGCGAAAGCCATCTCAAGCGCGGGCGCTTTCGAGAGGAGACGATGACCGATATTTTCACGGGCGCTCTGGCCGCGTTTGCCGGCTCCAATCTCGTGATTCAATATCCGGTCGAAGTCGAAACCGGTGGCGACATCGATCTGCGCTTCTGGCACGCGGCGAGTGGCCGCAACCTGTTCGTCAGGATTCAGGCCAAGCGTCTGAATGCGGAAAGCGATGTCGCGAAAACGAAGCAGGTCAAGATCAAGAACCGCGCCTATAACGAGCTGCTGCACAAGCCGCCGAAGGCTCTGGATTACCAGTTCCGGACTCTGCGAGACGCGCCCGATCCGTGGATACCGCTCTATATGTTCTACAACCACCACAGCGTAACGCGCGATCCCGCCTTTGCAGGGACGACGCCGACCGTCCGGGGGATCAATCTGGCCTTTGCCTGTGACATCGCCGAAGAGCTGGAGCTGAAGCTGGCTTCAGCGCCTAAGAAAAGGCTGAATCACAAGCGGCTGAGTCATCTGCAGAAGCACTTTTTTGGGATCGAAGCGATCCTGTGCCCGCCTGGTAGCTGGAATGACGAAGGCGTTCCGCCGCCGGATTTTGTGCAGAAATCCCTGAGAGAGTTCTATCGTCAGGATGTGGCCAGCATCGAAGGCAAGGATGATCGGGATGCGGTCTTCCGTCGCCTCATGGAGCCGAGCGGCCTCGTCGTCCGCAGCGATGTCGCCCGCCGCTTGCCGGACGGTCCGTCGATCCGCGTCAGGCAACATGACGTGGACGTTCCGACGATCACTTTCATTTCGGGGCGAACGACGGATGATCGGACGCCCAACATCACCAACAATCCCGACGCTGCGCAAGGGTGAGGTGAATGGCGGCGCTCACGCGCCGCCGCCGTGCTTCATGACCGGGATGCCGAGCTTGCGGGCCTTGTCCGCGAGATTGTCCTGAATCCCGGTTCCGGGGAAGTGGATGACCCCGATCGGCATGGTGTCGAGCATCGCGTCGTTGCGCTTGAACGGCGCTGCCTTGGCGTGCTTGGTCCAGTCGGGCTTGAAGGGGATTTGCGTGACCTTGCGGTTGCTGGCCCATTTCGCGGCGATGAGTTCGGCGCCCTTCGGGCTTCCACCGTGCAGCAGCACCATGTCGGGGTGCTTAGCGTGAACCTGATCGAGCTTGGCCCAGATCAGGCGATGGTCGTTGTAGTCGAGACCACCGGTGAAGGCCACTTTCGGGCCGGGCGGCAGGAGCACCTCGTTCTCGGCGTGCTTCTTCGCGGCGAGGAAGTCGCGGCTGTCGATCATCGCGGCGGTCAGGTTGCGATGGTTGACCATGGAGCCCGTGCGTGGCCGCCAGACTGAGTGGGTGTGGCGCTCGAAGTGATCGCCGGCCTGGTCGCGCATCAGCTCGAAGGCGTCGCGCCGTTCGAGAAGGGTCTGCCCCTCTGCCGTCAGGCGCTCCAGTTCGACGGACTTCACCTCGGAGCCGTCCTGTTCCCTCTGGAGGCGGCGCTGCGCGACTTCGTTGTCGTCCAGCTCGCGTGCGATCCGGTCGCCGGCGCGCTGAAAGAGGTTGACCGTGCCCCAGAGCAGTTCTTCGAGGTCGGGTTCGAGGCGGGTGTCCGAGAGCGCCACCACGAGGGCGTCGAAGATGTCGGCGATGCTGCCGGCCACCACATTGCCCTCGGGGAGCGGCCGCGGGTCGGGTTCGTCCTCAAAGGGACGGTAGCCGTAGAGCGCCAGTTCCTGAAGGACGTGATCGGTCGGGGAAGATGCGTGGTGCGGTTCGTAGTCGGTGTCGTGGTGTTCGGTCATAGCGGTCTGCCTTCGGCTGGAAGCCGCGCCCATCGCGGCCTTCGTGGCGACGAAAGGCGGCGGGCGGGACGGACCTGCACCGGACGCGTAGCGGGAGGCCGGAACGCAGAGGAGGATGACGGGGGCCGGCGATTTTGCTTCGCGATGCAAAGCGTCCGCAGGACGCGGCGGAAAATCGTTGGCAACCGGCATTGCCTGTCCGGCACGACTGACGCCCCGATCGCCCTCTCAGAAGGCCGTGGGTGTGGCCTCCCCGCGCCGGAGGTAGACCGCTATGGCCGAACCGGCCCCGCGATACAGCGTTGCCGCTACCACCTGACCGTGACCGATCAGGCCGCCAGCAACATGAAGCGGGCTATGTCCTGCGAGACGATCTGGTCGCGCAGCCGTGCCGCCAATGCGTCGTGGCCGAGCAGCCTGAGATCTTCGTTGAAGTCGCCGAGCCGTGGCGTGAGCACGACCGCCTCGATCCCGACCGCGCTCGCACGCTCTGTCAAGGTCGCCATCGCGCCGTCGCCGGCTGGATCGTTGTCGCGGGCGATATAGAGTCGCCGCAGCGTCGTCGGGAACAGGATGGCGCTGAGATGGGCCGCCGAGAGCGCCGCCTGTGCCGGCATCATGGGCAGAACCGAGCGGACGGACAGCACCGTTTCGATGCCTTCGCCGGCCGTCATCACCTCGCTGCCCACGCCGAATCGGACGGCGTTCCCAAGGAGATCACCCATCGCACGCCGGGGCGTCTCGATCGGCGCACGGCCAAGACGCGCCTCGCTGAAGCCGTCGGGATCGAGCCAGGTGCGGTGCGCGCCCGTAATCGTGCCGGCGGGGTCGGTGACGGCGGCGACCATTGCCGGCCATGTCTCGGTCGGAGCGTTCTCGTCGGCCCGATAGTAGCAGCGGGGGTGGAAGCGCAGGCTTGCGGTTTCGTGCAAAGCCGTAATGGCGCGGTTCCGCAAATACGTTTCCACGAGCGTCTGCCCGACGGGCTTCGCCATGGCAAGGAGCCGCCGTGAGGCTTCGGGCGATCCTGTCGGGACCGATGCCGGGCGTCCGTCACGATCACCGGGTCCGGGTTCAGGATGCGGCAAGGCCAGGAAGGACCGGGCCTCGTCTGCAATGTCCTTGAAGTCGATCAGCCCGCAGCTTTCGCGGATGACGTCGAGAAGATCGCCATGTTCGCCGGTGGCGGAATCGGTCCATTTGCCGGCTGCGCCCTTACCGGTTTCCGGCCCGGTCAACCGAACGAACATCGACCGGCCCGGTGTGTTGCGGACATCGCCGACCTGCCAGTATCGCCCGGCGCGATGGCCGGACGACAGATAATGACGGCAAACCGCCTCGGCCTGCCGGCCGAGACGGATTGCGAGTTCGCCAGCGTCGAAGCGGGCCATTTACGCCGCCTCCCGTTCGCCGATGCGCTCGACCGGCCAGCGTTCGAGCAGCTTTACGAGCACGATTGGCCCATTGGCGTCGACCGGCACGAACATCCTGAGCTTCCACGAGATGATTTCGTGGAACAGGCCATAGGCCGACAGCCGCTCGCGCATGGTGTCGGTGAAGCCCGAGAGTTCGATGCGGTTCGCACCCATGACACGAGCGCGTCGAAGCTGAAGGCCCTCGGCGAGATCGAGGATCGTGCGGCCGTCCATCAGCGCCATGAAGGCGTCATCAGGCGTGAGCGTCGTCGTGCTGGTCGTGGTCGCATTGGCGGCCCAGGCCGGAGAGACCTTGCGGCCGATGATGCGTTCGCCGTCATCGGTCTGGAGGCGATACACCCGCGTCGATTCATTCGGCAGGCTCTTCCAGATCGGCAGCAGCAGGCCGGTGACGACATGGATCGTGCTGTCGGCAAACTCCGGCACCTCCGCGATCTCAGCGGTCCAGGCGGCGGCGAAAGCATCGTGATCGGCCTCGATCCAGTGGGTTTCGTCCATCGCGCGCACCGGCATGTTGTGCGCTTCCATCGGTCGCAGGAGACGCACCCGCCGTTCGATCTCGCCATCGTCGAGCATGATGCTCGTCGTCGGTACCTGCACGGCGGCGCGGCCCGAACGCTCGTTGACGAGGAGCTTCGCGCGCCGGTCAGCGAGGTGGCCGAGAGCGGCGGCGAGCGTCAGCGGACGATTGCGCTCGCGCTGCGTGATGGCGAGCAACCGCGTCTCGGCGCCGGTGCCCGGATGGACATAGATTGTCTTGCGGTCGGTGACGATGAACCGTTCGGCGGTCAGCGTCTCCAGCCCTGCGTCATAGGTGCCGCTGGCGATGGCGCCCTCGATGCGCGCCGTCAGCAATTGCTCGAAGGCGGTGAAGAGGACGCCCTGAAGCTCGATCGTCAGCGCCAGCAGGCGATTGAGAAAGGTGGTGATCGGCGGCAGCTCGTCCTTGATGCCGGTCGAATCCATCAGCTTCAGGCCGGTGGCGGACTCGAAGCGGTCGAGCGAGCAGCCCTCGACCTTGCCGCGCACCAGCAGCATGTAGAGCTGGCGCAGCGCATCGCGCGCATAGGGGCTTTCCAGATTGTCCTCCGGGCGGAACAGACCTTGCCCGCCCGTCTGGCGCTGCCCGCGCGTGATCGCGCCGAGCGTGTCGAGGCGACGGGCGATGGTCGAGAGGAAACGCTTCTCGGCCTTCACGTCCGTCGCGATCGGGCGGAATAGCGGCGGCTGCGCCTGGTTGGTCCTGTGCGTGCGGCCGAGGCCCTGGATGGCGGCGTCGGCTTTCCAACCGGGTTCGAGCAGGTAGTGAACGCGCAGGCGCGTGTTCCGCGCCGAGAGTTCGGCATGGTAAGAGCGCCCCGTCCCGCCAGCGTCGGAGAAGATCAGGACGCGCTTGGCGTCGTCCATGAACGCCTGCGTCTCAGCGAGATTGGCCGAGGTTGCGCGGTTCTCGACCACGAGCCGCTGGCCTTTCCTGACGATCCGGCGCGAGCGGCCCGTCACCTCGGCCACCATGTCGGTGCCAAAGTGCTGGACGATCTGGTCGAGCGCGCCGGGAACGGCCGGCAGGCTCGCCAGCTTCTCGATCAGCTCGGTGCGGCGGGCGACGGCTTCACGGCTCTCGACCGGCTGGCCGTCACGCATGACCGGGCGGGACGAGACCTTGCCGTCGCTGTCGGTGAAGGGCTCGTAGAGCTGAACGGGGAAGCTGGTTTCGAGGTAGGACAGGACATATTCGCGCGGCGTGATGTCCGCCCGAATATCGTTCCATTCCTCGGTCGGGATGTCCGCCAGACGCCGTTCGGTCAGCGCCTCGCCGGTCGAGACGATCTGGATGACGGCGGAATGGCCGTCTTCGAGATCGGCTGTGATCGACCGGATCAGCGTCGGCGTTTTCATGCTGGTGAGCAGATGGCCGAAGAAACGCTGCTTGGCGGACTCGAAGGCCGAGCGGGCGGCGGACTTGGCCTGCTTGTTCAGCGTGCCGGACGATCCGGTGATGTTGGCGGCCTCCATCGCCGCGTCGAGATTGTTGTGAATGATGGCGAAAGCGCCGGCATAGGTGTCGTAGATGCGGGTCTGCTCCGGCGTCAGCGCGTGCTCGACGAGCTCGTATTCCACACCGTCGAAGGAGAGCGAGCGGGCGGTGTAGAGGCCGAGCGCGCGCAGGTCGCGAGCCAGCACTTCCATTGCCGCGACGCCGCCGGCCTCGATCGCCTCGACAAATTCGGCCCTGGTCGAGAACGGGAAATCCTCGCCGCCCCAGAGGCCGAGCCGCTGGGCATAGGCGAGATTGTGGACGGAGGTGGCGCCGGTCGCCGAGACATAGGTGATGCGGGCGTTCGGGAGCGCGTGCTGGAGGCGAAGCCCGGCGCGGCCCTGTTGCGAGGCGGCGACATCACCCCGTTCACCCTTGCCACCGGCGGCATTCTGCATCGCGTGCGCCTCGTCGAAAATGATGGCTCCATCGAAATCGGAGCCCAACCATTCAACGATCTGCTTGACGCGCGATAGCTTCTCGCCGCGGTCGTCGGAGCGCAGCGTGGCGTAGGTTGTAAATAGGACGCTTTCGGGCAGCGTGATCGGCCGTCCTTGCGGGAAGCGGGACAGAGGCGTGACCAGCAGGCGTTCCATGCCGAGCGCGGACCAGTCGCGTTGCGCATCCTCCAGCAGCTTGTCGGATTTGGAAATCCACACCGCCTTGCGCCGGCCTTGCAGCCAATTGTCGAGGATGATCGCGGCGGACTGGCGGCCTTTGCCGACGCCCGTGCCATCCCCGATGAAGAAGCCGCGCCGGAAGCGCACGGCCTTCTCGGCATCGTCACGCGCGGCGGAAACGAGATCGAACGTCTCGTCCACGGTCCATGCGCCAGCGAGATAGTTCGAATGGGCTTCGCCCGCATAGACCAGCGTTTCGAGCTGGGCGTCCGACAGAAGTTCGCGGATGTTTTCGGGGAGTTGCGGGCGATAGCTGGGCTTCGGCGGCGCGACGCTCGCCATCGCCGCCGACTGCACGAGCTTGGTCGGATGAGCCTGAGAGCCGGAGATACGGATCGCCTGCAATCCGTATTCTTCGTAGATGGCGTCGGAGATGCGGCTATCATCGTCGGCCCCGGCTTCGGTCTCGGCCAGCGCGTCGACGATCTCATAGTCGAGCGCGACGCCTTCAGGCTCGGCCATAGGTGCTGCGGGCGCGGTCCTGTCGGCGCGATTGAGATAGCCGCTCACGCTGCGCGCGGCGGCGGGCCCAGCGGCCGGAACGATGACGGACGGATCGATCGGCAGGCGCGGCGGAAGATACGCGCCGATCCACTCTATGAGCGTGGCGGCGTCCCGCGCGGTCCCCGGCGAGGCTGGAAAATCCGTGGGATCGTCGGCGGGCAGCTTGTCGATGACGGTAAGCCGCGTGGCGAAGGTCGTGCCATGCTTGGCATAGACCGCGCCGTCGATCCCGGCGGAGAACACGATCCGGCCGCGCTCCTGCAGGCGGGCGAAGGCGGCGGTCCAGGCCGGGGCTTCCGGGCCGAAGTTCGCGCCGGTGATCGTGACGAGACGCCCGCCGGGCGCCAGGCGCGCGAGCGCCGAGGCGACATGGCGGAACGCGGCGTCGGCCACGCGGCCCTCGACATGAACCATGGCCGAGAACGGCGGGTTCATCAGCACGACGGAGGGCACGGCGGCGGCGTCGAGATGATCGTCGATCTGGGCCGCGTCGAAGCGGGTCACGAGAATGGCCGGAAAGAGAGAGGAGAGCAGCGCGGCGCGCGTGTCGGCCAACTCGTTCAGCACGAGCGAGCCGCCGGCGATCTCGGCGAGGATCGCCAGCAGCCCGGTCCCGGCCGAGGGCTCCAGCACACGGTCGGCGGGCGTGATCGCGGCCGCGGTCGCGGCGACCAGGCCGAGTGGGATCGGCGTCGAAAATTGCTGGAGGGCCTGGCTTTCCTGCGAACGGCGGGTGTGCGTCGGCAGAAGTCCGACGATCTTGCCGAGCAGCGGGAGTGCCGCGACCGGAGAACCGGCTTTGCGGAAAAGCGCCTTTCCGTATTTGCGCAGGAAGAGGACGGTTGCGACCTCGCACGCCTCGTAGGCGGTTTTCCAGTCCCATAGGCCGGTGGCGTCGGAACCGCCGAAGGCCGCCTCCATCGCGCCGCGCAGGGCAGCGGCATCAACACGCGCACCGCGTTCGAGGTGCGGCAGGATGAGCAGGGCAGCCGCGCGGACGGCGGCGGCGGAATTGCCGGATGCGGCGAGCGGCGTCGCCGGCAGCGTATCGGCAAGGGGAAGCAGAGCGTTCATCGTGGAAGTCCTCGGGAGAGCGGAAACAGGCAAGCCCGCCGACGCTCTCTCTCGGACCGGACGGGCTCGAACCCGTCCCGGCCACTCTCTCCCTCTCAAACCGTGGCCATAGCCGACATGAAACAAGCGCCCGGCCGTACGGCCGGGCGCTTGTGAAAGTCAGCCGAACCGGCGTCCGGTTTCGGTGAATGTGTATTGGTTGGCGGTGATCGTCTCGTCCACGGCCTCGTCCGAACTGAGATATTCGTATTCGCGTTCGAGCTGCCGGTAGAGCCAGCGGGCGAGATCGCGCAGCGCCTCGATCACGGCGTCTTCCGCATCCGCTGTCATGTCCTGCCAGGTCGGGCTATCGCGCTCGACCGAGATCGCCATGCAATACTCATGAGAGTAGCGGCCACGATGGCTGACATCGGCGCGGAGCTGATAGAAGTTGCGGCGCTGGATCGCGAGCAGATCATCGGCGATCGCGTGCAGGCGCGTGTCCTGCGGCGCGTGCGCGCGAATTTCGCGGGTGGCGTTTTTCCGAAAGGCGTAGAACGCCTGATAGCTGGCGCCGTCGCCCTGCGACCAGAAGCCGGTGAACGCGATCTGCGGCTCCTGACGGGTGCCGCCGCCCATGAGGCGGACGGGCCGGGTTTTGAGGCAGATGCCGAGGATTTCCGCAATGCGCTGGAAGTCCTCGAAGACGGAATCATACCATTCGTAGTCGAAGCCGCCTTCACGATACCAGGCCCGAGCGTTGTCCTTGGCGGCGTCGGAAAGCTCGTCGAGCCGATAGACCGTGGTTTCGATAATCTCAGGCATCGGGATCGCCTCCGTCGAGAACCTGGGCAAGCCAGCCGTGGGTATAGGTCCAGGCGACGGTCTCGCCGGTGGCGAGATCAAGGACATGCGCGCCGCCGCCGAAGCCGTCGGGGCGCGGCCGCGAACAGGTGTTGGCATATTGGAAGCCCCAGCGGCCGGAGAGACCGAACGCCGTCGCGCACCGCTGGACGAACCGGATGACACGCGCGGGATCGCCGGTGGTGTCATCGCGCATCCAGAGCTGGGTGCCGCCATGCTCGGGTTCGATCGACAGGAGGAAGCCTTCCGATGGCGGGTCTTCGACGGCGTTCTCGGCGGCGAGCGTGTTGTAGAGATCGAGCGCACGAGCGGCATTGTCGGGGGTGCCCACGTCGAGCAGGCAGGAAAAGCGGGTGAAATACTCGGCCATGACTGGCTCCTGAAACGACGAAACCCGGCGCATGGCCGGGTCGAATGAACGAAAGAGCGTGGCGGAAAGTCAGGCGGCGAGCGGCAATCGCAGAAGTTCGGCGGCCGTCTCGCGCCAGAGCGCATCGACCAGCCGCGCCTCAAGCTGGCTGGCGCGGTAGCGATAGTCGCGAGCCGGGCCGTGCTCGCCGCGACCGGACGCGGCGAAGGCCGCGCCGCGCAACTTGCTGGCCTCGGTCACGATCTGGCGGGCTTCGGCGTCGGATGCGACCGGCTGCTGCCAGAGGATGATCCCGGCCCGGATCGTTCCGGCGAGAACCAGGCCCTGATCGCAGTCCTGAATGACCACGATGCGCGGGCGGAAACGCAGCATGTCGTCGGTCCCGACGCGGACGTCGCCGCCTGCGATGCGGCGGCTGGCGACGGACATGGCCTCTTCGGGCGACGGGTATTCGCCGATGGTGACGATATGGTCGAAGCCATCGGCATCCATGCCGTCGTAGCTGGCGGTGCCGATGCAGGAGATCCGCAGCGGGAATTTCTGCGCGCGCTGCAGGGCCGGCAGGACATGATGTGCGAGAATGGCGCCGATCGGGACGACGCGGGATTGGCCGGAAAGGGTCATGGGATCTACTCCGCGACGGGCGGCGGAAGACTCTCCTCTACCTCGTAACCCGTCACGGCCAGGCCGTCCGGCCTCTGCCTCTCTCCACTCTTGGAAGGCGACCGTGGCGAGCATGAAAAATGCGCCCCACCGGATGATGGGGCGCATGTTTCGATCACTCGGCCGCCACGAGAACGACGTGCTCGTCTTCGGCCTCAATGGCTGCGTCCTCGTCGCCATCGCCTGCCAGGAAGTCCGGCAGGGCCTCGCCGTCACCGTCACCGGCATCGCCAGCGTCCGCGGCGTCACCGTCGAGTTCGACCAGGCGCAGCGGCTCGGGCAGCCAGCCGGTCTCCGCCAGCAGGCGCTCGGCTTCCTTCGCCATGTCGCCCTTCTTCAGATGGCTGATGAGCTGGGCTGCGCGCTCGCCCGCACCTTCGCGGACGGCTTCGAGGATACGGGGCTTGGTGACGCGGCCGAGATAGTTGTCGACCGTGGGCCTCCAGCCGCCATCGGCCACCATGTCGAAGCCGGTGGCGCGGGCGATACGGTCTGCACCGGAGAGGCGACGATCAAGGCCGAACTGCGAGACACCGGAACCGCTGTGGGGGTTCGGCCGCTCGTAGAGGGCGTTGACGCCATAGCTGACGCAATGGGCCAAGAGCGCCATCCGGCTCGCCTCGTCGAGCGCGGCGATCCAGTCCCAGAGCGCGCCTTCGTCGGTCGGCATATCGGCCTTCCAGGCGTCGAAGCGCTCGTCGATGGCCTTGGCCGAGGGCGTGTCGCTGAGGTCGCCGCCCTGCACACCGAAACGCTGCTGGCGCACGGAGATCTCCATGCAGCCGGTCGGCGCCGAGTAGTGATAACGCTGCATGACCAGGCGGTGCAGGAGCGCCGTCATCGCGACATGCGGATTGTTGGCGAGCGCGTCATGAAGCGCGAGCGTGCGATGGGCGGTGAGTTCGATCACCAGCCGTTCGGGAAGCGGCTTGATGCTGTCGTCCTCGTCCTCCTCCGCGTCCACCGGCTCGCCGCCGATGGTGATGACGGCCCGCTGGACGCCGGGCTGGGCCGCGACCGCGCTGCCTTCGGACTCGCCATCGCCGGCATCCTCCTCGCCGTCGACGGCGACGGGCGCTTCATCCTCGGGACGGACATAGCCGCGGGCAACGACAAGCTCGCCGGCGCGGTCGATGCTGATGAAGACGCCCGCTCGGGCGATCTCGGCAGCGTCATAGATCGCCGGACGTTTCTCGAAGGCGCTCAGCGCGGCCTCGATCTCACCGAGGCGCGCGTCGATGTCATCGGGCAGCTCGTCATAGTCGGCGTGTTCCGCCTCGAGCCGCTCATATTCCTCGCGCAGCGCCTCGCGGGTGGCGCGCTCGTCCTCGGTCAGATCGGGGAACGTGGCAGTCAGGACGCGAAGGCCGCGATCATGGCCGTAGGGCAGATCGGTATCGACCTCGATCCACTTCCAGCCCTCGGCCGCGACTTCATCGGCGATGCCCTTCAGCTTGTCCGAGACCAGCCGGTCGAGCAGCTCGGGATTTTCCAGCCAGCCTTCGTCCTCGTCGGAGAAGAGATCGCGCAGCATCACGCCGCCGGCCTGTTCGTAGGCTTCGACGCCGATGAACTGCGCGCGCTTGTCATCGGTCGGCACCGTCGTCTCGGTCAGCAGATCACGAGCATACCAGGGCTGGCGGTTGTGAGAACGCTGGATCGCCTCCCAGACCTGCTCCTGACGGGCATGATCGGGGTTGACGGTGAACGCCTCCAGCATCGCCAGCGTCATCTCGCTGCGCGCATAGGCGTCCATGAGGGACGGCGCCACACGAGCAAGGCGCAGACGCTGGGCGATATAGCGCGGCGTGGTGCGATATGCGTCGGCGACTTCCTCCTTCGACATGCCGCCGTCAACCATGCGCTTGAACGCCTTGAACTGGTCGAGCGGATGCAGCGCCAGCCGGATGACGTTCTCGGCGTAGGAATCGTCGACGGCCGAGGTCTTCGCATTGGCCTTCTTGACGAGGCAGGGAACGAGACCGTCAGCCGGGAAACGACCCGCCACGACCAGGCGGGCGATAGCACGGTAGCGCCGGCCGCCTGCCGGGGTCTCGAAGTCGCCGGTCTCGGTGCCGGCATCGTCGAGGACGGCACGGACATTGAGACCCATCACGAGGTCTTCGCGGCGATCGATGTCCTGGGTCAGCTCGTCGAGGCCGTCTTCGACGTCGATCTCGCGGACATTGCTGTCCGACAGCCGGATACGGTTGAACGGAATGTCGCGCGTGCGGGAAAACTCGATCATCGCGACGGCAGGGTTCTTCTTGCGGGCGGCTTTAGCCATGGTCTTTACTCCACGACGGGCGCCGAGAGCCTCTCTCTCGGTCCTAACCCGTCATGAAATCCCGTCCCCTCTCTCCCTCTATCGGCGGTGCGGCTGGCGGGGCGCCAACCGGCAGAGCGCACGGCTGCGCCTCATCCTCCCCCGGTTTCCGGCGTCTCGCCGTCTTCGAGATCGAGCGTTTCCTGAAGATAACGCGAAGGCGTTTTCTCCTCCGGCCCCTGCCAGGCGATGCGGCCGTTCCGCCAGATCGTGACGAGGCCGCCGCCGACAGGGCGCGCCGGTCGGGGTTTCGCCTCGAAATTCCGGCAACCGAACTCGGCCGTCGTCGCCGAGAAGACGGTGGAGGACCGGCCATCCAGAAGCACACGGTCGCATGTGCCGGACGGCCGCTTGACGCGCTTGCGCGAAAGGTCGAGCCGGAACATCTCGTAGGCGCGCTGCTCGTTGTCGGACGGAGCGTGCCAGTGGATGCAGTTCTTGCACTGGCCGCGTTCGTGGCGAACGGGCGGATCTAGCGGCGGCCCGCCGTTGTGACCTGATCCGGGCGTGCTCATGGCCGGGCACCTCCGGCGATAGTGACGGGGATGATCCGCTGGACGGTGACGGGCCGCGTCTCGGCGGCCTGCGCGAGCTGCTCGATCAACGCCACATCGGCATCCGAACATTGGCCGCGCACCTCGATCTCAACGCGATGATCGGCGTGGCGAAGATGGGAATCGCGCAGGCGATGGTCGGACGCGGCGTGGAATCCCGCATTCCGATCAATGGGATGCACTCGCTCGTTGAGAAACAGAATGCCCGATCCGAGATTGCCGCAGAACAGCCGCTCGTCGCTTTCGGCCCTGTTCGGACCGCCCGCGACCTTGCGCTTGCCGATCTGGCGGAAGGCGTCGTGGAAGCTCGAAGGGTCGCGGGTGATGCGAGCCGAACGCTCCTGATGGAAGACCCATGGCGGCCGGTCGGGATCGAGCTTGCCGACGGCGATCTGATGCAGGAAATCGGCGAAGCTCGCCGGATCGGCAGGATATGGGCAGGTCCGCCAGATCTCGCGGACGCGGGCGCGCAGGGCGTCGGGCAGCGTAAAGAGCCGGGCACGGCCTTTCCGCCACCAGGCAGCGCGCTGATCGCGACGGTCGCGTTCGTACTCGTCCCACCAGATGGTGCGGCGAGCCATTTCCTCGTCGGCGCCATGCTGCGTGGCGGCGATGTCGTCGGCAAAGAGCGGCAGGGCCTCGCGTTCGAGCCGCTGCTTGCGGTGGAACGCCGCGCGCTTGCGTGACGTATCGCGATAGGATTCGGGGCGATGCCAACGGCCGAAGCGCATCACGCGGCCCTCCACATGTCGTCGGTATCGGGAGGGCTGTCGGCGTCCGGCAGGAAGGACAGGAGCCAGTCCGCCGCCTTGCTGGCCTGCGAGGCGGCGCGGACGATGGCGCGATTGTCCTCGCGCAGCACCTCCAGCCAGGAGCCGATATAATCAGCATGGCGCACGGTCGGGACGATTCCGAGCGAGGCGCAGCAAAAGGCCGAGATCAGCTCGGCCGTGATTTCCTCGACCGAATAGAGCTTCGAGCCGAAGGAGCCGGAGAGGTTTCGGTTCAGCCGGTGCGCTGCGCCGCTGGCGTGACCGAGTTCATGGAGCGCCGTCCGATGCCAGTTGATTGGCTCGAAATAGGCGGCCGGCGGCGGCACCTGCACATAGTCGAGCGACGGCACGTAGAACGCCCTGTTGCCGCCGATGCGGAAGTCGATGCTAGTCGCCTTGATGAGCGCCTCGACCTGGGGCTCGATCATGCCGGGCGGCGGAGGAGGCACCGCCGCCTCGATGTCTTCGGGCAGGTCGTCGCATTGCGCCGTGTTGAAGACCGTGAAGCGTTTCAGGAACGGAATCGCCTGCGCTTCCTCGCCGGCGTTGAAGGCGCGGCGCTTCTCGTCCTCCGGCGTGAAGCGGTCGGCATAGACGACGGTGGTGCCGCGTTCGCCCTTGCGGACATGGCCGCCGAGCGACAGCGCTTGGCGAAAGGTGAGCCAGCCCTGGCCGGGGAAACCATGTTCGATGACGGCGCCCCAGAGGATCAGGACGTTGATGCCGCTATAGCTGCGCGAGGTCGTGGCGTTTCGCGGCAAGCCGAGCGGAGCCTTCGCCGCCGAGGTGCCCCAGGGCTGGACCCACGGCACGCGGCCGGCTTCCAGCTCGGCAATGATCTTGTCGGTGATTTCGTCATAGAGGTTCGCCCGGTCAGCGCCGGTGCGAGGGGTGCGGTCATATCTGGACATCGCGGTTCTCCGCGACGGGCGCCGGAAGACTCTCTTCCGGTCCTCAACCCGTCACGGAAAACCCGTCCGCACTCTCACTCTACAGGGGGCGTTGCGGGGTCTCCCCGCTGAAGGGATCGGCCGAGACCTTGGGCTCGGCCGCAGGGGAAGGCCTTCCCCTTCAAGCCTCCCAGATTGCGGTCCAATCACTCCCAATTAGCGGATCATTGACTCCCAAACAGCCGGGCCCAATAATCCCGATTAGCTGGATTCGGAGCTGGTATGTTCGGACGGTTTGTAGAGCGACGGGCGGAAGAAGCCCTTTCGGATACCCCGGTGGTCCTCATCGTGGGGCCGCGCCGGGCGGGCAAGACCACGCTCGTCCGCAAGATGGGCGACGCCGGCCGAACCTATATCACGCTGGACGATCAGACGGTTCTCGCGGCGGCCCAATCCGATCCGGCCGGCTTCATCAGGGGAACGGACCAGGCCATCATCGACGAGATCCAGCGCGCGCCCGACCTGCTGCTGGCGATCAAGAAGACGATCGACGAGGACTATCGGCCTGGACGATTCCTGCTGACGGGATCGGCAAACGTGCTGACCCTGCCGCGGATCGCCGACAGCCTGGCCGGACGGATGGAGACCATCCAGATGCTGCCGCTGGCCAGGGCCGAGATCGAAGGCCGGACGCCGACTTTCCTCGAGCACCTTTTCGAGGGAAAGCCCCAAAGCCAGCGGGACGCGATCGTCGGTGACGATCTGGTCCAACTCGTCCTGGTCGGAGGGTTTCCGGAGGCGATCAGTCGCGACAATGAGCGACGGCGACAGGACTGGTTACGCTCCTATCTCACGTCGATCCTGACGCGCGATCTGCGCGACATCGCCGACGTGGAGAAACTGACCGAGCTTCCGAAATTCGTGCGGCTACTGGCCGAGCACTCGGGACAGTTGGTCAATTATTCGCAGTTCGCCGCCGGCATCAACGTCACCCACAAGACGGGGCAGCGTTATGTCGGACTGCTCGAACAGGTGTTCCTGATCACGACAGTGCAACCGTGGTTCACCAACGCGCTGAAGCGCATCGTCAAGACGCCCAAGCTGCACTTTCTCGACTCCGGCTTGTTGGCGACCGTGCGCGGGCTCACCTTCGACAGGGTGAAGGCCGATCGCAGCACATTCGGCGCGCTCTTGGAAAGCTTCGTCTTCTCGGAAGTGCTGAAGCTGATGAGCGCCTCGGATCTGCGACTGACGCCGCATCATTTCCGGGACCGGGACATGCGCGAGGTGGATATCGTGCTTGAGCGCGATGACGGCATGATCGTCGGGATCGAGGTGAAGGCGAGCGCCACGGTAAAGGCCGGCGACTTCGCCGGCCTTCGGGCACTGGCCGAGGCGTGCGGGGATCGCTTTGCCTTCGGTGTGGTCCTTTATGACAGCGCAGACGTCGTGCCGTTCGGCGACCGGCTGGCGGCGGCGCCACTGTCGTGTCTGTGGAATTGAGCGCATGCGCAGAGATCACCAACTGATCGAACTGTGCAGCGCAATGATGGTAGCGGGGGGACGGCGTGGGATTGTATGAGAGGTGGTGCGACGCCACCAAAGAAAAAGACAAGCGCAAACGCTACTGGACTTATGTCGAGAAGGATGGCGGCCGCGACGAGATTCGCGAAGACCTCGCCGAGACTATCCGCTCGCACTACGATCGGCTCGAACGCATCGCCGAAGACGTCGAGCGGCTCGGATACAAGGTCGCGGCTACGATTCTCAGTGAGGCGATGCCGCAAACCGCCAAAGGCCGCTCCGGCGATCTCGGCGAGATTCTTGCGACGGAACTGGTCGAGGAAGAGATTGGCCTGCGCGTCCCCGTGCGCCGCCTCCGCTATAAGGACGGCCGCAACATGGCCATGCGCGGCGACGACTTCATCGGCGCCGGATACGATGGGGCCGGCGAGAAGCTCTGGCTTCTGAAAGGCGAAGCCAAGAGCAACAAGGTACTCGGCAAGGCCACAGTCACGAGCGCTCGCAAGGTGCTCAACCGCGATAAAGGCCGCTGCACGCCCGACTCCCTGCTGTTCGTTGCCAACCGGCTGCTGGAGAGCAACGATCCGGACGACAACGCGCTGGGCCGTAGCCTCCGTGACGAGGTGGGCGTGAAGTCCCTCCGCGCCGATCGCATCGACCACATGCTCTTCACCGTGTCGGGCAATGGCCCGCACGCTTCGCTGAAAGAGGACCTCGACGCCACGGGAACCAATCGAGACCATTACGTCGTGAACATCCACGTGGAAGATCACCAGGACTTCATCGCGGCCATGTACCAGGAGGCGGAAGACCTTGGAGACGATTGACGAACTGACCGCGTTCCTGGCGGCCGCGACCGTCGACGGCATCCTCGGGCGCCTCCTTTATCGCGGTGCAGCGTGGTCGCTGATGCGTGAGGCGGGCGTGCTGCCGGCGAATGCGCCGCCCCTCGGTGCGACAATCGAAACCGATCTCGCCGAACACGGCTTCGCCCTGCTTCGCGGCGCGATGGCCTTGCGTGCTCAGGCTGGCGCTTCGGATCTGACCAGCAAAGCGTTCGAGCGTGCTGCCAACGCCTTCGAAGCCTTGGTGCGCAACGGCGACCCGGAGTCGCCGGACCGTGGTTTCCGTCGCACCATCGCCGCCGCAGCCTATCACCTCGCCGGTTTCTCAGCCGTCGCGTATTCGCTCTTCAACGAGACTGCGGACGATCTCAATGCCTCGCCGGGCGAGACGGCGATCCGACACCTGATCCTGCGCGATCTCGGCCAATTGCGTGGCTTCGTTCGCCAGTGGTTGGACGACGAGGCTCACGGCGATGAGCAGATCGCCGAGGCGCTACGGGGCGAAGAACCGGATGTTGACGAGGCGCTTTCGACCATCCTCAACACGACGATCTGCCGTGCCTTGGCGCATTTTGACTTCGCGCTCGAGACGGGCGAGCCCGAGCCGATCGAGAGCGCACGGGCGTTACTCGCCACCGCGGTCAGCCTGGCAGACAACGCGGAAAATGTTCCGCTGTGGTGGATATCGAACCTCTGCCGCCATCTGATCGACGATCTTTGGCAGCATTCGCTGCACCAGAATCTGCCGACCGAGCCGCCAGAGGGGACGGAGGAAAAATACCCGGACCTACGCCGACTGTTCATCTCGTCGCTCTACGCGCGCAAGACTTCCGAGGTGGAGCTATGGCCATCGCAGCGCGAAGCGGCCCAGCGTTCAACAGATGTCACTGACGATCTGGTCGTCGCTTTGCCAACCAGCGCCGGCAAGACGCGGGTGGCTGAGATCGCCGCACTGATGACCCTGTCATCGGCGCGCCGGGTGTTGATCGTCACGCCGCTGCGCGCCTTGTCGGCGCAGACCGAGCGATCTTTCAGAAAGACCTTCGCGCCCCTCGGCTTCAGCGTCTCCTCGCTTTACGGCGCCAGCGGCCTTTCGGCCGGCGATGAAGACGCCTTGCGCTCCCGCGAAATCATCATCGCGACGCCCGAGAAGCTCGACTTCGCGCTAAGAAGCGACCCGTCACTGATCGATGATGTCGGCCTGATCGTCCTCGACGAAGGCCACATGATCGGCCCGACAGAGCGCGAAATCCGGTACGAGACGCTGGTGCAACGCCTGCTTCGGCGCGCGGACGCGGGCGAACGCCGGATTGTCTGCCTCTCCGCGATTCTGCCTAGCGGCGACGAACTCGACGATCTCACCGCATGGATACGCTCCGACGAGCCGGGCGAGCCAGTGCGTTCCGACTGGCGCCCCACGCGGCAGCGGTTCGGCGTACTCACCTGGCGGGGCAAGGACGCGCTGCTTCGGCTCGACCTCGACGACGATGGCCCGTTCCTCGACAAATTCGTCGTGCAGAAACCGGCGCGTGGGAAAGAGAAGAAGCCCTATCCGCGCAAGAACTCGCACCTCGCCATGTTCGCGGCATGGGAATTCGCCGGCCAGGGCAAGCGGACCCTGATCTTTTCCACCCAGGCGAATTGGGTCGAGAGCTACGGCAAACAAGTCGTGGACCTTTGCAAGCGCGGCTATCTGGACTCGCTGCTGGAGGATGAGGCGTCGATCGCCCGCGCTCTGGAGGTTGGAAAGGAATGGCTGGGCGAAGACCATCCCGCCGTTGCCTGCCTGAAGGCGGGCGTTGCCATCCACCACGGCCGGCTGCCGAGCCCGTTTCTGCGCGAGCTGGAAGCCCTGTTGTCCGAGGGTATCCTGAAAGTCATCGTCGCGTCGCCGACGCTATCGCAGGGCCTCAACCTCAACGCCGCGGTCCTGTTGGTGCCAGCGCTGTATCGGGCGTCCGAGAAGATCAAAGGCGAGGAGTTCGCGAACGTCGCCGGCCGCGCCGGGCGCGCCTTCGTGGACGTCGAAGGCCTCATCGTCCACGTCATGTTCGACAAGATTGACTGGCGAAAGAAGGAGTGGCGAAAGCTGGTCGCCTCCGCCAAGGCCCGCACGCTGAAGAGCGGCCTCATCCAGATTGTCGCCGAGATCCTTGAGCGCCTGTCCCGTGAAGGTGTCCTGGATCGCGACGACGCTTGGGAATATCTCGCCAATGCCCGCGAAGCCTGGCGATCGCCCGAGGAGGAAGCCGCGGTCGCCGAGCGCCTGGCGGCCGGTGCGGAGTACGACGCTGATGGCGACGACGATGAAGGCGGCGGTGATGACGAAGAGGAGACCGTTGACGAGGAGCCGCTTTCGCAAATCGTCGAACGACTCGATGCGACCGTGTTCGGTCTGATCGAAGCACTCGATTCCGATCGCGCCGACCTGCCGAAGCTCTTGGACGAGGCGCTCAAGGGATCGCTCTGGGCGCGCCAGATCGCCCGCGAGGACGAGGACGTCGCCCCGTTGCACAGGAAGGTGTTCGAGGCGCGCGCCGATCTCATCTGGAAGACCACCACGGCGCAGGCACGACGCGGACATTTCGCCATGGGCGTCGGGCTTGAAGCTGGCCTCACCATCGACGCCATGGCCGACGAGCTGGCCGAACTCATCGACCGGGCAGACGAAGCGGCTTTGAGCGGCGACATCGACGTGCTTGTCGATGCGCTCGGCGGTCTCGGTGAGCGTCTACTGTTCATGCGGCCCTTCATTCCCGACAAGGCCAATGCGCTGCCGGCGAATTGGAAGGCCATCCTGCGGAGTTGGGTGTCTGGCGATGATGTCGCCAAGATCGGACCGCAGAACATGCGGGCGGTCGAAGAGGCTTTCACCTATCGCTTGGTCTGGGCGTTGGAAGCTATCCGTACCCGCCGCATGTCCCTCGGCTGGTCGCCGGAGAAGGTGGCGGGCGGCGCCGCAGCGGCGGTCGAAACCGGCGTCCCGCAATTCATGATGTCGATGCTAATCCGCGCGGGCCTTCCGTCACGGCGCGCGGCCATGGCGGCGATCGAGGATGCCGAGCCAGTCTTCGTCACACCCGCCGAGATGCGGGCCTGGCTCGAATCCGACGAGATCACAGCCTACACGGACGCCGGCGACTGGCCGACGCCCGACACGGCCGCGCTATGGGCGCGGTTCCGAACCGAAGCCCTCAGCGGCGGCATCCAGAAGTGGTCTGTCGAACATTACAAGCGCCTGCTCGATAGCGCGGCCGCCCCACGTGCTGGCCTTTATCGGATCGTCACTGACGAGGGCGATGGGCGGACTTGGCTGGCCACGCCCGACTATCAGCGAGTCGCCGCGTTCAAGAAGCCGGCTGTCGATCCCAAGCCCAGCCTCTTTTCAGGCCGTTTGCCGGGCGACACGAGGCTAGTGGAAGCCTTGCGTGTCGGCCGCGGAAAGCTGCGCTGGCCGACAGCCGATGCGTAAAGGGAGACCATAGCCTTGCTCCACGCTTGGATTGGCGACCAGAAACGCGCGCCCATCGCGAAGGGAGCGTGCGTGACCTGCCACGACTTGCTCGCTGCCGTCATGTCGGCGGAGAAGGAAACAGGCCGTGGCAGATGACCTTCATGGGCTTCTCGCCGGATTTCTGCAGGCGATGACCCACTCCCAGCTGAGTGAGGAGCCGCAGCGGATCGCGGGATTGGTCGTGCCTAACGCGGAGGGTCTCTCAAAGCGGCAGCGCATCGACCTGACGCTAGCGAACCTTACACGAGAGGAACTGGCGCGTTTTGCGCTTAAGTTCGCCGCTCATCGTGGCGACATCGCCCTCGACGAAGCGAGCCGTAAGGTCATCGAGGCAAACGACCCGCCTCTGACCCACATCACACGACGAGATGTCGCGCGTGCCTTCGGAGATGACCTCGCCGGCGAGCGCAGCACGGTGGAGATGGTCGGACGCTATTTCCCTCTCTCCACGCCGCTTGAAGGCTTCCTCGGAAGCAGCGGTCGCAGCCTACGCGATCAGATCGCTCAGCATATGGATCGCAATCCCGGCGACTGGTCGGTGGAATATCTGTTTGGTGAAATCGGCGCATTCGACTGCTCCAGAGCCAGGTTTGGTGCATTGCTCGAAGAAGCCGTTCACCCCCTTTCCAGGTCGGGAGACGAGCAGGCGCAGATGGTCGCCGCCCTGAACAACATCCTTGCACGCGACGGCTACGAGCTGGCGCAGGAAGGCGAACTTTCTGGTCACCCGATCTTCGGCTTCCGCCCTCTGGTGCGCGGAGTCGGTGGTCGCCCCAAGAACTTGATCTTTGCCTCGCGAGGACCGAAGCCGGAGATCGGCTTCGCCGACGCGATCAACAACGACATCGTGATTCTATCAGGCGAAGAGAGCTGCCTGGTCTACGACCGGCCGATCGGCTCGAACGGCCTTCTCTGGTCCGAACTTGTCGCTTGGTGGAGCGATTTCACACCAGGAACCAATGCAGCAAATCTCGGAGCGCGCCTCCAAGAATCCTTGGCCTCGGACGCCGAACGCAAGCTCTTCGCCACATACTTCAAGACCTATCGATCCGTCTTGGGCGAGGCTCTGCCGGCCCTCCTGCCGCAGGTCTATCTTCACTATGACCCAGCCGTCGTGAAAACCCTACGTCATCGCCTGCCTCTTCCACGTCAGCGCATGGATTTTCTGCTGCTTCTCCCTGGGCGACAACGCATCGTGCTGGAGGTCGATGGAAAGCACCACTTCTCGGAGAACGACCATCCGTCACTGAAGGTCTATGCAGACATGGTGTCGGCTGACCGTGAGTTGCGCCTTGCCGGATATGAGGTCTACCGGTTTGGAGCGAATGAACTAGTCGGCGATGGCGCTGAACCGAAGATCGCCGATTTCTTCGAAAAGCTTTTTCGACTGCATCGCGTCCGGCAATGAAGTGCTCACCGATACGCTAAGCCCCGACGGACTTTGGCTCCTTAACACCATCAGTAGATTAGGCGGCAAGCCGCGGCTCTTCGGCTTCGTTCGCCGGCTCTCCCACCGCTTTGGTCAGGAAGAGGTCGAGCGCAGCTCGGCGAGAGTCACGATCCAGTGCGTAGGCCGTCTGCTTGAATTCGATCCCCTCGAGCAGCCCTTGGATGTAGCCGGAGATCGTATCGGCGGCCATGATTAGGGCGGTGTCGAGCGTGTGAATATATTTGCTCGTCACCGAGCCCTTGGAGTGGCCGACCAGCGCCGCGATCGTCACCTCGGTGAAGCCGAGGTCGTTGGCGATGCTGGCAAAGCTGTGACGCAGGACGTGCGGCGTGACGTCGGCGAGCGGGCTGTCTTTGAATATCTGTTCCCAATGGTTTGGGAAGCTGCCGAAGGCATTGTCCTCGCCCTGGCCGGGGAAGACATAGGTGCCCGTGGCGGTCTTGCGGCGCTCCTCCAGGAAATCGACGACGGGAAGCCCGATGGGGCGAATGGACTCGCCTTCCTTGCTGTCCACCAGGCGCATGCAACTCGCATCGGTATCGGCCTCGATCCACATTAGCGAAATCATTTCCGAGCGGCGGCAGCCGGTGAGCGCGATCTGCCGAATAATCTCGACCGTCATTGCATACTTTTCGTTTTCTGCGGCCTTCACGAGCATCTCGCCTAGGGTGCGGTACTCCGCCTCTGTCAGCCGGCGATTCCGGACATTGTCCTTGGGCTTCTTGATGCCGTGCGCTGGATTGCTCTCGATGATGCCGGCGTCCACGGCATAGGTGAGGATGCCGCCAAGCAGACCGACCGTTCGAGTCGCCGTGCCCGCGCCGCCGCGCACGATGGCCTTGCCGCGCAACTTCTTCGTCTTGACGGCGACGCGTGTCTTGCCGGCCATGATGTCCTTCAAGACCTTGTTGATGTCGGCCTTGGTGAGATCCTTGACCCGGCGCGCACCGATCAGTGGAATGATGTGCCGCTCGATGCGACCAGTGTCGGTGACGATGGTGGTCGGCTTTTTCGGCCGCCCGCCTTTGCCCAAGATGAGGCCGGCGTTCAGGTCAGCGGTGTAGAGAGCGCAAAGCTCCTTGACAGTGATGGCCTTGTGATCGAGCTGGCGTTCTTCGGAAGGGTTGTCGCCGCGCGCGACGCGCCCCAGCTGGACCTTCGCCTCCTGCCGGGCTGTCTCCGGCGTCCATACGCCATGCAGACCGATGGTATAGCGTCGCGTGCGTCCGGCGGCGCGATATTGAATGAGATAGCTGCGCTTGCCGGACGCGAACACGCGGAGACCGAAGCCGGGCAGCTCGTCGTCCCAGACGAAATAGTCCTTCTCGCGAACATCGGCAGCGTCCACGATTCGTTTGGTCAGCTTTGCCATGAGGGGTTCCCCTCGCTGATGAGGGGCTGTTTCCGCGGAAGCACCACGGAAGCAACCGGATGGATATCAGAGCGAAATTCTGGATAGACAGTTCGGCATGAAAATCCGAATTGTCTAGGCGTTTCAGATAGATATCGCATTGTAGCGTGCCCTATCGTGCATTTAGGATAGACAGGCTAAATTGCTCCGAAGGCGAAGGTCACAGGTTCGAATCCTGTCGGGTGCGCCACTTCATTTCAAGTTGATGGCTTACGGGGGCGTCACTCATCATCATTGGTCGGCGATGCGAAACGGCTCCGCCGCCTACGAGCGCCGCCTAGCGCAAGAACCTGTGCAGCAGATCGGTGCGGTCCTTGTTGCGATCTGCCGAGTGGGGGCAGGCCGTCAAGCCGGTATCGGGCCCGCAAGCCAAGTTGATTTTATTGGTCGGAGCGGGGAGATTTGAACTCCCGACCCCCAGTCCCCCAGACTGGTGCGCTAACCAGGCTGCGCTACGCTCCGATCCTCGTGTATGGGCACGCGACAGGCTTCTCAGCCTGACGGTGCGCTCCCGGCAACGTCATAGCGAACATCGCAGATCGGGGAGCATGCCGCAGGGGTCGGCATCCGCGCAGCCTTTAACAGATCGCGACCCGGCCGGGCAAACGAAAACGTCGCTCGCATCCGTCGGCGCTACCGCCGTGCCCTGTTCCCCATGGAACAGCGAAGCCTCGCACTCCCGCCCAAGTTCAACCATCGCAGTGTCACAAGGGTAACAACGCAATGCGCAAACTACTGTCTGCCGTTTCCGCGGCCGTAGTCCTATCCGCTGCTGCCATTTTCCCCACCGTTACCAACGCACAGGACGGGTCCTGCATCAGCACCTATTACAAGGCGCCAAGTTCCCGGTGCGTTTCGCTGGTGATGGCGACTCTCGCCGCCAGACCCGATAAGAGAAATGCCGGTGCAATCGGGTTCATCGCCGAGGTTCTGCGCTCCCAGCCCGCCGAGCGTACACGGGTTGTAAGACTTGCAACGCATGAAGGGGTTCGCGTCTTCGTCCTGGAGGCCCTGCTCAGGGCAGGGCTTGCCGACGAAGCGGTCGCCCAGGCTCAATCCTGGGGCCTGACAAACGCATTCGATAACCTGCAGTCCAAGAAGTTCGCGCCAATCGACAAGCTCACGCCAAGCCTGGACGCGGCTGACAACGACATGCTGATCCACGCTTATTTTGCATCGGGACAGACAGAAAGAATCCGCCAAGTCCTCGCCAACTTCGGAACGGCAGACGATCAGTCCATCGCCGATGCCGTGCGCCTGGGCAATATGAAGGGGCGCTTCGGTGACAGACTTGTACCCGCTGGTCGCAATAGCTCTCCCGCCGTTGCGATGTGCGCAAAGTATGCCTGCAAAACGAGCCCAGAGGGCATGGAGCGTGTGCTCACGCTCGGTTCGGCCTTCTGGGCGATCGGGAGTCTCGCAAATCGAGACCCCACCATCCAAACCATATTTGACGAAATGTTCGCCAGTCCGCGAATGAAGCGGCACTTGGCAAGGGAGCAGGCCGCCTTCAACGACTACTTCGCCCTGACATTGTTCGGTACCGCAACGGACGACGCCGGCGTGCTCGATGCCATGTCCGCATATGAGCGGTTCGCGAGCATCGAAGAGCTTCGGGTCGCAATCAAGCGGGCAGCGCGCAGATAGCACCGTTGCGACACTGCAGCGCCGTCTGCTTTTGCATCACCGGGCGACGGGTACGGATACGTCTCCTGGTGCCGTCGCGGGCCGCACTCCGGCCCCTGCTGATGGCACCGCAACACCCGGCGCCGCAACACCCGGCGTCGCAGCGCCCGCCTGCTGCGGGGCCGCGCAGGCCTTCGTTACGAGATGGCTCGCGCTCGGCGTCTCGCGCCACGTGACATTGGTGGGAAATCCGTCGCCGTCGAACGTCGTGGCCGGGCCAATATCGCCTTCCTGCTTGCGAGCACAGTCGACAATCTTGCTCTCCTTGCGCGTCTCGCCACGCCGAACCACCTCATAGGTCTGCGCGATCACGAACCCGGGACGCTTCGGATTGGCACGAACGCTCGATCTGTCGAGCGCCTTGAACCGTTCAATGCGCCCGATGAGATACGTCCACGGCGCGAGCGGGCTCGCTACCCGCTCGCCTACCTCCACCACGGCGAGCCTGTCCGGCAGCGCCGCCGCGGTCCGCTGGAACCACGAGTATTCGCTCCACACGTTGTAGCCGATCATCGCCAGACCAGCGGCGATCGGCATGAGGTAGCGAGGCAGACGGCGGCGCGACAGGTGGTTGAGCGCAAAGACCACGGAGGCGGCCAAAACACCGATCATGAAGGTTGAAATAAGGTGGAAGAACATGTCCGGGTGCTGCTCCTTACCGTCACGCTTCGTCGAGCGGGCGCGTCTGGTCGGGTGATGGACCTCCGCTACATACTTTTTGGCAGCCATACAAGGCTTTGGGCATCGGGAGGCGCGGGTATTGTCGACTGCAGCAACTGATCCAACAGTCGACGTGCATACGATCCCACGATAACAGTCCGAATTGGCCGTCTATGCATTAGCCGAGCAGGCACACGCGCCAAGATCTGACACTGGTGGGAACCCGCTGCCCGATGAACCGCCGCAGCACCGTATTCCTGATCGCCGCGCTGGCGCTCTTCGCAGCGCTCGCAGCAGGGCACCGATACGAGCAGGGCACCGATACGGGTGAACGATGCCCCGGGCGCCGCTTTGCTGTCGAAACCGTGACCGGTGGCGCCGCGCCCTACATTACACTGCGGGCAGACGAGCAGCGCGGTGCCTTTCTCCTCGATTATGGGGCAACCTTCAGCACGCTCTCATCGGAGCGTTTCGGCAACCACCCCGCAGGAGGCACGATCTCGCGCTTCGATCTGCCGACGTTTCCAGCGGCTCGCTTCAAACTCACGTCGTACTGGACCCAGCGGGCCCCGCCTGGCGGGCAGCTCGGCGTGATCGGCACCGACTTCCTGTCCCTTCTGACGGCAGACTTCGCGTACGGGCGATCAGGACGCAGCGTCGTGGTCGGCGGTGAAGCCTGCAGCGAGGACATCCTGAAGCGGCGCAGCCTCGTGCCCGTCCGGCAAACCGGCTTCTTTTCGAGCAACCCGGTCCGATTGGCGCCGGGGCGCCTGAACGTGCCGGTGGTATTCCTGAAGTTCGGTCCCGTTACGACGTGGGCGCAGATCGACACGGGCTACGACGATATAGAGCGGCGACCATCGATCGACATCAATGAAGAACTCTACAGCAAGCTTGCCGCTGCCGGCATCACGCTGACCGACGCCGGCACCACACAGATCGCGACATGCGCGGGAACCGAGCGCCGGTCCGTCTATCGGACGCCCGATGTGACCGTGGTGACCGAAACGGGTTCCGTCGTGCGCAAGCTGGGCCCAGTGCACCTGGTGCGAAAATCCTCCTCGTCCTGCGGCGGCATCGCCAACCTCGCCGAGCCTGGCGCGCAAGTAGCGGCGTCGCTGCTCGCGATGCTGGGCGAAATCGTCTTCGACCCACACAATGAGAGGGTCTGGCTGGCGGGCGGCGATGGGCGGTAGGGCCGGCGCCGCCACCACCGGCTTCAGCGCGAGGCCATCTGGTGCGACGAAGACAGCGCAGCCTGCAGCGTCTTCACCACCGTGAAGGCATCGCGCAAGTGATTGCGCTCGAAGTGCGACAGCTCACCCAGTGACAGCATGTTGTTGGGCTTCTCGCCCCGCTGGATCTGGGCGGCCTGGTGCCTCAGCCGCGTAATGGCAATGAACTCGAATGCATCGAGCAGATCGCGCGCACCCGATTCTGACAGGACACTCGCCCTGCGCCCGGCCTCTAGTCGGCGGTGCGTGTTGACCTCGGGAATGGAGGCCTCCAGCGCGTAAAGGCGCGCAAGATCGACGATCGGAACGATGCCTCCATGCTTCATGTCGACGAGGCCCTTGTTCTCACCCATCATCGGCACCGACAAGTTGCCGAAGAAGCCGATAGGCGGCTTGTGGGTGAGGGAATTCGACAGCATGTGCGCGATGAAGATGGAATTGCCTCGCGCACGCCCGAGCGATTCCTGCTGCAGCTCCTGGAACAGCCGGTCTGCACCGCGAATCGCGCGCAGATCGAACATGACACTCGACAGCATCTGCGCCATCGGCTCGGGCTGATCGATCCACTTTCGGAAATAGCCCTTCCAGACGGCGAGCGGCTGACGCCACTTGTCCGTCACGGCCATCATCTCGCCGGGGCAATAGACGTAACCGGCCTCGTTGAGCCCATCGCAGACGAACCTCGCGAGCTGCTTGTAGTAGGTGCCATGTTTGTCCGCATCGTAGGCATCGTCGAGAATGATGCAGTTGTCCTGATCGGAAAAGCCGGTCTGCTCCTGCCGGCCCTGAGACCCGCACGCCAGCCACACGTAGGGAACAGGGGACGGACCCAACTGGTCCTCGGCAAGCGTGATCAGCCGATTGGTGACGGCATCAGTGACTGAAGAAATGATGTGGCCGATCTTGTGCGCGGTGGCCCCACTCGCCACCAGTGAAACAAGCAGCAGCGGCACCTCTCGCACGACCTCGGCAATGGCGGCCGAACTCGCTCTGCGGCCGATCTCTCCAATGAGATAAACAGCGGACCGGGACTGCGCACGCACCAGATCGGTCTGCGTGAGGATACCAACAAGACGGCCGCCCTCGATCACCGGCACATGGCTGATCTTGCGTTGCATCATCATCGAGAGGGCGTCGAAGGCGAGCGCATCTGGCGACAGCGTCAGGGGAGACGGCGTCATGACGCTGGTAACCGTCAGACTGTCAGCGTTGCAGCCTTCGGCAACGACGCGGTCACGCAGATCACTGTCGGTGAGGATGCCGACGATGCGCTCGCCTTCTGTGACTGGCAGGCATGAGAACCGCTTCTGCCGCATCAGGCGGGCAGCGTCGCGCACGCCGTCGGACGGCGCCACGGCTATCGGTTCCGGCGACATCATGTCCCGCGCGGTGAGCGTCATCAGGTCGAGACCTGCGCAGCCCGCCGCCATGCGTCCAGCCGTCTCGTCATCGGATTTGCTGCCGATCGGTGACAGACCTACGCGCTCGATACCGACCGGCTCGAAGTGCCGCTCGAACTGCGGGTGGATCGCATTGAGGCGCATGAACGCTTCGCGCGGGATGCGCAACACGGTCGTGTCCGTGTTTGCCACCGCCCGGTAGGTCGACTTGCCGTTGCCCAGCAGCGCGCGGATTCCCAGCGCCTGCCCGGGCCCGATGCGGCCGAAAATCTTGCCCGCGGCCGAGCGGATCTCGATCTCGCCCCGCTCGATAACATTGAGGTGGTCGCTGGCGACGCCGACGTCGAGCACGGTCGCGCCGCTCTGGAACGTTTCGGCAAGTATACTGCTAGCAAGCGACCCGATCGCATCAGGCGGCAGCAGTTCGAAGGGATGGCAGGACGCCAGAAACGCGCGGATATGCTCTTTTGATAGTTCCACGCTGCGATCCTCCAGACTGGTGAAAAAAGGACGGGCCTCACGCATGCGCGAGGCCCGTCTCCTTGTCATTGACCCTAGTCTAAGACCACAGGATCAGTGGCCGGTGGCCGCTCCTGCGCCACGCGGAATGCGAACGCTCTCGACGAGGTCCTGGATACGCTGCGGCGGAGCCGCCGTCACCATTGACACGATGTAGGCCACCGCGAAGTTGATGAGAGCGCCGATCGAGCCGAACGCCTCCGGCGAGATGCCCATGAACCAGTTGCCGGGCACGTTCTTCGCCATCTCGGTTCCCGGGATGAAGAACCAGCCCTTGAACCAGAAGATGTAGACGAGCGTGGCGAGGATACCCGTCACCATACCCAGGATCGCGCCGTGGTTGTTGATGCGCTTGGAGAAAATGCCCATCATCAACGCCGGGAAGATCGAGGACGCAGCAAGACCGAAGGCCAACGCCACAACCTGGGCCGCGAAGCCGGGTGGGTTGAGACCCAAGTACGCAGCGACAGCGATTGCACCCGCCATGGCGATACGTGCGGCCAGGAGTTCGGCCTTCTCTGAAATGTTGGGGTTTATCATACCCTTCAACAAGTCGTGCGAGATCGCCGAGGATATCGCCAACAGAAGACCGGCAGCGGTCGACAGAGCGGCCGCCAGACCGCCAGCGGCGACCAGTGCGATCACCCAGTTCGGCAGGTTGGCGATTTCAGGGTTGGCGAGCACCATGATGTCACGGTCGACCTTGGTGAGCTCGTTGCCCTTCCAGCCGAACCCGGCGGCCTTATCGCCCAGACCCTTCTCGTCATAGTACTGCACGCGGCCGTCGCCGTTCTTGTCCTCGAACTTGAGAAGACCGGTGGTCTCCCAGTTCTTGAACCACTGCGGGCGCGCCGAGTACTGCATGTTGCCATCTGCCGAGCCGACCGGACCACTCTGAATCGTGTTGGTCAGGTTGAGGCGAGCCATGGCACCGACTGCCGGTGCAGTCGTATAGAGCAGGGCGATGAACACCAGCGCCCAGCCGGCCGACCAACGCGCATCAGCGACCTTCGGCACGGTGAAGAATCGGATGATGACGTGCGGGAGGCCCGCAGTGCCGATCATGAGCGACATGGTGTAGAGGAACATGTCGAGCTGGCTTCTGACCGGTCCCGTGTACTCCTGGAAACCCAGGTCCTGGATGGTCTGGTTGAGCTTCGCCATCAGCGGCACGCCAGAGGTGTGGTCGCCGATGAGGCCCAGCTGCGGGATCGGGTTGCCCGTCAGGTTGAGCGAAATGAACATCGCCGGGATCGTGTAGGCGAGGATCAGCACGACGTACTGCGCGATCTGCGTATACGTGATGCCCTTCATGCCACCCAGAACCGCGTAGACGAACACGATCGCCATGCCCGCGTAGATGCCGATGTCGACGGGCACTTCGAGGAAGCGCGAGAAGGCGACGCCGACACCGCGCATCTGGCCGATCACGTAGGTGATCGAGATGGTGATGAGGCAGAGCACCGCGACAAGGCGCGCCATGTTCGAATAGAACCGGTCACCGATGAATTCGGGCACCGTGTACTTTCCGAACTTGCGCAGATAGGGCGCTAGCAGCATGGCGAGCAGCACGTAGCCGCCCGTCCAGCCCATGAGGAACTTGGCGCCCTCGTAGCCCTGGAAGGCGATGAGGCCGGCCATCGAGATGAACGAGGCCGCCGACATCCAGTCAGCAGCCGTCGCCATGCCGTTGGCGACCGGATGAATGCCACGGCCGGCGGCGTAGAACTCGCCCGTGCTTGCAGCGCGGGCCCAGATGGCGATCCCGAAGTAGAGCGCGAACGACGCGCCCACGACGAGATAGGTCATGGTCTTGAGATCCATTGGTCCTTATCCTTCTCGTCTCGGGATCAGTCTTCGTGAACGTCGAACTTGCGGTCGAGCGCATTCATGCGGATCGCATAGAAGAAAATCAGCACAAGGAACACGTATATCGAGCCCTGCTGGGCCATCCACATGCCCAGATCCATGCCGCCGACCATGATGCCCTTGAGAGCCGGGCGCAGCACGATGCCCATGAGAAAGGACACCGCGAACCAGATTGCCAGGCAGAACGCTACCAGCCGCAAATTTGCGGCCCAGTAGGCTTCCCCGGATTTGTTTTCCGTAGCCATTGTCTTGGACTTCTCCCCAGAAGCTTTGTGTTTGGTGCATTTACTCGGTCCCCTGTCCCAGGCGCACACCCGGGTCAGGGCTGTAGCCAATTGACCCGACCGGGAACGATTGCGCAACGCGCCGAAAGTCGATCTAGGCAGAAATTTTTGATTTCACTCAACTCGAACTCGATACATTTCCAGTGAACTGCCGGACCCATCGAGACTTTCGGCTGAATGCAGCGGCGTATGCGGCGAAGTCGTGCTACGCTCGGCCCCAGCCTGAAAAGAAGGTGGCCGCGGAGCATCCTAGAACGTCCCAAGAACGGACGCGGACCCGCGGGTGGGAGCAAGCGTCCATGCCGAAATCCGTTCTGGTCGTCGACGACGAACCTAACATCATGCTTTCGCTCGAATATCTTATGAAGCGAGCAGGCTATGATGTGCGTCTGGCCCGCGACGGCGAAGAAGCGCTGCGGGCAATTGAGATCGCCCCGCCGGACCTGGTGCTCCTCGACATCAATATTCCGAAATACAACGGCTATGAGGTCTGCCAGGCGATCCGCGCCAACCCCGATCTCAAGCACGTCCGCATTTTGATGGTTACGGCCAAGGGCCGCGAGGTGGAGATCGAAAAGGGTCTCGCCTTGGGTGCCGACGGCTATGAGACCAAGCCGTTCTCGACCAAGGCACTTGCAGCCCGCGTCCAGGCGCTTCTGGAAGGCTCCGGCAGCTGAGATGGCCGAGCGACTGAGTCTCCGACTACGGATTTTTCTTTTCTTCGCCCTGTTGGCCGCCGCAGTGCCCGTGCTGCTGGGGGGCGGTCTCTACCTTGCGGCCCAGCGCCTCGAAGGCGAACCCACGCCCCACCTCGTGCTGTTCGGCGGCGCCGCCGGCTTCGCCCTCATAGGGGTGATCACGTGGGTCTGGTCGATGTTCGACGCCAATGTCGCCAAGCCGATCCAGTCGATCGTCCGCGACCTGCAGACGGTGATGCACGCCAACCCGGGGCACGTCGTGGGGACGGAACCGGCCCGCTATCTGGGGCTGCTGGCGCCGGTTGCCAGCGAGGTCGCCGGAGCCCTGGCCAGCGCCCGCCGCGACATCGACGCGAAGATTGCCGAGGCCACACAGTCGGTGCACGACCAGCGCCGACAGCTCGAGGCGATCCTGCGCGAACTCAATGAGGGCGTCATCGTCTGCAACGCGCAGCACCGCGTACTGCTGTACAATCGCCGCGCCGTGCAGATCCTCCACGTCGCCGAAGAACTGGGTCTTGGCCGGCCGCTGTTCTCCGTTCTCAATGGCCAGCCGTTCACCCTCACCCTCGACCGCCTAACCAACCGCTATCTGGAGCGGCGACACGCCACGCACCCAGACCAGTTGATGGCCACGCTCGTCTTTGCCACGACCGACGGCCACATCATCCTGCAGGGCCGCATGAGCCTGATCGTCGATGATCAGGACCAGACCGTCAGCGGTTACGTCCTGACCTTCGACGACGTGACGGCCGAGCTGAAGACGCTGGCACAGGGTGACCGGCTGATGCGCGATGCGCTGGAAGGTTTGCGCCGCCCCGTCGCCAACCTGCGCGCTGCCGTCGAGATGCTCACCGAAACGCCCGACCTCGACGCCGAAGGGCGCGCCGCCTTCGAGCGCGTCCTGAGCGATGAAAGCGCCCGCATGTCGTCGGAGATCGACCGCATCGGCAGCGAATACCGCAAGGCCGTGACCAGCCATTGGCCGATGAGTGATGTCGACTCGCAAAATCTGCTGACTTGCCTCAGCCGGCGTTACCGCGACGACGAGAGCGTGGTGGTAGACGTTACCGGTGAGTCCAAATGGCTGCACTGCGACAGCAACACGATGGTCGAGCTGATCGACCATATCATCCGCAAGGCGCTGTCGACGCTCGATGCCGATACGTTCCGCCTGGCTGCCGTGGCCGGCGAGCGCAAGGTCTACATCGACATCGTTTGGAACGGCGGCATCGCGAGCGCTGGCATGCTCGAGCGCTGGCTCGCCGAGCCGATCGAGCGCGGCGGCCTCAACCTCACCGGCGCAGAGATCCTGGACCATCATCGCTCCGAAGCCTGGTGCGAGGCCATCGACGCTGACCACGCGCGCCTTCGCATGCCGCTCCCGCCACCCGTCTCTCCCCATGCCGGCCAGAGCCCGACGGCACCATTGCCGATACGCCTCGAGTTTTACGATTTCGACCTTCTGAAGCGGCCCGACCTTGCCGCCCACGCAGACCGCAATCTGCGCGAACTCACCTACGTCGTGTTCGATACCGAAACGACGGGCCTCGAGCCCTCCAACGGTGACGAGATCATCCAGATCGCAGGTGTGCGCATCCTCAATGGTCGCGTCCTGACCGGCGAGGCATTCGATCACCTCGTCGACCCCGGCCGACGCATTCCCCCGCTCGCCACCCGGATCACCGGCATCTCCGCGGCCATGGTGGCGGGCAAGCCGCGCATCACCGAAATTCTCCCGCGCTTTCATCAGTACGTTGGCGACGCCGTGCTCGTCGCCCACAACGCGGCCTTTGACATGAAGTTCCTCGAACTCAAGCGCGACGTCTGCAACGTCCGATTCGACAATCCGGTGCTCGACACCGTTCTGCTGTCGGCCATCGTGCACGATCATACGAACCAGCATACACTCGACGCCGTGGCGGAGCGCTTCTCGATCGAGATCCCGCCCGAGACGCGGCACACCGCGCTCGGCGACTCGCTCGCCACGGCGGGCGTGCTATTGAAGCTCATCGATCTGCTCGAGGCGCACGGCATCAGGACGCTTGGCGAGGCGATCGAAGCCTCCAACAAGATCGTCGAGATCAGGCGGCGGCAGGCGAAATACTGATTGCGGTCCGCCGCCGTGCGGCGTCGCTGACGATGAAGCTGAACAATGATGGCCGCGCGGAAGGGCGCAGTCGGACATGCCGTTGAGCGGAAAGGGGCCGGTCGGCCCGCCCGTGATACCTCCTAAAAGGCCGGAACGCGCCATCGCGGTCGCTGGCCTGGGAGCGATCCTGTTCCTGCAACCGTTTCTGGGCATCTTCGACCGTGGGGCAAGTGCGACGGTCGCCGGCGTGCCCCTCCTATTTGCCTATCTGTTCGGCGCGTGGGCCGTCGTCGTGCTGCTATCGGCAAGTGTCATGGAGACGCGAGAGCCCGGGCCGGAGAGCGGCGATGAGGCACCCGGGCCGCACGCCAGCACGACAGCCATGTCGCAGACCGAGGCAAATCCCCGCCCGGCCGACCGCCCGCAAAGCTCTTGAGGGGCGCGCCATGCTGTCGACCTGGACGGTTCTCGCAATCTCGCTCACCTATCTGCTGGCTCTGTTCGCCGTCGCCCACACGGCCGATCGCTTCGCCAAGGCCGGCGTGCGTTCGGCGCTGATCTCCAACTCCTATGTCTTCTCGCTTTCGATCGCGGTCTACTGCACAAGCTGGACCTACTATGGCAGCGTCGGCCGCGCCGCGACTTCGGGCATCGGCTTCCTGCCCATCTATCTGGGACCGACGTTGGTCTTCACGCTCGGCTGGTTCGTGCTGCGCAAGATACTGCGTATCTGCAAAACGCAGCGCATCACCTCGATCGCCGACTTCATTGCCTCACGCTACGGCAAGAGCCAGCTGATCGCAGGGCTCGTCACCGTGATGACGGTGATCGGCATCATCCCCTACATCTCGCTGCAGCTGAAGGCCGTGGCGGTCAGTTTCGGCGTCGTGCTGTCCAAGGACATCGCCGAGGTGGCCACGGTCGGCGCCTACGACATCGCGCTGCTCGTCACGCTCGTGCTCGCCACCTTCGCGGTCCTGTTCGGCACGCGGCATATCGAGGCGACCGAACACCACGCCGGCATGGTCGTGGCCATCGCGGTGGAATCGCTCGTCAAGCTTGTCGCATTCCTGGCCGTCGGCACGTTCGTGACGTTCTACATCTTCGACGGCTTCGCCGATCTCTTCTCCCGTGCTTCCGCCGACCCTGAACTTGCCCGACTGATGACTATGGAGAAGGCGGGAGGCAACTGGCTCACGCTGATCCTGCTGTCGATGACGGCCATCGTATGCCTGCCCCGGCAGTTCCAAGTCACCTTCGTCGAGAACACGAACGCGGGGCATCTGGCGCGCGCCACATGGATGTTCCCGCTCTATCTCGTGTTGATCAACATCTTCGTGTTGCCGATCGCGTTCGGTGGGCGGCTGCAATTTGCCGGCACCGCCATCGACGCCGACACCTACGTGCTCGCATTCCCGCTTGCGGCCGGTACGCCGCTCCTGACGCTGGTCGTGCTGCTGGGCGGATTGTCGGCCGCCGCGGCCATGGTGATCGTCGAGACCATCGCTCTGTCGACGATGGTGTGCAACGACCTCATCATGCCGGCGCTGCTGCGGTTCTTCGGCCAGCGACTGTCCGGCCGCCAGGACCTGACGTCGCTGCTGCTCAACATCCGCCGCACGGCCATCGTCACAATCGTACTCCTCGCCTACTTCTATCTCGCGGCTGTGGGGGATTCCTACCACCTCGTCACCATCGGTCTGGTGTCGTTCTGCGCCGCGGCCCAGCTCGCGCCGGCCATGCTATTTGCGATCTACTGGCGCGGCGGCACGCGCAACGCGGCGTTCGCTGGCCTGTCGGCCGGCTTCATCATCTGGCTCTACACGCTGCTGTTGCCGTCGTTCGCCAAATCAGGGTTCCTGTTGCCGCAGAGCTTCGTCGAAGCCGGCCCCTTCGGTATTGCCATGCTCAAGCCCTACGCGCTGTTCGGATTGCAGGGACTCGACAACATTTCGCATTCTCTATTCTGGAGCATGGCCTTCAACATCGGCGCGTTTCTAGCCGTGGCGTTGAATGGCCGGCAGACGCGCATCGAGCACATCCAGGCGACAGTGTTCGTCGAAGCCTATGCGGACGAGACGCTGGCTCCCGTCGGCGTGACGAGCTTCGCTCGGGGTGGCGCCAGTGTGCAGAGCCTGCGGCAGCTCGCAGCACGCTTCGTCGGCGAGGAGCGCACGGCCGAAGCGCTCAGCATCTTCGCGAACAAGCAAGGACTGCAGTCGGAAGCCGCGCTGCAGGTGGACAGCAATCTGCTGCGCCTCGTCGAGCGTCTGATAGCCGGCTCCATCGGCGCGGCCTCGGCGCGTGTCGCCATGGCGTCGGCCGTCAAGGCCGAGCGCGTGAGCCTCGACGAGATCATGGAGATTCTCGACGAGACCTCGCACGTCTTCGAGTATTCGCGCCAGCTCGAACAGAAGTCGCGCGAGTTGGAGGTCGCCAGCCGCGACCTCAAGGCGGCCAACGACCAGCTGCGCGAGGCCGACCGCTTGAAGGACGAGTTCATGTCGACGGTAAGCCACGAACTGCGCACGCCGCTGACGTCGATCCGTTCGTTCTCCGAGATCCTGCAGGACGACCCCGAGATGCCGGAGGAGCAGCGCAACGCCTTCCTCGGCATCATCGTCTCGGAGAGCGAGCGGCTGACGCGCCTCATCAATCAGGTGCTTGATCTCGCCAAGATCGAGGCCGGACGCATGCAGTGGCACATCCGCGACCTCGACCTCAATCCGATCGTGCGCGAAGCCGCCGCTTCTCTGACGCCAATTTTCGATCGCGACGGCGTGGTGCTCGACGTGCAGCCAGCCCCACCCGGCCTGCCTCCGGTGCGGGCTGATGCCGACCGGCTCATCCAGGTGCTCATCAACCTGATCTCGAACGCGGAGAAGTTCTGTCCCAAGCCCGGCGGCCACGTGCGCGTTACGATCCGGCGCGACGGGGATCTCGCCCGCGTGTCGGTCATCGACAATGGGCCGGGCATTCCCGAAGCCGACCGTGAGGCGATCTTCGACAAGTTCTATCAAGTGAAGGATAGGCACAAGGGCGACGGCAATCCGCTCGGCACCGGAACCGGCCTCGGCCTTACGATCTCGGAGCGCATCGTGACGCAGTTCGGCGGCAGCATCTGGGTCGACGCAGGGGTCACGGCGGGATCGGAGTTCACATTCACCGTTCCCCTCGCGCTGGCTGCGGTCGAGCCTGTCTGACCCTTCCGCCGGCTGCACCCTTACTACTGCCGACCGGCTCTGATCGCACGAACATCCCGCCTCAAGCAGACCGCTTCGCGTCCAGCTCCAGCGACGCCAGCAGATCCGCGAACCGTTCGCCCTGAACGATCACGTGAGCCCGCAGCTCCTCCGCCGCGAGATCAGGCTCGCCCGCCAGAATAGCCTCAACGATCGTCCCGTGCTCACGCTGCGACGACGAGAGCCGGTGGCGCACGCGCAGCTGCAGCCGACGGAAGGGTGCGAGCCGCTTGTGAAGTGCAAGGGCCTGCTCCGCGAGGAAAGTGTTGCCGCTCGCGGCGTAGATGGCGCGGTGGAACTGTTCATTCTCGAAGTAATAGGCATCCGGATCGCCGAGGCGCGCGGCCGCCTCGCAAGCCGACAACGTCTGCTGCAACCGAGTCTCATTGGCATCAGTGAGACGCCGGGCCGCCAGGCGCCCGCACATCGCCTCCAGCTCGGACATCACCTCGAACATTTCCATGAGCCGGCGCGGATCGGGTGAGGCCACGATCGCTCCACGGTAGGGCCTGATCTCGACGAGTCCGGCGGCTGCGAGATGCTGTAGGATCTCGCGCACAGGGGTGCGGGAAACGCCGAACCGTGCCGCCAGCGAGGTCTCGTCGAGGCGCTCGCCCGGCCGCAACCGCCCGGTGGCGATATCGTCCTCGAGGATGGCCTTGAAGCTGTCGGCGCCCTTGTTCACGTCCGTCTCTTGTCATTGTCGAGAGCATTTGGGCGCCGCAATCGAAACCAGCCAGGGCCGCGGCGCGCTCCCTTTGCGCAGTGTATCGCAGCAATGGGACGATTGTATACAATCAAGTTGACGACGCATACACTATATGGTTCAAGTTGCCGATGCGCCTGTGGCCCACGGCAGGCAGGCGCCAACAGCCGGCCAAACGCCGGCCGATCGCTGGAGGAACACCCGATGAGAATAGAGACGACGCGCGCCGTCTTCGGCGCCGCCGTGGCCGCACTCATGTCCGCGACCGCAACGGTTGCGCTCGCCGAGACGACGCTCAAGGCCTCGCACCAGTGGCCGGGCGGCAAGGGCGACGCGCGCGACGAGATGGTGCAGATCATCGCCCGCGAGGTCGAGGCGGCCAATGTGGGCCTCAAGATCCAGGTCTATCCGGGCGCATCGCTCTTCAAGCCGAAGGAGCAATGGGGCGCGCTGACCAAGGGCCAGCTCGACATCTCTGCTTTCCCGCTCGACTACGCATCAGGCCGACATCCGCAGTTCTCCGCGACCCTGATGCCGGGCCTCGTGCGCAACCACGAGCGCGCCATGCGCATGAACGGCTCGCCCTTCATGGCCGACATCAAGAAGATCATCGAGGACGCTGGGGTAAAGGTGATCGCGGACGCCTGGCTTGCCGGCGCCTTCGCCTCGAAGAAGGGCTGCATCACATCGCCCGACTCCATCAAGGGACAGGTGACGCGCGCCGCCGGCCCCGCCTTCGAGCAGATGCTGGCAGCAGCCGGCGCCTCCATCTCCTCGATGGCGTCTTCGGAAATCTATACGGGCATGCAGACCGGCGTGCTCGACGCAACCAATACGTCGTCGGGCTCGTTCGTTTCCTACCGACTGTATGAGCAGGTCAAATGCCTGACGGCGCCCGGCGCCAACGCGCTGTGGTTCATGTACGAACCGATCCTGATGTCGAAGCGGACCTGGGATAGCCTGACCCCGGAGCAGCAGAAGGCCGTCATGGCCGCGGGCAAGAAGTCGGAAGAGTTCTTCCTGGCCGAGGCCAAGAAGCTCGACGACAAGATGACGGAAGCCTTTAAGAAGGCCGGCGTCGAGGTCGTCGAGATGAGCAAGGAGAACTACGACGCCTGGCTCGCGCTGGCCAAGGAGAGCGCCTACAAGAAGTTCGCCACGGACGTTCCCGGCGGCAAGGAGCTGATCGACAAGGCTCTCGCCGTCGAGTGAGACCCGGGCGGCGGTGCGCGTGCACCGCCGCCTTCTCGTTGCGCAGCTTGAATTTCTTCGAAATGCCATCTCCGGCTCGATGACGTACCCGGCACGTCCCGGGTATGCTGCGTTGGCTGCCGCATTCCCTTGAGTCAGGCGATCTCATGAAGACCTTCATTCGCATCGTCGACCGGATTTCAGAGCTGCTCGGCATTCTGTCGATGCTGCTGCTGCTGTCAGCCGTCCTCGTCGTCTGCCAGATGATCCTCATGCGCTACGTGTTCCGCGCCTCGACGATCTGGCAGACCGAATACGTGATCTATGCGCTCATCGCCGCCACGTTTCTTGGCTCGTCGTATGTGCTGCTGCATCGTGGCCATGTCGGCGTCGACCTCGTGCCCGGCATGCTGCGCGGCCGTGCGCGGTTCGCTGTCGAGTTGCTTGGCGGTCTGATCTCTCTGGCGTTCTGCGCCGTGCTTGCCTACTCCGGCTGGCTCTATTTTCACGAGGCCTGGGCCGGCAGCTGGCGGACCGAAACGGTTTGGGCGTTGCCGCTGTGGATTCCCCTGCTGCCGCTGCCGCTCGGAATCGGCATGCTGTGTCTGCAGTACGTTGCGGAGCTCATGAAGCTCGCGCAAGGACAGGCACAGCTTTCGTCATCTGAACTCAGCATCATACGGGAGAGCGAGTGATGGGCCCTCTCGAGATCGGTTTGCTCGTCTTGCTCGGTCTGCTCGTCCTGTTGGCGACCGGCATGCCGATCGCCTTCGCGCTCGGCGCCGTATCTGTCGCCACGCTCCTGTTGACAGACGGCTGGCGCGCCCTGTCGATCCTGGGCGAAACGTTCTTCGGTGGACTCAACTCGTTTGCGCTCGTCTCGATCCCCATGTTCATCCTGATGGGCGCGGCAGTCGCCTCGAGTCCGGCCGGCAAGGACCTCTACGAGGCTCTCGACCGCTGGCTCAATCGTGTCCCCGGCGGCCTGGTGCTTTCCAATCTGGGCGCATGCTCGATCTTCGCTGCGCTGTCGGGCTCCTCGCCCGCCACGTGCGCCGCCATCGGCAAGATGGGCATCCCCGAGATGCGCCAGCGCGGCTATCCAGCCGACATCGCCACTGGCTCGATTGCCGCTGGCGGCACACTGGGCATTCTCATTCCGCCCTCCATCACCATGATCGTCTACGGCATCGCGACCGAGACATCCATCGGCCGGCTGTTCATAGCCGGCATCCTGCCCGGCCTTCTGCTCACCGCGCTGTTCATGGCCTGGACCGTATTCGCCTGCCGCATGAAGGGCATCGGCCTGGGCGACGTGACGCGTCGTTACTCTCTCGCCGAGAAGCTCGAGGCGCTGCCGCGAGTGCTGCCCTTCATGACGATCATCGCCGGCATCCTGTTCGTGCTCTACGGTGGCGTAGCGACACCTTCGGAGGCCGCTGGCGCGGGCGCGCTGTTCTGCCTGGTGCTCGTGATCGTCATCTACCGCATGTTCAAGCCCGGCCCGATCGTGCGCATGTTTCGCGACTCGATCCGCGAGTCGATCATGATCATGATGATCATCGGTGCCTCCGAGCTGTTCGCATACACGCTGTCTTCCACGTTCGTCACGCAGTCGATCGCGCAGTGGATCTCGGGGTTGGAGGTCAACCGCTGGGTGCTGATGGCGATCATCAATCTGTTCCTGCTGGTTGCCGGCTTCTTCCTGCCGCCGGTCGCCGTGATCCTGATGACGGCGCCCATTCTGCTGCCCATCATCACGCAGGCGAACTTCGATCCCTACTGGTTTGCCGTGATCCTGACGATCAACATGGAGATCGGCCTCATTACGCCGCCCGTCGGGCTCAATCTTTACGTCATAAACGGCATAGTGCCGGACGTGCCGCTGGCGACCGTGCTCAAGGGCTCGCTGCCCTACGTCCTGTGCATGGTCGCGGCGATCGTAATCTTGTGCATCTTCCCGCAAATCGCCACGTGGCTACCCGAACTGCTGATGGGCAAGGCCACCTGACCCCTGAAGACCTCGGCAATCCAACGTTCTCTTAAATCATGCAGGCAGCACCCATGCGAGAGGATCTCTACGCCCGGCTCAGCCGCAACTGGACCGATCCGGACCACACCTTCATCAAGCTGCTCGACGGCCGTCGCATCACCTACCGCGATGTGTCGGAGGGCTCGGCGCGCATGGCCAATGCACTCGTCGGCCTCGGCGTGCAACCGGGCGACCGCATCGCCGTGCAGACCGACAAGTCGCCAGAGTCGATCCTGCTGTACCTTGGCTGCATCAGGGCCGGCGCCGTCTACCTGCCGCTCAACACCGCCTATACCCTCACTGAGATCGAATACTTCCTGTCCGACGCCGAGCCCTCGCTCGTCGTCTGCCGCCCATCGGCTCATGCGGAAACCGAAAGCCTCACGCGGCGTCTTGGTGTGCGCAACTGCCTTACTCTTGGCACCCAGGGCGACGGCTCGATCGTGGAAGCAGCGCGCGAGCAGCCGGTGACCTTCGACGATGTGCCGCGGCAAGCAGGAGATCTGGCCGCGATCCTTTATACATCGGGAACGACCGGTCGCTCCAAGGGTGCGATGCTGACTCACGACAATCTCGCTTCCAATGCGGAGGCGCTCGTCGGTGCCTGGAAGTTCACCGCCGACGATGTGCTGATCCACGCGCTCCCGCTGTTCCATGTCCATGGCCTGTTCACCGCCACCAACGTCATTCTGCGCGCACATGCATCGATGCTGTTCCTGCCGCGTTTCGATGCAGACGAGATCTTCTCGGTCATGCCGCATGCCACGACGATGATGGGCGTGCCCACGTTCTACGTGCGCCTGCTGCAGGACGATCGCCTGTCGCCCGAGACGACGCGCCACATCCGTCTGTTCGTATCGGGCTCCGCACCCCTACTCGCCGAAACGCACCGCGCCTTCACGCAGCGCACCGGCCACGCCATTCTCGAACGCTATGGCATGACCGAAACGGGGATGAATACGTCGAACCCCTACGAGGGCGAACGTGTGCCGGGCGCCGTCGGGTTCCCATTGCCGGGTACCGAGGTCCGTATTGTCGATCCCGAGAGCGGAGAGCCGCTGCCCAGAGACGGTATCGGCATGATCGAAGTGAAGGGGCCCAATGTCTTCAAGGGCTACTGGCGCATGCCGGAGAAGACGGCCTCCGAGTTCAAGCCGGACGGCTTCTTCATCACCGGCGACCTGGGCAAGATCGACAAGCGCGGCTACGTGCACATTGTCGGGCGCGGCAAGGACCTCGTCATTTCCGGTGGCTACAACGTCTACCCCAAGGAAGTCGAGAACGAGATCGACGCCATTCCCGGCGTCGTCGAAAGTGCGGTCATCGGCGTGCCACATGCCGACTTCGGCGAGGGCGTGACGGCGGTGGTCGTCCGCGCCGCGGGGGCGGCGCTCACCGAACCTCAGATCATTTCCACGGTGAAGAGCAGGCTCGCTGCCTACAAGGTGCCCAAGCGGGTCGTGTTCGTCGACGCGTTTCCACGCAACACAATGGGCAAAGTGCAGAAGAACGTGCTGCGTGACACGTACGCGGGGCTGTTTGCATCCGGCTAGACGGCGCGGCTTGCGAAAGACCTGGGCGCTCAGCTCTTTGCCGACGTCTTGCTTGCGTCCGAAATGCGCTCGAGCAGGCCGGAGCGCCGAGCCGGTGCCGACTCGCGGGGCGTGCCGTTGGCTGGAGCATCGGCGGCTTCACCGGGCGCATGCGCACCATTGCCGTTGCCGGCGGCGGCAGGAGACGGCGCCGACTGGCCCGAGGACGCGGGGGGCGCTTCTCCCTCCGTTACGCCACCCGACAACGCCTTGAGGAACCCGGTGACCCGGCGACCGGCCTCCGGATCGGATGCGGTGGGCGCAACCGCCACGGGCCGCGGCGCCGACATCCGGTCGGCGAGCGACGGACGCCTTGCCGATACCGGCGCGGGGCTGCGCGGCTCGGCCGAAACCGGTGTCGTGCCCGCACCCAGCCGGCGAAGCTCGTCGCGGAAGTGGGTCGCCTGCCGCGCCATGCGCTCGTTGGCGGCCGCCAACTCGGCGCGCAGGCCCTGAATGGTCACCAGATGCGACTGCACCGTCGACTCCAGCGCGCCGAGCCGCGCCTTCATCGCCACCTTGCTTTCCTTGATCGCCGTGTCGCTCGACTGGCCGGCCTCGTAGGCCGCCAGCGCCGCCCGCTGCCGCGATACCTCGCCTTCCAGCTCCTCAACGCGCAGCTTGAGCGTCGCGCGATCCTTTTCCAGTCCCTTGATCGCGACGCTTTCCACGTCCACGGTTGAACGCGCGGCGCCCAGCGCCTCCTCGGCTTCCGTCAGTGACGACCGCAGCTTGGCGATTTCCTTTTCGTACCGGGCCTCGGCCGCACGCACCATCGCCTCTGCGCTGCCGCCGGCGCTCGTGCTCTTGGCCCCCGCCGCCTCGTTGCGGACGATCTGGCCCTGCAGGCCGGCGATCGTCTGCGCCTGCTCGCGGGCGCGCGCCCGCAGCGCCTCGAGCTCCGCCCGCAACGCAACCTCGGCATCGAAGTCGGCACCGCCGGTGTCGCGGCTGCGGGCCGCCCGCGTCGTCAGCGAGGCGTTGAGCCGCATCAGCTCCTCGCGCTGCTGCTTGTTGATCTGGCGCGCCTCGTCCAGCGACGACTTTGTCTCCCCCGACAGCGCTGTCAGACGCTCGATCTCGACGTCGCGCTCAACCAGCAGGCGACGCGCCTCGACAAGGCGCTGCTCCAGCTTGGGCAGACGGTCGGTGATGGTCTGCTCGAGAACGCGACGGGCGTTCTCGTGCTCCTCGACCGAGGTGCGTAACGTCGTGATCTCGCTTTCGAGGGTATTGATGCGGCCATCGCGGCGGTTGAGCTCGATCGTCTGACGGGCGCCAAGGTGCTTGGTCTCGTCCACCTTGGTCTCGAGCTGGTGAATTCGGATGGCATACTCGGCGCGCAGGCGATCCTTGTCGGCACGGATCTCCGCCTCGCTCATCGGCAGGCTGCGCTTGACCCGATCGAGCAGCAGCCGCTCGGCGCGACGCCGGTAGAACGGCAGCACCATGAGCACCACGAAGCCCGCCACGAGCAGGCCCAGCGCCACCAGCATTGCCGACTGGATCGATACCACGCGCGTCCCCGAGCACCGGTCGAACAGCGAGGCCCGCGGTTCGGGCCACGCAAAGAGGTAGAACAGCGGAAAACCGGCCGAATTCCGGTCCACCGGTCTCCTATATCATGCCCGCTGCCCAAGGCGAGGCACCCGAATGCCACCGGGAGAGCCGCGATCGCCGTATGCCGCGGCCCAGACCGTCATAGGGTTGGGAAGCTGCGGCGCGCGCCATCAGACCCTCAGAACGGGTTCCACGTCGGCCGCCGCGTGTACTTCAGGTAGCCGACGTTGGCGCCCAGCCGCAGCCCGACACCGGCGCGGATTGGCGCCATCGTCACGTCGTTCCACTTCTGGAACTGGATGCTGACGCCGCCAACCAGATAGGCCGTGCCCTCGACGCCGGCATACCGGTGGAAGACGTCGGACGGATCGCGGAGGTTGTAGACGAGTACCATCGTCTTGGAGCCGGCGCCGCCAAAGTCGTAACCGACCGAAGGACCCTGCCAGTAGACCTTGTGCGTGCCGGCGTCCTTGGTGTGCAGGGTGCCCTCGCCGTACCGGAGCCCGGCAACGAAGGCGCCACCGGCGTCCTCGCCCAGGATGTAACCGTTCGGCCGCCCGGCCTTCTTGAAGGCATGCTCGATGACGCTCGCCAACCCCTGGCTGATCGAGCCGAAAAATCCGTGACCGGCTGCTACGATCTCGTTCTGGGAGTAGGTGCGGCGATCGTCGTAGCGGTCGCCGTGATAGCCCCCGTCGCGGCGGTCCCCACGATAGCCCGGACCGTCGTCGTAGCGTCCTGCACTATCGGACGGCGGCCGGTAAGGCTCACCATAGCTGTCGCTGGGCGGAGCCTCACGGCGATAGGCTCCCTCGGCTGGCGGTCCGTCGTTATATGCGCTGCCCGGTCCATAACTTCCGCCCGACTGCGGCGGCCGATAGGCGTCATCGTACCGGTCTCTCCGGCCCGCGCGCTCCTCCTCGTACCGATCGTCGCCATAGCGGTCCGGCCGGTAGGCATCCGACTGCGCGACCGTGAGCGGCGGCGCCACCGCGGCACCGGCGCTCCCCGGTTCCGAGTTCGCCGCCGAAACGCCCGTGACCAGCCCCGACAGGGCGAGCGCAAGCGCCAGAAGCTTGCCTGGAGCAGACGTGTGATGTCTCATGTCGATCCCTCGGAACACGCGGCTCTTTTCGCTGCCGCCGCTCCCTCTGTTCGCGCCGTCGGCCCGGCGGACCGTAACCCCCGATGGTCCCGCCAGCGGCCTGCCGAAGGGTCGACCCGCGCTCGATGCTGCGAATCACTCTCGGCGGCAGACTTCTTCGTAAACGAAACTCGGCGCAAACTGTTGCCAAAGTGTGGCGCGCGCGTTGCCCTCTCGCCCCAGCGCACGCGCAAAATCGGCGCGGCTGCGACCCTCACCCGGCCTTCGACTTGGCAACGCGTGCAAAGCACGTGTATCCCGTAAGACTAGAGACACAAATCAGCGGCCACCCTGTCTGCTCGCGTTCACGGCCTCGCCGGAGCAGCCGCCCATGACTGTCGCGCAAGCGACCGAGGAGAGGGCCGAATGAGCGAACTCGCACAGCCGACCGACCTGGAATTGGCAGCACTCATCTCCAGCAAAATCTGCCACGACGTAATCGGCCCAGTCGGTGCCATCTACAACGGCCTTGAAATCCTCGACGAGGACGGCGATGCGGAGTCGAAGACCTATGCGCTCGACGTGATCCGCAACGTGACCGAGCAGGCCTCCGCGCGCCTGCAGTTCGCGCGCTTCGCGTTCGGAGCGTCCGGGTCGGCGGGCTCGCAGATCGATCTGGGCATGGCCGAGCAGATCTCGCGCGGCTTCATCGCAACCGGCAAGCACCGCCTCAACTGGCGCGGACTGCCCGGCTACATGGTCAAGGACAAGGTCAAGCTGCTGCTCAACCTGCTCGCCGCAGCCATGACCGCGCTGCCGCGCGGCGGCGACATCGACGTGCTGATGGGCGGCACGGTTGAAGCGCCCAGCTTCATTGTCCGCTGCCGTGGCACGGGTGCCCGCCCGCCGATGTACCTCACCGAATACGTGGGTTCGAGCGAGCCTCCTGCGCTCAATGCACATACGATCCAGGCCTACTACACGTGGCGGCTGGCCGGGTCGGCCGGTATGCGCCTGGAGATCCTGAAGGACGGGGCCGACATCCTGCTTTCCGCCAAGCCTTTCGCGTGAAGGGCCCCACTATTCTGCGCTCATCATCGGCAGCCTTAACGCGCGCTTAACCCTGCGCGGGCACGCTCTGACGGCAATATTCTCATTCCGCCGGCAAAGACGATTGAGCCGGCCCGCCGCGGAGCTTTCTCACATGAAGCATTGCATGGTCGTCGACGACAGCGATGTCATCCGGCGCGTCGCGCGCGCCTACCTTGAGCGTCTCGGCTACATGGTAACGGAGGCAGAGAACGGCGAGGAGGCGTTGCAGCGCTGCGAGGTCTCCATGCCCGACCTGATCCTGCTCGACTGGCACATGCCCGGACAGTCACCGTTTGAAACGCTCTCCGCGCTGCGGCGCCTCGAGCATCCGCGTCGGCCGTACGTCGTCTACATGACCACTGAGAACGACGAAGAAGACATTGCCCGCGCGTTGTCCACCGGCGCCGACAATTGCCTGCTGAAGCCGTTCGACAAAATCGCTTTCGAAGGCAAAGTCAACGAGGCGGCAATTTTCGGCTAGAGCCTGCTCGGCGGCCCTTGCGGCCAGTAATCGGTTCCACCTGCCTCGGACCTGCTCTAATGGTCGCTCCGTAGCGTCGCGCCGGCGACGATTGGAGCCCCGCCTGACGTGCTGCGCATCGAGAACCTTACAATTCCAGGCCTGCCACCGCTGTCGTTCGAGGTTCCCAGCGGCCAGTGCCTCGCCGTGATCGGCCCCTCCGGCACCGGCAAGACCCGCCTGCTCCGCGCGATCGCCGACCTCGATCCGGCAGAAGGTCAGGTCTTCCTCGATGGAGCGGAGCGGGCAGAGATGCCCGGGTGGCAGTGGCGGCGCCTGGTGCGGTATGCGGGCGCCGAACCCGCCTGGTGGACGGACACTCCACGGAGTGCCTTTCCCGCCGAGCCCACCGTGCTGAAGCGCGCCGAAAAGCTCGCTGCTGACCTCGGGCTTCCCGAGGACGCACTCGATCGTGCGGTTGCGCACCTGTCCACGGGCGAGCGGCAGCGACTGGCCCTGGTCCGTGCGCTCGCCGATCAGCCCCGTGTCCTGCTGCTCGACGAGCCGACCGGCGCACTCGACACGCAGACCGCGGCGCTCGCCGAAGAGCTCATACGCTATCAGGCGCTCGCCGGCCGCTCCGTGATCCTCGTCTCGCATGCACCCGAGCAGGTCGAACGGCTGGCCACAGCACGCCTCGTGCTGAAGCCTGTTCCGGCTGAGCCTGTTCTTGCTCCGCGCCAGTCAGCGCCCGCTGCAACGTCTGCGGCGAGGCGCCTATGACCTACGTCGCACTTTCACCGCTGGACCTTGCGCTCGCGGCCAGCCTGCTGCTCGTCAATGTCGCGGTCTCCCAGGCGTTCAGGCTAGGCGTCGAGCGTACGCTGCTGGTCTCCGCTGCCAGGATGGTCGTCCAGCTTCTGCTGATCGGCCTCGTGCTCAAGTGGATCTTCGCGCAGACCTCGCCCGTCTGGACGCTGGCGCTCGCCGCGGTGATGGTGGCCGTCGCCGCCTACGAGGTCCGCACCCGCCAGGAGCGGCAGATTGGTGGACTGTTGGCAATCGGCCTGGGCGGCGGCGCGCTGCTGTTCGTCGGAACGGTCGCGACGATGGTCGCGGTGGCCGGCATCATCCGCCCCGATCCCTGGTATGCGCCCCGCTACGTACTGCCGATTCTGGGCATGGTCCTGGGCAATGCGCTGACCGGCACCAGCCTCGTCCTCGACAGCCTGACGCGCGGCGCTTGGCGCGAGCGGCCCGCCATCGAGGCGCGTCTTGCGCTGGGTGCGACGCGCCGCGAGGCGCTAGGCGGCGTCGTGCGCGACGCGATGAAGACCGGCATGATGCCGATCGTGAATGCCATGGCCGCCTCGGGTCTGGTCTCCCTGCCCGGCATGATGACGGGGCAGATCCTCGCCGGAGTCGATCCCGTCGACGCCACCAAATACCAGATCCTGATCATGTTCCTGATCGCCGGCGCGACCGCCCTTTCGGTGCTGCTGGCGGGGCTCGGCGGCCTGCTGCTGCTGACCGACGAACGGCATCGCCTGCGTCTCGATCGCCTTTCGCCGCCGCACGGCAGATCGTGAGCAGGCTGCATCGGACGTGTGACCCGCGGTGATCCACGCCGGCTGCGTCACTTGCATGGCCGCCCGGCGGAGCGCATGCGTGCTACCGCCGCGCAATCGAAGCGTTGAGGCAGTGAACAGCGTGCGTCCGCCTTGGCGCTGACATTGGATGGCGCGGCAAATACGGCGAACCGATGCGCGCAGGTCTTGATGAAGTCGTAGGCGGCGACGCACGCGACAGGCTGGACCGCCGCCCCCAGGGCCGATGCGAAGGCTTCGCGCTGCGCGGCCCCAACAACGGCGAGGCCACCACGTTGGCGCAGCGTTGCAGCCGCTCTTGCACCATCGCTCGCGCGCTCGGTGCGACGCCCCAGCTCAAACACCGCGCTTGGCTCGGTGTGTCCTGCCACGACGATGTCACCTTCGTGGCAGGGGCGTAGTGCATCGACAGCCGCGCGGATCTCACTCGATACCCACACTGGCCCGAGTCCGGCGAACGTCACGGGGATCGCTAGGTTATTGAACGCGACGGCCATCACGACAAGCGTGGCGGCGGCGGCGAGCCGATGCCCCGCGAGCATCGCCGCGGTCGTCGCAACGGCAAGTACGAGCGTCATAAGACCGAGCACGACGGCAACCGGCGACACCCACAACTTCAGCAGGAACGGCAGCACCCAAAGTGCGATGACGAGCCCGGCAACGAGCAGCAGCCAGCCGAACGCACCAACGCGGAACCAGCCGCGCCGATGGACTACAGCAGCTTCCGGATCATTTTCCAGTTCGGCAAGCGGTCGGGTCGTTGCGAGCTGGGAACCAGCGTCGGCGGCCGGGCGGCGCACGACCCACAACGCAAGCAGCAGGGCGAGCGGCGGCAGCATCGCCTGCACCATGTAGAGCGGTGTCTTACGCGTGAACAGTTCCAGGAAAATCAGGTAGGGCAATATCCAGGCGACGAGAAAGCGCACCGCAGGAGACGTGCGCTCGCGCCATGCCGTTACCAGCGCAGGCCCGAGAAACAACCCGGCGGGAAAAAGCCCGAGCAGCAGGAACACTGCGAACAGGCCGGGCACGACGCGCCACTTCATCTCCTGCGGGCCGAGCAATAGATGCGCGCCTTCCGTGCGCCACTGCGCCAGCGCGGCATCGAGCGATCCACCCAAGTAGAGCGCCAGCGGCCACAGTACCGCGAGTGCCAGGGCGAGCGCGATCCCGGGCAGCGAGACCAGACCTTTCAGCCAACGGGCCTCCCCTCGATCCCAGGCGAAGAGCATCAGCGCCGTCAACGCCGCGATCACCGGCACGGTGGCGACATTGACGAGCACGCTAGAGCCCAGCGCGATCCAGAACACCAGCGCGTTGCCATGTCCGATCGCGGCGGGATCGCGCACCGTATACGCGCGTCCCATGGCCCACATCGCCGCGCATGTGGCGGCGAGCATCAGAGTCTCGGGCATCGCGAGCGTTCCATGCACTGCCATGACGAGCATCGTTGCAAGCAATGCCGCACCCAACAGCGCGGCGCGCGCGCCATAGATGCGCCGCGCACCGGTGTACGTGAAAAGCACCGCGAGGATCGTGCCCAGCACCGACGGCAGGCGATATCCCGATATGTCGTCGGCGAGCCTGGAGGCGCGCGCGCCGAGCCCCTGCAGCCAGAGCACGGCAAGCGGCTTTTCGAACTTCGGCTCGTTCTGGAACTGCGGGGCCGTCCAGGCGCCATCAGTCTCCAGCAGCTGACGCGCGGTCTGCGCGTAGATCACCTCCGTGCGATCGAGCGGCGGCAGCAGCAATACGCCCGGCAGATGCAGCGCCAGCACGAGAGCCGTCAGGGCAAGCGCGGCACGGACGGGCCGGTCCGCCAGGGCCGCAAGCAGTCGTGCAGTCAGCAAGTCTCCTGCCGCCACCGCGCGCTGCAGCGCATCCGTCCTGCCTTGACCGGCCATTGCACCCCCGTCGCCCGAAGCCCGTCCGTCGAGTTGTAGTTCGGCTGCAGCACTTGTCCATGCGTTGCGCCGCCTAAAGCCCTGCGTCGGTCGCACACTGTGGAGTTTCGCCGCTCCCCCCTTGGTGTGAGTTGACCCGGCTGCCGCGCCTGCCGCATCCTCTGGCCGACTCGCACGACGAAGCGCGCGGGAGAGACCGGCACCTTGCTTGCGTCGCTAGACGACCATTGCGAACGGGGCCGGCGCCGAAGGAGCAACCGCCCCGGAAACTCTCAGGCAGAAGGACCGTGCGCTTCGCGATAACTCTGGAAAGCAGCCGCCACCCTCCGTGGGTGCGGCTCACCCAAGGGGACAAGACCTCAAGGCCACCGCTTCGAACGTGGCCGGGTCCAATCTCTCAGGTTCAGCGACAGAGGGGGCTCGACGACGGTCGGGGGCGCACCAGGCGCCTCCGTCGCCTGCAGGAGCCTTTGCGCATGACGAATACGCCCGCCGCCGACGATGCCGCCCTGCTGCGCACTCCACTGCACGCCGAGCATGTGTCGCTTGGTGCGCGCATGGTTGCATTCGCAGGCTACGACATGCCCGTGCAGTATCCTGCCGGCATTCTCGCCGAGCACCAGTGGACGCGGCAGAACGCCGGCCTGTTCGACGTTTCACACATGGGCCAGGCCTATCTCGTTTCCGCCGACAAGAAGCACGCGTCCGCCGCAGCACTGCTGGAGGAGATGGTGCCCGCGAGCCTCATCGATCTGGAGCCGGGCCAGCAGCGCTATACGCAGCTTCTCAACGTGGAGGGCGGCATCATCGACGACCTCATGGTGACGCGGCCGCACGACGGCTTTCATGTCGGCTCACTGCTGCTCGTCGCCAACGCGTCGCGTAAGGAAGTCGACTTCGCACGCATCGCCGAACGCGCCAACGAAACGAAATCGATCCGCCTCGTGCCCAATCGCCAGAACGCGCTGCTTGCGTTGCAGGGGCCGAAAGCGGTTGAAGTGCTCGACGCACTCTCGCCCGGCGTCGCGAAGCTGGGCTTCATGCGCGCAGAGCGTCGCGACATCGCCGGCATCGAAGCCCACGTCTCGCGCTCGGGCTACACCGGCGAGGACGGCTTCGAGATCTCGCTGCTGTCGGGCGATGCCGCGGTTCTTTGGCGGAAACTGCTGACCGACGAGCGCGTCAAACCCATTGGACTTGGTGCACGCGACTCCCTGCGCCTGGAGGCGGGCCTCTGCCTCTATGGCCACGACATCGACGAGACGACATCGCCTGTCGAAGCGGGGCTCACGTGGTCGATCCAGAAGCGCAGGCGCGTAGACGGTGGCTTCCCGGGCGCCGAACGTATTCGACGCGAGCTTGCCGAAGGACCTGGACGCATACGCGTCGGCATCAAGCCGGAGGGCCGCGCCCCTGCCCGCGAAGGCACAGAAATCCTGTCTGCCGGCGGCGAGCGCATCGGCGTGCTCACTTCTGGCGGCTTCGGCCCGACGGTCGGCGGACCCATAGCGATGGGCTACGTCGCTCCCGCACACGCCGCCATCGGAACACCCGTGCTGCTCGTGGTACGCGGCAAGGCGTTGCCCGCGCACATCGCTGCGCTGCCGTTCGTACCGCATCGCTACCACCGCAAAGCGGCTTAGACTTTTGAAGATTCAACTCCCGCACTTGCCACATGGCAATGGCTAGCCAGGCGAAAGGACACCCGATGGCACTGGAGCGCTTCACGTCCGACCACGAATACATCCGCATCGAAGGCGACGTGGCGACCGTCGGCATCACGCGGCATGCGCAAGGGCAATTGGGTGACATCGTTTTCGTGGAGCTGCCGGAGGTTGGACGCAAGGTGACGGCAGGCGAGGCCGTGGCGGTCGTCGAAAGCGTCAAGGCCGCGAGCGATGTTTTCGCACCGCTCGCTGGCGAGATCATCGCGGTGAACGACGTGCTCTCCGAGAGCCCTGCCCTCGTCAACGAAGATGCTCAGGGCCAAGCCTGGTTCTTCAAGCTGAAGCTCGCCGACAAACCCGACCTGACCGCACTCATGGACGAGGCGGCCTATGAGGCTCACGTGGCGGAGAACGGCTGATGCGCTATCTGCCACTCGAAAGCGCGGACCGCGCGCACATGCTTGCCAGCATCGGCGTTGGCTCGGTGGACGATCTGTTCGCGGCCGTCCCCGCTGACAAGCTGATGCCGCGCCTACCGCGCCTTCCCCTCGCCCTGAGTGAAATCGACGTAGAGCGCGAGCTGACCACGCTTGCCGGTGAGAACCGCCCGGCCGGCAGCGGTCCATTCTTCTGCGGCGCAGGCGCTTATCGCCACCATGTGCCGGCGACCGTCGATCATCTGATCCAGCGCTCCGAGTTCCTGACGAGCTACACGCCTTACCAGCCTGAGATCAGCCAGGGCACGCTGCAAGTCCTGTTCGAGTTCCAGACGCAGGTGGCACTGCTCACGGGCATGGAGGTTGCGAACGCCTCGATGTACGACGGCTCAACTGCGACCGCCGAGGCCGTGCTGATGGCGCACCGCATTACGCGTCGGCGCAAGGCCATCGTATCGGGCGCGCTGCATCCGCAGTACCGCGACGTGATCCGCACGCTCAGCCAGCACGGCGGCACGCAGATGGTGGCGCTGCCGCCACTTGCGGGGAGGCTCGAGGATTTCACGCTGCACCTTGATGACACCGTGTCGTGCGTCGTCGTGCAGTATCCCGACTTCTTCGGCTCGGTACGCGACCTGTCGGAGCTCGCCAACGCGGTGCACGCATGCGGCGCCCTGCTGATCGTGGCGGTAACGGAGGTCGTGTCGCTCGGCGCGATCCGATCGCCAGGCGAGATGGGCGCGGACATCGTGACCGCCGAGGGACAGTCGATCGGCAACGGTCTCAACTTCGGCGGCCCCTACGTCGGCCTGTTCGCATGCCGAACCCGGCACGTTCGCCAGATGCCGGGACGCCTCTGCGGCGAGACGGTCGACTCCGAGGGCCGCCGCGGCTTCGTACTGACCTTGTCGACCCGCGAGCAGCACATCCGGCGCGACAAGGCGACGAGCAACATCTGCACGAACTCCGGGCTCTGCGCGCTGGCATTCTCGATCCACCTGACTTTGCTGGGCGAGCGCGGCCTGCGACAGGTCGCCCGCCTCAACCATGCCAACGCGGCCGTCCTTGCCGACATGCTGTCCAAGGTGCCGGGCGTCGAGGTTCTGAACGACGCGTTCTTCAATGAATTCACGGTTCGCCTGCCGCGCGATGCGGCCGAGGTTGTCGATGCTCTCGCAGACAAGGGCGTGCTCGCAGGTGTGCCGGTATCGCGCCTCGAGCCGGAGCAGAACGAACTGTCGCAGCTCCTGGTCATCGCCTGCACCGAGATCAACACGGATGCGGACCGCGCCGCTTTCGCCGCAGCTCTGGCGGAGGTGCTGGCATGAGCACGGGCATGAACCGGACCGGCAGACCAACGCAGCCGGCCGCGGCGCCATCCGCTGCCAGCCAGGGCGCGACATTTTCCGGCCACCGGGGTCTCGATCACGAGGAGCCGCTGCTGTTCGAACGCGGGCGGCTAGACAAGTCGGGCGTGGATTTTCCTGAGGCCCCACTACACCGCCCGCGCCTTGGCGGCCTGGAGCGTGATGCCGAGATCGGCTTGCCGGGTCTCGCCGAGCCGGAGGCCATGCGCCACTACGTTCGGCTCTCGCGGATGAACTACGCCATCGACGCGGGGCTCTATCCGCTCGGCTCGTGCACGATGAAGCACAACCCGCGTCTCAATGAGCGCATGGCGCGTTTGCCGGGCTTCGGCGATGTCCATCCGCTGCAACCGCAGCAAACCGTTCGCGGTGCTATACGCCTCATCGAGCGGCTCGGCTCCTACCTGATGGAGCTGACGGGTATGCCGGCCGTGGCGATGAGCCCGAAGGCCGGCGCCCACGGCGAGCTTGCCGGCATGCTCGCGATCAAGGCCGCGCACGATGCCGCGGGCAGTACGAGCCGGCGCGTCGTGCTCGTACCGGAAAGCGCGCACGGCACAAATCCCGCCACCGCCGCCTTCATGGGCTATGCAGTGAAGGCGATCCCGGCGAAAGCCAACGGCACCGTGGCGGCGGCCGACGTGAAGTCGGCGCTCGGGCCCGACGTTGCCGCGATCATGCTCACCAACCCCAACACCTGCGGGCTGTTTGAACCGGAAATCGTGGAGATTGCCGAGGCCGTGCACGCGGCCGGTGCCTACTTCTACTGCGACGGCGCAAACTTCAATGCCATCGTCGGCAAGGTGCGTCCGGGGGAACTGGGCGTCGACGCCATGCACATCAACCTGCACAAGACCTTCTCGACACCACATGGCGGCGGTGGTCCAGGCGCCGGCCCGGTTGTGCTGTCGGAGCGGCTCGCGCGCTTCGCGCCGCTACCGTTCGTGACGAGCGAAGGCGGCACACCGCGGCTCGTCGAGACACTGGGAGAGGCCGAATCGCTCGGCGCCGAGCCGTTCGGCCGCATGACCGCCTTCCACGGCCAGATGGGCATGTTCGTGCGCGCGTTGGCCTACATGCTGAGCCACGGTGCCGACGGCATGCGGCAGGCGTCCGAGGATGCGGTGCTCAACGCCAACTACGTTCGCGCGGGCCTGCGCGACGTGATGAGCCAGCCGTTCGGCGACCAAGCCTGCATGCACGAGGTGCTGTTTGACGATCGCTTCCTGAAGGACACAGGCGTCACCACACTCGATTTCGCAAAGGCGATGATCGACGAGGGCTACCATCCCATGACGATGTACTTCCCGCTCGTCGTGCACGGCGCAATGCTGATTGAGCCGACCGAAAGCGAAAGCCGCGAAAGCCTCGAGAATTTCATCGCCGTGCTGCGGGATCTGACGCGTGCCGCCAAGGACGGCGAAAAGGAGCGCTTCACGCTCGCACCACGCTTCACGCCCAGGCGCCGCCTCGACGAGACGAAGGCCGCGCGCGAGCCGCGTCTGCGCTGGACGCCACCCGCGGCTCGGCACGCGGCTGAATGAGGCCGCCCCGCTTCGCCTGTCCTATGTCAGGGACGCGGCGGGCTGCAGCAGTGGCCCGTGGGCAGAGTAAGGCGGTACTGGAGCCCCTTGTTATACAGCGGGTTAAAGTAGCGCGGGCGATACCTCTGCGGATTGTTGGCCTGATTGGTGGTCAGGGACGAGACGCCGGCAGCGGTTGTCTTGGCGGATCTGCGAGTGCCCGCTTCGGCCTGATTGATCGCCAAAGTGCTCAAGGCCGCAACTGCGAAAAGGCCGATTTGGCAGGTCAAGTTAATCGGGCGATAGCACATCGTGGCCATGCGTCGGCTCCTACCAAGAATCCTGGGGAGCCCGGATTGCTCAGTGGCTGGAAGCTCCAGCGCTGCTACTCCGGACGGTCGCTCTAGCTGGGTCGTTGTCGGGCCCGACCTGGTTCATGGGCTCGGACGCGCCCCTCAACCGGGGCTCCATGATTGCCGACAGAACACAGTCTTCCTCACCGTGGTGGAGAGGCCACAGGTTACGGCTTGCGTCCGTGGGCGCTGGCTGCCAATTTGTGGCCGACTCGAAAGATGCGCAGTTCGACAGGCATGCGTCGCGTAGATCAGCCTTGACGACGCGACATGATCTGCCAGGACGAGCCCGAAATGAGCCACCCGACGCCGCGCGACCTGAAGGCCATCCTCTCCGGCTACCAGACCCAGGATACGCTGCGCAGCATTTTCGAACTCGCCGTCACCTTCGTGCCGCTCGTGGTGCTCTGGCTGACCGCCTGGGCCGCCCTGTCTGTCAGCGTCTGGCTGGCGCTGCTGATCGCCGTTCCGGCCGCGGTCTTCCTCGTCCGCCTGTTCCTGATCCAGCACGACTGCGGCCACGGCTCGTTCTTCCGCAGTCGCGCCGCCAACGATTGGATGGGCCGCGTGCTCGGCGTCTTCACGATGACGCCCTACGACGTATGGCGTCACAGCCATGCCGTCCATCATGCGACGACGGGCAACCTCGACCATCGCGGCACCGGCGACATCAGTACGTTGACGGTGCGCGAGTATCTCGCATTGCCGTGGTGGCGGCGGTTCGCCTACCGCATCTACCGCCATCCCATCATCATGTTCGTCATCGGACCGGGGTACGTCTTCCTGCTTCGCCACCGCCTGCCTCTGGGCGCGCAGTGGTCGAGCCTCAAGCCTTGGGTCAGCGCCATGGGCACGAACCTGGGGATCGCGGCCCTCGTTGCACTGATCATCTGGGCCTTCGGCCTGAAGGCGTTCCTGCTCGTGCATTTGCCGATCGTGCTGCTGAGCGCCTCGATCGGTGTCTGGCTGTTCTACGTGCAGCACCAGTTCGAAGACACGTATTGGGAGCACTCGGGAACGTGGTCGTTCCATGATGCGGCGCTGGAAGGCAGCACACACTACGACCTGCCGGTCGTGCTGCGATGGCTCACCGCCAACATCGGCATCCACCATGTGCACCATCTCTCCAGCCGCATTCCCTTCTATCACCTGAACGACGTGATTATGGATCACCCGGAGCTCGCCGACGTCAAACGGGTCACGCTCCTGGAGAGCCTGAAGACCGTCAAGCTGAAGCTGTGGGACGAGGATCGGCAGCGGCTGATATCGTTCCGAGAGATCGGGCGTCCCGATCCCGCAACGGCGTGACACGCTAGCCGGCGTACCGCCGTCTCACGCGGCCGAATTGCCCAGCGTCAGATCGACCATCATGTCGTTGGCGATGTCCTCGAGCCGCTCGCGAAGCTGCCCCTCGTCGAGGCTCTCCGGCAGCACGATATCGGCCTTGGCCTCGAACATCGCCTCCCCCGACATCGAGCCGGCAAAGACGCGGGTCTCCAACTCGTCGATGGAAATATCGAGACCGGCGAGCGCCGCCGAGATCTCGTGAATGATGCCGGGATGATCGACGCCCGTCATTTCGAGGCGCACATGCCGGCCGCGGTGTGCCTCGGCCTGCTGTTCGGCCTTGCGGATGGTGACCCAGATTCCAGCATCGCCCAGCCGGCCGAGCGCCGTTTCGAGCGGTGCCAGACAGGCTGAGGGTACGGCGACGCGCAGGATGCCGGCGAACTCGCCGCTGAGCCGCGCCATCGAGCTGTCGATCCAGTTGCCGTCGTGGCGGGCGATGGTTTCGGAGATGGCCTTGATGAGGCCGGGGCGGTCCCGGGCTATGACGGTCAGCACCAGTTCCTCGGGCTTCATCGATATCTCCTGCTGCGCGGTCGTGGCTTTGCAGCGTGGCGCGACCGCGGCGGAAATACAATGGCGAAGCTTTCGGCTGGCGACAGGCGTTGAGCGCAACGCGCCGGAGGCGTCCACCGGTCCTCAGCGCATAGCGCGCGATGGCGGCCCCGGCTCGTTCGCGCCACCCGCGCCTTGCCCATACTTCTCCAGCACGGCGCGCGCCTGCTCCACCACCGCATCGGCGATCGCCGCATGACCTTCGGCGGTCGGATGGAAGGCGCCTGAGTAGGTCGCCGCCAGCACGAGCTGGAACCACGACAGGCTCGACAGCTTCAGAGCCTTCTGCAGGATCGACTGCGAGACGTGGAAGTTGCCGGTCATAAACGCGTCGTTGGGCGTGCGAAACCACCGCTGGCGCGGCGCGTAGGGCTGGAAGTCCGCTGGATTGTAGGGAACCCACTTGCCCTCGACTAGGCGCGGGATACGCAGGTCGTCCGCGATCGAGAATGCATTATCGGTGAAGCCCGCGCAGATACCCCGGTCGACGAATGCGCGACGGTGATGCTCGACGAACGTCCAGCCGTGGCTGCGTGCGCTGTCTTTCATTATGCGGTTGAGCTTGTCGGAGACCCAGACGCCGGCTCTGGCGCGATCCGAACTCAGCCGGAAGTCGCTCACGACGTCCATGCCGGCCCGGCCATCGGGGCATACCGTCGTTCCGTCGCCCAACAGGGCAAGCCCGGGATAGCCGGTGAGCAGGATGCGGTCGCTCTCGTTCCAGGGGATATGCAGGATGTTGTGCAGTGCACGATTGAGCGACTTGTAGCGGTCGCCCAGCCCATCGAGCAGGCTGGAGGCTTCAGCCTGTCCGTGCACCTGGCCGAACCAGCCGCCGAGCGTTCGAAGCTTCGACTTGTCGGTGAGGATGGCGTTGGCGAGCAGGCGCGCGAAGCCGATGTCATTACCACCTATCGAAACGAACAGCAGGTCGATTTTGCGCGCGTCCTCCGCCCTGCACTTCCACAGTACGAGCCCGCCGAGTTCGGGCACCGCGCCTTTAATGTGATACGCCTCGGGCAGATCCTGCGGCTCCGCCTCGTGATCGGCACACTGCGCGCGCGCCGCAGCCGACACCTGCGAAAGCTCCGGCGGATTGGGGACCCATTCGTTACCCTTGTAGCGCAGGAACAGCCCGTCGGTGATCTCCGCACCGGAGCAGGCGAGCCCGACGAATGTCACCGCGCGCTGCGGGGCCTCGATGGCGAGTTGCAAAGCCGCGCGGAGCTGCTGCGAATACAGCGAGCGATGGCAAGCCTGATCCACCCAGCGCGCGTTCTCGGAAATGAAGGCATCGTCGCCGATGTTGCGCCATGAACCGATCCGAGCCGGCAATCCCGCCGCGCTGGCCTCCTTCTTGGGATTTCCGTAGGTGGCCGCGCGTTCTCGCGAGAAGCGAACCGGGATGTCGGGATTGCCCTCGCCGGAGGCGAAGCTGTCACCCATGCCGACGATCAGCAGATCCTTGACCACTAACCGGCTGCGCGCCACCTCGACGCCGCCGATCGAGACGATGGCATCTGCGCCCCCAGGATAGGGCACCTCGATCCGCAGCGGCCGGTCGCATGGCTGCAGCGTCGTAGTGGGGGCGATGTCAGGCGCGTTGCGCGGCACCGTCGACCAGGCGCAATCGACGGTGCGCGCGTCAGTCATGCCACCGAGTGTTGCGATGATCGCGTGGGACTTGGGGGCGAGGTAGTCGGGCTGCTGCTTGCAGCGATGCAGGTTCTTGTCGGGATCCCAACATACATCTGCAACCAGATCGGCGGCCCAGCCGTCCTTGAACCTTGCGCCCAGCTGGCGCTCGACGGTCAGCACCGGATTGCGCTTGTCTCGCTCAGACAGCGCAACGAACGTGGCCCGGTGCATTTCGGTGTCGGCGGGGTCGAGGAAGAAGCGGAACGGATTTTCAAGCCGCCACTCGATGCGAGGGTCGAGGACTGCGCCACGCAGTGTCGGTGCGGCAGCAGGGCTGCTTTGCGCTGAGCCGGGTGACGAAGTTGCGGAGGGCGGCCCAGGCACCGGTGCGGGTGCTGCCTCGATGATGCCCCCGATGGCTTCGATCGAGGGACCCTTCGCGGGCTTGGTTGTGTCCGGCGCTTCTGGCGCACCATGCGTCGTCGCGGCCGGCGTGCCCACCGGAGGCAGCGGCTCGAGGACCAGGGGACCGTCGGCGGCGTATCCTTCCGGCGCACCGGGAGCCGGAGACGCACCGCCAGACAGAACCGGTCCCATCGAAACCGAAACGACTGCGAATGCGGCAAGCACGACAGGCACGGCCGATCGCGCAATCTGCTTGAGCCCAGGAGCCATGCCCGGCGTGATGCTCGCGATGAGGTTGGTCCGCGCTCTCACGATGCGCTCCTACGCGTTCGTCATCGCCCGACTGACATCGTCAGCATTAGAAGCGCCCCGTTCTGGCGGCCCACCAGAGGCGCACGACGCGTCCGAGCGGCGTAACGGCCGGACGAGCGATCTCTCGATCAGCGCTGCCGGCCACACTCAAGCCCTCAGAAGCCCTCAATTGCGGCTCGACAAGGGCAACGGGCAGCACGGCCAGCAGAGCAGCTCTGCTCGCCGTGCGGGCCAGCCTGCGCGCATCGGCAAGGTCCTGGCGCGCCTGCGCGGCGATCTGCCGCCGGTCGAGCCCCGGTCCGGCTTCATCGTGGAGACGCACAAAGCGTCCGAACCCCACGGCACGTGCCGCCGCCTGCATGAAGTCAGCAGCGTCTTCCGGCACGCCGAGTAGAGCCGCCCTTCGCCGTGCCGCCTCGCCGTCGACGGCCTCCACGTAACGGCCGAGCGCAGCCATGTCGGAGATCGGTTCCAGTCCCAGGTCGGCGATGCGGGCGTCGAGGCTCCCCGCCAATCCCTCGCGCGACAGACCGTACCGTCGCACGACATCGATCGCGTGGTCGGCAACTGGGTTGCCAGTCGGATCTTCCAACTTCGGATCACAGAGTGCGTCGCGCCACCAACGCAGCCGGATCTCGCCGAGCAGCGGTTCCGATACGAGGTCGGGGATACGCGCAATCTCACCTTCGAACGCCGCTAGAGCGATGAGATCGGCGCGCGCCTGCGCTGGCGAAATCAGAGCGGCGAGATAGAGATCGCGGGCATGGTCGCGGGCGACGGCAAGCACTGTCGCGTCGAGGGCGAGCGACGGCCTGTTGGCGGCGCCCGGTGGCATCTTACAAGCCGCCATGCGCGGCGAGCAGCATGCTCACGGTGACGGGCAGCAGCAGGATGAGATTGACCGGCGCCCACCGTGCGACCGTCGCGCGGGCGGCGGCCTTCTCCGCTGCCTCGGCCGGCACGCGACCGGTGATGCGCGCAATCGCCGGGCCGAGCACGAACTGCACGATGGCCCACATCGCGACACCGCCAAGGATGGCGCCGAGCAGCAGCGGCCTGTGGTGGATTCCGCCGCCGATCGGCAGCGCCAGAACGAGACCGGTCGCCAGTACCGCGTGCGCCGCGCCCTTGAACAAGCGGGCGGTGCGAGGAACAATGAGCTTCACGATGGCCGCGCGCTCACCCTCGTCCGCCTCCCGCAGCGCCACGAGTTGCACGGCATTGACGAATACGATGAGCCCTCCCCACACGATCGCACCGCCCAGATGCAAGCTCCGCATGACCGCGTCGAGAACAGCGGCAGCATCCGCCTTGGCAGCGATCGCCCAGAGCAGGAAAACGGCGGCCGCGAGAACCGCACCCGCCCCCGCTGCCCGCTTGGGGTTAGCCGCCACGGCCGACAGGGCGCTTCCGGGCATGGCGGCTTCTCCTCAAGGGACGACCAGGAGCGCTGCCGCAACGGGACGGCGCTCGGCCAGCAGGACGTTATAGGTCCGCGCCGCGGCGCCCGTCGACATCGGTTCCAGACCGATGCCAGCCGTGGCGAATGCGGCGCGCAGATCAGGGGGCGGCATCAACTGCCTCGCGCCGGTCCCGAGCAGCAGGAAGCCAATCCCTTCAGGCGCTGCCAGAACCGCATCGAAATCGGCCACGTCAAGAGCCAGCGGATCGGACACGTGCCAGGCCAGCATGCCGGAGGGCAGGCACAGCAGCGAGCCGCGATGGCTCATGTCGGCAAAGCGGAAACCACCGTTGCCGTAGGCGTCTATGGGCGCCTGATAGGGATAGCGTCCATCGAGCGTCGTCATGCTGGTCCCTCGAGCTGCGCGTTCACGCAGGCTCAAGCCTTGGCGGCCGCGCCTGCCTTGGTCGCGGTCTCGCCCGACCAGTCGCGCTTGACGCCGATCCACAGCAGGAACGGCGAGGCAACGAAGATCGACGACCAGGTTCCGATCAGGATGCCGAACAGCATAGCGAACGAAAAGCCGCGGATTACCTCGGTGCCGAAGACGTAAAGCGCGAGAACGGCCACGAACGTCGTGCCGGCCGTCAGCACCGTGCGCGACAGCGTTTCGTTGATCGACAGGTTCATCAGCTCGACGAGTGGCATCTTCTTATAGCGGCGCAGGTTCTCGCGGATTCGGTCGAACACAACGACGGTGTCGTTGATCGAATAGCCGGCAAGCGTCAGCAGGGCCGCCACCTCCGACAGACCGAAGTCGAGATTGAGCAGTGAGAAGACGCCCAGCGTGATGATGATGTCGTGCACCAGCGCCAGGATGGCTGCGACGCCGAACTGCCATTCGAACCGGAACCAGATGTAGAGAAGGATGCCCAGGATGGCGATGCTGACGGCGATGACGCCAGCTTCCTTCAGCTCACCCGAGACAGCAGGGCCGACGATCTCCGTGCGGCGGAACTCGAAATTGCTGCCCAGCGCCTCGCGCACCTTGGCTTCGACATTCTGCTGAGCTTTCTCGGCGCTGACGCCTTCAGCCGGCTTCTGCAGCTCGACGCGGATGAGCGCCTCCTGCGGCTTGTCGAGGCCCTGGATCTGCACATCGCCAAGACCCAGGCCGCCGAGCTTGCTGCGCATGTCGCCGATATCGACAGGTCCCGTCGTCTGGCGTACCTCGAACAGCGAGCCGCCCTTGAAGTCGATGCCGAAATTGAGACCCTTGCTCATCAGCAGGGCGAGCGCGGCGATCGCCGCGACGGTCGAGATGCCCGCGCACACCTTGCGCAGCTCCATCACTGGCAGACGGATGTGATGCGGCCAGAAGTCGACACCCTTGAACATGTGGGTTCCAATCCTTGCGTTTCAGCCTGTCGCCGGTCGTCAGAGGGGAGCTGGAATCTTGCGCGTCTTCTGACGCGAGATCCACAGCGACACCAACAGGCGCGTCACGGTGAAGGCAGTAAATACGGTGGCCAGAATGCCCAGCGACAGCGTCACGGCGAAGCCGCGGATCGGCCCCGAGCCCAGCCAGAACATGACGACACCGGCGATCAGTGTCGTGAGGTTCGAGTCGAGGATGGTCGAGAACGCGCGGCTGAAGCCCGACTCGATCGCCGAGATCGATGTCTTGCCGTTGCGCAGCTCCTCGCGGATGCGCTCGTAGATGAGCACGTTGGCATCAACGGCCATGCCGACCGTCAGAACGAGACCCGCAATGCCCGGCAGCGTCAGTGTCGATCCGATGAGCGACATCGTGCCGACGATGAGGAACAGGTTCAGCAGCACGGCGATCAGGGCGAAGACACCGAACAGGCCATAGGCGAAGATCATGAAGCAGGCGACCGCCGCCGAGCCGATGGCTGCTGCCCATTCACCAGCCTCGATGGAGTCGGCGCCGAGCGAGGGGCCGACCGTGCGCTCCTCGACAATTGTCAGCGGCGTCGGCAGCGCGCCGGAGCGCAACTGGATGGCGAGCTGGTTGGCGGTCTCCACCGTGAACGATCCGGAGATCTGTCCGGAGCCGCCCAGAATCGCCTCTCGGATGACCGGCGCCGACAACACTTTATTGTCGAGCACGATGGCGAACGGCCGGCCGACGTTATCCTTTGTAAAACTGCCGAACTTGCGCGCGCCGGATTGGTTGAAGCGGAACGAGATGATCGGCTCGTTGGTGCGCTGGTCGAAGCCCGGCTGCGCATCGACGAGGTCTTCGCCCTGGACAACCGGCACCTCTCGGAGAACCACCCCGCTGCCATCGCGTGCGTCGGCGTAAGGATAAAGCTTGTAACCGATCGGCACGCGCGTCGCCTGGGCCTCCTCGGCCGACAACTGCGGGTGGACATCGTGGAACGTCAGCTTCGCTGTCGAGCCGATGAGTTTCTTGAGCGTTGCCGTGTCTTCGAAGCCCGGCACCTGAACGAGGATGCGATCGGAGCCCTGCCGCACGATGTTGGGCTCGGTCGTGCCTACGCTGTCGACACGGCGGCGGACGGTCTCGACGGCGGCACCCGAAGCCGCCGTAACACGGTCCGCGAACGCCTGCTCGGTCGGTGCGACTACGATGCTACCGGGCTGCTCGCTTCGGGTTACATCGTAGTTGCTGCCGGTGTTGCCCAGGATCGCATTGCCAATCGGCTGCACGAGCTTCTTCAACTCGTCGTATGCCTTGTCGGTCTCCTCCGGCTTCAGCAGATTGACCTGAATGCCGGCGGGCGTAACGCCGATGCCGGTGAAACCGATACGCGCGTCGCGCAGCTGTTTCCGCACGTCGTCGCGGATCGACTGCAGCCAGTCCTTGCGCAGCTCGGCGGTGTCCATCTCGAGCAGCAGATGGGCGCCGCCCTTCAGATCGAGGCCCATGCTGAGCTGCTTGTGCGGCACCCAGCTCGGCAGGCCGCTCAGCGTGTCCTTCGACAAGAGATTGGGAAGTGTCGCGATGATACCTGCCAGGCAGGTGAGCACGATTGCGACGATCTTCCAGCGGCTGAAGTGCAGCATGGGGTGGTGTGCCTTTCTGGTCGAAGGCTATCGTTTAGGGCGGCGGCGGTAGCGGGCCGAGTCCCGCGTTCAGCGGCCAACGCCGCTGGGCGGACGGGCCGCGCCGCGGGAACCGGCCTGCGATCTTATTCCTTGACCGGCTCGCCCTTCGAGCGGACGTCGATCAACGTGCTCTTGAGCACCCGCACGCGCATGCTGTCACTGAGTTCGACCTCGACGTCGTCGGCGCCCTCGGTCACCTTCAGCACCCGGCCGACGAACCCGCCCGACGTGACGACGGTATCGCCGCGACGCACTTTCTCGATCATGTCACGATGCTGCTTGGCGCGGGACTGTTGCGGGCGGATGATGAGAAAGTAGAAGATGGCGATCATCAATGCCATCGGCAGCAGCAGGCTCGTCATGATGTCGCCGCCGGGCGCTGCGCCCTGTGCGTAGGCCGGTGTGATGAAGTCCATTCGCTTCCTCTCGATCCGAAAGTTTCGACGCACGCGACCGCCCCTGCCACGGCGAGGTGACGGGCGATCGGGTCCGGGCTGATTTGGGCGGCGACTATAGAGGCCGGTGGCGCCAATGCAACGGGTTCCGCCGACGGCCGCTCCTTCCGGCCGCCCCGGACGTAATCTCACCCGCTTCCATCGCGAACGATCAGGCTCTAGAACGCGAACGGACGCGGCTGGACCGCCTCGATACGCCATACCTGCTGGAATTCCTGATGGGCAAGCTGTTCTACGGTGACGACGACCTGCGCGAGGAAGTGCGACGCATAGCCCTCGCGCTGGAGCGGCTGGCACCGCCTCCGCCGCGACCGCCCCAGTTCGATGCGGCGGAAGGATTCGTATGGCAGGCCGAGCGCGAGGCGTTTCTTCCGGTCCGGCAGATCAACCGCGTACCACTGGACCTGCTCAAGGGCGTCGACAACGCCGCGGGGCAGCTGCTCGCCAACACCCAGCGCTTTGCGCGCGGGCTGCCGTCGAACAACGCGCTGCTGTGGGGCGCCCGCGGCATGGGCAAATCGTCACTGGTCAAGGCCGTGCATGCGACCGTAGCAAGGGAGCTTGCGGCGGGCGGAGGACCCGCGGCATGCGGATTGAAGCTCGTCGAGATCCACCGCGAGGATATCGCTTCCCTGCCACGCTGCCTCGCCTACCTGCGCGCGAGCCCGCACCGCTTCATCGTGTTCTGTGACGATCTGTCATTCGACAAGGACGACACCTCCTACAAGTCGCTGAAGGCGGTGCTCGAAGGCGGCATCGAGGGACGGCCGGAGAACGTGATTTTCTATGCGACGTCGAACCGGCGTCATTTGATGCCGCGCGACATGATGGAAAACGAGCGCTCGACCGCGATCAATCCATCGGAGGCGGTCGAGGAGAAGGTCTCGCTGTCGGACCGCTTCGGCCTATGGCTGGGCTTCCACAATGGTACGCAGGACCAGTTCCTCGACATGGTGCGCAGCTATGTGGCCCACCACGGCCTGCGCATCGACGACGACGAGCTGCGACGCGACGCGCTCGAGTGGTCCATAACACGCGGCGGCCGTTCCGGGCGCGTGGCCTGGCAGTACATCCAGGACCTAGCCGGACGGCTGGGCCAGCACTTGAAAAGCGAGTAACGGCGCACCGCGCGCGGGTCCACCCGAAGCAGGGCACCCTCACGAACGGCCAAGGCACCCGGCAAATGTCGCAGCTAGGCCGAGCAACAGCTGCCCGTAAAGCTGAGGACCTGGCGCGAGATCGGCGCCCAGCGGGTCGAGCACGCCTTTGCCCCAATTCGTTCCTTCGGTCACCGCATTGATAATCCGCTCCGGGAATTGCGGCTCGGCGAACACGCAGCCGCCGCCGTGCTCCCTGAGTTCCGCTCGGATGGAGGTGAGACGCCGTGCACTAGGCGTCACCTCCGGGTGGAGCGTGAGCGCTCCCAGCGCTGTCAGGCCGAAGCGTTGCTCGTAATACTGATAGGCATCGTGAAACACCACGAAAGGCCGTCCTGCGGCAGGGATAAGCACTGCGCGCACCTCAGTGCTGGTCGCATCGATCTCGCCCCGGGCAGCCTCTGCATTGCGAGCGAAAATCTCTTTGGACTGCGGCATCACCTCGGACAGCACCTTGGCCACGTACCCGACGATCACCTTGGCATTCTCCGGATCGAGCCAGATGTGTGTGTCGGTCGCGCCATGATCGTGGTCGTCGTCGTGGTGCTGCCCCTTGTGACCGTGATCGTCCTTGTGATGAGACCCCTTGTCATGGTCGTCCTCGCCGAATGTCGCGGTTTTGCGCGTCGGGCGCACCTGCAGCCCTGGCGCATCCATAAGTGTGACGACGCGCGCTCCCTTCTTGAGCAGTCCGGCGGTCTTTTGGGTGAAGGTCTCCAGATCCGGCGAGACGCGGACGAAAACGTCGGCCTCTGCAAGGACTCGAGCCTGTGACGGGCGCAACGAGAACGCATGCGGGGAGGCGCGCCCATCGATCAGCAGCTTCGGCTCCCCGAGGCCCTGCATCACGCGCGCAACGAGCGCGTGCACGGGCTTGACCGTCACCACCACGTCAAGTCCTGCGGCACGCAGCGGCGGCGCAACGGCCATCAGCATGACCGGGACCAGGAGGACGAGGATCGCGCGGGCGGCCGCGCCGGCCCCGGTAGCCGTTGATCGGGAGCGCGGAACGCGACCAGCCGCAGGTACGACACCCTTGATTTGCATCACCTCGCCTCCGCACCGTCCCGGCTGTGTTCGTCGCCCGAAGCTTGTCATTCGTCGTGTTGTTATAACATCCAATCGAGTGTGGCAATCGTTGCCCTGATGGGCCGCTGCACGTCGTGGGGATAACGGGCGGCCGCGCGAACAACCTGCCAAATCACCCCCGGTTGCAGGCGCGCCAACCACGTAATATTGTTACATATACCCCGCGCGACGCGGCAGCGCAGGGGCGTCCGTAAATCGCGCCGTGGAGGATCACGCCCATGTCTCTCGGAAGGCTCTTTCGCGCCGCCGCCGTGCTCGTGCTGCTTGCTTTCGCCGCCATGCCCGCAGCGGCCCAATCCGGCCTTTTGAAGAAGAAGACGAAACTCGAGCCGATCACGCTTTCGGCCGGCAAGCCGCTCGCTGCCGCACCCTACGAACTCGTCGCCGGACAGTACTATTCGATCAAGATCAAAGCCGACGGCTCCCAGGAGCTGGGCATCGCCGGGCCGGAGTTTTTCCGCAATGTCTGGGTCAACGAGATCGTCATCAATGACGTCGAGGTACGCCCGCTGGGCGTCGACAGCCTGGAATTCGACGGTGAAGGCGAGGCCGAGATCAGCTTCATTCCAATACGGCCAGGCACGTTCGAGCTGAAGATCCCCAAGACCACAGGGGAGACCCAGAGGGCCATTTTCAATGTGAAAGGCTGAAGCACGTATTCAGTGAGTTCCAGAGCAAGGAACGGGATGCGCGCGCGCTTCTATCCGATTAGCGTTCCTGCATGACGCGCATCCAGAAGACAACGCCGTCCGGCAAATCGGCAGCCCCAGCGCCAGCGCTCGCTGACGATGCCTGCTGGACTGCCGTTCTCACGCGAGACGCGCGCTGCGATGGGCGTTTCGTCTACGCCGTGACCACGACGGGCATCTACTGCCGGCCGACGTGCCCATCGCGCCGTCCGCTTCGTCGCAATGTCGTGTTCCTGGCCGATGCCGAGGCCGCCCGCCGCGCAGGCTTCCGTGCCTGCCTGCGATGCGAACCCGACGCCGACGCGCGGCACGCAGCCCTTTCGCCAGCGGTCGCCCAAGCGTGCCGCCTCATGGCGGACGCCGAGGAGCCGCCGCGCCTCTCGGAGCTGGCGCAGGCGGTCGGCGCGAGCCCGTCGCATCTGCACCGCCTTTTCAAGAGCGCGCTCGGACTGACTCCCAAGGATTATGGCGAATTCCTGCGGCGGCAGCGCCTCCGCAACGGCCTGCCCGGAAGCCGCAGCGTGACACAGGCGGTGCTCGAAGCCGGCTATGCGACGAGCAGCCGCTTCTATGCCCATGCGCAGGAGGCCCTCGGAATGGCCCCGGACACCTTTCGGCGTGGCGGAGAACGTACCGCCATCGCCTATGCCACCGGCAGCAGCTCACTCGGCTACGTGCTCGTTGGACGCACCGTCCTCGGCCTGTGCGCAATCCTGCTGGGTGACGACGAAAGCGCGCTCGAGGCCGATCTTGCACGGCGTTTTCCCAGAGCGGAATTGGTGCAGGACGGCGGCGCACTTGCCGGCGCACTGGGCGCTGTCATCGCCCTCATCGAGGCGCCCGGTCGGGCGACCGACGCGCTCTCGCTACCCCGCGACGTCCGCGGCACCGCCTTCCAGCAGCAGGTGTGGACCGCGCTGAGCCGCATACCGGCTGGACAGACTGCAACCTATGCGGAGATCGCCCGAAGCATTGGCCGTCCATCGGCTTACCGTGCCGTGGCTCTGGCGTGCGGCGCCAATCCGCTGGCGGTCGCGGTGCCCTGCCACCGGGCCGTACGCAACGACGGCTCGCTGTCCGGCTACCGATGGGGCATTGAGCGCAAGCGCGCGCTCCTCGACCGCGAACGCCCGGGCGGCGAAGGCGCACCAGACGAGTCGCTGCGACGAAAACGCGATCGGCCATGAAGCGGGGGCAGGTCAACGGGCGAGGAGCTGCCGAACCGCGTCCTTGATCTGCTGAAGCGTGAAGGGTTTGGCGAGCGTCGCCACGCGATCCGCGGGAAGCCCGCGGGCGCGCGACAGCTCTTCGGTGTGGCCCGATATGATCAGCACCTTCAACTCCGGAGCGGCGCCCGAAATGCGCTGAAACAGCGCAAAGCCGTCGAGCCCCGGCATGTCGAGGTCCGAGACCAGGAGGTCGTAGACACCGGCCTCCAGGCGGGCCAGCGCGGACAGCCCGTCGTCGGCGCCCGTCACCTGATGGCCGTCGGCCGTCAGTGCCCGCTCCGCAAACGATCTCAGTGCGGCGTCGTCGTCCGCGATCAGGATGCGTGCCATCTTCATCCACCCTCGTTGGACACGGGTCGCAAGCCGGTCTTGGGCTGGGCTGCCTTCTCGCCGCCGGCCTCCGAGACGAGAAAGTCAGACGACAGGAGCGCGCCGTCAACTTTCCGTCAGGCGCGCAACGAAGGGAAGTTCGCGAAATCTGTGGGCCGCATCCATCCCGTAGCCGACGACGAACTCGGCCGGGCAATCGAATGCTGAGAAATCTGCCGCAACCTGGACCGCGCGCCGGGTCGACTTGCTGAGCAGAACACAGGTGCTGACGCTGGCCGCGCCACGGGCGGCCATCAGGTCCTTGGCGAACGCCAGCGTCCGTCCCGAATCGAGCACGTCGTCGACAAGCAGGACGTTGCGACCCCCGACGTCCAGCTCCACGTCACGCAGAATTTCCACGTTGCCTGAGGACACGCGCGCCTTTCGGTAGGAAGAAAGCGTGATGAAATCCACCTCCGGCTGCATGCCGACGCGGTTGAGCGCGCGGATGAGATCGGCCGCGAACACGAAGCTGCCCTTGAGGATCGCGACGACCAGCAATGGCTCCAGCTTGCGGGCGGCAATCTCGGTAGCGAGCGATCCCAGCCGCTCCGATATCCGCTCGGCGGAAAAGAGCACCTCGAGCCTTCGATCCTCAGCCATTACATCGGTCATCGTCATCGCTGTCGTCATCCTGATCGTGACGCCCGCTGGCCGCCACCCCCAGCTGCGGACCTGCCTGGGTCGCCTTGCCCGCGGGAGCGACCTACACGAGCCCGCCACATTCATAGCTGAAACAGGCTCGGCCGTATCGGAGGCGCGGGTGCGGTTCTTCCCCGCGCCACCTGCCGGACCCCGGCCCGCCCCCTCGGACCTGGCGAGGCTCTACTCCTCGAAGACGACACCTTTTGCGGTGCAGGGTTATAGTCGCGATCTAGAGAATCAGTCGCCCTGACTCCGTCGCCGTTCCTTTTGAGCCGTCGAGACACACCCTGATCCGCCTCAGCAACATAGCTCTGCGCTACGACACCGGTACCGACGTGTTGGCCGACGTGAGCTTCCATCTGCGGCCGGGCTCGTTCCACTTCCTCACCGGGCCGTCGGGGGCGGGCAAATCTTCGCTGCTGCGGCTGCTGTTCATGTCGCTGCATCCCACCCGCGGCCAGATTCACCTGTTCAACCAGGACGTAAGCCGCATCTCCACCCAGAAGCGCGCCCAGCTTCGACGCCGCATCGGCATCGTCTTCCAGGATTTCCGGCTGCTCGAGCATCTGACCACCTGGGAAAACGTGGCGCTGCCGTTGCGGGTAATCGGCAAACGGATGGGCGACTACCGCGAGGACGTTACCGACCTGCTGCAGTGGGTGGGTCTCGGCCACCGCATGCATACCTATCCGTCCGTTCTGTCGGGCGGCGAGAAGCAGCGCGCGGCAATCGCCCGCGCCGTCATCGGCAAGCCCGAGCTGCTGCTCGCCGACGAACCCACCGGCAACGTCGACCCGCAGATGGCACGTCGGCTTTTGCGCCTGTTCGTCGAGCTCAACCGGCTCGGCACTTCGGTGGTGATCGCCACCCACGATCATCAGTTGATGCGTCAGTACAAGGCGCCCCGCCTGGAGCTGCACGAGGGCCATGTCCGCATCGTCTGACAGACCATACCCGAGCCTTGGGCACGCTCCTCCGGCGCCCGGCTACGAGTTCGACGACCCGGTGACCGGACCACCGACTCGCGCCGGACTGGGCTCGCTCGACGAAGCGCCGTTGCCACGTTCCGTTTACCCGGCCGAGCCGGCGCCTGAACCCGACCACAAGCACACGCACGCGCCGATCGTGCCAGCGGGCACCGTCACGGGCAGTTCGCTTACGCTCGTCATTTCGATCATGTGCTTCCTGGCGTGCCTCACGGCGGGTGCCGTCTATATGATGAACCAGTCGGCCGACGCCTGGCTGCGCGACATCGCCAGCGAGGTGACCGTGCAGGTGGAAACGGGCAGCGACTCCGCCGAGGGCGAGAAGACCGTTGCCGCTGTGGCCGCCATGCTCAGGAGCGAGCCCGGCCTCAAGTCCGTCAACGTGTTGTCGCGTGAGCAATCGAGCGCTCTGCTCGAGCCATGGCTGGGCAGCGCCGAGGCTTGGCAGGCGCTGCCGGTGCCACGCCTCATCGCCATCGAGGTCGACCGCACCGCAGCGCCCGACCTCGACAAGGTGCGCGCCAAGCTCGCCGCGGGTTTCAAGGGCGTGTCGCTCGACGATCATCGCCAGTGGCAGCAGCAGATCCGCACCGTCACGCGCAGCTTCGCGCTCGGCGGTCTCGCCATTCTTCTGCTGGTTGGCGCGGCCACGACAGCCATCATCGTCTCGGCGACCAAGAGCTCGATGGCGTCGAACCGTGAAATCGTCGAGGTTTTGCACTTCGTGGGCGCTACCGACCGCTTCATCGCGCACGAGTTCGAGAAGCACTTCTTGCGGCTGGGGATCCGCGCCGGGCTCGTCGGCGCTCTCACGGCGATGGCCGTGTTTCTCGCCATGCCTTGGGTCGTACAGATCCTGGGCGGCGGCAGTGTTACGCTGGCTGAAATCCACCGGCTCGTCGGATCCGGAACGCTCGACCTCGCGGGCTACGTGCTGCTCATCATCGTCGTCGTCGTGATCGCCGCGTTGTGCATGCTGACCTCGCGTTTCGGCGTTTACCGCATTCTCAACACCCGTCAATAGGCACACGTGAGCCCGCTGGCATATCGCCTTGATGCAGCGCAGCATCTTCCGTTGTGAGCTCATTGTATCTGCAAAGACTTGTGTCGCGCTGCCGGTCAAATCAGCTAGGCTCCGGGTTGGTGCCATTGCCAGCCGCCCCGCGCGTTACGATTGCCGTTATGGAGGGAGGCTTTGTCGCCAATCGGTCGCTATATTTTGCTGTGTCTAGTTCTGCATGCTCACGGTGCTTCCGTCCTGAAGTTTGCGTAACGTGAGCGCTACCACCTCTCGATCATCGCGGCATCAACCGCGAACCACTGGACCTGTCGACCTCGCGAACCGTCTTTTGGAGAGCGAACGGAACACGCGATGATGAAGCGCATCGCCAAAGCACTGGTCTTCCTCGCCGGCCTCAGTCTGGCGGCGGGGCTGTTCGGCTTCATCCTGTTCGCCGGCTTTGCCCTGCGCGACAATCCCGATGTCGCGTCGCGCTCCGACGGCATCGTGGTGTTGACCGGAGCTGAGTTCCGAATTGCCGAGGCGGCCCGCCTGTTGGAATCCGGGCGCGGACGGAGGCTGCTGATCAGTGGCGTAAACCCGCGCGTGTCGCGCGGCGACTTGCTGCGCATCACGGGGCTCGACGCGGCCAAGCTCGACTGCTGCGTCGACGTTGGACTCAAGGCGCGCGACACGGTCGGCAATGCGGAGGAGACGCGCGACTGGGCGGCGCTGCATGGCTACGACAGTCTCGTTCTCGTCACGTCGAGCTATCACATGCCCCGCAGCCTGACCGAGTTCGCACGCGTCATGCCTCACGTCACAGTCGTTCCGCACGCCGTGGTGCCGCGCAGCTTCCCCGAGGAAGCCTGGTGGCTGCACCTGGGCGCGGCTCGCATTCTGCTCTCCGAATACCTGAAGTTCCTGCCATCGGCGGCGCGTCTCGCCAGCACGCGCTTGTTCGGCGCGTTCCAGGCAAGCGATGTCGCGCGCCAGGGTCGTGCCCGCTACGGTGCGGCGGACATGTGACCGGCGATACCGATGCTGCGTTCGATCGTCTTCGCCATCGTCTTCTATCTCAACACCGCATTGTTCCTGGTGGTGGGCTCGCCGCTGCTGCTCGGGCCGCGACGCTGGGCGATGATGGGCCTCAAGGCCCACGCGCACGCCTCGCTGTGGTGGCTGCGTCTCATCGTGGGCACGCGGCTTGAGGTTCGCGGACGCGAGCACCTTCCCGCGGCCCCGATGCTGGTCGCCTCCAAGCATCAGTCGGCGTGGGACACGTTCGCTCTCATCACGTTGTTCGACGATCCGGCCATGGTGATGAAGGCGGAACTGGGCTGGATTCCCTTCTACGGCTGGTTCAGCCACAAGTTCGAGCACATCTTCGTTCAGCGTGAGCGCGGTCCCTCGGCGCTCAAACGCCTCATCCGCGATGCGCGCGACCGCGCTGCTCAGGGGCGTGAGATCGTGATCTTTCCGGAGGGCACGCGCAGGCCGCCCGGCGCACCGCCCGACTACAAGCCAGGCGTGGTGGCTCTCTACGAAGCCTTGGAGCTTCCTTGCGTGCCCCTGGCGTTGAACTCGGGCGTGTTCTGGCCGCGCCGTAAACTGATGCGGCGCCCCGGCACCATCGTCGTCGAGTTTCAGCCGGCCATCCCGCCCGGCCTGCCGAGGGCGCAGTTCCGTGAACGGCTTCAGGCATCGGTCGAAACGGCGACCGCGCGCCTCGTCGGCGAGGCGGAGCCATCAGGGGAAGCCGGGAGCGCCCGTGCCGCGAATAAAATAGAAACATAGAGAGAACTTTTGTTGACTGCCGGCTGACACCCCACGTATGCTCGGAGCCGTTCGTCCGTGCCTGCTGGAACCGCCCATGACGTCCTTCCAAGCCCTGCCGCTGCCGCCGATTTCCGACCAGATCTGGCGCACGAAGTATCGCCTCACGGGGGCAGACGGGGCCGCGGAAACGTCGCTCGCGGAAACCTTCGCGCGTGTCGCCCGCGCGGTCGCCAGGGCTGAGCAGGGGGAGGAGGCACGCGGCCGCTGGGCGGCAGCCTACGAAGCGGGCATGGCGGACCTGGGCTTCCTGCCGGCCGGGCGTATCTTGGCCGGCGCCGGGGCGGAACGCGCCGTGACCCTGTTCAACTGCTTCGTCATGGGGCCGATCGGCGACGATCTGGGCGCCATTTTCCACTCTGTCGAGGAGGCCGCTCTCACCATGCAGGCGGGAGGCGGCGTCGGCATGGATTTCTCGACCTTGCGGCCCGCCGGGGCGCCGGTGCGCTCGATCGGCGCGGATGCCTCCGGTCCCGTGAGCTTTATGGACGTGTGGGATGCGATGTGCCGCACGATCATGTCGGCGGGGGCCCGGCGCGGCGCCATGATGGCGACGCTGAGGGCGGACCATCCCGATATCGAGCGCTTCATCGAGGCGAAGGCGGAACCCGGGCGGCTGCGCAACTTCAACCTGTCGGTGCTCGTCACGCAGGCCTTCCTCGCCGCCGTGAGAAACGATGCCGACTGGGAGCTGAAGTTCGACGGCAGGGTCTATCGCACGGTGCGCGCACGCGACCTGTGGCAGCGCATTATGCGCGCCACCTACGACTATGCAGAACCGGGCGTGATCTTCATCGACCGGGTCAACGCCCAGAACAACCTCGCCTACTGCGAAACCATCAGCGCCACCAATCCGTGCGGCGAGCAGCCGCTGCCGCCGTACGGCGCCTGCCTGCTGGGCTCCATCAACCTGGCCGCACTCGTCGAGCGTCCGTTCGAGCACGACGCCACGCTGCCGCTTGAGGCACTGCGCGCGCGGACGGGACTGGCCGTCCGCTTTCTCGACAGCGCGATCGACGTGTCGCGCTATCCGCTGCCCGAGCAGCGGGCCGAGGCACAGGCCAAGCGCCGCATTGGACTGGGGCTGACCGGGCTTGCCGACGCGCTCGCCATGCTCGGCTTGCGCTACGACAGCAACGCGGGGCGTGTGGCCGCAGCCGGTTTTATGGCGGCGATCCAGGATGCGGCCTATGCGGCAAGCGCGGAGCTTGCACGCGAGAAGGGTGCCTTCCCGCTGTTCGACCGCGATGCGTTCCTGGCCGCACCCAACGTCACACGTCTGCAGCCGGCCACACGCGACCTCATCGCCCGTTATGGCATCCGCAACGGCTGCCTCACGTCGATCGCCCCGACCGGCACGATCTCGCTGCTTGCCGGCAATGTGTCGAGCGGCATCGAGCCCATCTTCGACCTCGCCTACCGGCGCACGGTGCTCGCCGCGGACGGGAGCCGGCACGAGGAGACGGTGGAGGATCGCGCCTACGCCGTGTTCCGCGCACGCCGGGGTGCACAGGCCCCGCTGCCGTCGGCGTTCGTCTGCGCGCGTGACATCGCCACGGCCGATCACATCGCCATGCAGGCCGCGTTGCAGCCGCACGTCGACAGCTCGATTTCCAAGACGATCAACGTGCCCGCAGACCTGCCGTTCGAAGCTTTCGAGGCTGTCTACCTTGCAGCAGATGCCAGCGGCCTCAAAGGTTGCACGACCTACCGGCCCAATGCCGTGACCGGTGCCGTACTGCACACGGCGGCCGATACCGCTCCTGCGGACAACAGAACGGCAGAAGGGCAGCGCGACGCCGGGGGCGGCCTCCCAGCATCCGGGGCTCGCCTCGATGCGCCGGGCGTAGTCCAGTCGCCGCGCACCGACGGGGCCGAACTGCACGGTGAGCTTGGCGCGGCCGGTCCGGCAGCGCCGTTGCCGCGCCGCCCACTCCTGTCGCGTGCGGGCGACGTCGTTTATATGGCCAAGCCCCTGGAACGCGACGGCGTGCTCTCGGGCTATACCTACAAGCTCAAGTGGCCGGCGAGCGACCACGCGATCTACGTCACCATCAACGACATCGAGCGCGATGGGCGGCGTCGGCCATTCGAGATCTTCATCAATACCCGCAACCTCGAGCACTACGCCTGGACCGTGGCCCTGACGCGCATGATCTCCGCCGTCTTCCGGCGTGGCGGCGACGTCAGCTTCGTCGCCGATGAGCTGAAGGCGGTCTTCGACCCGCAGGGCGGTCAGTGGGTTGGCGGACGCTATGTGCCGAGCCTGCTCGCCGCCATCGGCGACGTGATCGAAAAGCACATGCTCGAGATCGGCTTCCTGAGCGAGGCCGGTGTGATCGCCGCTGACGACGGTGCCGGGCAGGAGGCAGCGGGCCGCTCCCTGCCGCCACCGGTCGCCAGTGCCGGCACGGCCGCAGCCGCGGTCACGGGCTCTGATGCGGCGAGTGCGGGCGTGCCGCTGCGGACCGAAGCGGAGGAGGGCCGAACGACCGGTCAGCGCTCGGCAACGGGGCCCGACGGCCAGCGCCGCGTCAGGTTCTGTCCGCGATGTGCCTCGCCGCACCTGGAGCGCAAGGAAGGCTGCTGGGTATGCCGCGACTGCGGCTTTGCGCGCTGCAGTTGAGGCGACCGCTCTGCGTCGCCGACCAGGTGGCGCATTCGCGCAACATCGGCGGCCACACACGCGGCCCGGAGTATCAGCGCAACCGTTCGTTAAGGCGCCGTCGCGGATAACGGGGAGACGCCCGGCACACACGGTAAAGACCCGTTGACCATGCCGTGAGATGACCGTCGGCGAGCCACATTTCAGCTAGAACTTTCCGGCACACTCGGTCGCGTGCCGTGGGGGTCTCCTCGCGTCGTTCGCGGGTGTACGGGGTAAGTGTCATGAGTGCGTTGATCATCGATTTTCAGGCGGCGCGTCAGCGGCGCTCCAAGACCACATCCAGCCCTGCCGGCAGCAGACCCGCCATGATCGAAGAGCAACCCAATTTGATGCAGCGGTTCCGGTTCTGGATGGGTGCATCCGGCCGCCGCTACGTCCACAGCGTCTATGCCTTGCGCGACTGCCCCGAGCTCAGCGCTGCCAACTATATCCTTGTGCGCCGCGAGGCGGACGGCAAACGCACGATCCTGTCAATCGGCCGCCTTGTGTCTGAGGCCCCGACCCTCAACCTCGCTGACATCCGCCAGCGGGGCGCGTCGCTCGGCGCGGACGAGGTGCACGTACATCTTCTTGCAGAGAGTGCGCGCGACAGCCAGCTGATCGAATTCGATCTCATCAGCGGCCATTTCGACGTCGACGCCGCGGAGCGCGGTACGCTGTCCCACTGAGTCTCACTAAGACGGCACTTCACGTGGGGATGCCGTCCGACTGGCGCATCATCTCACGCAGAAAGTTTGCGCCGGTAGCCGAAGCGCCGCCGCTCTGACGGGCGCATGTGCTTGACGCAGGCGGTCCGCAGCGGAGTCCGCGCTGCCGCGCGGCACGCCACCTCGGCACGCGGCGACACCTCGCCCGCGCGCGCCCCGCGACTCATCAGTCCACCCAGCGCAACGCCGAGCCGTTCAAGTTCCCTCTCGCGGATGCCGATTTCGGCGAGATGCCGCAGCGTCGCGATCACGTAGTCGAGATTTACGCCCGACAGCCCGCGGCCGCCGCTGATGATGCGTGCCTGCAGAGCAATCGGCAGGCGCCCGACGTAGCTCGGATGGGCTCGTTCGACGAGGTAGGCGACAGCCCGCACGCTCGCTCCCCCCTCGATCTCGACCGGCACCCGCCGCTCGCGATAGACGCCGTTGACCTGTTCGCGCTCACGCAGGTAGTCGAGCGTGGACTCCGCGCGATCGGCCGGCACGCGATAGACGATGCCCTCGCAGACGCCGCCACGATCGAGCCCCAGTACGAGGCCCGGCCGCCGCGCCGAGCCGCGATGATGGACGGAGGCGACGCAGAAGCGACGCGAGAAGCCCACGATGCGCGCTCGTCGCGCCTCGATGAACTGAAAACCCGGCTTCCACATCAGGGAGCCGTAGCCGAAGACCCATAGATCGTGCTCGTCCGCCGCCGTCATCACTTGCCGTCTATGCGCCGACGCCCCCGCTGGTCACGTAGTCTTCTTCGCTGCCGGCGAGCCAGGCCGCCCACGCCCGAAGTCCGGCGCCGCGGTGTCCTGCCCAGCTTCGACGATGCCGCGGCGGATCGCGCGTGCCTCTGTGAAAACGCGGAACAGCGTATCGCCATCACCATCGCGGATCGCGCGCTCTAGCACCGCGATGTCCTCCGTGAACCGGCCGAGCATGTGCAGGACGGCCTCGCGGTTGTTGAGGAAGATGTCGCGCCACATCGTCGGATCGGAAGCGGCAATGCGCGTGAAGTCGCGGAAGCCGCCAGCCGAAAACGCGATCACCTCCTGATCGGTGACGCGCTTCAAATGCTCGGCGGTATTCACGATGTTGTAGGCGATGAGGTGAGGCAGATGCGAAGTTATGGCGAGCACGAGGTCGTGGTGCTCGGGTGTCATGATCTCGACCTTGGACCCGAGCCCCTCCCAGAACGTGCGCAGCCGTGCAACCGGCACGTCCGCACAACCGTTGGGCGGCGTCAGGATGCACCAGCGTCCGTCGAACAGCTCGGCAAAGCCCGAGTCGGGCCCAGAGTGCTCGGTCCCGGCGATCGGATGGGCGGGCACGAAGTGCGCATGCGCGGGCAAATGCGGGCCCATGTCGGCGACGATAGCGGCCTTGACCGAGCCGACGTCGGAGACGATGGCGCCTGGCTCGAGATGCGGCCCGATCTCTTGCGCGATCCTTCCGCAGACCCCGACGGGCGTGCATACGATGACGAGATCGGCACCGGCAACCGCCTCAGATGCCGTCGCATAGGCCGCATCGACAAGCCCGAGCTCGAGCGCACGCGAACGTGTCCGCCCGGTCGCCGACGAGCCGACGATCTCGTTCACGAGCCCGCCGTGCCGCCGCGCCGCGTGGCTGATGGATGAGCCGATGAGACCGATGCCGATGAGTGCGAGCCTGCGGAAGCGCGGCGCGGTCTGGGAGCTCATGAGCCGCCAGCCCCCATGAACTCGGCGAGCGCCGCCACGACGCGCCTGTTCTCCTCCTCGGTTCCGATCGTCATACGCAGGCAGTGGCCGAGGCCGTAGGCGCCGACCATGCGCAGGATGATGCCCTTCTGCTTCAGGAACGCATCGGCGTCGCGCGCGGTGCGGCCCGCGTCGCGCGGAAACGCGATGAGAATGAAATTGGCGACGCTGGGCGTCACGACAAGACCGAGCCCGCCGATCTCGGCTTCCAGCCACGGCAGCCAGCGCGCGTTGTGCGCCACCGCCTTTTCGACGTGCGCAGAGTCCGCGATCGCGGCAGCACCAGCTGCGATCGCCGGTGCCGACAGATTGAACGGTCCGCGAATGCGATTGAGGGCGTCGGCGACGGCCGCGGGGCAATAGCCCCAGCCGATGCGCAGTGATGCGAGCCCGTGGATCTTCGAGAACGTCCTCGTCATCACCGTGTTGTCGGTCGTCGCGACCAGTTCGAGCCCCGCCTCGTAGTCGTTCTTCTGCACGAACTCGGCATATGCGCCGTCGAGCACCAGCAGGATGTCGGGGCGCAGACCGGCGCGCAGCCGCCTCACTTCATCGATCGGGATGTACGTTCCAGTCGGATTGTTCGGATTGGCGATGAAGACGACGCGCGTCTTATCCGTGACGCATGTCAGGATCGCATCGACATCCGTCTTGAGATCACGCTCGGGTGCGACGACCGGCGTCGCGCCGCAGGCCAGAATGGCTATGCGATAGACCAGGAATCCGTGCTCGGTGTATATCGCCTCGTCGCCCGGCCCGAGATAGGCGTGCGCGAGCATGGTCAGGATCTCGTCCGACCCCGCACCACAGACGATGCGGGAAGCATCCAGACCGTAGCGCTGCGCGATCGCGGTGCGAAGCGCTGTCGCCTGTCCATCCGGATAGCGCTCTAGATCGGCGGCCGCAGCCTTGTATGCCTCGACAGCCTTGGGCGATGGGCCGAGCGGTGTCTCGTTGGACGACAGCTTTGCGGGCTTCACGCCGGACGGCAGCTTGCTCTCGCCGGGGACGTAGGCCTCGATGTCGAGAACTCCGGGCCGGGGCGTGAGCCGTCTCGTGGTCATGGGTGATTGGTCTTTCGAGCCTGCGGTTGTCGACGACGGGGCGATTGATAGGCGGTGGAGGCCGCGGAATCAAAGGGAGAAATCGGCCGCATGCGCGCCTGGCCCCCGGTCCGGCGTGGCCTTTGGCCCGCGCCGTGCCGAACGCCGCACTCTCCACCGTTCGATGGATGCGCGCGAGACCGCCGCGCCTATGATCGCGGCGTGAATGCGCAACCAGGAGCGCGGCCGATGCCGATGTCGCCACAAGGTTGCAACGCGTGGGAGGTGTTCCGCGCCGTGCGCGCGGCATTGCGCGTTCTGACAGCGCTGCGGCGAGGACCGACGCCGGCTCCGCTCGGCGCTTCTGCGGACCCGCCCCTGGCGCGCCTGAGACCTGACGGTCCGCGAGCCAACGTCAGGACGCCTCGCACTTGAACTTGCGTGCCCTTGACCCCTCGGCTCGCCATCCGATATGCAAGGACCTTGATCGTGGTGATTTGGCCGGCCGGCTTGCAGCCACGTAAAACAACTCGCTAAAAGGGCCGCGCGAAACCGATCCTCGGTTGGCCGGCCTGACATTGGCGGGCACATGGGATCGGTTTTTTGTTGCGCCGCTCCTGTAACTCCCGCCGGGTAGCCACTGGAGCCAGGCCACGTGCAGACGGGTGCTTCTTCCAAACCGGACGAGAACACGGAGGCGGGTGCTGCACCAGCGCCCTCGACGTCCGCCGCCGCAAGCCCGAAAGACCGCGATCCCTACCGCCGGTTCCAGGAGGCGATCACTCCGTCGAGCCAAGTCGTTCAGTTCTCCGACCGGCCGCTAACACTGGACGGAGGATCGGAGCTTTCCCAATTCCAGATTGCTTACGAGACCTGGGGCACGCTCAATGCGGACAAGTCGAACGCCGTGCTCGTCTGCCACGCCCTGACCGGCGACCAGTATGTGGTCGGCACCAATCCGGTGACCAAGAAGCCGGGCTGGTGGGAGACGCTGATCGGCAAAGGCAAGCCGATCGATACAGACCGCTTCTTCGTCATCTGCTCCAACATCCTGGGCGGCTGCATGGGCTCCACAGGCCCCGCCTCGACCAGCCCTCGAACCGGCAAACCCTACGGCCTCGACTTCCCCGTCATCACCATCGGCGACATGGTGGAGGCTCAGGTACGGCTCATAGACCACCTGGGCATCGAGAAGCTGTTCGCGGTGGTCGGCGGCTCGATGGGTGGCATGCAGGTGCTGGAATGGTGCGCGCGACATAAGAAGCGGGTGTTCGCCGCCATGCCGATCGCGACCGCCGCCTGGCACTCCTCGCAGAACATCGCCTTTCACGAGGTCGGCCGCCAGGCGGTGATGGCCGATCCCGACTGGTGCCGTGGCGACTACCATGCGCAGGGCAAGATCCCGCGCAACGGATTGGCGGTCGCTCGCATGGCCGCGCATATCACCTATCTGTCGGAGGAAGCGCTGCACGAGAAGTTCGGCCGCAACCTGCAGAACCGCGCCGCGCGCACCTTCTCCTTCGACGCCGACTTCCAGGTGGAAAGCTATTTGCGCCACCAGGGCTCCACGTTCGTCGATCGTTTCGACGCCAACAGCTACCTCTACATCACGCGCGCGATGGACTACTTCGACCTCGCCGCCGAGCACGGCGACGTGCTGGCCAACGCCTTCACCGGCACGGACACGCGCTTCCTCGTCGTGTCCTTCACATCCGACTGGCTCTATCCGACGCGCGAGAGCCGCGAGATCGTGCAGGCGTTGAACGCGGTCGCCGCCAACGTTTCGTTCGTCGAGATCGACAGCACGAAAGGCCACGACGCGTTTCTGCTTGAGGAGCCGGAGTTCTTCGCCACAGTGCGCGGCTTCATCAAGGCCGCGGCCCAACATCGGGGGCTCAGGCCATGAGCACGAGCACGACCGCTTCGGGTCGGACCTCTGCCGAAATGGGGCAGCGCACGTCGGCGGCAGCGCCGGCGCAGCAGCGGCTCGATCACCTGCTGATCGCTGAAATGGTTGCGCCGGGCGCGCGCGTGCTCGACGTCGGCTGCGGCGACGGCGCACTGCTGCAGTTGCTGACCGAGACGCGTGGCGTCGACGGCCGGGGCGTGGAATTGTCGCGCGAACGCGTCAATGCCTGCGTGGCGCGCGGCCTGTCGGTCATCCAGGGCGACGCCGACCGCGACCTCGACGACTACCCCGACGACGCCTTCGACTACGCGATCCTGAGCCTCACCATCCAGGCGACGCGCCAGCCCAAGACGGTGCTGGAGAACCTGCTCCGCATCGGCCGCCGGGCCATCGTCTCGTTCCCCAACTTCGGCCACTGGCGCATCCGCACCTACCTGCTGATAAGGGGGCGCATGCCCATGACGCCCAACCTGCCGGAGCCATGGTACGCGAGCCCCGACGCGCACCTTTGCACGATCCGTGACTTTGCCGATCTGGTGAAGCTCGTCGATGCCCATGTCGAGGACGCGTTCTCATTCAACGCGCGCGGCAAGCGGCTGGGGATCAAGCAATCGATCTGGCTTCAGAACCTGCTCGGCGAGAAAGCGGTGTTTCTGCTGAAGGGGCGTTGAGGGCCGGATATGGACCGTCCCCAGGCCGAAAGCAGCCGTGGCGCCGGCCCGGCTTTCGGACCACCGGACCACGGGCTGCATTGCGTGATTGGCTGAAGAGCAGCGGCACCCAACCCGTGATCCCGCTCCGCTCGAACCGCAAGGTGCTGCGCTACGATAAGAAACTCTATCGCGAGCCCAACCAGAACGAGCACAGCTTCGGACGGCTCAAGGACTTCCGCCGCATCGCCTCCCGCTTCGACCGCAACGTGAAGGACTTCATGGTAGGGACGGGCCTTTGCCCGACGCCCCTTGGACGCTGGAACTCTTGCGCGTTCGGAGTCTCTGAGGCGCACCCATACGCTCAGGCGTCGATGGGCCAGCAACACGTGTTGCCGGTGACATGCTGCAGTCGCTGGCCAGCGATTGATCGACGACCCTAACGCTCGCCGTCCCGCAGTGCGTCGAACCGGGCGCGTTCTCTGCGCTGCTCGGCCTCGCGCAGACGGCGCTCGTACTCGCGTTCCTGTTCGGACTTCTGCGCCCTGGACGCGCGTTCAGCCTCGAGCTGATCGCGCCGGCGCCGCTCGGCTGCAGCCCTTGCTCGGGCCTCGGCCTCGGCTTCGGCGGCCTTGCGATCCGCTTCCGCCTTGGCCGCCGCTTCGGCAGACTTGCGATCAGCTTCTGCCTTGGCCGCTGCTGCCGCAGCCTTGCGATCAGCTTCCGCCTTGGCCGCTGCTTCGGCAGCCTTGCGATCAGCTTCTGCCTTGGCCGCTGCTGCCGCAGCCTTGCGATCGGCCTCCGCCTTGGCCGCTGCTTCGGCAGCCTTGCGGTCGGCTTCCGCCTTGGCGGCCGCTGCCGCAGCCTTGCGATCGGCCTCCGTCTTGGCGGCCGCTTCGGCAGCCTTGCGATCGGCCTCCGTCTTGGCGGCCGCTTCGGCAGCCTTGCGATCAGCTTCCGCCTTGGCTGCTGCTTCGGCAGCCTTGCGATCGGCCTCCGCCTTGGCTGCTGCTTCGGCAGCCTTGCGATCGGCTTCCGCCTTGGCGCGCGCCTCGGCTTCAATCTGCGGCGCGTCTTCGCCGTAGGGTGCGGCGTCGCGCAGAACTGGCGACGACGGCTTTTGCAGCCAAAGCACGACGAGCAGCACGATGCCGGCGGCGATGAGCGCCACGCCGGTCATCAGGTATCTACCGGCCCGCGCAGAGGCAGCGCCATCGTCCTCGCCCGACCCGGTAAGGACGGTGGCCGAGCCCCGCGTCCGTCTGCCGGTCCGCCCGGACGTCGTGACGGCGTTATCCGTCCCCGCGAGACGCTCCGTCGAAGTCTGTCGACGCGCCTCGCGCCGGCCGCCGGTACCCGCTCCACCGCCCGAGCCCGACCCGCCGGTAGTCGTCAGTGGCGCTTCGTCAGCTAGGCGCCGGAAGGGAACGGCTGGATCGATCGTGGTTGGCGGCGATGTCGCGGGCGCCTCGTTGGCATCTACGGTCTGGCGGCGCTTACCCTGGCCCGCCATCAGCTCCTTTCGCCATTGACGGACCGACTGCGGCCGGTCCGCCGGCATGATCGCAAGCGCCTTGTCGAGCGCGGCGAGGAAATCCGGCCGATAGCCTTCGGCGCCCGCCACCTGCGTTGCACTGACATAGCGGTCGTCGATCGCGCGCTTGGTCGATTCCGGAGGGGCGGCGCCGGTCAGCGCCTTGTAGGCCGTGGCGGCCAGTCCGTAGATGTCGGACCAGGGCCCTTGGAGGCTGGCATCGGTGGCGTAGGATTCGCTTGGCGAATATCCCTTGGAGACCATCGCACCCCAAACCTCGGACGTGTTGGAACCTCGCGCCTGGGCGGCGGCACCGAAGTCCAGCAGCACGGGACAATTGTCGACCGCACGGATGTAGATGTTGGCGGGCTTGATGTCGCGATGCAGGATGCCTGCGCCGTGCACGACCTCGAGCGCATCGAGCAGCGGCGGCAGGAGCGTATCGAACTCCGCCTGGGTCGGCGGCCGCTGCAGGCCCTTGAGCCAGGCGTCCATGTTGGAGCCGCGCACGAATTCCAGCACGATGTAGGCGGTGCCATTCGCTTTGAACACCCGGAAGACGCGCACGACGCTCGGATGCCGGAACTTGGCCAGCGTCTTGGCTTCGCGCACGAACCGGCGCATCGCCCACTGGAACTGCTCGTCCCGGTCGGCGGTCCTGACATGCACGTGGTCGCCGTCGCCGCGCACGGCGAGACCCGAGGGGAAGAACTCCTTGATCGCCACGTCGCGGCCCAGCGAATTGTCGTGGGCGAGATACGTGTTGGCGAACCCGCCACTGCCGAGCAGATCGAGAATCTTGAATTCGTCGAGCAGGACCGTATCGGGGGCGAGTGTCTGCTTGTGTCCCATGGGTCCCGTCAGGCGATCAGCACGCGCATTGTCCCTTATCCTGCACACAGGCGAGGAGGATGTGAGGCAGCGTCCACAGGTCACCTACGTGAGGCATACCGGAAAGGATCGCCGCGCCACATCCAGAACGGCTGGCCGTGCGTTCCGCCAGTATCGCGGAATTCCTTGCCAATTCGCTGTTCCGCGCGAGACATAGGAAATTTGGTCCCGCAGGAAGCGGAGCCGCCACCCGAGGAACGGGCAACGAACCGGCCGGCCGGGCTCAGCGCCCGGCGGCGAGTTCCGGACTGCCCAGCGCGAACAGGAGCTGATTGTCGGCCGTCCCGGTTGGCTTCATGCCATAGCGCTCCTGGAACGTCTTGATAGCCGCAATCGTCCTCTCCCCGACGATGCCGTCGATTGGACCCGGATCGATCGCCTTCTGCTGCAACTTGCGCTGGACGGTGCGGATCGCATCGGCGCCAAGTGTCGGAATGGCGGCCATGTCGAGTTCGGTGAGCGGTGTTCCGCTCTCGGGCGCCTGCGCCAGGACGGGCGTTCCCAGCAATACTGCGCAGGCGGCAGCGAGGGAGAGCGTGGTTTTGGCGGTCATCGTCATTCCTCGGCGCGGACAGGGCCAGAAGCGGAAGGCCCGGAACTATGGTTACTTCACGATTATGGTCACCGGCTTCGACATGACCGGCGGATCGTGCGGTACATGCTCGGAGTCGCCCAGCAGGAGCTGCAGCGTGTGCTTGCCGGGGGGCAGGTCGAGCGTCGCCTCCGTCTGGCCGGCGCCGAAATGCAGGTGACGGAAGTCGTTGGGGATCGGCCGATCGACCGGCGGCGGTTCGGTATCGATGATGATGTGGTGGTGGCCGGTATTGGGCCGCTTGATGCCGGCGGGCGCAACGCCCATCTCGGACAACCCGAAATGCACCGTAAATTTACGAGGAACGGTCGCCCCTTCCTTGAGGCCGACGAAGTAGACCTCCGCGTTGGGCGCCGATGGTGAGCGCTCCTTCGGCTTGGCGACGACAACCCTGATCTTCTTGGAGAACAGGGGAGGATTGTGCGGAATGTGGTCCTTGTCGGCGAACAACAGCTGCAACGTGTGCTCGCCCGGCTCCAGCTTGACCTTGGTTTCCGTCTGGCCGGAGCCGTAGTGAAGGTGGTTGAAGTCATTGGGGATCGGCTTCGTCAGATCGGGCAGGTCGGTATCGACGAGCAGGTGATGATGCCCGGAGTTGGGCCGCGCCGATCCGGCCGGAGCCACTCCCATGCCGCGCAAGCCGAAATGGATCTTGAACTCGGGCTGGACGACGTCACCGTCCTCCAGATCAGTGAAATAGACGAGTGAGCCGTCGGCCGAAGCGGTGACCCCACCCGGTGGCACGACCTTGACCCGGAAGACCTGTGACATCACCGGCGGCGAGTGGGGCACGTGATCCTTGTCGCCGAGCAGCAGTTGCAGGGTGTGCCAGCCTGGGGTCAGCTCGATCTCGGCCGACGTCTGGCCACTGCCGAAGTGCAGATGGTTGAAGTCGTTGGGTATGGGCTTGTTGAGAGGTGGCAGCTCGGTGTCGATCAGCAGGTGATGGTGCCCCGAGTTCGGCAGATCGGACTTGGCCGGTGCGACGCCCATCCCCTTGAGCCCGAAATTGAGCTTGAGCTTGGCATCGACGACCGCCTGGTCCTGTAGGCCAACGAAGTAGACTTCGGCCCCGGCCGGTGCGGGAGACAGGCCCGTCTGCGCCTGCGCGGTCACCGCCGGCGCCAGCACCGCGAGCGTCGCCGCAATTCGGAGAGCCAATCGCCGGCACGGCCAGCCGGGCGTACGACGACACGTCATGGCGCCATCCTTATAGTTGGAAACTCGGACATCGGGCATTCTCTTGGGCCAATATGACGGCGCCTGGACGGCGACGCGCAGGAGCCGCAAACGACCACCTCGCGAACACGTCTTGACACGTCTTGTACGAGCCGCGCCATCGCGCAGCAACGGCGCCGGCCCGGTCGCACGGGCAACGTCATCGGTGAAACGACGGAGTTGACGACGTCCATGGCGCAATAATGCGCCGAACGCACCGCCGAGACCAGCAAATCCCGTCGTCGCCCAAGACGCTGATTACGATCGGCGTCAACAGTACCGGTTGTCGCTTCGGCAGTCCGCGCAGTCGCGAGTTCGAGTGCACGATGGAGGAAGCCGTCTCGTCCGCCGCCGATGTCCCGCCTAAATCTCGGCCAACGCTTGATTTTGTGATACTTTCACCGACACTGCTCAGAACGGCCCGACGGCGTCGACGATGCCCGCAGACCCGCCGTGATCCGCGCCCCGATTGGAGACGCCAGTTGATTGCGAATTGGTATACTTGGGCGCTCAGTGAGAGCCGCAGTGGCTTCGGCCGGAATCGATCACCGCGCATGAGGGCTGGTCCGCTCGGCACCATGGCGCTCGTCCTCTCGATGGTCTCGGCGCTCCTCTGCGCAACGTCGTCGGCCGCGGCCGGGCGCAAGCAGGCGCTGCTCATTGCCAATGCCGGCTACAAGGCCGCAACGTTGCGCTCGCCGGTGAACGACGCGGAAGCCCTCGCCAAAACCCTTCGCGACCTCGGCTTCCAGGTCGCGCTCAAGACCAATCTCGAGGCAGGATTCCTGCGTGGCGCCGTCCGCGACTTCGCCGAGGACGCGCGGCCCGGCGATGTGCTGTTCTTCTACTTCAGCGGCTTCGGATTGAGTTCGGTCGGCGAGACGTTCCTGCTTCCCGTCGATGCGAAGATCGAGAGCGACAAGGACATCTGGCGCGACGGCGCAAGCCTGAAAACCATGCTCGCGCGCCTCGACCAGAAATCGCCGGCCGCCACCATCGTCGCGATAGACGCTGCGCGCAGGTTCGAGCCGGAAAAGCGCGTACGCGCAGAACCCGCCGGTCTCGAGCCGAGCATCGGGACGACCAATACGGTAACGATCTTTTCGGCCGCCCCAGGACGCATCTTCGATGACCAGGGCGAGGACCGAAGCACATTCGGCTCCGAACTCGCCGAGCAGATCGCGCAGTTGCCCACCGACTTGGTGACGGCTTTGAACCGCACGCGCCTCAACGTGGCGCGGCGATCTGGCGGAGTGCAGGTGCCGCTTGTGACGTCGACACTCATCGACCCGCTCAGCCTTCTCGACGGCAGCGACGGCGCCCGGAGGCGCGAGCCGGAGCCATCGCGTCGCGAACCGGATCGCAAACCGGATCCGCCGCCGACGTCGGATCGCCGCCCCTCCAGTTCGCCGCCGCCTGGTTCGGGCGACGTCTTCGCAGACTGCGCCCGCTGCCCCGAGCTGGTGACGATTTCCCCCGGCACCTTCGAGATGGGATCGAACCAACCGCACCAGAAGCCGGTACACACCGTGACGATCTCAAAGGGTTTCGCAATCGGCCGCTTCGAAGTGACCTTTGAGGAGTGGGACGCGTGCGTCGAAGACAAGGGCTGCGATCACAAGCCCGACGATCTGGGATGGGGGCGCGGACGCAACCCGGTGCTCAACGTCAGCTGGGCCGATGCCACCCAGTATGTGACTTGGTTGAGCAAGACGTCCGGCCGCACCTACAGGCTGCCGTCGGAGGCCGAGTGGGAATATGCGGCCCGCGCACGTACAAGCGGCGCATACTGGTGGGGCGAAAACATAGGCGCCAACAATGCCAACTGTAGCGGCTGCAATTCCAGTGGCGGTGGGCGCAGCCGCCCGGTCGGCTCCTTCCGAGCCAATGCGTTCGGCGTGTACGACACCTCCGGCAACGTCGCCGAATGGGTACAGGACTGCTGGAACGACAGCTACAAGAATGCGCCGAACGACGGTAGCCCGCGGGTCGACGGCGAGTGCTCACTTCGCGTCCTGCGCGGCGGCTCCTTCGACAGCAACTCGGCCCAGGTCAAGAGCGCGGCCCGCTTCCGCTACGACACCTACGTGCCCTATTCGGGCAACGGTTTCCGCGTGGTACGGGAACTGGACTAGCGCCGTCGCGAAGTTCGCAGCCGTCTGCCGCCGAAGAGCCTATTCATCACGTGTGTCGATGCGATGCTCTGCAATGTGGCTCGCGCGCATCATCGCCACTCAGATCAAGACCTTGCCCTGCCATAACGCATCGCGGATGCACGGCCACGGCTTGCATCGAGGAGCATGATCGTCGGAGATTGGCGGCGGGAACGGGAGCTTGCCCAGCCACAGCCATGAAAGTCAGCCATGGGTTGGCTTCGTGCGCCCAACGCGCGGCCCGGCCAAGTCTGCGGGCCCAATCAAACTTAGGTATGGGAATTGCGTTGATGTCAGTATTGAAGCGCCTTACCAGGCTCACCACCCTCGGCATGGCCTGCGCGGCCCTGCTCGCCGCAGTGCCGACCGCGGATGCCAAGGAGTTCACTGTCTCCGAGCGCGCCAATCCACGACTTGCCCGCAAGCTGGGCATCCCGGTCTACTTCGCCCTGCCTCCCAGCGCGCGGCTTCCCATCACCAGCTCGATCGAGACCTCCGACGTCCTTGTCGATTTCCAGCACCCCGATGCCAAGCCGGGCAGCAACATCGGCCTGCGCACGGTGGAAACGCGGCGCTCAGGCATGGCCGCACGTCTAGGCCGCAGCGGTATCGTGCAGACAGGAGATCTGCTGCTGACCTTCAGGCCCGAGTGGGGCGGCGCCGGTGCCTACCCCAACATTCAGATGGGCATCAGCCACGCCGGGCTTGCCTTCGTGAAGGATGGGGTGGTGCACAACCTCGATAACCCGCTCAACGAAGAGTACCTCGGACGCGGCATGCGCGCGGACCTGACCAGCTCCCACTACGCGACGCTGAAATTCATTCACGTGATCCGGCCGCGTGGCCTCACCGAGCAGGAACGCGCCAACATCGTTGCCTGGTCGACGCGCTTCACCCAGAACGCGCGCAAGATCTATCCGCAGAACCTGAAGTTCAACCAGGACTACAACGCGCCCAAGTATTCCCGGTTCCGCTCGCTCGAGTTCGTCAAGCGTGTCGGCCAGATCGGTCTCGGAGTGGCCCAGTCGGAACCGCTCGACCTCTACTGCTCGGAGTTTGCCTGGTCGGTTCTGGCGCTAAGGAAGTGCGACCCGGCCAAGACCAAGGCGGACTTCGAGGGCCGCGGCACGCCATCGTGCATCGACGAGATCATGACGCCGCTGGATGCCACCGGAAACAACATCAGCCGCCAATCCCGGCGCAGCTACATCGGTCTCGTGGACGGGCCGCTGACCGTGATCGACTCGATGAAACTGCCGGACGAGGACCGCGTAAAGACGCTCAATTCGCTGTTCGACGAACACCCTGACAAGCTGTCCAAGATGTCGGTGGGACACCGTACAGTCGCCAAGGACCTGCAGCCCAAGTTCGAGAAGCTGCGCGGCTATTACCTCGGCGTGACGAGCAAGTCCGCCTACGACAGGCTGAAGGCGCGTCTCGTACGTTCGGCCTTCAACGCCAGCACGCCCGACAACTATTCGCCGACGTCCTTCCTCATCAACACCCTGCTTCCGGTGGATAACAACAACCGGAAGATGGACTACGTGGCGACAATCGTCATCGATTGACGCCCGGTGCGATACGCATCGGACGACACGGGGCGCATGGCGGGCAAGAGTGACGCCCGCCTGCCGGTGCATAGTCATTGCCCGGCGGAGCAACATTGTGCCCACGTGCCTCAGGAGAGGCGACACACAACAATGAACCGCCGGACGCTCATCGCTGCGGGCCTGCTCGCACCCTTCGCGCTTGCTGGGCGAGGTGCTGCGAAGGCCACTCAGGTTCCGATCGGCGATATGCACTTCCACCTGTTCTTCGTCGGTCCGCGAACGGCGCGCATGCAGCCGCTCGCCGCCAACATGGCGCGGGGCGGCGCAACGCTCGCCGGGTGGTCACTCGTGGGCGACATGCCGTGGCTGACAATCGCCCGCGGTGGCTTCAAGCAGAGGGGCGAGCCTGTCTCCGATCAGGCCTGCGTCTGGCTGCGCGACGAGCTGGGCCGAATGCTGCAGCACATCCGCGGCCAGGGGCTGCGCATCGTCAAGACCGCCGAAGATGTCGATCGCGCGCTCGCGGGCGAACCACACGTCGTGCTTTCGGTGGAGGGGGCGACATTTGCCGATCTGGGTCCGCGCGAGATCGAGACGGCCCACGCGCTCGGTGTGCGCCAGATCCAGCTCGTCCACTACATCCGCAACAGCCTCGCCGACTTCCAGACAGAGAAGCCGGTGCTCGGTGGGCTAACGCCGGCGGGCCACGAGGCCCTGGCCGCCTGCGAACGCCTCGGCATCCTCGTCGACCTCGCGCACATGACCGACGAGGCGGCGCGTGCTGCCCTTGCCGCCGCACGCGCGCCGCTCATCTGGTCGCACGGATCGGTGGCCGGCAAAGGCACTCCCAACTGGCGCATGCCGGTATGGCAGGCACGGCAGTTGCGGCTAGAAACGGCCCGCATGATCGCGGACAAAGGCGGCGTCGTCGGCCTGTGGGCACTCGGTGCCGATGTGGGCCACTCGGTCGAAGGCTACGCCAGCCGCCTGTTGCAGATGGCAGACTGGCTGGGCGAGGATCATGTCGCATTCGGCAGCGACATGAACGCGCTCGCAAAGCCAGCGCTGGCGAGCTTCGCCGATCACCGTCGCGTGCTTGACCTGATGAGCAACCGCAAGGTACCGACGGCACGTATTGCCAAGATCGCGATCGAGAATTACGCGCGCGTGCTCAAGATCGCGCTGTCGCGCACGAGTTGACCGGACGGATTATCGAAAGCGTAATCCGGTTGCCAACTGGATACGGGCCCGCCAGAACTCGCGCATTGCGCTGGTGCGCGCTTGCTGAAGCTTGAACATCAGGTGCTCGTTCTCGCGGATCGGTCGCAGCTTTGTTTCGAAAATCCGAACCGCTTCCGGCGAATTCGCCGCCGCGCTCACCACCTCCTCCAAATCCTGCTCGCTTGCACCATCGCCTCCCAGCCCGCCGAAGTATTGCCTGTAGGCGGCAACCGATCTCGGATCGATGAAGAACGACAGAAAAAGCGGCGTGGAGATGAGCCCCCGCCAGCGCGAGTTGAGCCGCTTTTCGGCCTCGTCTGGGTTGACTGCGAGCCCGTCGAACGAACTGCCACCGCCGAAGCGCGATGTTTTGCTTGGAGGCGCGATATTCTCGCAGCCCAAGCGCTCTGCGACCGCGGCGCGGTACGCATCGCGGTAGCGCCAGCTTGAGAACATCACCATTCGGTCGCGGTTCTCGCTGGACGAACTCAGCCGCGAGACGATGTCTTCGAAGCCGAGCACCTGCCCGAACAGCCGGAAGATGTCGCGGTCGGATCCTGCCTCACAAGCCTTCGCCTGGGATGCGAGGCAATTGAGAGGGTCACGCAGGAAATATATGACCTCCAGACGATGGGGCACCGTCTTTTCCAGGTATTCGGAGATCACAGCGTCGACCCCTCGCAGTCGCCGCCCCTCAAAGTTGAACAGCAAGTCCTGTTTGGCAGCTTTGATCGACTTCGCCTCGTCCCGGCAACGGCTCGGCTCCGTTGTAAAGGATGGGTGCCGATCTCGCAGGCGGCGGTATGGACGGTATGACGTTGTTGAAGAACACCACCGGTCTGGCACGCGCCTCCACGAGCCATTCGATAAATGCGTGATGGCCCGAGCGTCCCAGAGCCACGATTGCGATTGCCGTTGGTGGACGGGTCATGGGCATCTCATAAGCGCACGGTCGGCCATGGCCGCCGAGAAACGACGCGGGCTAGATCACTGAGCCCGGCGTCCCTGATCGACCGTCGCTCAACGCTGCGGTCGGGATTGATAACGGCGACCTTCAGTCCCCGTCCCCGCAAAGCTATAGGGCGTGCTTAGCGGCCTCGGCCGTTTCACACAAGCGCTCGAGGGACGATCACCTCCGCTGCGAAAAGAACGCACGCAACAGCTCGGCCGCCTCTGCTTCCCCGATGCCGTCGTAGACCTCCGGCGCGTGGTGGCACGTCGGCTGAGAGAAGATGCGCGGACCACTGACGACACCACCGCCCTTGGGGTCAGCGGCCCCGAAATACAGCCGCCGGATGCGAGCGAACGAAATGGCCGTCGCGCACATTGGGCATGGCTCCAGCGTGACGTAGAGCGAGGCCCCGACAAGACGTTCCGAGTTGAGTGCCGCGCAGGCCGCGCGAATGGCGAGCACTTCGGCGTGAGCCGTGGGATCGCACAGCTCGCGCGTGCGGTTGCCTGCCCCCGCCAGGAGGCGGCCCGACACATCGACGACGACCGCGCCGACCGGAACCTCGCCGCGGGCCGAGGCAGCCCGCGCATACTCCAGCGCCAGCGCCATATGGCCGTTGCCTTCCGCTAATGTCATAAGGTCACTCCCCGCGCACGTCGCCTTTTCGAGTCGCCAGAGGCCGACGATGCCCTACGTCGATCGATACATCCTACGCCAGCGGGCCACATCGGAGGCCTTCCCCAACCATGGACCACAACAAGGGCACCCCACCCAGGGTCGGCGCGGGTCGCGGCAAGACAACCCGCTCGCGCCCCGTATCACGGCCGAAGACCAAGCCGGCGCGCTCCGCGAAAAAAACACCGCCCGCTGGCGACGCACCCGGCGGCGATACCGGGCAGCGCATCGCCAAGGTGATGGCGCGGGCTGGGCTTTGCTCGCGCCGCGAGGCCGAACGCTGGATCGCGCAAGGCCGCGTCACCGTCAACGGGCGACGGCTCGACTCGCCTGCCTGCGACATCGGCCCCTCCGACACGGTGCTCGTCGATGGAACGCCGCTGCCCGCGGCGGAGCCCGTGCGCCTGTGGCGCTACCACAAGCCGCGCGGGCTGGTGACCACCCATGCCGACCCGGAAGGCCGGCCCACGGTGTTCGACAACCTGCCCGCCGGTCTTCCGCGGGTAATTTCGGTCGGCCGCCTCGACTTCAACACCGAAGGCCTCCTGCTGCTGACAAACGACGGGGCGCTGGCACGGCTCCTGGAGCTTCCCGAGACAGGCTGGCTGCGGCGCTATCGTGTGCGCGCCCACGGACGGGTCACACAAGCCGACCTGGACCGGCTGAAAGCGGGGGCGGAGATCGACGGCATTCGCTATGGGCCCGTCGAAGCGACGCTCGATTCGATCCAGGGCGGCAACATCTGGCTGACGCTGGCTCTGCGAGAAGGCAAGAATCGCGAGGTCCGGCGCATTCTGGAAAGCCTCGGGCTCGCCGTGAACAGGCTAATCCGCGTCTCCTACGGGCCGTTCCAGCTGCTCGACTTGAAGGCGGGCACCGCTGAGGTGGTCAAGCGCCGCGTGCTCGCAGACCAGCTTGGCACCCGGCGTGCCGACGAGTTCGGCCTCTCAGGACCAGATCCCGAGATGGTCTCGACGACGCGCGTGCGCGGAACCGCGGCGCCCGCACGCAGCGACGACGCGTCCTCGCCGCCGAAACCAAAGCCGCCCGCTGCGAAGCAGGCTGCGCGTGGTCCGCGTCCGGCACGCCGGACGGGACGACCACCCAAGAGGCGCGGATGAGAATCGTCGCGGGGCGCTTCAAGGGCCGGGCCGTTGCTACGCCCGCGCACGAGGGCGTTCGCCCGACCTCCGACCGTGTGCGCGAGGCCGTCTTCAACATTCTGAGCCACGGCGTCCGAGAGTTCGACATCGCAGGCACCCGCGTCATCGACCTGTTCGCCGGAACCGGCGCGCTCGGTCTGGAAGCACTATCGCGCGGCGCGGCGTATTGCCTGTTCGTCGAGCAGGACGCCAGATCCCGCGCGCTTGTCCGTCGCAATGTCGAAGCCTTCGAATTGACCGGCGTGACACGCATCTGGCGGCGCGACGCAATCGACCTCGGCCCAGCCGGCAACATCACCCCGTTCGACCTCGCGTTCATCGATCCCCCCTATGGACAAGGGCTGGGCGACAAGGCGCTCGCAAGTCTGATGTTGGGAGGCTGGCTCAGACCGGGCGCGATCGCGGTTCTTGAGGAGGCAAGAGGCAACGTCGTGTCTCTGGCGTTGGGTCTTGAGGAGATCGACCGCCGGGCCTGGGGCGACACCGAGGTACGCATCCTCGCGGCGCGTGGCTGATCCGTACTTCAATCGCCGTCAGGCGCTGGTCGACGCATTTCGAGCTGCGCGACGTCGTCTTCGTCGAGCAGCGCCAGGGCCGCCAGGCGCTCCAAAGCAACCAGCGTCTGCGCGCGCTCATCGGGCGACATCTGGTGATAGGCACGCGCGAAGCGATGCCCGAGCGGTGGCGGCGCGTGGTCGAGAGCCTCTGCGCCCTTGTCCGTCAGACTGACGTGGACAATTCGGCGATCACTTTGGGAACGATGTCGCTCGATCAGACCTTTACGCTCGAGCTTGTCGAGGACGCCGACGACCGTCGGTGGGCTAAGCGCGGCACAGCGTGCCAACTCGCGGCACGTGTCGTTGCGCAGCTTCCGCACGCACTCGAGCACGATGAGCTGCGGGAGCGTGAGCCCGAGCGCCCTGTCGATGCGGTTCGAATAGATGTTCACAGCCCTCACGATCTCTCGGATCGAGGCCAACACGCTCCTCAGCTCATCATCTTGATGCATTGCACAATACAGTTTGATTTCTAACCATCCCCGAGCTAATCGTTTGGATTCAAAATATCAAGCAGGGTTTCGAGTAAGGGGCATAGCGCGCGATGTGCGGGATTTGCGGTGAGGTCACATTCGGTGGAGGCGCGGTTTCCGCCGCCGCGATTGAACGCATGGCGGACGCAATGCGCCCGCGCGGGCCAGACGGTTCGGGCATCGTCGTGCGTGGCCGGTTCGGTCTCGGCCACCGCAGGCTCAAGATCATTGACCTGTCAGAGAATGCCGCACAGCCGTTCGTAGACACGGAACTGGGACTGACCCTCGCGTTCAACGGCTGCATCTATAACTACAAGCAGCTCCGCGCCGAGCTGACCGAAAAGGGCTACCGCTTCGCCTCCACCGGCGATACGGAAGTGATTCTGAAGGCGTGGCACGCCTGGGGACCGGCCGCCGTTAATCGCCTGCACGGTATGTTCGCTTTCGCCATCCACGATCTTGCCAGCAACCGGCTCGCGCTCGTCCGCGACCGGTTCGGCATCAAGCCGCTTTATCTGTCGCAATCAGGCGGACGCCTGCGCTTCGCCTCCAGTCTGCCGGCACTGCTCGCCGCCGGCGACGTCGATACATCGATCGACCGCGTCGCGCTGCACCACTACATGACGTGGCATGCCGTCGTGCCACCGCCACGCACAATCCTCTCCGGGATCAAGAAGCTGCCACCCGCCACCATTCGCATCTACGAGCCGGATGGAACCTTCAACGACTCGACCTACTGGACCCAGAGCTTCGCGCGTACGGCCGAGGATGTAGCCCGGCCGTTCGACGAATGGCGCGACATGGTGCTCGAAGCGCTGCGCACCGCCGTGCGCCGCCGTATGGTTGCCGACGTGCCTGTGGGCGTGCTGCTGTCGGGCGGCGTCGACAGCTCCCTGATCGTCGGGCTGCTCGCCGAGGAAGGCCAGAAAGGACTTGCCACCTATTCCATCGGCTTCGAGGAAGCCCACGGCGAGAAAGGCGACGAGTTCCGCTACTCCGACCTGATCGCGCAGCACTACGGAACGGATCACCACAAGATCTTCATCCCCTCCTCGGAAATGCTGGAGAACCTGCCACACGCCATCTCCTCGATGTCCGAACCAATGGTTTCCTACGACAACATCGGCTTCTACCTGCTGTCGCGGGAGGTCGCGAAGTCGATCAAGGTCGTGCAATCGGGGCAAGGCGCGGATGAGGTGTTCGGCGGCTACCACTGGTATCCGCCGCTCGCGGCCTCCAACGATGTGCTGCGCGACTACGCCGCTCATTTCTTCGATCGATCGCATGCCACGCTCGCACGGCATCTGTCGCCTGAACACATGCCCGACCGCGACGAGAGCCTCGACTACGTCGCCCGGCATTTCGCCTCACCTGGCGCAGACGACCCCGTCGACAAAGCGCTGAGGCTCGATACCAACGTCATGCTGGTGGACGATCCGGTAAAGCGCGTGGACAACATGACGATGGCCTGGGGCCTGGAAGCGCGCGTGCCGTTCCTCGATCACGAACTGGTCGAGCTGGCGGCTCGCGTGCCACCGGCGATGAAGCTCGCGCACGGCGGCAAGGGCGTGCTCAAGGAAGCGGCGAGGCGCGTCATTCCCGCCGATGTCATCGACCGGCCGAAGGGCTATTTCCCGGTACCCGCGCTCAAGTATCTCGAGGGACCCTATCTCGACATGGTGCGCGATGCGCTGCTCGGCCGCCGGGCCCGGGATCGCGGGCTTTTTCAGGCGAGCTACATCGAACGCCTGCTCGCATCGCCGAAGGAGCACATCACGCCGCTCCGAGGCTCGGAGTTGTGGCAGGTCGGCCTGCTCGAGATGTGGCTCCACGCGCAAGGAGTGTAGGCCGATGAAGGAAACCGCCCCTGCGCGCCGCCCAAAGGGTGAGGCCCGAACCAAGCAGCTCCGCGCCGCGCCGCGGCCACCACGCGACGGCGACGACGCGGATGTGTTGCGCGACGCAAGCCTGGACTGCGGCTGGGGACGTCTCATCTTCGCGCAGACCTTCGACACCGCCGAGAAGCTGGCCGAGGTGCTGCGCGCCGAAGCCGCCGACCGTCGCGACATCGCACTGTACGTGAAGGACCCGCACGTCACGCTCGCGGCCGCCCCGCAAGAACTCTTCCTCGACCCCTCGCACACCTATCGGCTCGACCTTGCTACGCATCGTACGGTGCATCGCAGGCGCCAGCCATTCTTCGTGCGACGCCTCACCAACCAGCAAGACGCCGAAGCGGTCAACACGATCTATGCAATGCGCGGCATGGTTCGCGTGCCGCCGGACTTCTTCTGGTCGCGCCGGGATGCGCGCGCGCTGACCGTACTGGTTGCCGAGGATGCCGAAACCGGCGAGATTGTCGGATCTTCCATGGGCGTCGACCATGCCCGGGCCTTCGGCGATCCCGAGCGCGGCTCATCGCTTTGGTGCCTCGCCGTATCACCACAGGCGCGCCACGGCGGGATTGGCGAGGCTCTCGTGCACCGGCTTGCCGAGCACTTCACGGCGCGCGGCTCGGCCTACATGGATCTGTCTGTGCTGCACAACAATGCCCAGGCCATTGCGCTCTATGAAAAGCTCGGATTCCGCCGCGTGCCGGTCTACGCCGTCAAGCGGCGCAACCCGATCAACGAGCCGTTGTTCGCCGGTCCAGCCACCGACACGAACCTCAATGTCTATGCCCGCATCATCGTCGACGAAGCGCGCCGCAGAGGTATCGCCGTCGAAGTCACCGATGAGGAATCGGGCCTGTTCCGCCTCAGCTACGGCGGCCGCTCCATCCATTGCCGCGAATCGCTCAGCGAGTTCACGACCGCAGTTGCGATGTCGATCTGCGATGACAAGCGCCTGACGCGCCGCATCGTCGAGGACGCCGGTGTCAACGTGCCCGCGCAAATGTCCGACGGCACGGCAGATGAGCGCGCGGCCTTCCTCGCCAAGCACCGACGGGTCGTCGTCAAGCCGGCGCGCGGCGAGCAGGGCCGGGGCATCTCCGTCGGCTTGGATTGCGCCGCCGACGTGGAGGCGGCCGTCGCTGCCGCCCGCGCCATCTCGGACAACGTGATCGTCGAGCAACACTTCGACGGTGAGGACTTGCGACTCGTCGTCATCGACTACAAGGTTGTCGCAGCAGCCGTGCGCCGCCCCGCTCGCATCGTCGGCGACGGCGTAAAGACGGTGCGCGAACTGATCGAGATCCAGAGCCGCCGGCGGGCGGCAGCCACCGATGGCGAGAGCCGCATCCCGCTCGATGCGGAGACCAAGCGGTGGGTGCGCACCGCGGGCCTCGAGTTCGACGACATCCTGCCGGAGGGAACCGACATCGCCGTGCGAAAAACTGCGAACCTCCACACCGGCGGCACAATCCACGACGTGACCAGCGAGACGCATCCCGTCCTAATCGACGCAGCAATAAAGGTTGCACGCGCAATCGAGATCCCGGTGACCGGCATCGATCTGATGATCAAGAGTCCGCGCCGCCCCGACTACGTCTTCATCGAGGCCAACGAGCGGCCGGGTCTTGCCAACCACGAGCCGCATCCCACGGCCGAGCGTTTCGTCGATCTCCTGTTCCCGCAAACCATTCCGCAGAGCGTGCGCACCGCGCAGAGGAGACAATTGAAGTGAGCGAAAGCGGCCGACGGCTCGACATCGATACCGCCTATCTTCAGAGCCAGCTTACGCAGCTTCTTGCGATACCAAGCCCAACCGGTTTCACGGACACGATCGTGCGGTACGTGTGCAAGGAGCTGGAAAGACTTGGTATCGATTACGACCTGACGCGACGCGGCGCCATCCGCGGCTGCCTGCCGGGACGGCAGAAGATGGGCGCGCGGGCGATCGTATCGCACCTCGATACGCTGGGCGCGCAGGTCAAGAGCGTCAAGGACAACGGCCGCCTCGAGTTGGTCCCAATCGGCACCTGGTCGGCGCGCTTCGCCGAAGGCGCGCGTGTCACCGTGTTCACCGAGAAGGGCACCTATCGCGGCACCATCCTGCCGCTCAAGGCCTCCGGCCACACCTTTGGCGATGATGTCGACCTAATGCCTGTGGGCTGGCCCAACGTCGAGCTGCGGCTTGATGCCTCCGCGCGCAACAAGGAGGAGTGCGAGCGCCTGGGCGTCGAAGTCGGCGACATCGTTGCCATCGACCCGCAGCCGGAATTCCTCGACAACGGCTTCATCGTCTCGCGCCATCTCGACAACAAGGCTGGCGTCGCCGTCATGCTCGCTGCCATGCGCGAACTCGCGAAGATCGAGTCCCGTCCCGTCGAGATGTTCTGGCTGTTTACGATCGCCGAGGAGGTGGGCAGCGGCGCTGCCTCCGTGCTGCTGCCCGACATCGCCTCGATGATCGCGGTCGACAACGGCACGTCTGCACCGGGACAGAATTCGTCGGAGTTCGGCGTTACCATCAGCATGGGCGACCAGACGGGGCCGTTCGACTACCACCTGACGCGAAAACTCGTGAACCTGTGCCGCACGCACGATATCCGCTACCAGAAGGATGTGTTCCGCCACTACCGATCCGACAGCGCATCGGCGATCGAGGCCGGCGCCGACGTTCGCACCGCGCTCGTCACCTTCGGCGTCGATGCGAGCCACGGCTATGAGCGCGTCCACATGCACGCTCTGCGATCGTTGGCCGAACTGCTCACCTGCTACAGCATGAGCGACGTCTCGATCAAACGCGATCGCCAGGCCGTCTCCGGTTTGTCCGGCTTCACGCGTCAACCGACCAAGCCCGCCAACCAGCCATCGCCAGAGAAGGCAGCGGAAGAGCCCGCGGAGTAACGGCGCGCGTCGCCAATCTCAGCGGCGGCCGAACAGGCGCTCGATGTCGGCGAGCTTCAGCTCCACGTAGGTCGGGCGCCCGTGATTGCACTGGCCCGAGAACGGCGTCGCTTCCATCTCGCGCAGCAGGGCGTTCATTTCCTCAGCCGTCAGCCTCCGCCCGGCACGCACGCTGCCGTGGCAGGCCATGCGCGAAGCCACCGCCTCCAACCGCTCGCTGAGCGCGAAGCCTTCGCCGTCACGCAACAGCTCGCCAGCCAGATCCTTTACCAAACCGGTCCAGTCGGCCTTGCCGAGCAGCGATGGCACCTCGCGCACGATCACGGCGCCCGAGCCGAACGGCTCGACGATCAGACCGAGTCGGGCCAGTTCGCTCGCATGGTCGGCGAGGACCTCGGCTTCCCCTTCGCCGACATCAACAACGACGGGAATGAGCAGGCCCTGGCGCTCGACGCCGCCGCTCGCCAGCATCGCCTTCATGCGCTCGTAGACGAGGCGCTCGTGCGCGGCATGCTGATCGACGAGCACAACGGAATCCCTGGTCTGCGCGACGATATAGGTTTCGTGCAGCTGCGCGCGCGCCGCACCGAGCGGGCGGTCCATGAGCGCCTCTGCGATCGGCGCGCCCGCCGCACTCGCATCCGCACTCGGCCGGTCGATCGCCTCGAAGGGGGCCTGCATGGTCGCGGCAAGCCCTCGGGGGATGCGCGCACCGGAGCCGCCGAAGTGGCCTGCGGAAACCGACGGCCGGATGAAAGCGGGCCGCTCGGTACCGGTCGGCGGTGACGCCGCCGTCTCGCCTGATCCGCCTGCGTTCTGGGACGAAGCCATCAGCGTCTCGATGGCGCTCGTACCGCCCGAGCTCGTAGCGCGATGCCCCGCGGCTTCCAGCGCCGAACGCACGCCGTTGATGATGAGCGCGCGCACCGCGCCGGTGTCACGGAACCTGACCTCGGCCTTGGCCGGGTGCACATTCACATCCACGTTGCGCGGATCGAGCGACACGAACAGCGCAAGAAGCGGAAACCGTCCCTTGGGGATCAGATCGCCATAGGCCGCCCGCACGGCGCCGACCAGAAGCCGGTCACGCACCGGTCGGCCATTGACGAACAGGTATTGCTGCGACTGGTCTCCGCGATGCAGCGTCGGCAGCCCGGCAAAGCCTTCGACACGCACGCCGTCGCGCTCGCCCGAAATCGCCAAGGCATCGTCGAGGAACTCGCGCCCCATGATCCTCCCCAAGCGCTGGAGGTGGCCTTCGGGCGTAGCGGTGGAACGGGGCAGCTTGAGGCCCGCGCGTTCTCCAGTCGTCACGGCGAACGCGATTGTGGGGTTGGCCATGGCGATGCGCCGCACGACCTCGCCCACGGCCAGGTTCTCGGCGCGCTCGGACTTGAGGAACTTGAGGCGTGCCGGAGTTGCCGAGAACAGCTCACGCACCTCAACGCGCGTGCCCTCGTTGGCTGCCGCCGGCATGACCTCGCTTTTGGCGCCACGATCGACGCGGATGCACAAGGCTTGCGGCGCACCGCGCTGCCGTGATGCGATCTCGAGTGTCGCGATGGAGCCGATCGAGGGTAGCGCCTCGCCGCGGAAGCCGAGCGTGCGGATGTCGAAAAGGTCGGCTTCGTCGAGCTTGGAGGTCGCATGCCGTTCGACCGCGAGAGCGAGATCTGACGGGCTCATGCCCTCGCCGTTGTCGACCACGCGGATCAGCGAGAGGCCACCCGCGGCGGTTACGACCTCGATGTCATCTGCGCCGGCATCGATGGCATTTTCGACCAGTTCCTTGACGACGCTGGCCGGCCGTTCGATCACCTCACCGGCGGCGATCCGATTGACGGTTTCGGGCGAGAGCCTGCGGATGGGCATGGCACCTCCTGAGCCCCACTCCTGAGCCGGTCCACGAATCGGACTCTGGCCCAAAGGGCACGGCAAAACCACAGGCGGCCACTAGGCATCCACCGCGCTCAGGCGGCAGGTCATGGGTGCGTCACGACGCTTAGCGGTGGGCCAGCCGCTTACGGGTCAGCACTTTGGCAAGTTCGACGGCCGGCTGGTCGAAAGGATCGATGCCCAGCATGCGACCGGCCAGGATCGTTTCGATCATGAGATGCATGAGCAAGCCGCCGACGTGGCGCTCTCCAAGCGAAGGCAGATCGATCGTGCGCACCGGCCGCCCTGCCTCTGCCAGAGCCTCCGTGATCGCAACGGCCTGAGCGGCGACAACATCACCCACACGGCGGCCAGCCATGAAATCCTGATGCGCGAGGCGGGCGAGTTCGGGATCGATGACCGAACCTTCACCGCCCTCCAGCACGCGCACGACGGTGAGGTAGTGCTCGCGCGGGCCGTCCATGAACAATTGCAGCTGGCTGTGCTGATCGAGCGGGCCGAGGCAGGGGATGGGGCTTGTGCCCTCGCCGTTCTTGCCCAGGCTCTCCGCCCACAGCTGCACGAACCAGTCGGCCATGCGCGCCAGCCTATCGGCATAGGGCATCATGACCAGAGAGCGAATGCCCTTCTCCTTGGCGAGCGCTACGGCGACTGCAGCACCGACCGCGGGCGCGAAGTCATGCGGCTTCTGGGCGGTCATCAGCGCCTCGACGACCTCGCGTGCTCCGGCACGCAGAGCGCGCGCGTCAAGGCTGCGCGCCATGGCCGGCAGCAGTCCGACGTTGGTGAGGCATGAGAAGCGCCCGCCGATTCCGGTGTGATGCTCGAGCATAGGGATTGAGAAGTGCGCGAACAGCTCGCGCAGGCCGTTGCGTGTGCCGGCCTTTGCCGGTTCGGTGATGCCCAGGAACAGCTCTGGCATGCGGTCACCCAGGCCGGCGCGACGCACCGCTTCCATGGCAACGATCGCTTGCGCGAGCGTCTCCGTCGTTCCGCCAGACTTGGACGTGACGACGAAGCGTGTGCGCGCGAGATCCAGCCCTTCCAACGCGCTGTCGAGCGAGGCACCGTCCAGATTGTCGTAGAAGCGAGTGCGCGGGCGTCCACGCTGCTTGTCCGAAAGACCGCCGGGAATGTTCCAGCCCGCGACCTGCGCGAGCGTCTGCCCACCCAGTCCCGACCCGCCGGTGCCGAAGAAGATGATCAGATGCGCACCCTGGGCGAGACGGCCGAGCGCGGCTTCGGCCGCATCGAGATCGTCGGTCTCCTCGGGCAGGCTCAGCAGCGGCAAGCGGCCGGTGCGGTAGTTGTCTTTGAGGATCGCCAACGGGTCGGCGAGACGGCCCAGATAGCGCTCCATGAGGCGCGCCGACAGCCCGTGCCGGCCGATCGCCTGCTCCAGAACGCCGTCGATCGATTGCGTAAGCAGGGGCGGCGCCCCCGGGGCACGCGGGGACTGCGCAGTCCGGGAGGGCGATTGCTTGGGCATGAAATCACTCGGCATCAGCGGCAGGAGACCGATCGTTCCTGAAGAAGGCGTACGGGCCACCGCCTCAACTCGGAGGCGCAGGTCGATCTCGCCAAGATCAGGCGCCGCTGACGTACCTGCTTTCCACGGGGATGCCAACTGGCCATGCGCCACTCGGGCATGGCCAGGGCAAGGTCAGCCACCGCGCGATACGGAGGCGGGGGCGGCAGCAGGGGGCGCCATATTCTGCGGCTTGCCCACGACGGTGATGATCAGGTCACTCGGCTGCAGGAACTCGCGCGCAATTCGCTTCACGTCGTCCAGCGTGACGGCGTCAACGAGCCCATTGCGCTTGTCGAAGTAGTCGAGGCCCATATCTTCCATCTGCACACCCAGCATCTGGCTCGCGATCTTGGCGCCCGTGTCGAAACGCAACGCGTAGGAACCGACGAGATAGCGCTTCGCGCTGTCCAGCTCCTCCTGGCTCGGTCCATCCTTGGCGACGCGCTCCAGTACCGAGCGGATCACCGACAGCGACTGGGCGATCGACTCGTTCTTGGTCGCCACCGAGCCGATGAGAACAGAAGCGTGGTCCTCCGGCTGGATGTGGCTGTAGACCGAGTAGGCGAGACCGCGCTTCTCGCGCACCTCATCCATGAGCAGCGAGGCGAAACCGCCACCGCCCAGGATGTGGTTGAGCACGAACGCAGGTATGAAGTCGGGATGCTTGCGCTGCAGCGACCCCATGCCGAACACAGCCACCGACTGGGGCACGGCCATCTCGACGACTTGCTCGACACCACCGCCGACCGGCCTGGTCTGCGGCACGTCGGCAAGCTGCGCTTCGGGGGCCAGATCACCGAAGATCTCGTCCAGCCAGCGCGCCAGCGTTGCCGCATCGATATCGCCGACGACAGCCACCTTCAGGTTCGAACGCGCGAACGTGCGCTTACGGTAGGACTCCAGATCGCCCCCCGTGATGCTCGCCACGGACGCCTTGGTGCCAGATGATGGACGGCCGTAAGGATGGCCGGGGAACGCCGTGGCGAACCATGCCTTCATCGCCACCTTGCCCGGATCGCGATCGTCGAACACGAGGCGCGAGACGAGCTGCTTCTTGATGCGCTCGACCGCGTCTTCGTCGAAGCGCGGACGCGTTATGGCGAGGCGCAGAAGGCTCGCGGCCTCGTCGCGGTTGGCAGTCAAGGTCTGGAAGTTGCCGTAGAAGGCATCGCGCGCATCCGAGAAGCTCATGCGCATGCCGATGTCCTGCATGCGGTCCTGGAATGCCGACGCATCGAGGTCGCCCGCACCCTCGTCAAGCATGGCCGAAAGGAAATTGGCAAGCCCCTCCTTCCCGGCAGGATCCTGCGAGCTGCCGCCGCGCAAGCCAAAGCGCATCGAGATGAGCGGCACACTGTGCTCCTCGACCAGCCAGGCTTCGATGCCGCCGGGGCTCTTCACGGTCTGAATCTTCATTGCGTGCGCGGCCTCGGGTCGGATTGCTGCGACAAGGAACAGGATGGCAAGAGCCGCGGCGAAGCGCGACAGCGCGGAGTGGGGCGCCATGGGTGGGGCGGCCGTGCTGCTCTGCGCCGTGTGGTAGTTCGGCATGCGGGCACCTTTCATGAAGCGTGAAGGCTGCTCAGGAGCGTGAGCCGGCGGTGGCGGCGGGCGCGGCCGCTGGAGCAGACGGTGCCGGCGCCGCGCCAGCGCCAGCCGCCTTGATCTCTTCGGGAACGAGATAGCCCGTGACGGACGCCTTGAGGTCGAGGAACGTCTTGGCGACGCGCATGATGTCGTCGTTCGTCACCTTGGCGATGTCCTGCGGCCAGCTCTCCATCCGCTCGATCGTGAGCCCGGTGGCGAGCCCCCAGCCATACCGGCGCGCGAGTGTCGACTGGCTGTCGCTTTCGTACACGTGGTCGGCAACAAGAGCGGCCTTGGCGCGCTTGATCTCGGCTTCGGAAAGACCGTTAGCCTTCACTTCGGCAATCACTTCGTCGATCGCGGCCTCCACACGCGGCAGGTCGCGCACATCCGCGCCCACGGCATAGAGCACCAGCTTTCCGCTATCGAGGCCGCCGTTCTCATAGTAGCCGCTGGAAGAGGACGCGAGCTTGTCTTGCACGACAAGGCGCCGGTAGAGGCGGCTGGTGGAGCCGTCGGCCAATGCGTTCATCAGCACGTCGAGGGCTTCCGCGTCGCCCGCGGCGGCGGTCGTGTAGCTGGGTGCAAGGTAATAGCGGTGCAGCTGCGGCTGGCCGGCGCGCGGGTCGGCCAGCGTCAGGCGTCGCGGCGCACGCGCCGGCGGCTCCTTGACACGCGGGCGAACGAGCTTCTCGGCGGGCACAGGCGGCACCTTGCCGTAGGTCTCCTCGGCAAGTGCACGTACTTCCTCCGCCGTGACGTCACCGGCAACGACCAGGACGGCGTTGTTGGGCGCGTAGAAGCGCTTGTAGAAGTCGAGCGCATCCTTGCGCGACAGAGCCGCCATCTCGTGCTCCCAGCCGATGACCGGAACGCCGTAGGGATGGTTCTGGTAGAGGGCTGCCTCCATCTGCTCGGAGAACAGCGAGCCGGGGCTGTTCTCGATGCGCGAGCGGCGCTCCTCGAGGATGACGTTGCGCTCCGTCACCACCTCGTCGTCGGTGAGACGCAGGTTAACCATGCGGTCGGCCTCCATCTCCATCATGCGCTTCAAGTTGTGCTTGGCGACACGCTCGAAATAGGCGGTGACATCCTGCGTCGTAAAGGCGTTGAGCTCTCCGCCCAGGCCCTCGACGATGCGCGAGAACTCGCCGTTGGGGATTTTCTCCGTCGACTTGAACATCAGATGCTCGAGGAAGTGGGCAATGCCCGATACGCCGCGCGGCTCATCCGATGCCCCCGTGCGGTAGAACACGTAATGCGTCACGACCGGCGCGCGATTGTCGGGGATCACGACCACCTTCATCCCATTGGGCAGATCGAACAGCGACAGGCGAGAGGCGGCTTTGTCTGCGGCGAATGAGGGGGTGGTGGCGGCAAATGTCATGAGGGCGAGCACCAAGATGGGAAGGCGGCGGAAGCCGAAGCGGATCATCGGGTCAGAACCTCCTGCAACGCCGCCGCATCGCGCAAACAATGGGCAACGCGACGACAAGCGCCCGCGGCGGCAGGCTGGCCAAGATGTCGGCGCCCCCCTCCTCGAAGTCAAATGACAACGCGTTCATGTGGGCATAAGCGCGGCTTATACCCCACGGAATAGGCGTTAGTTATCGGATACTTACGGGAAACGGGACCGGGGCCGGCGGGCGAGGTCTACTCGTCGTCGCTGCTGCCGTTCCACTTCTTCATCGCACTCAGGAACGTAGCGCGGCACGGGCCGCCTGGACCGACGACGCCGTCGACGCTGTTGTCGCCGCGGGCCTTCGGCTCCTCATAGTTCTTCTTGCAGAACTCGGCCTGCTCGCGTGCGAGCTGAGTGCGATCCATCGTCGCCCTGCGGTCGGGATCGTTGATGAACGCCAGATCGGCCTCCGCCTCGGGAGGCGGTGCACCGGAGCCCGGCTCGGGAAGAGAACCCGTGCTGGGCGGCACCACGAGACCATTGCGTTGCGAAAGCCTGGCGTCGCCGGACTTCTTGCTCGTGGCCGACGAAACGCCCATGGCATCGAAGATCTTGCCGTTCAGCTCGACGTCGCCCGCACCACAGCCAGACAGGCCCACGGCGGCAATCAGCACGCAAACAGCGGCAGAAAAGCTAGATGTGACGTGGCGGCCCATGGCCTTGGCTCCCCCGAGCTCGCCGCTCCCCCGAGCGGTTCGCAGCCCCAACGCGCTACGGCGCCTTTGCGGCATCATTGCGACTCGATAGCAACGAGTCATACAGAAGCCCGGCCACACCGGCAACGATGGCAACGTCGGCGATGTTGAAGATGTACCAGTAATACCCAAAAGCGTGCAAAGAGATGTAGTCGATCACGCCCCCGACCGTGAGCCGATCGATCGCGTTGCCCAGCGCCCCCCCGATGATGAGGCCGAGGCTGGTGGCCATGAGACGCCCCGTCCCAGCCCGGACGAGCCAGATCCACATGGCGAGGCTTGCCACCACCGCGAACACGGCGAGCGTCATCTGGCCGCGGAACGAGTTCAACTCGAACATCGAGTATCTGACGCCGACGTTGCGGGCGTAGACAACGTCGAGAAACGGCAGGATTGCCGTGCGGCCCCGCTCGCGGAGGCCGAAACCGAGCAACATCCACCACTTGTGCGCCTGGTCGAGAACCAGCGTGACGGCGGCGACGGTGAGCGCGAGGCTCGACCATTGACCCCAAAACCAACCGCGGCCGTTTCCGTGCGCTGTCATGCGACCGCCTGCCTCCCGTAAGGTCGTTCCGTCGTGACGCATCAACCCGCGCCGTCGATCTCGCGCATGGCGGCCGCGTCACGAGCCGACAGGTCCGGGAACGCCGGGTCCGTGCCGACATCCTTCGTGACCCTCCAAGAGCGGGCGCAGCGCTTTCCTTCCGCGCGGCGTGGCACAACGGCCACGCCCTTCACGTCGGGAAGGGTGAATGCGCCGTCGGGCGCCGGCGTCGCGACCACCTCGATGCCGGATGTGATGGCGATGTCGGCGAGGTCGACGCCCACAAGCGCCTCCATCAGCTCGGGATCGGTGATGTGAACCTCAGGAGCCGCCTCCAGCGAGGACCCAATGCGCTTGGCGGCACGCTCGATCTCCAGGGCACCGGTGACCACGCGGCGCACCTTGCGCACCTTCTCCCAGCGCTCAGCCAGCGCCTCGTCGCGCCACGCACGCGGAACCTGCGGAAGTTCGTGCAGATGCACACTGTCCTCACCGCCTTCGCTGTCGCCGTGCCGCGCCAGCCAGGCCTCGTCGGCCGTGAACGACAGGATCGGTGCGAGCCACAGGCAGGTGGCACGGAAGATCTCCTCGATCACCGTCAGCGCCGCCTTGCGCCGCGTGCTGGACGGCGCATCGCAATAGAGCGCGTCCTTGCGGATGTCGAAATAGAATGCCGACAGTTCCGTGTTCATGAAGTGCGAGAGCAGCGACACGACCTTGGCGAAATCGTAGGCGGCATAGGCGGTGCGTACCTCCGGGTCGATCTGCGAGAGCCGGTGCAGCATCAGCCGCTCCAGTTCTGGCATGTCGGCGACATCGACGTAGTCGGCTTCCGTGTAGTGACCGAGCGCACCCAGCAGCCAGCGGAGGGTGTTGCGCATCTTGCGATACGTCTCGACGAAGTTCTTGAGGATGTCGGGGCCGATGCGCAGATCGTCCGAGTAGTCGGACGCGGCCACCCAAAGGCGCAGAATATCGGCACCCGATTTCGACATGACATCCTGCGGCGCCGTGACGTTGCCCGCCGATTTGGACATCTTCTGCCCCTTCTCGTCGAGCACGAAGCCATGCGTCAACACAGCGTCATAGGGCGCGTGGCCGCGCGTGCCGCAGCTCTCCAAGAGCGAGGAATGGAACCAGCCGCGATGCTGGTCGGAGCCTTCCAGATACATGACGCGATCCTTGCCGCCGTCCATGTGCCGCTTGATACCGGCGAGACCGGGGAAGGCTTGCGGGTCCTCAAGCACGAAGGCGTGCGTAGAGCCTGAATCGAACCACACGTCGAGCACGTCGCGCACGCGCTCCCACTCGGCCGGGTCATTCACCAGGCCGTTGAGGAAACGCTCCTTGGCGCCGTCCTCGAACCACACGTCGGCACCTTTTTCGGCGAACGCCTGTTCGATGCGGGCCATCAGCTCATCGTTGTGCGCGAAGCCCGGTCCGGGGATCACCTCGTCGGTTTCGACGTTGCGGAACACGGCGATCGGCACGCCCCACGCGCGCTGGCGCGAAACGACCCAATCGGGGCGGTTCTCGATCATGCCGGTAATGCGGTTCTCGCCGATGGCGGGTACCCATTGGGTCTTCTTGATCTCGTCGAGCGCAATCTGCCGGAGCGAGCGGTTGCCGCCATCGCCCAGCGGCTTGTCCATGGCGATGAACCACTGCGGCGTATTGCGGAAGATGACTGGCTTCTTGGACCGCCAGGAGTGGGGATACTGGTGCTTCAACCGCCCGCGCGCGACGATGTTGCCGGCCTCGGCCAGCGCCTTGATGACCGCGTCGTTGGCATCGCCCTTGTCGCCGTTCTCCTTGAGCACGCGCTTGCTGGCGAAGCCAGGCGCGGCCTCCGTCATGACGCCGTCGGCATCGACGGTGAAGGGGATGGTGGTGTCGATACCGCGCTCGCGCAGTCCCTTCTGGCTCGCCGTCCAGATGTTGTAGTCGTCGGCGCCGTGCCCCGGCGCGGTGTGCACGAAGCCCGTTCCCGTGTCGTCGGTGACGTGATCGCCGTCGAGCAGCGGCACGTCGAAACCATAGCCCAACGCGCGCAGAGGATGGGCACACACAACGGCGCGCAGCTCGTCTGCCGTCACGTCCTCGACGCGGCGGAAAGCCTCGACCTTGGCCGCCTTCATGACCTCCGCGCTCAGCTTATCGGCAAGCACGAAGCGGTCGCCCGTTTTGGCCCAGTTGCCGTCTGGCGCCGCGGTCACCTCGTAAAGCCCGTAGGCGATGCGCGACGAGAACGAGATGGCGCGATTGCCCGGGATCGTCCAAGGAGTCGTCGTCCAGATGACGACATAGGAGTCGATGAGCTCGGGCTTGAGGCACGCCTGATCGGCGCGCCGATGCTGCTGCTGGGCGCCCCAGTCGGTGTCCTGGATGATCTTGAACTTCACCCAGATCATGTCGGACTGATAGTCCTGATACTCGACCTCGGCTTCCGCCAGCGCCGTCTTCTCGACGACCGACCACATCACCGGCTTGGAGCCGCGATAGAGCTGGCCGGAGCGGGCAAACTTCATGATCTCGCGCGCGATCGTCGCCTCGGCGCGGTAAGCCATGGTCGAATAGGGATTGTCCCAGTCGCCCACGACACCGAGCCGCTTGAACTCCTCGCGCTGCACGACGAGCCACTTGTCGGCGAACTTGCGACACTCGTCGCGGAAGGCGTTGATGCCCTTGGCGTCGGAGAAGTCGGGCTTCTCGCGTCCCTTGGCGCGGTACTCCTCCTCGATCTTCCATTCGATGGGCAAGCCGTGACAGTCCCAGCCCGGCACGTAGTTGCTGTCGTGGCCGAGCATCTGCTGCGATTTGACGACGAGGTCCTTGAGGATCTTGTTGAGCGCGTGCCCGATATGGATGTTGGCGTTGGCGTAGGGCGGGCCGTCGTGCAGAACGAATTTGGGCTTGCCCTTGCTCGCCTCACGCAACCGCTCGTAGAGACCGATCCGCTGCCAGCGCTCAAGCATCCGCGGCTCCATCTCCGGCAGTCCCGCCCGCATCGGGAAGTCGGTCTTGGGGAGATTGAGCGTCTTCGACCAGTCGCGCGCGCCGGTGCCGGCGTCCGCCGTCTTGGCGGATGCCGGGACATCATTCGTCGTGGCCGGTGCCACGGCCGCGCCGGCCACGCCGCGCTTGCCGCCGCCGTTGTCGCCGGCCTTGTTCTTAGCCATCGTCGTTTGTCCATCCGTGAGCAGGACGCATCGCCGCGCCACCGTTGGGGCGCGTTCTACCAACGGCATCCCCTGACCGCCAGCCCGGCCGACAGCTGGCATGTGGGTGGCTCAGCGGCGGCGTGGATTGGACAGAGGACGGTCCTCGGAGGCGACGTGGGCGGGAGGGATGCCATCCTCGTGAGCCATCAAGCCTGCGGAGCCGGCATGCGGCAGCGCCAGGGTGGCGAAGAACACGGCGACCTTGATGAGTTGCATGAACACGGCAATGGCATTGTGCATGACCGCCTCCCGGGCGCGAACGTCATGCCCTTGGGTCGCGACCACGGCGCCACCGGTTCATGGCTGGAATTTCATCAATTGAATCAAGGCTGCTTGATCATCCGCTGACATTGTTTCTCAGGAGACAGCGGGCGCCGGAGCTTTCCCTCAGATTGGCCATCTAGCAGTCACCATGGCCGGAATCTGCCGGCCACCGAGATCAAGACGGGCATGCCGCATGTTGAAATCGTTCATGAAAACCTTACTTGCCGGCATCCTGGGGCTGGCGCTGCTCGGCGGACTGACGCTCGGGGCGCTCAGTGCCTATGCGCTGCAGAAGGCTCCGGCCTCGACCGTTCGGGCGGTGTCCATCACGCGTGAGCTTTCGCGGCAGTGGCGGCTTGACGACATCCAGCCGCACTTTGTGTCGTCCGTCGCCTCGACCCTCGACCATTCCGAGACCGAGCGCATGTTCACCGGACTGAGCCGTCTGGGCCGTCTCGCCGAGGTCGAGGACGCCCGCCAGACCGGATTTCGCGTCCGCTTTGCCCAGGCCGACGGGTTCTTCACCGTCACGACCATCGATATGCGCGGCATCTTCGAGTTCGGCACGGCGCGCGTGCGCATCACGCTGCGGCTCGAAAGCGGCGCCATCCTCCTGCAGCACATACACATTATTCCCGAGAGCTGGCACGAGCCGCTGCCCACGGAGCCCGAGCAAGCAGCCCCGCGCAGACTGGCTTGAGCCGGCATTGGGGACCAGGCTTGCCGCCCCGCGGTTTGCAGTGCCTCACTGCCCGATGCTACCTAACGGGTGGATCGCAATCCGCCCAGTGGCCGGGGGAGTTGGCAATGCAGGCGTTTCAGTTGTGGCGGCCATTGGCCGCCGTGATCGCGGTCAGTGTGCTCCTGGGCGGCGACGCGCTCGCCGTGACAGGAGACCGCGACCGGTCCCTACGCGACCGCCCCGAGCGCCGCATGAGCAAGGCAGAAGCCCGCCGCGACGTCTGGCCCAAATCGGTCGACGAGTTCCTCGCCGGCGAGTTCCTGGAGCGCGCCGATGTGGTTTTGACCCGGCGCGACTGGGACCTGTCGTCCTACCTGATCCGGCTGGCGACGGGTTCGCCGTTCTCACATGCGGCCATGGTCTTCACAGGTCCACAGTTCGAGGCCGGCTTCTCCAGCACCTTCATCATCGAGGCCGGAACCGGCGGCGTCGACCTCACCAACATCCGCGACTACATCTCGGATAGAAGCTCGTTCATCGCCATCAAGCGTTTCAAGCAGCCGTGGTTCGACCAGAGCAAGCAATCGCGCGTGCGCGGCCTGCTGCTCGACAAGATCAAGGCGAGCTACAATTACTGGGCCATTGGGCGCATCGTGCGCAATTTGTGGTTCGGCGTTCAGCGGCAGGTGCAGGGCAAGGAAAAGACTATCGAGTCCTATCGCGAACGCGAATGGCAGCCGCCCAACGACTACATCTGTTCAGGGCTCGTGCAGCTGGGTTTCGTGGAAGCCGTACTCGAGTACATCAAGGCGGGCACCCTGCCGCCGTACGCCATCAAGGACGTTGTCTTCAACAAGGAGGCGGCGAGCCGCCTGCCCGATCCGCCGGATTGGGAGTATCTCGACCCCGCTTCGCAGCTTGCAACGGCCGAGCTGTTCCGCGACCAGAACCTCGTCGAACTCGAAGCGGTCACGCCGCAGGACCTCGCAACGAGCGAAAAGCTCGAGTGGCTCTACTTCATCCGCGACAATCGCGTCTACAAGATCAAAAACTTCGACGACGTGCTGGCACGGACGCGCTGATCGTCCCACGGAACGGCACAAAGCCGCGACGCTGGAAACGCCGCGGCCTCCATGCCGGCTGGGCGGCCACCGAAAAGTTAGTCGCGCACCTCGGTGTCAGCGGGTGCCTCGCCATCGATATTGCGCAACCAACGCCCGGACTCACTCCTGGCCGGCGCTTCGGGCGCAGCACTGGTCGGCGTGACGGTGGACACCCAGTCAGTGCTCGTCCCGGCGGCCACGCGCGATTGAGCCGCCCTGTAGGTGCGCGGGGTGTCGTAGCATCCGCCTTCACAGACGATCATGTAGGGACGCGGCGGCCGCGCGGCCGCCGGAGCGGCACCAGCATCGGCCGCAGCTGTAGCAGGGGCCGCCGCAGGTGATGCTGCCGCACCCACGCCTGCATCGGGCGCTCCGGCTGCAGCGGAGGTGGCGGTGGCGACAGGCTCGGGCGCCTTCGTGGTCGGCTGGAGATATACGATCTCGGCGCGATCGGTGCTGCAGCCCGCTTCACAGACCACGACGTCCATGCCGGGGTGCGCGAGCTGGAGCGGATGGGGTCCCTGCAGGTGACCGGTCTCGGCTTCGATAAGCCGCTGCGCACGTTTGGTCCAGTAATCGGGTGGCGTGCCCAGGGATGGCGAAGCTGAGGTGCCTTTGGTGCCGTCCGCGGTCTCCTCAGACCCGGACCTGCGCGATTTCAGGTAGGCGCGCGTTGCCGCCCTGCCGATGGCAGCCGCGGCTTCGCCCTCGACGTGGTCCCCTTTCGAAACGCTGTGCGAGCTGCCGCCCAGCTTCAACTTGAAGCCCTTGGCCTCGACCATCGCGCTCGTGGAGGCGACGATGACCAGGGCAACGGCGGAGACCGAGCCGATACGGACGGCAAAATGCGGAAGGGGACGCGACATGGAGCCTCACAAGCACGCAGATACAATGACAACTCTTGTGCGGCAGCGTGCCAGCGAAAGGTAAACGGGACCTTGACGCGCGCTTGTCCGCGCGACGCCTGTTCGGCCAACGGGCTGTGGGCCGCCCGATCAGCGCGCGTGAAAGAAGAACGCAGGCTCGCCCGGCGCCGCGTTGATGATGGGGATACGGCGGTAATCAAACGAACCGGCGGCGACCGTCGTCTTGGGTGTGGCGAGAGCCGGCACCACCTCGTGCTGGAATGTGACGGGTGTTACGCGCGGCGTCAGCAGCGGTCCCTCGCTGGCTGGCGGCGCGGCCGCGTACTCGCTTCTCACACTGGCAGCCGGGGCAGCCTCGAACGCCTGCGCAGTTCGCGCCCGCGTGGGGTGGGGCGCAGGGGCCGGCACATCATCGGGTGCGATCGCGGCTCGGCGGCTGACGGACACGCCGCTCCCGCCAACCATCGAACCCGGCCTGCGGCGGTTGAGAATGAACGCGGCAAGGCAGGGATCGTCCTGCCCGCTCGAGCGAATGTCCTCACGCGTCAGGTGGACCACGCGACTGCCGCAGGCGAACGCCTCCTGGGCATGCGCCGGCAAAGACCAGATCAGCGCTGTGACGAGCAGCGTGGTCAGGCCGATTGCGATCACGCGCTGATCGATTGCACCGACACTTAGCGCCATCGCCGGCACGCGACGACCGCTCTCGCTCGCACTGTCCCGCACCGCCCCCTCCGTCCGGCCAATGTCGTGACTCGTCACGATATGGGACGGGCGTTAACGCGCGGTTTACCGGTCAGCGTCCGACCCGGAGATAGACGAACCAGTAGACCGCCCCAACGAGCAGGCTGCCCCCGATCAGGTTTCCGATGGTCGCGACCGCGATGTTGTGGAGTGCTGCACCTACCGTAATCGCCGGATAGCTGGCGGGCGTCTGGCCGATCGCACTCCAGAATTCCGGCGCCGCCCAGGCTTTGACCGCGAGCGCATACGGCAGGAAGTAGATGTTGGCGATCGAGTGCTCGAAGCCGGCGGCAACGAAGCCGGCAATCGGCGGAACGATGACCATGACCTTGTCGGTAACCGAACGGGCGCCGAACGACATCCATACCGCGAGGCAGACGAGCACGTTGCACAGGACCGCGAGGAAGAAGAGCTGCACCGTCGGCAGCGCCGCTTTCGCCGCTGCGATACCCAATGCCGTTTTGCCCACGGCACCGCCGCCCAGGCCGTAGTGACCCGATGCGAAGACGAGCGCGACCGTTCCCAGCGCGCCGGCGATGTTGCCCAGGTAAACGAGCACCCAGGCTCGCATCAGAGCGGCAGCTCGGATACGTCCACTCGCCCAGGCGACGACCATGAGTGCATCGCCCGTGAACAACTCGGCTCCGCCGACGATCACCAGGATCAGCCCGAGCGAAAAAACGAGACCCGAGATGAGGCGGGCGAGCCCCCACGGCAGCTGATCGGAGCCCGAAGCGACCACTGTCATGAAGATCGCGCCCAGCGCGATGAACGCGCCGGCCAAAACGCCCAGGACGATGAGTGAGAGCGCGTCACGGCCGGCCTTGGTCGCGCCCGCGCCCTCGCAGGCACGAGCCATGTCGCTGGGCATCAGCGCATCGATCCCGTGTACGTCAGCTGCTGAGCCAGCGGTAGGCTTCGACATTGCTTGCCTCGAAGATGCGGCCGCGAAGCGGCCTATTTCGCCGCCGGCCCTCAGCGCCAAGTGTTCACGACTGTCGCGTCCGAAGGAGCGCCGCGTCAGCGCGAAGACGGATAGCGCCAGAAATCACCCTTGTCCGTGGGCACGCGCTTCAGGATCGGCACGCGCTTCTCCGGCGGGCGCTCGCCCGTCTGGATCAGCAGACCGATGTCGCTGAGCAGCGCGTTGCTCTCCGCGTAGCCCGAGTGGTGCAGCCCGAGGCTGTCCATGCTGACCGCCGTCGCATCGATGGTGTCGATACCGGGAAGCACCAGCGGAACGCCTCCGGGAACGTCACCGGCCCGCGGAATGCCACCGTGGAAGCGGCGTGACACATCGAGCGCACGATCGTTGGCCGCGGCGTAGAGCGTGATGCCACCGCTCGCCAGCCCCTTGATCGACGTTGCAATGTTCTCGAAGCTGTCGCGGTCGACATCCGGCGCAGCCAGGATGATCTGGCTGATCTCGACGCCTTCGGGCTTCTGCCGCTTCAAGTCCTGCAGTACGCGCAGGAGCAGCTGGTTGCCCATCGAGTGCGCGATGAGGCTGACGGTCTTCGCCCCCGAACGCTCCATCACGAACCTCAGGAACTGTTCCAGATAGGGCTCGGCCTGGGCCGAACTCTCGCGGTCGTAGGTGTAGCTCGCAATCCCGCCGCCAGACGGCCAGCTGTAGACGAACGGCGCGCCGTCAAACTTGATGTCGTAGGCAATTTGCGCCGCACGATAGATCGCGTAGTCGAACGACGTGTTGTAGCCGTGCACGAAGACAAAGGCGTGATCCTTGAAGCGCGCCGACTTGGCCAGCCGCTGCTTTACGAGATCGAGAAGCTCGGCCTCGCTCAGCGCCTTGATGTCCTGCATCGTGAAGTGGACCTTAGGGTCCTCCTTCTGCTCGTAAATGGTGACATTGAAATAGGGGATCTTGATCGCCCACGGGCGCTCGATCTGAGGCACCTCGTGTTCCTTGGGAACCGTCACCATGGCGCGGCCAAGCTCCAGCCTGCGCCCGCGCCCCGACGCGTAGTCGAGACGCTTGTCGTTGGCGGCACGCTCGCGATCGGTGCCGTAATAGACGGGCACCACCGTCCAATCGCCGCTCTCGGGCGTCGGCACCGGCGCTGGAGCCTCGGCGGCGGCCGGCTTGGGAGCAGAGCGCGCGGCGTCGGGTTCAGCCATGCGCGGCTTGCTCTCGCCATTCGCAGCGGCGGGCGGGCGCGGCGGCGGCGTGAAATCGTCTGCGGAGCGGGCGCCTCCACCGGACGGCGGCGGGGCTCCAGCGGACGAGCCCGGCGGCGCCATTTCGGGCGCACGGCTGGCACCGGGTGGCGGCGATGCCTGCTGGCCTAGTCCGCGCGTCCCCTCCGGCGCGGGTGACGATGGAGCGGCAGCCCCACCAGAGCCGATGGGATCTGGCGACGGCGTCGACTGCGGTGCCATGGGGCCGGTCTGCGGCGCTGACGGAGGCGTCACTGCCGGTGGTGTGGGAGACGGCACCGGCCGCGGCTCTGGTGCAGCGGCGGTCTCGCGCTCCTCGGTCCGCGGTGCGGCCTCCTTCTTGTCCTGCGCATGCTTCTTGTAGTGCCGACCGGGCGGGCTCGCGTCTGGCCCCTTGGACGCCTCGCGGACAGCACCCAGATCGGGCCGCAGGATGAGCAGCGCGAACGGCACGAGGATGACCGCACCCAGGAAGATGCGAAGAACCCACTTGGCCAGCGCGGGCAATGAGCCGACAGAGCGCCATGCCACGGCGTAGAGGAGCAGTCCGAGCAAGCCGACGCCGGCCTGAATGGCGATCGCGGTCATATCCATGGATGAGAAATCCTCGATGCTTTGGGAGCCGGCCTGCAGGCATCCCCTGCGCCCGATAGCGGGAAGAATTGCAGGCGCCCGTCGTTAAAAATTCTCCGCGCCCAGAGAAGCGCCGCACCGCCGGTCGGGGCCGAACGCTGTTCGGGCGGACCATCCCACGACCGGTGGCAGCTCGGCAACCGCCGACCGGCATCGACTGGAGGGTGCCGCGGAGTACGACCGCCGACCGCAGCCGATTATCTTTACGCCTTGTCGCTTCTGTGACATCAGGGGCCGCACTGCGGCAGGGTGCGAACCCGCCGGCACTTTCGGAGTTGGCCATGCTTTCCCGCGCCGCGCCAACGGGCGGCCTCAACGTCGACACCTACGTCTCCGGCGTCCGCGCTGGGGACAGAGCAATGCTCGCTCGCGCCATAACCCTGGTGGAGAGCACGAAGGCCGAGCACCGCGCTCTCGCCAAGGCCGTCCTTCAGGAGCTGATCGCCGACTCCGGACAGGCGATGCGCGTCGGAATCACGGGCGTACCCGGCGTCGGCAAGTCCACCACGATCGACCAGCTCGGCATGAACCTGATCGAGGCGGGTCACAGAGTGGCAGTGCTCGCCGTCGATCCGACCTCGAAGCGGACCGGCGGCTCGATCCTGGGTGACAAAACGCGCATGAACCGCCTCGCGCAAGCACCGGGTGCTTTCATTCGACCCTCGCCGACGTCGGGCACGCTGGGAGGTGTCGCGCGCAAAACGCGCGAGACCATGGCCCTCGTCGAGGCAGCGGGCTTCGATGTCGTCATCGTCGAGACGGTGGGTGTCGGCCAGTCGGAGGTTGCGGTCGCCGACATGGTCGACTTCTTCCTGGTGCTCCTGCTCGCTGGCGGCGGCGACGACCTTCAGGGCATCAAGAAGGGGATCATTGAGATCGCCGACATGATCGCGATCAACAAGGCCGACGGCGATAACATCACACGTGCCGAGGCGGCAGCAGCAGAGTATCGCGGCGCGCTATCGATCCTCACACCCGCGTCGCAGGCCTGGAAACCGCCAGTGATGACGATCTCGGGATACAGCAACAAGGGTCTCGACGCGCTTTGGGCCAAGATCGTGGAACACCGCGATCTCACCAAAAAATCGGGCGAGTTCGCGGACCGGCGGCGCGCGCAGGCTCTGTCGTGGATGCAGGACATGCTGCAAGAGCGCCTGATGCAAGCCTTGAAAGACAACCCGGAAGTTGCCGCGGCGCTGCCATCGATCGAAACGGACGTGCGGGAGGGCCGGCTGCTGCCACCGCTCGCGGTGGACAGCATTCTCGCCAAAATGGGCCTTGGCGGGCGCGGGGCGTGACGTCAGGTACGGGGCTCAGGCTACCGGTGCTCCGCGGCAAACCCAGATGACCATGCGTGTTCTGCTCACAGGTTTTGGTCCGTTTCCCGGCGTTCCGGAGAACGCTTCGGCGCGTCTCGTCGAGGACGTTGCGGCCGAGCTGCGCACACGCGCGACGCCTGCGCATGTCCACGTCGCGATCCTGCCGACAGAGTGGGACGCGGGGCTCGCTCGCATCGACATGCTGTGGGACGCCATCGCACCCGATCTGGCACTGCATTTCGGCGTCTCGGCAAGCGCCCGCGGCCTGACGCTGGAGCGCCTTGCCCGCAACGCCTGTGCGCCGCTGGAAGATGCCTGCGGGTGCCTGCCCTCCACCGCGCACGTCTCAGCCGACGCGCCGGACCTGCATCGCACCGAGTTGCCGCTGTCGCGCATCGAGGCACGGCTGCTGGCAGCCGGTATCCCCGCCGAGCTTTCCGACGACGCTGGTCTCTATCTGTGCAACGGCGTCCTGTTCCGCTCGCTGTGCCGGTCCTTCGCCACCCCCGGTCCACGCCTTGCCGGCTTCGTGCATATTCCGGACGGGCTCGCCGGAAGCCTGACACCGCAACAGAGGCACGGCGATCCGGTAAGACGGACGGCATGCGCCAGCGCCCTCTCATGGGCGCAGGCGATCTCGGGGGCCTGCATCATCGTTGACGAGGCTCTGTCGGCACTCCCCCTCGGCAAGCTCAAAGCAGACAATTTCGCCAAAGGTTAACGGCGCCGCTGGCGCGCGTCTTGCTCCCGCAGAGGACGAACCTCGGGAGCATCCCATGACCATCGATCGCCGCAGAGTGCTGACCGTCGGCGCCGGGCTCGGCGGCCTGCCGCTAGCGCTCGCCGGTGCGAGCACCGCATCCGCGGGGCCGCGCGCCTTCGCGCTCGCTCAGGCCGGGCCGCAGCCGGCTCAGGGGCCGTCCAGCGTCGCCGAGGCCAACGCGCGAGAGTTCGCTCTCCTTCCCAGCTCCCCCGACGAGCAGACGGCCGCATTGCAGAAGGCCATCGACGCGGCGGCTGAGCGGCGGCAGACCCTCGCACTCCCAGCGGGAAATTTCCTCGCTCGCGGCCTCGTGCTCCGGCCGGGTAGCCGGATCGCCGGTGCTGGCGTCGCGACCCGCCTCGTCCTGTCCGACGGCGGCGGAACACTGCTGAGCGCCGAGAACGCCGCGGGCATTTGCCTTGAAGACCTGGCACTCGACGGCGCCATGCGCCCGGCGGGACAAGACGCTCTCGCCGCGTTCAAAACTTGCACGCGGCTGCGGCTCACACGGCTGGAGGTGACCGGAGCGGCGGGAAGCGGGATCGCGCTTGATGCCTGCTCGGGCGAGGTCACGGCGAACCGCATTGCGACCGTTGGTACGACCGCGATCTTCAGCATGGACGGAGCGGGGCTCAGGATCACGGACAACGAGATCGACGGCGCTGGCAACAACGGCATCCAAATCTGGCGGCGCGCGCAAGGCGAGGATGGCACGCTCGTGTCCGGCAATCGCATTATGCGAGTCTTCGCCCACAGCGGCGGAACGGGAGAGAACGGCAACGGCATCAACCTGTTCCGCGCCGGCGGCGTTATCGTGGAAGGCAACCGCATCACCGACTGCGCCTACTCGGCTGTCCGCGCCAATGCGGCCTCCAACGTGCAGATGGTGGCCAACAGCGCACTACGCATCGCCGAAGTCGCCCTCTACGCGGAATTCGGATTCGAAGGCGCGCTGATCGCCTCCAATCTCGTGGACGACGCCGCCAGCGGCATATCCGTCACCAACTTCGATGTCGGCGGGCGCCTCGCCGTCGTACAGGGCAACCTCATCCGCAACCTGAAGCGCCGCGAGTACGAGCCTGTCGACAAGCGCGGCGACGGCATCGCCGTGGAAGCGGACGCAGCCGTCACCGGCAACGTCGTCGAGGGTGCCGCCAACGCGGGCCTGCTGATCGGCTGGGGCCCGCACATGCGCGACGTCACCGCCACTGGCAACCTGATCCGCGGCTGCCGCTACGGCATCCTGGTGAGCGCGGACGTTGGCGCGGGTGCCTGCTTCGTATCCGCCAACATGATTTCGCGCTGCCCGGACGGCGCTATACGCGGCATGGACCGCGGCAAGCCGATCGGCCCCGACCTCGCCCGCGAGACGACGGCGACCGCGCGCGTGACCATCTCGGGAAACATGGCCGTGTGACGGAACCGTCGATGAGGCTGCCGCTGTAGCGCGCCTCAGGCTCCCAGCGCAGCGATGATCTCGTTCTCAGCTTCGCGAGAGCGCGGCGTCCATGGCGCCACGCGCGAGGCGATGAGGTTGGCTTCCGATTTCAGGATGATCCCGTCGTCGAGCACCTTGAGACCATTGGCACGCAGCGTCTCTCCCGTCGTCGTGATGTCGACGATGAAGTCGGCAGTACCGGCGCCAGGGGTGCCTTCGGTGGCGCCAAGACTTTCGACAATGCGGAAGTCGGTGAGACCGCGCGAGGCGAGGAACCGGCGGGTCAGGTTCATGTACTTGGTCGCGACCCGGAACCAGCGCCCGTGCGTCTGGCGGAAGGAGGCGGTGATCTCATCAAGATCGGCCATCACGCGTACGTCGATCCAGCATTGCGGCACGGCCACGACGACGTCGGCATGTCCGAAGCCTAATGGCTTCAGCATGTCGATGCGGTCCTGCCAGTCGGTCATCTGCTCGCGCACCAGGTCTTCGCCCGTGATGCCCAGATGTGCCCGACCCGACTTGAGGTAGCGCGCGATCTCGGACGCTGAGACGAAGGCGACCTCGACCGAAGGCATGCCCTCGATCTCGCCGCGATAGCCGCGCGAGTTGCCCACCTTGCGCACGTTGAGCCCGACCTTGGAGAACACCTCCGTCGCCTGCTCCATAAGCCGGCCCTTCGAGGGCACGGCCAGCACCAGCTTCTCCTGCGCGCTTGACATCACACGCCTCCCGTCAGCGCCGCGAGCAACCGCTCGGTATGGATCGCCGCGCCGACGGCGGGCACGTCGTTCTCCGCGCCGCACATGCGCATGAGCTGATCGTAGCGGCCGCCGCCCGCGACCGGGCTCTGCGGGCCAAGCGCCGGCGCGATTACCTCGAAAACGAAGCCGGTATAGTATTCGAGGGTCCGTCCGAATTCGGCCTCGAAGTCGGCGTGCAGCACGTCGACCCCCGCATCGGCAAGCAGTTGCAGCCGCTTGTGATAGGCGTCGAGCGCCGGCCCGATGTCCATGTTCTTGTCACGCAGCAGATCCTTGATGCGGGCGCCTGCGGCCCGCGCGGGCGCGACGATGCCGATATAGCTTTCGAGCAGCAGCGCGGTTTCCGTGCCGAGCGGCTTGGTCTGGGCGTCGGCGACGATCGACAGCAGGCTTGCCGTGATCTCGCCCAGAGAGCGGGTCCCGACCATCTCGATGCCTTCGCGCTCGAGATGATGGGCGACGAGCCGCTCCGCTTCGGCGGGGTTGTCGGGGTCGAGCTCGGCGAGCAGCGCCTTGGGTACGTCGCGCGGCAGATCGACGGCGGACGTGGTGAGGCGCTTCAACTCGGTGCGGAATGCCTGCGGACGCCAGAACTGGTGCATGAGGCGCCGTCGCCACCGCGCCGGCATCTCGGCCGCCTCGAGCAGCGCGCGGAAAAGCCCCAGATCACCGAAACGGAGCTTGACGGCGCCGAGGCCGGCAGCCTTCAACGCCTCGACGATGGTGACGAGCGTCTGTGCTTCCGCCTTCTCGCGCTCGGTGGCTCCAATCGACTCGATGCCGGCCTGACGGAACTCGCGCGGATGCGCCGTGGTCGAGCCGCTGGGCTGATAGCGGAACGCAGAGCCGTTGTAGCAGTAGCGCGCCTTGGCCGCCGGATCCTCGTGACGCTCCATGTGCAGGCGGCAGATCGGCACGGTGAGATCGGGCCGCAGGCACAGCTCCTCGCCGTCCGGATCGGTGAAGACGTAGGTGCGCGCGCGCAGGGTCTCGCCGATGACGTCGAGAAAGACGCTCGCCGGCTGGATGATTGCGGGCGCGACGGCCTCGTGTCCCGCCTTCATGAACACGCCCATGAGCTTCTGAGCTTGCGCTTCCAGGGCGTCGAATTTTTTTGCCGTTTCTGCGACCATCTCGGACTTCAACTCTTCATGTGAAACGCGCGCCGCAACCGGGTCAGACGCTGGTGTGCCGGGCGACGATCGCGGCGACGGCCACAACCATCTCGTCCTCGGCGACGGAGACCTGCGCGGGGCGCGCTTCCTTCCATTCCTTGTTGTCGGCGATGGCGGCCGCAGCTCTCGCCCCCTCGACGAGGTCCTTGATCTGTACCTCGCCGCGGTCGCGCTCGTCGGAGCCTTGTATGACGACGCAGGGCGCGCCGCGCTTGTCGGCATACTTCATCTGCGCCTTCATGCCAGATGAGCCCAGGTACATTTCAGCTGCGATGCCGGCCGACCGCAGCTTCTGCGTCATGGCCTGATAGCGCGGCAGCTCGCCCTTATCCATGACGAGCACGATGACGGGGCCGCGCGCCGAAGCCACGGATGCGCCCGCGCCCAGCGCGGCGAGCGCGGCCTGCAGACGCGACACACCGATCGAGCAGCCGGTCGCGGGCACAGCCTGTCCCATGAAGCGC
>JBFWNY010000005.1:0-147943 GCA_050250815.1 Hyphomicrobiaceae bacterium
TTTCGTCACGTTATCGTTGGGCACGGCATATCGCTCCTTTGGTGGAGAAGTGAGGTCGTCAACAAACCCCACGATATGCCGCCTTCACCGATTCACGCCGTCACCAACTTCTGGGGATAGCTCCGCACGGGATACGAGTAACTTCTCTTGCTCAATATTCGACCAGTTGTCGCCCTGAGCGCGATGTGTCTAGCCGGCTGCGCCGACGCCATCGTGCGCGAGGGTATCTCCGACGCCATGCTGGCTGATCGGGCGATCGTCTCCGATCTGCCTGGCGCGCGCTTCTGGGGCGACGAGGTACCCTCCGATTTCGTCGGCGAGTTGAAGCGCCGGCTTCCCAACATGCCGCGTATCGCGCAGGGCGCAGATCGAGTCCGGGGCCGCCCGGTTGTCGAGATCCTGGCGCTGTCGGGCGGCGGCGGTGACGGCGCCTTCGGAGCGGGACTCCTGGCGGGATGGACGGAGCGCGGCGACCGGCCCGAGTTCGAGGTCGTGACCGGCGTCAGCGCCGGCGCAATCATCGCGCCGTTTGCCTTCCTGGGGCCGAAGTACGATCCCGCGCTCAAGGAGATTTGGACGCACTACCAGACGTCTCAGATTGCGACCGCGCAGATCCTCCCGGGCATTCTGGGTGGACCCGCGCTCGCCGATGCCGGCCCTCTCGAGAAGCTGATCGCTCGTTACGCCGACCGGGATCTGCTGCGCGAGGTGGCCGCCGAATACCGCAAGGGGCGACTATTGCTCGTCGGCACAACCAACCTCGACGCCCAGCGCCCGGTCGTCTGGAACATGGGCGAGATCGCTTCGAGCGACCATCCCGATGCGTTGCGGCTCTTCCGCAAGGTGATCATGGCCTCGGCCGCTATTCCCGGGGCGCTGCCGCCGGTGGAGATACCCGTCACCATCGACGGCCGCCGCTACGACGAACTGCACGTCGACGGCGGCACAACGCGCGAGGTATTCGTCTCGCCCATCAATGCCCCCTTCAAGACCTATGATGTGCTGTACGGCAAGCCGCCGCTGCGCCGCATCTACGTCGTCAAGAACGGCAAGAGCGTGCCGGAGCAGGAGGTCGTCGAGGCCAAGACGCTGTCGATCGTCGGACGCTCGATCTCGACCCTGATCAAGAACCAGAACCTTGGCGAACTGTACCGCATCTACCGCATGGCCAAGGATGCCGGCGCCGAATTCCATTTCGTCGCCGTGCCACCCGAGTTCAAAGCCAAGGCCAAGGAGTTCTTCGACCCCATTTATCAGGCGAAGCTATTCGAAGCCGGCCGCCAAGTGGGACTAGATCGCAAGAGCTGGGCCCAGAGGCCGCCTGGTGTCATGGCGATCCGCTGAGACGCACACCACCCATGCAGGGCCGCTCGAGATTTCACTTCGGCTTTTCGGCGGGTGGCCCCAGAGAATCGAGATAGGCGATGAAGCCCTCGATCTCATCCGGCTCGAATGTGAAGACCGGCATGTCGGGGTGTCCAGAGACGATGCCCTCGGCCAATGCTTCGGCCAGGTTCTCGCTCGGATAGCGTTGTACGACGTCCCGGAAAGGCGGCGCCTGCGGATGCGTACTCGTATCGTCCATCGTGATGGCGTGGCAGCGCTTGCAGTTCTCCTCGGCGAGGACGCGGCCGACTTGAGCCAGCTTGGCCTGATCGACGACGGCGCGGCGCGGGTCGTCGGCACGAGCGGGCCCCGAAGCCACGTTGATGGCAAGCGTCGCAACCGAAAAAGCTGAAATCAGACGAGCATTCATGTTCAGCGTTCCTGACGCAGAGGCCGCGAAGACTAGCGCCGCATTCCGATCGATTTCATAATCGCGTTCTTGATGATGGTGGCAAGCGAACGCGACACGGAGCGTTGCAGTTCCCGCGCAACCATGGTGCCCATGCCCTGGGTCTTGCGGCCGCCGCCAGTGGAGCTGCCGCCACCGAAGATCACATCCGACCAGTTGGAGCCGGCCTGCTCGGTCGCGGCCGCCGCCTCTTCCGTGCGCTTGGCCAGAATTTCGTGCGCCGTCTCGCGATCGACGGGATCGTCGTATTTCCCGTAGACGGGGCTGTACTCGATGATGCCGCGCCGCTCCTCGGGCGACAGCGGCCCGATGCGCCCCTCCGGCGGACGCATCATTGTGCGCTGCACGATGGACGGCTCGCCCTTGTTCTCCAGCATCGACACCAGCGCCTCGCCTGTCTTCAGCTCCTTGATCACCGCCTCGGTGTTGAGCTGAGGGTTGGCGCGGAACGTCTCAGCCGCGGCCTTGATCGCCCTCTGCTCCTTGGGCGTGAAGGCACGCAGCGCATGCTGGATGCGATTGCCAAGCTGCGACGACACGGTATCGGGCACATCGAGCGGGTTCTGCGTGATGAAATAGACGCCGACGCCCTTGGAGCGGATGAGACGCGCGACCTGTTCGATCCGTTCCATCAGCGCCTTGGGCGCCTCGTCGAAGAGCAGATGCGCCTCGTCGAAGAAGAAGACGAGCTTGGGCTTGGGCTGATCGCCGACCTCGGGCAGGGTCTGCCACAGCTTCGACAGCAGCCACAGCAGGAACGTCGAATAAAGGCGCGGTTTCTGCATGAGCTTGTCGGCCGACATCAGGCTCACCACGCCGCGCCCGTCGGGGGCGACGCGCATGATGTCCATGATGTCGAGCGCGGGCTCACCGAAGAACTTGTCCGCGCCCTGCTCCTCGAGCACCAGCAACCGGCGCTGAATCGCGCCCACCGAGGTGGTCGCCACGTTGCCATAGGTGGTCGTGAGTTCCTTGGAACGCTCACCCACGTTGTTGATCAGAGCGCGCAGGTCCTTGAGGTCGACGATCGGCAGCTTCTCGTCGGCGGCGACGCGGAAGGCGACGTTGAGCACGCCCTCCTGCACCTCGTTGAGTTCGAGCAGACGCGACAGGAGCAGCGGACCCATGTCGAGCACGGTGGCCCGGACGGGATGGCCTTCCTCACCGAACACGTCCCATGCGATCGTCGGGAAAGCGCGGTTCTCGAACGCCTCCAGGCCGATCTGCGAGACCCTCTTCAGGATGAAGTCCTTGGGCTCACCCACGGCGCCGATGCCCGACAGGTCGCCCTTGATGTCGGCGGCGAAGACCGGCACTCCGGCGGCCGAGAAGCCTTCGGCCAGAACCTGCAGAGAGACCGTCTTGCCGGTGCCCGTGGCCCCGGTGATGAGGCCGTGGCGGTTACCGAACCGGAGATCGAGGTATTCCGGCTTCGTGCTGGTGCCCAGATAGATCTTTCCATCCTGGATCTTGGTCTGGCTCATCCCGTCACCCCGCCCCCGTTGACCAATCCTGCCAGGCTTTTGCGACAGGCGGCTTCACGCGACTCATCGGTCCGTCGATCCCACCCGCTTTGGCATGGCGGCTCAGCGATTGCAAACCGCCCGGCCTGCCTCCCCTCGGCCCATCTACAGCCACGATAGGGGTTCCCGGATCGCCACCTGCACCCTTCGGGTCTTTCGTCGAGCCCGTGGCGGCAAGTGTAGCCCTCCCGGCGGCGCCACTATAGAAAGGGACAGGCCGCCGAAAGAGCCCGCCGCCGGACTAAAAGCTTAACCGCATGCGCGAAAGTGCCAGCACGATGTCCACATCCCGACAGACCGTTCCGCTCGCCGACCAATTCGAAGCACCCCAGCACCAGACGTGGCTGGCGCTCGTCGATAAGGCTCTCAAGGGCGGCGATTTCGAGAAGCGGCTCGTGTCACGGACCGCCGACGGCCTGCGCATCTCGCCGCTCTACACCCGTGCCGACGCATTGCCGGGCTCCGATGCGGCCGAGCCGGGCACGGCGCCCTTCGTCCGCGGCCTCCATGCGCAACCGGAAGGGCTCGGTTGGAGCATCGAGCAGATCGTGGCGGCCCAAGACGCCGCATCCGCCAACGCCGCGGCGCTCGCCGAGCTGGAAGGCGGCGCGACGGGCATCGTCCTGCGGATTGCCGCACCTGGGCAAGCTGGGATGCCCCTCGGCGGCGCGACCGATCTGGTGCGTGCGCTGCAGGGCGTCTACCTCGAGTTCGCACCGATCGGTCTGGACGCCGGACCCAATGGCGCCAACGCGGCCAAGGATCTCGCCCAGGCCCTGCGAACGCTCAAGGCGCCCGCAGATCGTGCCCTGCCGCGCTTCGATCTCGACCCGATCGGCATGCTGGCCGCCACCGGTCACGCGGAGGCCGAGCCCGACACGCTTGCCGCCACGGCCGTCGCTCAGGCCAAAGAGCTGCGGTCTGAGTTCACGCGCGCCCGCACCCTCGTCGCGAATGGACGCGTCGCCCACGAGGCCGGCGGCAGCGAAGCGCAGGAAATCGCGGTCATGGCCGCTTCGCTCGTCGCCTATCTGCGCGCGTTCGAAGCGGCGGGTGTCGCCCCCGGCGAAGCGCTCGCGCAGATGTCGCTGTCGCTCGCTTCCGACGCCGACCTGTTCCTCACCATAGCCAAGCTCAGGGCCGCGCGCCGGGTGGCAGCGCGGATCGCCGAAGCGTCCGGAGCAGCCTCCGCCGCCGCGCGACTGCGGCTTGCGGTACAGACGTCGTCCCGCATGATGACCAAGCGCGATCCCTGGACGAACATGCTGCGCACGACGGCTGCGACCGCGGGCGCTGCTCTGGGCGGCGCCGACACCATCACCGTGCTGCCCTACACCTGGGCGCTCGGCTGGCCGGACGCCTTCGCAGCACGCATCGCCCGCAACACGCAGATTGTGGCGCAGGAGGAATCGGGCCTCGGACGGATTGTCGATCCGGCCGGCGGCTCGTGGTACGTCGAGCGGCTCACCGGCGATCTAGCGGCCAGGGCCTGGGAGGTGTTCCAGTCGATCGAGGCGGCGGGCGGTATCGTTGCGGCGCTGCGCAGCGGCAGCATACAGCGCGCCGTGATGGAGACGTCGGCTGCGCGCAACAAGGCACTTGCGACGGGCCGCCAGCAGCTCACGGGCACATCGGCTTTCCCGTTGCTGGGCGGAGATGGTGTCACGGTAGCGCCCTGGCCGGCGGCGACCGCTTTCAGCGGACGGGCGGTTTCAGCGCCGCTTGCACCGCACCGCCTCGCCGAGCCGTTCGAGGAGCTGCGAGACGCCGCCGACGCAACCGAGCGGACGGCAGGTGTCCGACCGGCCGTGTTCCTGGCGAGCCTAGGAACGATCGCCGATCACACCGCTCGCACGACGTGGATCAAGAATCAGCTCGCCGTCGCCGGCATCGGCAGCCACGCCAGCGACGGCTACGCGGACGGCGCAACCGCCGCGACCGCGTTCAAGGCCAGCGGCCTGCACGCCGCCTGCATCTGCTCGTCGGACGCCATCTATGCGGCACAGGCCGAGAAGACCGCCAAGGCGCTCGTCGAAGCGGGCGCCGGCCCGGTGCTCGTCGCGGGCCGCCCAGGGGACATGGAAGCAGCGCTGCGCGCCGCGGGCGTCGACGGTTTCCTCTACGCAGGCCAGGATGCGATAGCGACCCTGGGAGAGTTGCAGCGCTTTCTGACCCAGCAGCGGAGCTGAGGGCCTAAGGCCGAGTTTACGTCGGGCCTGATCCAACCGGGCGCTGCGCCGCGAAGCCATGCTGCTCTGCAGCGCGCACAAAAAATTCACAAGCCGTTACCAAAGTGACTGACATCGGGGAGAACCGATGGCATCTTTGTGGCAAGCTAGTGTTCACGAATCGCTGGCCTGAACCGCACGACTCCGAATTTTTGCCGTCCCACGGAGGATTGAGATGCCGATCGCCAAGACCCTCGCCATTGCGCTAGCGCTCGCCATCGTCCTGACCGCGGTCGCATTTGGCGGCATGGCGATGCTGCCCGGCATGATGGCGGCCTACAAGGCGAATGTCGTGACAACGGTCGGCATGGCATCGGCAAATGCGGCGGTCAGCATGATGCTGGTCACCGTGCTGATGCTGCAGCGCTGAGCCTCCAGCCCACTTCCAGCCCCTCGAATAGCTCTAGAGCGTATCCAGATCAGCCCTGTGCTGGTGCGCGCCGCCTTTCGCAGCGGTTGCCGTTGCCGTTCCGAAGCTTATGATGCGGCGCAGTGAAAAAGGCCGCCGCGGCCCGCAGGGCTACGTCGGCTCCCAACTCTGCGCGAGCGCCGCCCATGACCAGCAGCACGACCCAGACCCGTATCCCGGACTTCGCCACCCTGCCCCTCGACGGCGGATCTGGGCAGGTCAAGGCTGACCAAAAGGGGGCGCCGGCCGCAACCTGGAGCACCCCGGAGGGGCTCGACTTGAAGCCCGTCTACACGGGAGCGGATACCGCCAACCTCGATTTCCTTGATACGTACCCCGGCATCGCGCCGTATCTGCGCGGGCCCTACCCGGCCATGTACGTGGCCCAGCCGTGGACCATCCGCCAGTACGCGGGCTTCTCCACCGCCGAGGATTCCAACGCCTTCTACCGGCGCAACATCGCCGCCGGCCAGAAGGGTCTGTCCGTCGCCTTCGACCTCGCCACGCACCGCGGCTACGATTCCGATCATCCGCGAGTGAAGGGCGACGTCGGCATGGCCGGTGTCGCAATCGATTCCATCTTCGACATGCGCACGCTGTTCTCCGGCATCCCGCTCGAACAGATGAGCGTGTCGATGACCATGAATGGCGCCGTGCTGCCGGTGCTCGCGCTGTTCATCGTGGCGGGCGAGGAACAGGGCGTGCCGCACGCCAAGCTTTCAGGAACGATCCAGAACGACATCCTGAAAGAGTTCATGGTGCGCAACACCTACATCTACCCGCCCGCGCCCTCGATGCGCATCATCTCGGACATCTTCGCGTTCACGTCCGAGCACATGCCGAAATTCAACTCGATTTCGATCTCCGGCTATCACATGCAGGAGGCGGGTGCGACGGCAGACCTGGAACTCGCCTACACCATCGCCGATGGCATCGAATACGCGCGCGCCGGCGTCGCCGCGGGCCTGGGCATCGACAAGTTCGCACCGCGCCTGTCCTTCTTCTGGGCGATCGGCATGAACTTCTATATGGAGATCGCCAAGATGCGGGCCGCGCGCCTGCTGTGGGCGAGCCTCGTGAAGAAGGAGTTCAAGCCCCGCGACGATCGCTCGCTGTCGCTGCGCACTCACTCTCAGACCTCGGGCTGGTCATTGACCGCGCAGGACGTGTTCAACAACGTCACGCGCACGGCAATCGAGGCAATGGCTGCAACGCAGGGCCATACGCAATCGCTGCATACCAATGCGCTCGACGAGGCGATCGCGCTGCCGACGGACTTCTCGGCACGCATTGCCCGCAACACGCAGCTGTTTATCCAACAGGAGACCGGCACGTGCCGTGTCGCCGACCCGTGGGGCGGATCGTTCTTCATCGAGCGGCTGACGCACGATCTGGCCGTCAAGGCGCTCGCCCACATCGACGAGGTCGAGAAGCTGGGCGGCATGGCGAAGGCGATCGCGGCGGGCATCCCCAAGATGCGTATCGAGGAAGCGGCGGCCCGCACGCAGGCACGCATCGACAGCGGCCGGCAGACCATCGTTGGCGTCAACAAGTTCCGCGTGAAGGACGATGCCGAGATCGAGGTGCTGAAGGTCGACAACAGAAGCGTGCGAGCGCAACAGATCGCCAAACTGGAGCGCCTGCGCGCCGAGCGCAACGAGAAGGACGTCGCCGCGGCCTTGAACGCTTTGACCGAAGGGGCGAAGGGCAACGCCAACCTGCTCGACCTCGCCGTGAAGGCGGCACGCGTCAAGGCAACGGTGGGCGAGATCAGCAACGCGCTGGAGAAGGTCTACACGCGCCATCAGGCCGAGATCCGCGCGATCTCCGGCGTCTACCGCTCGGAGGCGGGATCGATGAACAAGGATGTCGGCAACGTGCTGCGGCTGGTCGAGCAGTTCGAGAAGGACGAAGGCCGCCGCCCGCGCATCCTGATCGCCAAGATGGGCCAGGATGGGCACGACCGCGGCCAGAAGGTGATCGCGTCCGCATTCGCCGATCTTGGCTTCGACGTCGATATCGGACCGCTGTTCGCGACCCCTGATGAGGCAGCGCGTCAGGCGGTAGAGAACGACGTGCACATCATCGGCGTGTCGTCGCTCGCAGCGAGCCATCTGACGCTCGTACCGGAATTGAAGGCCGCTCTCGAGAAGGAAGGCCGCGGCGACATCATGATCGTTGTCGGCGGCGTCATCCCGCCGTCCGACTACGACGAACTGTATGCGGCCGGCGCAAAAGCCGTGTTCGGCCCCGGCACCAACATTCCCGATGCGGCCGCCAAGCTGATCGGCGAGTTGAATACGATGCTGGGCTACGCGGCGAAGAGCGCGGCGGAGTAGCCGTTGGACACGGGCCCAAGTTTTCCCCGGGCATCATAGAACTGCCCGCATCGGCGTAACCACCTCCGCTCCACGGTCATCCTCGGGCTTGTCCCGAGAACCCTGGCATCGGCATGGGTCGGCCGCTGCAATTGAGCACCGTGTCCGCTCGACAGGTGGCGCCAACTCCCGCGGTGCCCGGGCTCCTGGGCACAAGGCCCAGGATGACGATAGAGAAGCTCCCCCCTTGTCGTCGATGCGCGACGATGGCGTATAGGGCGGGTACCGAGACCCTGGGGGGAGAAATGGGACTGCGCGCACACCACGCCGCCGAATTCATCGGCGTCCTGCTCGTCATCGCGTCGACCGCGACGCAGATGTTCTACGTCGAGCCGCTGCGACGCCAGATCGACTGGAACAACTCCGCGTTCACACAACAGCAGATCGGCCAGCTTCTCACGCGCGAGATACTCGACAACCGCATCGTCCTGCTCAAGACGGCGAACGCGCCGGCCGCCGACATCGCCGCGGCGCAGGAGACCCGCAAGAAGCTGATCGAGCGCTACGAGCGGGCGGATGCGCACGCCGCCGACATGGTGCTCGATAAGGAGCCGCTCGAAGGCTACCTGCAGGTCATCGTCATAGTGCTCTTCGGGCTGGGCACGCTGCTCGCGGGCTACGGCCGACTGATGGAGCTGCTGGCAAACAATCGTCCGGTCAAGTAACCGGCACACCCTCGGGCCAGTTGTCCGTGATCCACCGCGTCAGCCCTTCTTCCGCGATGTCGCCCGCAGCGAGGCCGAGGATCATGACGACGGCCTCCGCCTCAGGAGCTGCGAAGTCGATGCCATTGAGACCAAGAAACGTGACGAGCGACAAAAGCGCCGCGCGTTTGTTGCCGTCCACGAACGGATGGTTCTTCGCGATTCCAAATGCGTAGGCTGCCGCAAGTGCCGCCACGTCGCGCTCGCCATAGGTCCATCTGTTGGGCGCACGCGCCAGGGCGCTCTCCAGCATTCCCCGATCGCGAATACCGGCCGGGCCACCGTAGGCTCGCAACTGCTCCTCGTGAATGGCGATGACCAACTCGACGGTGAGCCAACTTGGCTCATTCACTTCGCCAGCTCCTTGAGCGCGTTATGATAAGTCTTCATCGCCTTACGCGCGATCTCCAGCCCCTTCTGGAACGTCTCGTCACCCTTCGTGATGTTAAGCCCGCCCGGTGTCTCGCTGACCACCAGTTCATCGCCCTCCTTGAGCCCGAGGCGCGCGAGCAGCTCCTTGGGCAGGATCAGCCCGGTCGAGTTCCCGATCTTTTTGAGTTGCAGCTTCATTGGCGGCGGCTCCGGCAGCGCGTTATACGAAATGTATAACATGGTACACGTGTCGTCGTACAGGCCGCAAAAACAGGACAGATGGCGTTGGCCGAAGCTCAACTCGCTCAAGCACTCGGCCATCGGCTCTGCCGCAAGTTTCGCGCAACTCGTATCGCTCCAAATCAAGAAACCTTCTCCATCCGCTCCAGCTCGTCGATCATGCCTTCCAGCACGCGCAGACCCTTGTTCCAGAACTCGGGATCGCGCGCGTCGAGGCCAAACGGCGCCAGCAGCTCTGAGTGATGCTTGGAGCCGCCAGCTTTCAGCATGTCGAAGTACTTGCCCACGAAGCCCGGATGCGCCTCGCGGTAAAGCCCATAGAGCGAGTTCACGAGGCAATCGCCGAACGCATAGGCGTAGACGTAGAACGGCGAATGGATGAAGTGCGGGATGTAGGTCCAGAACACCTCGTAGCCGGGCTTGAACTCGATCGCCGGGCCTAAGCTCTCGCCCTGCACCTCGAGCCAAATCTCATTGAGGCGCTCGCTCGTCAATTCGCCTGAGCGGCGTTCCTCGTGCACCTTGCGCTCGAACGAATAGAACGCGATCTGGCGCACGACCGTGTTGATCATGTCCTCGACCTTGCCAGCGATCATCGCCTTGCGCTCACGCTGATCCTTGGTGTCCTTCAGCAGCGCCTGGAACGTCAGCATCTCGCCAAACACGGATGCGGTCTCGGCGAGCGTCAGCGGCGTCGGCGCGAGCAGCGGCCCTTGCTTGGCGGCAAGAACCTGATGCACGCCATGGCCGAGTTCGTGCGCAAGCGTCATCACATCGCGCGGCTTGCCCAGGTAGTTCATCATCACGTACGGATGCACCGACGGCACGGTGGAGGCCGAGAACGCACCCGGCGCCTTGCCCGGACGCACCGGCGCATCGATCCAGTTCTTGTCGAAGAAGGGCTTCGCGATCGACGCCATCTCCGGCGCGAACCCCGCATAGGCCGACAGCACCATCTCCTGCGCTTCCGCCCACGCGATCGTGCGGTCGGGCTTGTCGGGCAGCGGCGCGTTGCGATCCCAATGCGCCATCTTGTCCATGCCCAGCCACTTCGCCTTCATCGCATAGTAGCGATGCGACAGCCGCGGATAGGCGGCCCGCACCGACGACACCAGCGCGTCGACCACGGGCGCCTCGACGCGGTTTGCCAGATGCCGGCTGTCGGCGACGTCCTTGAAGCCGCGCCAGCGGTCGGAGATCTCCTTGTCCTTGGCCAGCGTGTTGGTGATGAGCGTGAACAGCCGCACGTTGTCCTTGAACACGACGGCGAGCGCCTCCGCACCCGCCTGCCGCTTCTTGGGATCGGTGTCCGACATCAGGTTGAGCGTCGGCTCCAGTGTCAGCGGCTCGGGGTTCCCGTCCACCTTGAAGCGCAACCCGCTCATCGTCTCGTTGAACAGCCGGTTCCAGGCGCCGCGCGCAGTCTGCCCCTTCTCGTGAAACAGCTGCTCGACCTTCTCGTCGAGCTGATAGGGCTTCTCCTTGCGCAGGTCCTCGAACCAGGGCGCGTAACGGGCGAGATCGGGATGCTTCAGCGCGGCATCGAGTTGCGCATCCTCGATCTTGTTGAGCTCGAGCTCGAAGAACAGCAGGTCGGAGGAAATTGCCGTTAGCTTCTCGGATACGTCGCCGTAGAACTTCGCGCGCGCGGGATCGGTCTGGTTGGCGGCGTAGCGCAACCCCGCATACGAGCCGAGCTTGCCCATGAGATCCGACAGGTCCTCGTAGGCGCGAACGGCCTGGGCGAGACGGGCGCCATCGCCAGCCGCAGACGCGAGTTTTCCCTGCCAGCCATCTTTCAAAGCCTTGGCGTCCGCCGCCGCCTTCTCCAGGTCTTTCTTCACCTCCGGCGCTTCGGGCGACGCATAGAGGTCGGAGAGGTCCCACTCGGGCATCGTACCCAGATCGGCGGCGTTGGCAGCGTTCATGTCGTCGTCCTTGCTGTCGTGACGGATGAGACTGGGGTGAGCGCACAAGGCAGCACACTTCGCCGTCCATATAGGCGACCCATTGAGCGGCGTCACCCGCTCCGGCGCGCGCAATTTGCGCCAATATGTCCCGAGCTGACATATTTCGCGCCGACATGGAGCCGGCGGAAACCTCCTGTTTACCGCGCTCGGGCAGTCTTCCCCCTGTAACCGTTGCCGAAGTTGATGCCTTGGACCGTTTCGGGGCATCGCGCTCGGCAGTATCGTAGCGTTCAGAGTCGAGTGCCTCATGGCCAAGCGCGTTCTCATCGTCGACGACGATCCGGCCCAGCGCCGCATTCTCGAAGAGACCATCAAGCGGATGGGCTTCGAGACCAAGACCACCGGAAGCGGCGAAAACGCCATCGAGATTCTCGAGGGCCCCGACCGCGGCACCATCTCACTGGTCCTTCTCGATCTCGTCATGCCCGGCATGGGCGGCATGGCTGTGCTCGACAAGCTGATCGGCAAGCCCGGCCTTCCCCCCATCATCGTGCAGACGGCGCACGGCTCCATCGAGCACGCGATCAATGCGATGCGCGCCGGTGCGGTCGACTTCGTCGTCAAGCCGGCGAGCCCGGAACGGCTCGAGGTATCGATCAAGAGCGCGCTCAAGATCGAGGCGCTGGCCGGCGAGATCAGCCGCATCAAGAAGCGCAACGAGGGAACGCTGACGTTCGGCGACCTCATCATCCGCGGCGAGGCTATGCACCGCGTCATTATGCTGGGCAAGCGCGCGGCCGCCTCCAACATCCCCGTCCTCATCGAGGGCGAGTCGGGCGTCGGCAAGGAGCTGATCGCTCGCGCCATCCAGGGCGAGAGCGAGCGCGCCGGCAAGCCGTTCGTCACCGTCAACTGCGGTGCGATCCCCGAGAACCTCGTCGAGTCGATCCTGTTCGGTCACGAGAAGGGATCGTTCACCGGCGCAACCGACAAGCGCATCGGCAAGTTCCAAGAAGCCGACGGCGGCACCCTGTTCCTCGACGAGGTCGGCGAACTGCCGCTTGATGCCCAGGTGAAGCTGCTGCGCGCGCTGCAGGAAGGCGAGATCGATCCGGTCGGTTCCAAGAAGCCGATCAAGGTCAACTTCCGCCTGATCTCGGCGACCAACCGGGACATGATCCAGCTCGTCAAGGACGGCAAGTTCCGCGAGGATCTCTACTACCGCCTCAACGTCTTCCCGGTGTGGGTGCCACCTCTGAAAGAACGCCTGGAAGACGTCGCCGACCTCGCCACGCATTTTCTTGCCCGCTTCTCGGCCGAGGAAGGCAAGCGCGTCACGACCATCTCGTCACAGGCGCGTGCGCTGCTCGAAGCCTACACGTGGCCGGGCAATGTGCGGCAGCTTGAGAATGCGGTGTTCCGCGCCATCGTTCTGGCCGACGGTCCGGAGCTGACGGTCAACGAGTTCCCGCAGATTGCGGCGCACGTCGAAGGCTTCGAGGTTGAAGTTCCGCCGGCACCCGCCCCGGTTGTCAAGGAGCCCGCCTACAAGGGCCCTGCGCTGCTGGGCGCGGAAGACCGCATCCCCCACACGATCGAGGTTAGGCCCTCGGAAGGCACCGGGGCCGCCCTAGGCATCCCGGCGATCACGGCGGATGGCGATATCCGACCGCTGGACGAGATCGAAGCGGACATGATCCGGCTTGCCCTTGGCCGTTATCGGGGCCATATGACCGAGGTGGCCAAGCGCCTTAAAATAGGCCGCTCCACGTTGTACCGGAAAATGCAGGAATACGGCCTCGAGCCGCGCGCCGGCTGAGGCTCACGCCAAAACGCCCTTCCTGGTCGGACTAGCCATCGCAACCTTGCATGGGCGTTGAGGGCCCGCTGCTTCCCCCAGCAGCGGGCCTTTTTCACGTCGCGCGCCCCGTCGGCTGGTTGAGACCGATCAATCGCTCGCGGGCCGGTACATCACAACCACGGGCTCCCAACCCGCGGCACGGGTTATGTCGGCCGCAACAGTGGTGTTTGCGCCCCTGCGTTCGCGCTGGCGCGGCGCGGCCGGTACGGCATTGTCAATCGGCGCGCCAAGATTGGAGCGCTCCTTCCAGCCCGACGTGCCCCAACCCGAATTCGCCCAGCTGCTGGCGCCCGCGGTTTTTGATTTCGACTTGGCAGCCGCCTTGTCCGACCGCCGCTTGACGGCGGCTTTGGACGGCGGCTCGTCGGCGACGGCGGGAGCCGCACCGACCGCAGCGTTGGTCACCGGCTGGCCATCGGCCGCCAGCGGCGTCATCGATCCGACGCCGGCTCGCACCAGGCTCAGTTCGTGTCGTAGACGCTGGATCTCCAACTCGTAGAGCTTGGTGCAGTCGATACGCCGCGGCGTCTCGCCAAGCGGAACGATGATCCGCCCATAGAACGTGCCCTGGTCGAACTCGCCGCCGTAACCCTGCGAGCCGATCGCACCGACGTCGAGATAGGCACTATTGCTCGACATGCTCGAGCGACAGGTTGTGCCATCGGCCGAACGCACTTCGTCCTGTCCATGCGGGATGGGAACCTGAGGCAGGTTCATGCCGTAGGTGTAGGTCTGGTTGGAATAGAAGTACGGGTTTGAATTGGTGCCAAGTGTCTGTGACGCTGCGCTCTCGACCCAACCGACGAAAATCGCCAGGGCCGGCAGCAGGGCTCTCATTGCAGGCGGGTTGCGATGAAGCGACCGCATATCTGTGTTCTCACTCTCTGCGTCTTGTTCTGCAAGGGCACAGCTTCCGTACAGACCCTGACCTTGCGCTGCGTCTTGCCGTCGAACGGCACCATGACGAGCACACTGCGATTTCCGTTGGGCGCCAGCATCGTCTCAGCCGGATGCACGGCTGCACGCACAGGAGCGAAGGTTTCGTCGTAGACACGCACCTCGACCTTGATGCGGTGCTGATAGGGATTCATCGGGAAGACGCGGACGGCGAACTGGTCGGAAAAGCTCTTCACCTCACCGCGCATCGGCGACATCGCCTGGGCCCAGGCCGGAGCCGCAGGCGCGACCGCCATCGCCGAAGCGATGGCGGCCAGGCCGAGTTGCAGACTTACTCGCACCGCACGATCACCTCGGCGGTATAGGCGCCAGCCGGGAAAGCACCCGCCGACTTGTTCGCCTCGAGGTTCACGGTCATCGACGTGATGCCGAAGTTGAGAGAACTTGCGGTATCGCCCAGGATCTCACCGATCGAGGTCGCGCCCGACGCTTCGTACGTGGCCGCGAACGTGACGTCGTCGTTGCCGCCGGCAGGCGCCTGAGAGAACGAGGTCGGCGCGATCGCGCTCACCTCGAACCCGGCGCCGGTCGTGACGGCCGTGACGGTGCCGGGTACACCACCGGCATTTTTCGAGCTCAGCTGTGAGAAGTCGTCGTCGGCGCCGAGCAGGCCGGGCGTGCCGACCGTCAATACGCACGACGACGTCACGAGTGCCGTGAACGGCACCGTCGTGTCGACGGCGTGCGCCGGGGCGGTACCAAAGGCTGCGGATGCCGCGACGATGGCCAGGAGAGATTTACGCATTTACTTCGCCTCCACGCGAAAGCTACTTGCTGTTCATCGTCAGATTACGCCCCAACCTGTTCCCATTCCCTATCGTTGGACTCGGACATTTGAACTAACTTGGCAAAAGCCCCCTTTTTCCGGTTGCGCGGCCGAAGCTCGGCGACAGCCCGGCCAATGAATCGTCAGCCCTTTTTGCTGGATCACACGTTGGGTGTTAGGGTGGATGTCCGCGCTCGCCGCTTTATGGCGGGACCCAGGAGCCAAACACCTGGAGGTTGCACATGTCCCTCGCTCTCAATCGCACCACCATTTCGATGATCGCGATCGCGGCAGCCGTCTTGGTCCAGCCGGCAACGAGCGCGCGCGGTGCTACTGCAGCCCCTGCGGGCCCGGCTGCGATTGGCGGCGCCCCTGGCAATGTGGTGACCTATGTGCAGGCGAAGCGTGCGGTGAGAAACAGCCGCGGCGGCCAATCGCGAGGCGGCGGTGGCTGCACCACCCAAGTCGTCAGGAAGAACAACTGTACCTGGTTGCAGACCTTGTGCAGCGGCCGCCTTGCCGGCTTAAAAAAGCTGAGCTGCCCCTAGCGACCTGCGAGGCACCCGACATCGGTGGTCTCGCTACCGCAGGGCACGTCTAAGATTTCCAGTTCGAACCTTTTCGACCGCCCAGGCGACTTACGGGTTGCAGGGGCTGACATCGTGCGACTTCGGCTCCGGCGATCGTTCAATCGAACCCCCGAGGTCCTTCGATGTCCCCTTCTTCCGCCTATTTCCTGACCGCATCCTCACTTGCCTCCGCCGCCGTGCTCGCGGCCGTCCTCGCGATGTCGGGTGCCGCTGGTGCCTCACCGCTGGCCACGCATCTGGATGGGGGCAGCAGCGTGACCCCGATCGCGGCCAAGAAGGCAGAGCGCAACTGGAACAGCGGCTCCACCAGCGCCCACCGCGGCAACTGCTCGCGCAAGCGCATCTACTTCGAGAATTGCAATTGGCTGCAGACGACTTGCGGCGGCAAGGTCGTGCACTTTTCCAAGTTGAACTGCCCCGGCCTCTAGCTTTCGCCGGCACGACCTGCCTTGACCGGCCCCTGCGGCGGCGCCAGCACGTGTATTCTTGCAACACCGCGCCGCCGCCAACTGTGGCCACACTCGTTCGTGAAGCTGCCTCCCTGGAACTGTGCCGGCGCGTCCATTAGCGTTGCGGCGCTAAAGGGAGGGATTCATGCTTCGTCGCCTGCACGCCGCGCTCCTGCTGACCGCCGCGCTGTCGCTCACCGCTCCGGCGGCGGCCCAGGATGGGCAAGCGAATGCCCCCGCCACAGCAGTCCCGCAGGCCCCCGATGCCGTCGCCACGCAGGGAAGTTTGACGCCGAGCGCTGCAACAACCGAACAGCCGGTCGTCTGGCCGGCTCAGATGCGGTCCGCGACGCCTCACGGAGCAGCCGCCGCCACATCCGGCGGAGCAGGCGAGGCCACCCCAGCCCAGCGCACGATCGACACGGCCATGCCGCAAGAGCCGCGGGTACCGGCTGCGAACCAGCCAACCGAGGCGCCCACGGCCGCCTCGGGTGCACCGGCGGTGACGGCACCGACAGGACACGAAGCATTGCTTGCCGCCATCCGGGCTTCGCTCGCCGAACCGGTCAAGGGTTTGAGCGATGCCGAAATTGCCGATCGCAACGCGCTGGCCAAGTTCTATGCCGAGCGGCAGGCGCCGCTATGGCTCGCATCCGGCAAGCCGTCGACTGCGGCGATGTCGGTAATCGCCGCAATCCGAGACGCCGATGCCTGGGGCCTTTCGGCAAAGGATTTCGACGTTCCGGCATTCGATCTGTCGGCGGCGCTCCCCGAGGCGCCGCAGGTTGGAGTTGAGCTGTTGGTCTCAGCGGCGGCCCTCAAGTATGCGCGCTATGCGCGTGGCGGCCGCATCCCCGATCCTCGGCAGATGAGTTCCTATCTCGACCGTGACCCGCAGCTCGTGCCGCCCGCAGAAGTGCTGGCCAGCCTTGCCGGTTCCTCCGATCCGGCAGCGACGCTCGTCGGATATCAGCCGCAGCACGCGGGTTTCCTGCGCCTGAAGGACAAGCTCGCCCAACTTCGCAAATCGGCTGAGGTCGCCGACGAGCCCGTCGTGATGCCCGCCAGCGGCCCACTGCTCGCACCGGGCAAGACCCATGCGGACGTCGCCATTCTGCGCCAGCGCCTCAAGGCCGGTTCGGCTCCGGCGAAGGAGGATGGCACTCCGGGCGACGCGCAGTACTACGACAAGGCGCTCGAGGAGGTGGTCAAGGCCTACCAGCGCGACAACGGCATGAGCGTCGACGGTCTCGTCGGCCGCAACACGCGCGCCGCGCTCAACGGCGGCGAGCGGCGCATCGACGAAGGGGCGATCATCGCCAACATGGAGGCGTGGCGCTGGATGCCCCAGGACATGGGCGACGTCCATGTCTGGGTCAACCTGCCCGAGTTCCTCGTCCGCGTCGTCAAGAACGGCAAGGTCATCCACGAGGAACGCATCATCTCAGGCGAGATCGACAAGCAGACGCCGGTCTTCTCGCACGAACTCGAGACGGTCGTGTTCCGCCCGTTCTGGGGCGTGCCGGAGTCGATCAAGGTGCGCGAGTTGCTGCCCAGTCTGGCACGCGGCTCGACGCTGTCCCGCCACGGCCTGCGCATCCAGTACAAGGGCCGCGACGTCGACCCGACCGAGGTCGACTGGAGCCGTGCCGACATCCGCCGTTACCACGTCTACCAGCCGCCGGGCGGCGGCAACGTGCTGGGGGTCGTCAAGTTCCTGTTCCCCAACAAGCACCAGGTGTACATGCACGACACTCCAACAAAGCAGCTGTTCAATTCCTCGCAGCGCACCTTCAGCCACGGCTGCATGCGCGTGCGCAACCCGATGAAGCTCGCCGAGGTCGTGCTGCGCGAGGACAAGGGCTGGAGCGCGGACAAGGTGCAGAGCACCCTCGACAGCGGACCCGAGGACAACAAGATCCAGCTTGAAAGCAAGATCCCGGTGCACGTGACTTACTTCACAGCGTGGGTCGACGAGGACGGCGAGCTGAAGTCGAAGCCCGACATCTACAGCCACGAGAAGCGCATCCGTCTGGCTCTTGCCGGCCGCTGGGGCGAGATGCCGGTCCACCGTGACCACTTGCTGCCGGTAGAGTACGTGAGGCCGCAGGTCTCGAGCCCGGGATCGAACGCTCTGGGCGACTTCTTCCAGACCCTGTTCGGCGGATTCTGAGGCACGCCGCCCCGCGTGTCCCATCTTCTTCGTGAAGACGAGGGTCCGCCTCGTGGGACAGACCGGCGTGGCCGCGTCTGCAAACAGGTGCAGCGTCCATCCGTCCCCGATGACCGGACGCAAGCCGCGTCGGTGCCGACCGCATTTCAGCCCCGATTCGCTGGTCTTACTCTCCTTTAAGGGGTTGGGGGTTAACGTTAGCGAAGTCTTTTGCCGGATGCCGGAGGCGGTAAGACCGCCACGGACGGGTGGACAGGACCCGTACGACGGCATTTGCAGCACTACGGGACGGGGAGCATATCGTGAGGGCCAGCGCACGAGTTCTACTCGCGGGCGTTTCCGCGTGCGTCATCCTATTGGGCGTCGGAGCGAAGGGCCTCGTCGCCCGCGGCGACGACGAGCGCACACTCTCCTTCTACAATATCCACACCAAGGAGACGCTAAGCGTCACCTACATGCGCAACGGCAAGCGCGATGCCGATGCGATGAAGAAGATCGATTGGATGATGCGGGACTGGCGGCGCGACGAAGCGACCACCATGGATCCCGAGCTCATAGACCTGATCTGGGAAGTGCATGAGGAACTGGGCTCCAAGGAGCCGATCCACGTCATCTCCGGCTACCGCTCACCCAAGACCAACGAGAAGCTGCGCCGCGGCGGCGGTGGGCAGGCAAAATTCAGCCAGCACATTCTTGGCAAGGCCGCCGATGTCCACTTCCCCGACGTGCCGCTGAAGCAAATGCGCTATTCGGGCCTCGTTCGGCAGCAGGGCGGCGTCGGCTACTACCCAACCTCCGGCGTGCCTTTCGTCCACTTCGACACCGGCCGCGTGCGCCATTGGCCACGCATCCCGCGCTACGAGCTGGCGCTGCTGTTTCCCAATGGAAACTCCAAGCATACGCCGGCCGACGGACGCCCCGTGACGCGCTCCGATCACCTCGTCGCCAAATCGAAGTATCGCGAACTCGCCGATCAGGTCGCAGCCTTCTTCGATGTCCGCTCCGGCAAGCGCACTGCGACGATGGTCGCTGATGCAGGCGCACGTCCAGCACCGGCCGCCGAACCCGCCAAGCCTCTGGAGCGTCAGGTGGCCTCGCTCGGCACCGACGCCCTGGCACTCGTCGCCGCCCCTCGTCCGGCGACGCGACCCGCGCGGCCTGTCGCCGACGCCGCCTCCGCCGAGGCCAACGGCTGGCGCGCGACACCGCGCATCGCTGCGCCAGCAGCCGAAGCTGCCCCGGCCCCCGCGCCTCGCGCCGTGGCCGCCGTCTCGGATCAGGATCGCGACCGCTTGGCCTCGCTGTTCCGGCTCGCCTCATTCGCACCCGCACCACGCCTCGTGAGCGAGCCCAAGCCCGTCTTGCGCCGTGCGGCACGCAGCAACCTTCCCGACCTTACAGGTGGCAGCCTGCCCGCGCCTTCGCTTGCCGCTGCCCCGGCGGAGGCGCCCACGCGCGAAGCGCCGCGCGTCGCCTCTCTCGGTCAACCCGCAGCCTCCGCGGACGCGCCGCGCTCGATCACCGACTTCATCGAGCAGGGCTGGTCGACCGGCTTTGCCGCGGCGCCCGAGTTCGACGAGGAGCATCCCGACGAGATGTCCTACCGCCCGTTCCCCGTGGCGCCACTGCTCACTCACACCGCCTCCGCGGACGACCCGGTGCTCACCGGCATGATCCAGCCCGATGTCGGACGCACCCTCGAACTGCTGGGTGCGGACAGCGATGCGCTACCCATGCGCCTGCGGCCCGGCCAACAGGTGGCCCAGCTCATGTGGGCGCAGGAGTTCAAAGGCAGCGCCGTCGACCTGTCGATGCTGGAACGGCTGCCTGAGAGCGATGCCGGGCTGCCGCGCCGTGCAGTACGCACCAGCGCGCGCTGAAGCCCAGGGTGGCACTCAGCATCCCGTCAACGCGGCACGCGATGCGCCTCGTAGGCCTTCGCGGCCGCTTTCTCGACACCGGGCCACGCGCGTTTGAACAGCCGTCCCAGCTCGCGGAAATCGGCCTTCCGCGGACTTGAGTTGCGCCAGCCCAGGCCAACACTGCGGAACGGCTCGGGGTCTGCAAACGGCACCAGCGTCAGCGGCCGGGCCCGCGCCTCGATGGCGAGACTCATCTCGGGCAACAGCGTGATGCCGTAGCCCGCTGCGACCATCTCGACGATGGTGGAAAGGCTCGATGCACCGAACGTGTTGACGGCATCGACCTGCGTCAACGCGCAATAGGCCAGCGCCTGGTCGCGCAGACAGTGCCCTTCCTCCAACAGGAGCAGGTGCTCACCCTGGATCATGTCCTTGGTCGCCCGGACGCGTCCCGACAGCCGCCGCGACTCCGGCAATGCCAACAGGAAGCGGTCGACGAACAACTCCTCGGTCTCGATATCGGCGTGTTCGATGGGCAGAGCGAGCAGCACGCAATCGATCTTGCCGCCAGTCAGCTCATCGACGAGTGTCGCCGTTTGCGTCTCCCTAACGTGCAGCTCGAGGTCGGGATATTGCTTGCGCACCAGGGGCAGCAGCGGCGGCAGCAGGTAGGGCGCCATGGAAGGAATTACGCCGAGTTTCAACGGCCCGACGAGCAGGCTGTCGGCATGCTGGGCGTATTCGACGAGAGAGCGTACATCGCCGAGGACTCGCGCCGCTCGCCGCGCGATTTCGCGGCCCTTGTCCGTCAACTGGGCGCCTGACCGGGTGCGCTCGATAAGCTCTAAGCCCAGCGCCTGCTCCAGCTCGCGGATCTGCATGGAGAGCGCCGGCTGGGTGACCGCGCACGACTCGGCCGCGCGGCCGAAATGTTGCAGTCGTGCCAGCGCATCGAAGTAGCGCAACTGCTTCAGAGTGATGTGAATTGCCGCGGGCATGCGTGCCGCCTCCGCCGCCGGTTGCTGGGCGGAAGGCTATCATCGCAACTTATGAAGACGAAGACAAACTTCGATTGGACCTGATCGATCCGCCGGGGGTATCGATCAATGACAAATCAGCGGCGGAGTAGGGGGTCCAAGCCCTGGTCCACCGCTGGGCGTTCCGGCCTGGCGCCGACCGGGACCGGGACGCCCGCCTCTCCGAGCAGAACTTGTCCGATCGAGCGACGTACAATTGCCAAGAGTGCCGGTGTCAACTCGGCGCTCTTCGCATTCCCGTCGAGGGCAGTGGACTTGCACCCTCACTCGGCGGCCATGAAAGCGTCCACGGCGGCCTCCGAAGGCGCCCCGCCCAGCATCCCAAGGGCGTGCATGTAGACCTCGAGGATCGACTCTTCCTCCTGCCGTTCGGTCTGAGACTTCTTCCGCAATCGAACGATCTGGCGCAGCGCCTTGATATCGAAGCCCAGCGCCTTGGCCTCCGCGTACTTATCGCGGATATCGCCGGCAATCGCCTTCTTCTCCTCTTCGAGCCGCTCGATCTGCTCGACGAATTGGCGCAATTGGTTCTGCGCCGAAGCCTGAAGCGTCGTCATGGCAACCCCGCTCGATCGATTCGCCTGGACGGGCTTGATTCACGCTGCGAACTGCCGCGTCCACTTGCCCGCGCCGGCCCCTCAGCCGGCTTGCCCGGGACGTTAGGCGCCGCCCGGGACCGAGACAAGGCGGCGCGGAGAGCGATCCAGAGGTTTTGCAGCAACACGGCGCTCGCGGCGCCTATCCAGAATCGGGCGTCGTGGGATTCGCTTCCCCGGCCGGGCCCGCGGGGGTGTCGCCGAGCGGCAGCAGCACTGCCGTCTGCGGGGTCATGGTGCGAGCCGGAGGCGTCGCCACGAACACTGCTTTCTCCTCCGGCGGCACCGCGACGCGGCGCGTCATACGCCAAAGCAGATGCGTGATGAGTACCGCGTGCGCCGCAGCCGTCATCGCGAACAGCCCGTGCCCGCCCACCGACTGCATCACCAGGCCCGCCAGCAGCGGCCCGACCATCGCGCCGACGCCGAAGACCGCCAGCAGACCGCCGCTTATGGCGATGTGATTGTCGCCCGGCGCATGGTCGTTGGCATGAGCGAGGATAACTGGATACATCGAAAAGATCGCAGCTCCCAGAACACCGGCGAAGGCCAGAACAGCCATCGCCGACTGAGGCCGGGCCAGCACGAACACCAGGTCCGCCAGCATGGCGACGAACGCCACGACCGCCAGCACGGTCCGGCGGTCCATACGGTCCGATGCGTAGCCGATGGGAAGCTGCGCCAGGCCACCCGCCAGGATCGGGAGGCTGCTAAACAGAGCCACGGTGGCAAGGTCGAGGCCAAGTCCGGCGGCATAGACCGCGGCCAGCGTGCCGAACGCGCCGTTGGAAATTCCCACCATGAACACGCCCACGACCGCCACCGGTGAGCGGCGGTACAGCGCGGGCACGTCGAGGCGCGTCTCAACGAGAGCGGCGGGCTGCGCGGTGGAGGACAGCGCCGGCGGAATCAGCGCCAGCATGTAGACGATGCCGGCGACGACGAACAGCTCAGGCCCCATGGGATTGCCCATGCTCAGCGCCATCTGTCCGGCCGTGGTCGCGAACAGGTTGATCATCGTGTAGAGGCCGAAGATACGGCCGCGATGAGCCGGATTGCTGTGCTGCGCGAGCCAGCCCTCGACGATCATTGCCGCGCCAGAAAAGCAGAAGCCCGAGACCGCCCTAAGGCCGACCCAGGCAACAGGAGACACGATCAGCAGCGAAGCCAGTACCGCGATGCCCGCAAGCGAGGCCATCACCGAAAAGGCCCGGATATGCCCGACCCGGGCAACGAGCCGCGGCATGGTCAGACAGCCGACCACGTAACCGGCTGCCCAACTCGTTCCGAGTAGACCCAACGACAGCGCGGAGAAGCCCTCACCGATGCCGCGCAGTGGTAGGACAAGCGTGTTGAGACCGCCGGCAAACAACAGCAGCGCGGAACCCAGCATCAGTGCCGCGACCGGAAGAATGCGCTGCGTCACGGGCGTGGTTCCATGCCGGGCAATCGTGGTCGCGGCGCGGGCCGCGGCTCAATGGTCCTTGGGACGGTTGCTCTCGAAGGCGGCAAGCTTGTCGGGCGAGGCCTCTTTCTGGTGCTTGGCCTGCCACTGGTCGTAGGGCTCGCCGTAGATGATCTCGCGGGCACCCGGCTTGTCGAGCGCAATCCCCTTGTCGCGTGCCGCGTCCATGTACCAGTTGGCGAGGCAGTTGCGGCAGAAGCCTGCCAGATTCATCATGTCGATGTTCTGAACATCGGTGCGTGTGCGCAGGTGATCGAGAAGCCGGCGGAAGGCGGCGGCCTCGAGCGCGATGCGCGTGTCGTTGTCGATCTCGGGCATGGTTCTCCTCGCATGCCTGTGGACGCCGGCAGACGTGCCCGCGCAGCGCCAAGCACGAAACTGCCGTGCTCATATAGGCCCGTGAGACCCCGGCGTGAAGCCGCCAGCGGCAACCGGGGCGCTCTCGGCTGCAGCGGCAGGCACCACTGGCAGATCGAGCGCCAGTCCACGTCGGTGCGCGACGGCCCGCATCACCTTCGCGACGCGTTCGGCCCAGTCCGACTGCCCCCTGGCATCGCGGATCAGGTCCTGGCGGATCTCGATGATCGCATGCGGCAGGCCGCGCTGCGTCCCGTGCTGCCACATGCAGTCACCACGCAGCTTGCCCGTATAGGGCTCGTTGTCGCCCACCAGCAGGTCGCCGGCGGAAACGAACGTGTCGATCAGCGGCCCGGCGAGCCGGTCGTCCGCGTCCCAAAGAATGCCGACCTGCCACGGCCGTATCGCGCCACGCCACAGCTCTGTGAAGCTGTGGATGGAAAGCAGCGCGGGATGGGGATGCCGCAGGCTCATCTCGTCGATCACCCGGTCGATTGCCGTGTGATAGGGCCGATAGTAGGTGTCGATGCGATGCGCGCGCTCCGCCGGGTCGAGCGTGCGGTTTCCCGGCACGACGGCGCCGTCCGACAGCCGCATGATGAGCGTCGGATCATCCTCGCCCCGGTTGGGGTCGATGAGCAGGCGCGAGAAGCGCGTCAGGATCGCCGGCACGTCGAGCGCGCGCGACAGCGCCTCAACGACTGCGGCCGCGCCGATGTCGTAGGCGATGTGCCGTTGCAGCTGCGCCTCGGGAAGGCCGAGCGTGCCGTACGCTGCCGGCACCGTGTTCTCCGCATGATCGCATAGAAGCATCAGACCCGCATCCGCGCGGCCGGGCAGAATGCGAAACGTGTCGGTCTGAAGCGCGGCTATGCGCGGCGCGTCGCTTGGGCAAACCCTGTCGTGCATGGCCGAACACTATAGAGCGGGCGCCGGTTCGTCGCCACTGCAACAGCGCCGCATCCGGCCGCCGTCCGCGGCGTCGCGGGACGCATGCGTCCCACCGCTTGACGCCGCCCGTCCGATCTCGCAAACACGAGACATCCGGGCTACCCCGCTCCAACAACAAGGACCCTCGAAAATGTCCGCAAGCCACGCCCAATCCCGTGCCTTCCTGATGAAGCTCTACGAGGCGGCCGTGGCCACTGCGCATCCGGCGACGTGTGTGCCGCCACATTTGCCGCCGGTGCCCGAAGGCGGGCGCATCATCGTCGTGGGCGCCGGCAAGGCAGCCGCCGCGATGGCGCAGGCAACCGAGCGCCACTATGCGGCGCAGGGTCTTGCTGATCGTATCTCCGGCTTCGTCACGACACGGCACGGCTATGGCCTGCCGACAGAAATCATCGAGGTCGTCGAGGCAGGCCATCCCGTTCCCGACAAGATGAGCATCGAGACGGCGCAGCGCGCGTTGACGCTCGCCCGTACCGCCGGCCCCAACGATCTGGTGTTGGCGCTGATGTCGGGTGGCGCCTCCGCATTGTGGTCCGCTCCGGCCGCGGGCATCAGCTTCGAGGCCAAACAGGCGCTCACCAAGCAGCTCCTGCGCTCGGGCGCGCGCATCACCGAGATGAATTGCGTGCGCAAGCATCTGTCGGCGGTCAAGGGTGGCAAGCTCGCCGCCGCAACTTATCCCGCACGTCTCATCTCGCTCGCCATATCCGACGTGCCGGGCGACGACCCGGCGGCCATTGGATCGGGCCCGACGGTCGGCGATCCGACGACGCTGCAGGAGGCACGCGACGTTATCACCCGCTACCGCATCACGCCGCCCTCCGAGATCGCAGCGGCACTTGCCGACGAGCGTAACGAGACACTGAAGCCGGGTGACCCCAAGCTCGCCAGCGCGACCTATGTGATGGTTGCGGCACCTAAGGCCTCCCTCGAGGCCGCGGCCCGCATCGCAACCGAAGCAGGGTATCGCGTCGAGATCCTCGGCGACGCCCTTGAAGGCGAGGCGCGCGACGTGGCCCGCGAGCAGGCGGCCCGTGCGCTTGCCGCCAGGGCCAGGGGAGAGCGGCTCGCCATCATGTCGGGCGGAGAATTGACCGTGACCGTCGTTGGTGATGGCCAGGGCGGCCCCAATCAGGAATACGCCCTCGGGCTGGCGATCACGCTCGACGGCACGCCCGGGATTTGCGGACTTGCGGGTGACACGGACGGAACGGACGGTGGCGCTGGCAGCGCCAGCGACCCGGCCGGAGCAATGGTTCTGCCCGATACGCTCCACCGCGCGGCGGCGTGCGATCTCAATGCCGCCAAGTTCCTTGCCAACAACGATTCCACGGGGTTTTTCCGGTCCATCGGGGACCTTGTGGAATGCGGCCCCACGCAGACCAACGTCAACGACTTCCGCGTCATACTTATCGATCCCTGACGGACCGCCGGCGGGCCAAGCGGAACAGCGGGAAGCGCAGGCCGGCGATCACGACCGAGGGACAGGTGACGAAATATTCCGACGAACGCCGAAGGACCGGCCGCAGCGCGCGTTTTGCCGTGCTGATGCTCGTGCTTTCCGCCGCACCGGCCGCAGCCGATCTCAAGCTGTGCAACTCGACCGAAAGCCGTGTCGGCGTCGCCATCGGCTACCAGAACCAAGAAGGCTGGGCGACCGAAGGCTGGTGGAACGTCGCCTCGCGAACCTGCGAGACGCTGCTGAAGGGCGCAGTACCCAGCCGTTTCATCTATGTGCATGCCGTCGACTATGACCGCGGCGGCGAGTGGGTCGGCACGAACTTCATGTGCACCCAGGACAAATCGTTTGTCATCAAGGGCGTTCAGGATTGCCCCGATCGCGGGTATAAGCGGACGGGCTTCTTCGAGGTCGATACGGGCGAAGCCAAGGACTGGACGATCCGGCTCACGGATCCGGAAGACGGGGGGAACGAGAGGAATGCGACGCAACAGGCGCGTTAAGCTGGTCGCCACGCTGGGACCGGCCTCGTCCAGCCCGGAGATGATGGAGCGCCTGTTCCTCGCCGGAGTCGACGTCTTTCGCGTCAACATGAGCCATTCGTCGCACGATCTGGCGCGCGAACTCGTGTTCAACGTGCGGGCCGTGTCCAAGAAGTATTCCTGCCCCATCGGCATCCTCGCCGACCTGCAGGGACCCAAGTTCCGCCTCGGTGAGTTCGACGGCGGGCGCGCTCAGCTCACGGAAGGCCAGCTCTTTCATCTCGACCGCACTGAGACAGCCGGCTCGGCGAGCCGCGTGTTCCTACCGCATCCGCAGATCTTCGAGGCCGTGGAGCCCGGGCACACGCTGCTGCTCGACGACGGCAAGATCCGCATGCAGGTGACCGAGGCACGCGACGACCGGATTACCGCGCAGGTTCGGGTCGGCGGACCGCTGTCGAGCCGCAAGGGCATCAGCCTGCCGGACACCATCCTGCCGGTCGGACCGCTGACCGAGAAGGATCATGCCGACCTCAACTGTGCGCTCGATCTGGGTGCCGACTGGCTGGCGCTGAGTTTTGTCCAGCGCGGCGAGGACGTCGTGGAGGTGCGCAAGCTCATCACCACCGGTACCGCGGTCATGGTGAAGGTGGAGAAGCCTTCGGCAATCGACGATCTCGACGCGATCATCGCCGCGGCCGACGGCTTCATGGTCGCGCGCGGCGACCTGGGCGTGGAAATGCCGGTCGAGAGCGTGCCGGGCCTGCAGAAGCGCATCACGCGCGAGGCACGCGCGGCGGGCAAGCCCGTGGTCGTCGCCACTCAGATGCTGGAAAGCATGATCGCCTCACCGGTGCCGACGCGCGCCGAAGTCTCCGATGTGGCGACCGCCGTCTTCGATGGCGCCGACGCCGTGATGCTTTCGGCGGAATCGGCCGTGGGCCAGTTCCCCGTCGAAGCGATCCAGATGATGGACCGCATCGCCATCAAGGTGGAGAACGATCCGAGCTACAATTCGCTGGTCCACGCCACCCACATCCGTCCGCAGGCGACCGCGCACGACGCCATCGCGGCCGCGGCCCATGCCGTCGCCGACACCGTCAAACTCGCGGCGATCGTCTGCTATACGGCGACCGGCTCGACGGCCTTGCGGGTCGCGCGCGAGCGCCCTGGCCTGCCGGTCATCGGCCTCACCCCCGTGCACGCCATCGCCCAGCGACTCACCCTGGTGTGGGGCATTCACGCGATCCTGACGAGCGATCCCGACAAGCTGTCGGACATGGTGCGCAAGGCCTGCAAACTCGCCTACGACAATGGCTTCGTCCGCTCGGGCGAGGGCCTGCTCATAACGGCGGGCGTTCCGCTCGGATCGCCGGGCACGACCAACATGATCCGCATCGCCTATGTCGACGAGAACGGCGAGGCGGTCGGCGGCGGCTGACGGCGACTGCGACGGAAGCGGCTGGTTGTGCGTCAACCAAACGCTGCGGCCTGCGTCGGTCGGCGCACGCGTGAAGCGGCATCCCACAATGCGAACGGCAAGCCGGACAGCATCACCCGGACGTAGCGCATGTCCTGGAAATCGCCGTTGAGCGAGAAGCGCGGCAGCGACCATAGCGCGTTGGCGTGCGACAAGCCGACCAGACCCTTGCGCGTTGTCATCGCGGTCGCCAAGCCGGCGCGTCGTGCCTCTTCGAATTCGCGCGGCCCAGCGCTCTCCTCGCAGCCGTAGGGGTAGCTGAAGTGCCGGCACGGCCGGCCCAGCTCCGCCTCCAGCCGCGCGACGCTGTCGGCGATCTCGCGTTCGAGCGTGGCCGGATCGAGCTTCGCCAGCGCCCGGTGCGTCACCGTATGAGCGGCGATGGTGGCGAGAGGATCGCGCGCAACCTGGCGGATCTCGTCCCAGGACATGATCAGCTCCCGACACAAGGCGCCGGTGTCGAGCCCGGCATTCTCGGCCAAGCGCGCTACGATCTCGCGCGCGGCTTCCTCCGGCCCCCCGCGCAGTCGCCAGTATATGTCGTGGAATGCGCGATCCTTGGCGGAAGCCGTTGACGTATCGTAGGTGAGCCGCGAGCCGGCGATGTCGACCATCATCGATGTCGAAACCCGCACAACGCGTTCCAGCATGATCCACCACAGATCGCCGCGGCCGTCCGGGTAATCAGTCGGGACATAGATCGCGAATGGGATGCCATGACGGCGGAACACCGGCAGGGCGTGGATCAGGTTGTCTCGGTAGCCGTCGTCGAGGGTGAAGCACGCGAACGGTCGGGCGTTGTCCGGCCGCGCCAGACGCTGCGGCAGCTCGTCGAGGGTGAGGATGTCATAGCCCTCCTCGACCAGGTGACGGATCACCTCGTCGAGGAACTCGGGCGTGATCTTGAGGATGCGATTGGGCTCGAACTCGGCCACGGGCTCCGGGGTCACCCGATGCAGCATGAAGACCACGCCCTGCGCAGCAGTGATAGGCGCAGCAAGACGCCCCGCCCCGGAATAGTACAGGGTGGACAGCGCCGCCTTCAGCAACTGGGTCGACCGACGACTCACGGCAAGCCTTCTGCTCGATGCCTCGATGAATGACGAGATGCCGAGGCAAGCCGGATGCAAGCGGCGTGCGAGGCATCGCGGCCAAACTCGGATGCTCAGGCCGTCGATCCGTTGATGGTAAACGGAACGCTTAGGCTCAGCTGCCCGCCGGATGTGCCTCCAGCCGCCCGCCTTCGCGCCGAACGACGCGTTGGGACGCCTTGGCCTTCTCCTCGGACCGGACGAAGCGGATCAGCGCAATATCGGTAACCTCAAATCCCAGGAACGTGCCGGGCGGATCGGCCAGAACCGAGACGCGCCGCTGGGCGTCGCATACCGTTACGCCGGCGTCGAAGCGGCCCTGGATTGCCTCGAATAGGCTGCGGGCTTCATCGTGGGCGCCAACGACGATGATGTGATCATAGGCCTCGTCGAGCGCGTCGAGCAGCAGGTTGAGCTTGTCGAGATCGACGCTGTCCTCGAGATTGCCTTCCGGTAGCGGCGCACCGCACGAGATGAGATGCGCCTCGCTGCCGGGCACGCCCTGCACAACGTCCTCGAAGCTGGCGGTCCCCGCCAGCAAGTCGGTGAAGCCTGGAACCGCCTCGAACCCAAGGCTTGCGGCGAAGCCCTTGCCCTTCGCGGACCAGTCCACGATGATGACCTGCAGCCCATCGCGGGTCAGATCCTCGGCGAGATCGATCGCTTCGTCGCTCGCAATCAGGGTTGCGGATTCACCTGTCATCAGCGTCCGGAAGCCGCCCTTCTCGGGAGCGCTGTCGCGGATGAAGCGGGCAAGCTTGGTAATGGTGGCGATCTCGGCGGTCCCGCCTGTCCCGGTCCCGGTGGATCCGACGGGTCCAGGGGGTACGGTGGATCCGGGCTTGGAAAACGTTACGGTCGCCTCGTCGGAGCCGCCACGATCGTAAAACGGCTCGTCGTCCCTAAGGCGCGCGGCTGCGGGCAGCGGGGGCGGCGAAGCGGGTGGACCGCTTGGCAGCTCACGATCGCTGGCCCGGCGGCGCATGTTGGTGCCGGCGCTACGGGCGCCTGTCAGCAGCGCGCGCGTCACCACCCAGGCGATGCCGAAAAGCAGCGTCGCCAGAGCGACCAGCGCAGTGTACGGCCCCTTCTTCGGAAACACCGGAACGCTCGAAGCGCGCGCCTGTGAAAGGATCTGGGCCTCGATCGGCACGACCCGGCTGTCGGCACGTGCACGGTTGGCTTCGAACTGGGCCTGCAGGCGCTCGAGCTCGGCGCGCTTGGACTTGGCGACAGCCTCGAGCTGACGCAGTTCCACCTCGTCGGTCGAAGCCGTCACGACCTGGCTCTTGATCTCGTCGATGCTCTTGGCGATGGAGCCCTCGCGAAAGGCGGCGACTTTGGCCTCCTTCTCCAGACTGTCGACGAGCTTGCGGATCTCGCCGGCGAGCTGGCGCCTTAGGCCGTCGAGATCGGCGTTGAGCTGCTTCATCCGCGGGTGACCAGGAAGAAGCGTCGCCGAAAGCTCCGATATCTCGCGCTCCAGGCGCACGCGCTGCTGCACGAGGTTCTGGATGAGCGGGGACTTCTGCACGTCGGGCAGGGCGTCGGCGCTGCCCGCGCGCATGAGTTCGGCCGCCGACCGCGCCCGCGCTTCAGCCTCGCTGCGTGCAGCCTTGGCCTTGGTCAGCTCGGCCGTCAGCTCCCCGAGCTGCTGCTCGTTGAGCCCCGTCTTCTGCGGTCCGCCCTTGAAGATGTCCTTGGCGCCCTTGAAGCGTTCGATCGCGGCCTCGGCGGCGGCCACTTCCTCCAGCATGCGCGCGATCTTGGGCTCGAGCGCCTTCTGGACCTCGTCGGTTTCCACGACCGTCTGCTGGGCGAGCGAGCCGCGATAGGTCTCGGCGAGCGCGTTTGCCACGGAGGCGGCAAGCTCCGGATCGATGGATGAGAAGCGGACGCCAATGAAGCGGCTTTCCTTGGGCGAATAGACCTCCAGGCGCTTGAAGAACGAGTTGAGCACCCGATCGCGCTCGCTCTCGCCAGGCCGCGGACCGGACAAGCCGACAAGCCGCTGCAAGCGATCGAAGCTGTCGACCGGCCCCAGCGCCGAGTTGAACTCGGGCAATTGGGCAAGCTTCAGCTCGGTGGCAATCCTGTTGGCGAGATCCGGCGACATCAACGCCCGCACGTGCGTGTTGACAGCCTCCTTGTCGACGCGGACCTGCACGGCGGTGTCGGCTGCACTTTCACGCTTGGGCGAGGTGAAGGGATTGGCTGTCTCCTTCGCCACGACCTGCAGCTGCGCCTCTGAGAGATAGCGTGGCGCCATCATCGACAGCGCCGTGAAGGTGAGACCGCCAGCGGCGAGGCTCGTCAGTATGAGCCCGCGAGCGCTCCTTTTAAGTGCGCCCCATACGGACGTGATGTCGATGTCATCGGGCGTGGCGTGGCTCGTGGCGCGCATGGGAAGCCCCAAACAGGGATTGACGATTGCCTCGGATTAGAACGTCGCCGGGTAATCAATCTGTTAAGGAGCCGCGCGGCCGTGCCGAAAAAGGTCAGCACCAAAGCATTTTTTAACCTTGGCCCTCTTTAATGGCGTCAAGAACTCATTCTTTCAGAGGTCGATCGCCATGTCTTCCCTTCGCGTTGCGCTGCCAACTGTGTTTGCCCTGCTTCTTGCGGGATGCGCGCACGATGGCGACATGATCGCGGACGCCATCAGCGTGTTCGACGACGGCCCGCGCGCCGTTGCCGTCGCCGCGCCCCCCGCTGCAGAGGGATATCCGACCCCGATGGCGCCGCCGGTCGTCGCCACGTCGGCACACTCAGGCTTCGGCGATCCCGGTGACGCGCCCGGCGTTCCCCAGGCACCGCATGCGGTCGCCACCACGGATGGCCCCTACCTTCTCGATACCGCCGACAGGCTGCGCGTATTCGTCTACGGCCAGCCCAACCTGTCGCGCATCTATACCGTCGACCACGGCGGCATGATCACCGTCCCCCTCATCGGCGCCGTCAAGGCGCGCGGGCTCACCACGTTCGATCTCGAAGGTGTAATTCGCCGCCGGCTCGGCACCGAGTACGTCCGCAACCCGCAGGTGACCGTGGACGTGCAGCAGAACCGTCCGTTCTTCATCCTGGGTGAAGTGAAGAATGCAGGACAGTACCCCTATGTGTCGGGCATGACGATCCAGACCGCGATCGCCATTGCCGGCGGCTACTCGGAGCGGGCGAGCGATCGCACGTTCCGTATCACGCGCCGCATCAACGGCTTCGTCGAGCAGATCGAGGCGCCCGCCGACTACGTCGTTAAGCCGGGCGATACGGTCTACGTGTACGAACGTTTCCTGTAGGGGCACGGGCTCCCGCGGGAGACGCACAATGCCGCCGCCGCTCAAGATCCTGCACGTTCTCAGGGCCCCGGTGGGTGGCCTGTTCCGACACGTGCGCGATCTCTCCCGTGAGCAGTCGCGCCGCGGCCACCTCGTCGGCATCGTCTGCGACGCCCGCGCCAACGACAGTCTGACCCAGACCCGCCTCGACGAGCTCGCGCCGTCGCTAGCCCTCGGAGTGCTCAAAACGCCGATGGCGCGCGAGATCGACTGGCGCGACGTGCAAGCGACGCGAGCGGTGACGGCACATGCGCGTGCTACCTCCGCCAACGTGTTGCACGGCCACGGCGCCAAAGGCGGTGCCTATGCCCGGCTGGCCGCAGCAGCGGTGCGGCGCCGTGGCGGTAATCTCTCTGCATTCTATACGCCGCACGGCGGCAGTCTTCACTACGCGCCAGCTTCGCTCAAGGGTCGCATCTTCATGGGCCTCGAGCGACGACTTGCAGCGGCCACCAGCGGCATCATTTTTGAGAGTGCCTATGCGGGCGACGTCTACGCGCGCAACGTTGATCTGAGAGTGCCAGTCGCAACCCGCATCATTCACAACGGCATTGGCGAGGATGAGCTTCAACCCGTCGCGCCCGCTGGCGATGCCGCCGACTTCGTCTTCGTCGGCGAACTGCGGCATCTGAAAGGCGTCGATCTCCTGCTCGAAGCGCTATCACGCCTGGACGGGTCAACGCCCGCGACAGCCGTTATCGTCGGCGAGGGCCCGGACGCGGCCGCCTTCCGCGAAAAGGCGGCAGCACTGGGTCTCGACAACCGGGTCCGCTTCACGGGCGCCATGCCGGCCAGGCGCGCCTTCGCACTTGGTCGCGTTCTCGTCATGCCATCGCGCGCAGAAAGCCTCCCCTACATCGTATTGGAGGCCGCGGGCGCGGGCCTTCCGATCATCGCCACACGCGTCGGCGGCGTCGGAGAGATCGTTGCAGGCACATCGACCCGGCTCGTTGAACCGGATGACGTGGCGGCGCTGGCTGGCGCAATGCAGAACGTTCAAACCGACCCGGAGGCTGCAAAGAAGCAGGCTGCCGAACTGCGCTCCGTCATCGCGGAGCAATTCACAATCGGGGCGATGACGGCCTCCGTACTCGACTTCTACGCCGACATCGGCGCGGCAGACGCCCACCCGCACGAGGACGCGACGGCGCGAACCGGATCTGTTGCACATCAGGCGGCCCATTAACCTTCGCCGAAGTGCTCTTCACCCGATTAACTGTCCCGCGCGTGCTTGGCACGAGCGCTGCTCTTTCCGTACCCAGCGAACAATTCTGGGACGACGGGCAGGCTCGGTATGTCGAACAAGGCGATCAGCATGGAGGCCGCGGGGGCGCGGCCGTCGCGTGCGCTGGCAGCGGGGGAGACCGCTATCCGGCTCGAGATGCCGCCGCTCGCCGACATTGCCTCGGCGACACGCTCGACACTTATCTCTCCCGCCATCATCGCCGGCACGATGCGAACGTTCGAGCTGCTGCTGGTCGCGGCCGTCGGCCTGATGGCCGCCCTTCTATACGTGGACGAACTCAGCCTTCCGCTGAGGAGCGACTATCTGCTGGCTCTGACAACGGTTGCGATTGCCACGGTTGTCACCTTCGAGCTGTTCGGTCTGTACAAGATGCCGGCGTTCGCGCAGTTCGCGCGTCGGCTTCCCCATGTGATCCTCGGCTGGACTATCGCCATCGCTACGCTGGTGGCTGCCGTGTTCTTCCTCAAACTCGGCCATACGTTCTCCCGCGTGTGGCTGGCGATCTGGTTCGGCAGCGGCGCGGTGACGCTCGTTGCCGGCCGGCTTGTGCTCGCCCGGCTCGTCGCCCACTGGGCACGGTCAGGACACCTCTACCGGCGCGCGGTCATCTATGGCGGTGGCCAGGTGACCGAGCAGCTCATCGGACAGCTTGAGGCCGAAGCCTCCGGCGATATCCGCATCTCCGGGATCTTCGACGACCGCGACGGTGAACGCTCCAGCGCCATGATCGCCGGCTATCCGCGCCTTGGCGGTCTGGCCGACCTTGTCTCCTACTGCCGAAAGACGCGGATCGATCTGGTCATCGTCGCTCTGCCCATCAGCGCCGAGCACCGCCTCGTCGACGTCATGAAATCGATTTCGGTCCTGCCGGTGGATATCAAGCTTCCTGCGGCAGCCTCCGCTCTGCGCTTCAGCCCGCGCACCTATTCACGCATCGGCTCGGTGGCCATGATCGACATCCATGACACGCCCATCGCCGATTGGGGGCGCGTCTCCAAATGGCTGTTCGACAAGGCGATCGGTGCGTTGGCCCTTGCTCTGCTCACACCCGTCATGGCTGCTGTCGCGATCGCCATCAGGCTCGACAGCCGCGGCCCGGTGCTGTTCCGGCAGAAGCGCTATGGCTTCAACAACGAGCTGATCGAGGTGCTGAAGTTCCGCTCGATGTACGTCGACAAGTGCGACGAGAACGCCGCGAAGCTCGTAACCCGCCACGACCCCCGCGTTACGCGCGTCGGCCGCTTCATCCGCAAGACGAGCCTCGATGAACTGCCACAGCTCATCAACGTCATCCGCGGCGACCTCTCGCTTGTCGGCCCGCGACCCCACGCCCTGCACGCCAAGGCGGCCAACCAGCTCTACGACGAGGTCGTCGAAGGCTACTTCGCGCGACACAAGGTAAGACCCGGGATCACCGGGTGGGCGCAGGTCAACGGCTGGCGCGGAGAGACCGACACGCCCGACAAGATCAAGCGGCGTGTGGAACACGACCTCTACTACATCGAGAACTGGTCAGTGTTCCTCGATCTCTACATTCTCCTGAAGACGCCGTTCGCGCTGCTCAAGAGCGAGAATGCGTACTGATGCCGCCTACTGATGCGACCTTGGCAGCTCCAGGAGCTGCCATCAGCCGCGTTTGACGAAGACCCAGCACCGGCACCTGCCGGCGAGACCAGCGAATGCAGCCCTCTAGATCGACAGTGCTGGCTAGAACGGCTGAGCGACTCCCGCCTGCGCTGCCTGTGAGGCTCAGCGCGCAGCTGACGCGCCAACCCAGCCTGGTTCACCGGCTCGCTTTGGCTCTGGTGTGGCTGGCGGTGGCCTCGAGCGCCATTGTCTTCACGGAGCCCGCGCCCACCGACGTGCTGACGCTGGGCGTCATCTTCGTCCTGCCCATCATCGGGCTTGTCGCCTTTCCCGGACCACTGCTGTTGATCACCGGCCTGTGGCTGCTCGTCTGCGGCTTCGGCTTCCTGGCGGCTCTGGCAGCGTCGGACATCGGTGAAGCGAGCAAGCACATGGCGATCTCGCTCTATTTGGCGCTGGCATCGGTCGCCTACGCGGGGTTCGTCATCCGCAAGCCGCGCGACCATGCCCGGCTCCTGCTCAACGCGCATCTTGCCGGCGCACTCGTCGCTGCCATTCTTGGATTGATCGGCTACTTCGGTCTCATTCCGGGCGCCTCCGAGCTGTTCACCAAATTCGACCGTGCGAGCGGACCCTTCAAGGACCCCAACGTCTTTGGTCCCTTCATCGTCCCGGCCGTCGTCTATGCGCTGCATCTGTGGCTGGGCCGCTCAGTTCTGAAGAGCTTCTGGTCGGCGCTGGCACTCGCCATCCTGTCGCTCGCGCTTCTGATCAGTTTCTCGCGCGGTGCCTGGGGCGCAGCGGCTCTCGCGATCGTCGTCTATCTCTACCTGCGCTTCGTCACGTCGCCGCGCAACCTCGATCGATTCCGCATTGTGGCGCTAGGCTTTGCCGGTGCGTTGGCCCTGCTCGTCGTCGCGGCGGCCGCGCTCCAGATCGATTCCGTTGAGCGCTTGTTTGTCGAGCGCGCGGCGTTGACCCAGACCTACGACGTGGGCTCCGAAGGGCGCTTCGGCGGTCAGTGGAAGGCCGCCGTGCTGCTTTCCGAGATGCCTTTCGGGATCGGAGCACTCGAATTCACGCGGTCCCACCACCACGAGGACGTGCACAACGTCTACCTCAGCATGTTCCTCAATGCCGGATGGGTCGGCGGCATACTTTTTCTCGCGCTGATGGCGGGCACGCTCGTACTCGGCGCCCGACATGCACTGCGGCCGACACGAACGCAGGGGCTGTTCCTGGTCGCCTATGCGTCTTTGGTCGGCATGGTCCTGCTCGGTGCCATCATCGACACCGACCATTGGCGCCACCTCTACCTCCTCGCGGGGTTGAACTGGGGGCTCATGATCGGCGATCAACGCATTGCGCGGTCCGTGCGAATTCGTGCCGACCGGCGTCACGTCCTGCTGCACCCGGTCATCGTGCTACCGCCGACACGCCGGAAAGCGCGCATCCTGCGCCCGTCGGCCCAGGTCATCGATCTGGCGGCACGGCGCCGTCGCGCGCGTCTGCCCGGCACCTTCTCCAGGCCCCCGCGCCTCATCGGTCCACGGCGGCCGTCCCGCCCCGCGCGCATCGTCGCCCCTCTCCAATTGCGCGCGCTTCCCGGCAGCGCGCCAAAGTAAGGCGACTGCGGCCGTGCATCACAGCCGCCGACCCTGCCCGGATTGACGAAGGTCAAGAACAACCGGAGTGGTCATCTTAGACTGCGCACCTCATCGCTGCCGCGACCGCGCGGCGCTGTTGGAAGACGCCGACGAGCCGGGGGAGACATGCGGTCCGCAACCATCGAGAAATACGCCGCCGCCGTCCCGCGCTACACCAGCTACCCGACGGCTCCGCACTTCGGCCCCAACGTCGACGCCGCGACTTACGGCCGCTGGCTCGGCGAGATCGCTGAAGGCGCACCAGCCTCACTCTACGTGCACATCCCTTTCTGTCAGGAGATGTGCTGGTACTGCGGCTGCACCACCAAGGCGACGCGCCGTCACGAGCCAATCGCGCGCTACCTCGATGCACTCGAAGCGGAGATCGCGCAGGTATCGGCCAGCCTCGGCGGGCGGCCGCGCATCGAGCACATCCACTGGGGGGGTGGCAGCCCCAGTATCCTTGCCGCCGCTGATATCGCGCGCCTGGCGGCAACCCTGCGCCGACACTTCGACCTTGCCGCAAAGTTGGAGTTTGCCGTCGAGATCGATCCGCGGGGACTGGGCGACGATGCCATCCGCGCCTTCGCTGCTGCCGGAGTGAACCGTGTCAGCGTCGGCGTCCAGGACTTCGCCGAGGACGTCCAGCGCGCCATCAACCGCATGCAGTCGTCCGAGCAGACGCGCGACGTGATCGAAGCGTTCCGCCGCGTTGGCGTGGGCGGCATCAACATCGATCTCGTCTACGGGCTTCCGCACCAGACGCCCGCGAGCGTTAAGGACACACTCTCGCGCGTGCTGCGGCTCGCACCCGACCGGATTGCGTTGTTCGGATATGCGCATCTTCCTTCCCGGATCACACACCAGCGCCTCATCGACGAGAGCGTTCTTCCCGACACCGCCTCGCGCTTCGCGCAGGCGGCCTCCGCGGCGGCTGTGCTGGAGCAGGCCGGCTACGAACGCGTCGGCCTCGACCATTTCGCGCGGCCGGACGATCCGCTGGCGCAACCCGGCATCCGGCGCAACTTCCAGGGCTACACCACCGATGCCGCCCCGGTCCTCATAGGCCTAGGCGCGTCCTCAATCGGCTACATGCCACAGGGCTACGTGCAGAATACGCCCGCGATCGCCGAGTATGAGCGGCGCGTGCTGTCGGGCACGCTGGCCACCGCGCGCGGCCACGCCATGAGCGAGGACGACGCGGCGCGCGCGCTCATCATCGAGCGGCTGATGTGCGACTTCCGCTTTCCCGCAGCCGAGATGAGGCGTCGGTTCCCCCAGCTCGCCGATGCCCTGCTGGCGGAGGCCGGTTCGCTAGTGGCTGCCGACGAGGATGGCCTGCTCGCCGCCTCACCCGAGGACGGTGGGTTCCTCGTCACCGACGCCGGCAAGCCGTTCGTGCGCTCGATATGCTCGGCATTCGACAGCTACCTGGGCAAGAGTTCCGCCCAGCACTCCGCCGGTGTGTAAGCCAGCCGCCCGCAACGTGGGCGGGTAGCCGCCGAGCGGCAGCTCACTTCACCGATTTCGCCGTCTGCCCGAACAGGATCGAGCGTGAGCCGTCGTTGACCACGGGGGCCTTTGAAACCTTGGCGGCCAGCGCATAGGCGCGCTTGACGGCGGGGCGCTCTGCGATCTCGTCGAACCAGCGCGCCAGATTGGGGAAATCGTCGAGGTTCTGCCCCTGCCGCTCATGCGGCACGATCCACGGATAGCACGCCATATCGGCGATCGAGTAGTCGCCGGCGACAAATGCCCGGTCGGCCAGCCGCTTGTCGAGCACACCGTAGAGACGGTTCGTTTCCTTCACGTAGCGGTCGATCGCATAGGGCAGCTTCTCGGGCGCGTACTGCACGAAGTGATGGTTCTGCCCGGCCATGGGCCCGAGCCCGCCCATCTGCCAGAACAGCCACTGCAGCGTCTCCGTTCGCCCGCGCGTGTCGGACGGCAGGAAGCGGCCGATCTTCTCGGCCAAGTAGACGAGGATCGCACCCGACTCGAATACCGAAATGGGCGCACCCCCGTCGGCGGGAGCATCGTCCACGATCGCCGGAATGCGGTTGTTGGGCGCGATCGCCAGGAACTCGGGGCGGAACTGCTCGCCAGTGCCGATGTTGACCGGCCTCAGGTTGTAGGGGAGCCCCGCCTCCTCGAGGAAGATCGTGATCTTGTGGCCGTTGGGTGTGGTCCAGTAGTGGAGATCGATCATCGAACAGCTCCTCCATTCCGCCGCGTTGCGCTTATCTAGCGGAAGCAGGGAGCAACGGCAAAGGCCCGCGAGCCTGCCGCTTGAGCATGGTAGAGCCCGCGGACGCGCGGTGGTCGAGTTCAGGCGGCTAGTACGTCCTTGAGCTTGCGCATGTCGTCGAACAGCAACCAGTGCGGGATGTCGCTGAGCGGTGCCTTGCGGTAACCGCCTGAGAACAAGGCGAACCGCAGGCCCGCTGCGGCGGCCGTATCCCCGTCGACCTCGCTATCACCGACATAGAGCGCGCTCGCTGGCGAGGCGCCGAGCCGCGCGATGGCCAGCAGCAGGCCTTCCGGATCGGGCTTCTTGCTCGCGAGAGTATCTCCACCAATCACGACATCGAAATACCGATCGAGATCGAGATCGGTGAGCGCGGCGCGCGACAGATCCTCGGCCTTGTTCGTGACGACGCCGAGCCGGCATCCCACCTCGCGAAACGAAGCGAGAGCCTCGACCACGCCGGGGTATGGCTTCGTGCGGACCGCGGGCTCTTCAGCGTAGAACGCCTTGAAGCGGGCGATGGCGTGATCGAGCGGCACGCGGTCGGTAGCTCCCGTCGCATGGAGGCAGCGTTCGACCAACTTGGGGATACCATTGCCGATGTAGGAGGTGATGGTCGTGAGATCGAAAGCCGGCAGGGCGAACTCGCTCATCAGACGGTTGGCGGCGGCGTGAATGTCAGGCGCGCTATCGATCAGCGTGCCGTCGAGATCAAAGACGAGCGCGCGTAGTCCCGGCTGCATGGAGTTCACGCGGCATCCTTCCATTTGATCGAGCAGCCCATCGAGGGGACCTGCTGGGCCGGGCCGCGCCCCGTTTCGGCAACCTGCTGCATGGCGAGGAACAGGTCGCGGCGCAGATCCGCTGGCCCTGCCTCCTTGCGCGATGCGTCGAGGCGGCCGCGGTATTGCAGCCCGAGACCGGCGTCGAAGCCGAAGAACTCGGGCGTGCATACTGCGCCGTAAGCGCGCGCCACCGCCTGGCTTTCGTCGTAGAGGTAGGGAAAAGGAAAGCCTTGCCGCTCGGCAACGCGTTTCATGTTGGCAAAGGAGTCTTCAGGGTAGCTTCCCGCATCGTTCGACGAGATAGCGACCGCACCGATGCCCAGCGGTTCGAGCTCGCGTGCATCGCGGACGATGCGATCAATCACCGCCTGCACGTAGGGGCAATGGTTGCAGATGAACATGACGAGCGTGCCACGCGGACCACGCACGCCATCGAGCGACCATATACGCCCATCCGTCCCCGGAAGCGAAAATGCCGGTGCCTTCCATCCGAAGTCGCAGACCGGTGTTTCGACAGCCATCGGGTTGCTGCTCCAGTAATCGCTTCAGCCGAACCTGCGTGCGCGGCCCCCTCGGTAGGGAGGACGTGGTGCGATGCCCCGGAAAGGGCCGCAAGGTCATCCCTTCGGAACAGGAGGAGACCGCTCAACGGGACCCTACGCCGCCGCGCGCATCGACTTGTTTGCCGCCTCGCGGATCGCCCGGATGTTGGCGCCGTAGACCTCCGGCTTCGCCACGGAGCCGCCTTTGAACACTGCCGAGCCCGCGACCAGCACGTCAGCGCCTGCAGCGGCGACAAGTGGCGCTGTCTGCGGTGTCACACCGCCGTCGATCTCGATGTGAATCGGCCGGTCGCCGACCATCTCGCGCAGACGGCGCACCTTGGGCACCATCGCTTCGATGAAGGACTGGCCGCCAAAGCCGGGATTGACGGTCATCACGCAGATGAGGTCGATGCGGTCGAGTACGAACTCGATCGCATCGGCCGGTGTCGCCGGGTTGAGCGCTACACCGGCCTTGGCTCCCACACCCCGGATCGCCTGCAGCGTCCGGTCCAGATGCGGTCCAGCCTCCACGTGCGCCGTGATGATGTCGGCGCCCGCCTTGGCGAACGCCTCGATGTAAGGATCGACGGGCGCGATCATCAGATGCACGTCCATGACCGTCTTTACGTGCGGACGGATGGCCGCGCAGGTCTGCGGCCCGAACGTGATGTTAGGGACAAAATGGCCGTCCATGACGTCGACGTGAACCCAGTCACAGCCTTGCGCCTCGATTGCCTCGCACTCCTTGCCGAAGTTCGCGAAATCCGCCGAGAGGATCGAGGGTGCGATCTTGATGTTGCGGTTGAAGCCGGTCATCGCGTGTCCTTCCACAGATGTTGCGCGGCCACGCGCGCTAAGTCTCACGAAGCGGTGGCTCGCCGCGGCGCCTTCAATCCTTCGGCCGTCCCGGTCCCATCGGATCGTCGAGCCCGCCCGAGAATACGCGGCTGGCGCGGATGTCGACATCAGAGATCGTCGAAAGCGCATCGGCATCGAGCGGCCCGCGCGCGGTCTCGAACAGACGATTGGCCTGCCTCAGCCGTGCCCGGTCCAGCGCATTGCGGATCGAACGCGCATTGGCGAAATGGGGTTGCGTCCGCCGCTTGCGGATGTACTCGCGCATGGCGGTTTCGGCGGCTTCGTCGAAGACATAGTTCTGCTGAGCGAGCATCGATTTTGCGATCGAGTACAGCTCGGAATCTTCGTAGTCGGGAAAGTCGATGTGATGGGCGATGCGCGAGCGGAAGCCCGGATTGGAGGTGAAGAAGCGGTCCATCCGGTCGGCGTAGCCGGCAAGGATGACGACCAGATCGTCACGGTTGTTCTCCATGACCTGGAGCAGGATCTCGATGGCTTCCTGGCCGTAGTCGCGCTCGTTGTCCGGTCTGTAGAGGTAGTACGCCTCGTCGATGAACAGCACGCCGCCCATGGCGCGCTTCAGAACCTCTTTTGTCTTCGGCGCGGTGTGACCGATGTACTGTCCGACGAGGTCGTCGCGGGTCACGGAGACCAGGTGGCCCTTGCGCACATATCCGAGCTTGTGCAGCAATCCCGCCATCTTGAGCGCAACCGTGGTTTTGCCGGTGCCGGGGTTGCCGGTGAAGCTCATATGCAGCGTGGGGGTGTCGTGCGCCAGCCCCATGCTCTTGCGGGCGCGCTCGACGATGAGCAGCGCCGCGATCTCGCGAATGCGCTGCTTGACCGGCTTGAGGCCAACCAGTTCGCGATCGAGCTCGGCCAGGATCTCGGCCACGCCGGAGTTGTGGAACTCCTCGGCGAGATTGACCTGCGTGATCTTGGCCTCGGTGACGGCTTGGGCGGTCATCTAAGCTCCGCTTTTCGACTGCGGCCGGCAATTGCGGTTCCGGGCTCAAGACTATATAGGCGCAACGGCCCCAGCCTCAAACCCGGAACACTGTCGTTGGATCAGCCGCGCAAGGCCTTCCAGGAGTAGGCCTGGCTGCGCGACCTCACGTCCGTCCGCGTCATGTCGAGCTTGGGCTCGACCTTGGGGCGGTTGACGATGAAGGACGTGCGCACGGTCTCCCAGCCTCGCGTGGAGTCGAACGCATTGATGCGGATGTAGGCCTCCGGATGCGCCTTCCGGCACTCCGCGATCTCCATCATGATCCCCTTGGCATCCTTCAGGTCGAACATGGGGTTGCCCCACATCTCCCAATAGGTATTGCGCGGATGCGGATCGTCCGTGAACTCGACGCCAACCGCCCAGTTGTTTCGCAGGCAGTACTCGAGCTGCGCCGAGATCTCCTCGTCCGTCAAATCGGGAAGGAACGAGAAGCAGCCTTGTGTGATGCGCATTGCTTGTATCTCCTATGCTCTCGCTCGATCAGCCGCTGACGCTCGGCGTCGGCACGAAGTCCGACGTGTCGGTCGAGGTGTAGTTGAAGGTGATGTCGCCCCAGACGTCGAGCGCGGCTTCCAGCGGCTTGCACCACTTGGCGGCGCGCCGCAGAATCTCCGGGCCCTCGCTCTTGAGGTCGCGGCCTTCGTTTCGGGCCTGCACCATTGCCTCGAGCGCGACACGGTTGGCCGTGGCGCCCGCCTGGATGCCCATCGGATGGCCGATGGTCCCACCGCCGAACTGCAGCACAACGTCGTCACCGAATAGGTCGATGAGCTGGTGCATCTGGCCGGCATGGATGCCGCCGGAGGCGACCGGCATGACCTTGAGCGTGTCGGCCCAGTCCTGCTCAAAGAAGATGCCGCGCGGCAGGTCGACCTCGTTCTTCAGCTCGCGGCAGACGTTGTAGAAGCCCTGCACGGTGAGCGGATCACCCTCCAGCTTGCCCACGGCGGTACCGGCGTGGATGTGATCGACGCCTGCAAGGCGCATCCATTTGGCGATGACGCGGAACGAGATGCCGTGGTTCTTCTGCCGCGTATAGGTGCCGTGTCCGGCGCGGTGAAGGTGCAGGATCATATCGTTCTGGCGGCACCACTCGGAGATCGACTGGATCGCCGTGTAGCCGATGATGAGGTCGATCATCACGATCACCGAGCCGAGCTCCTTGGCAAACTCCGCTCGACGGTACATCTCCTCCATCGTGCCGGCAGTGATGTTGAGGTAGTGCCCCTTCACCTCGCCGGTCTGCGCCGAGGCAAGGTTGACCGCCTCCATGCAATAGAGGAAGCGGTCACGCCAGTTCATGAAGGGCTGCGAGTTGATGTTCTCGTCGTCCTTCATGAAGTCGAGGCCGCCCTTGAGGCCTTCGTACACCACGCGGCCGTAGTTCTTGCCCGACAGGCCGAGCTTCGGCTTGGTGGTGGCACCCAGCAGCGGGCGGCCGAACTTGTCGAGGCGTTCACGCTCGACGACAAGACCGGTCGGCGGTCCCTTGAAGGTCTTCACGTAAGCGACGGGAAAACGCATGTCCTCCAGACGCGCCGCCTTGAGCGGCTTGAACGAGAACACATTGCCGATGATCGACGCTGTCAGGTTGGCGATCGAGCCCGGTTCGAACAGGATGAGATCATAGGCGACGTAGCAGAAGTACTCGCCAGGGCGGCCGGGCACCGGATCGACCTTATAGGCCTTGGCGCGATACTGGTCCGCCGCCGTCAGGCGATCGGTCCAGACCACCGTCCACGTCGCCGTCGACGACTCGCCGGCCACCGCGGCAGCTGCCTCGATCGGATCTACGCCTTCCTGGGGCGTGATGCGGAACAGCGCGATGATGTCGGTGTCCTTGGGAACATAGCCCGAGTCCCAATAGCCCATCTGAGCATACTTGAGCACGCCCGCCTTGTAGCGCGCTGCGCCCCTGATCTCAGTCTTGCTGTTCTCACCCATCATTGCGCTCCTTTCGCGCCAAACTCGGCTTTTCTCTACGGTTGGAAATCGTGGTGCCCTGAGCGCTTAAGCCGCGCGTGCAACACCGATCTTGGGATCGAGTGAGCCCTTGGCGTAGAGCTTTGCCATCTCGCTCATGGGCATCACCCTGATCCTGGAGGCGTTGCCCGCGGTACCGAATGCTTCGAAGCGCTGCTGACAGACCTTGCTCATGGCGTCCATGGCCGGCTTCAGGAACTTGCGCGGATCGAACTCCGACTTCTGCGTCTGTGCGATGCGCCGGAACTCGGCGGTGCCGGCAAGCCTGAGGTCGGTATCGATGTTGACTTTGCGCACGCCATGCTTGATGCCGCGCACGATCTCCTCGACGGGCACGCCGTAGGTCTCCTTCATCTGCCCGCCGTTGGCGTTGAAGACCTCCTGCCATTCTTCCGGCACCGAGGACGAACCGTGCATCACGATGTGCGTGTTGGGTAGCTTCTGGTGAATGCGCTCGATGACGTCCATGGCAAGCACGTCACCCGTCGGCTTGCGCGTGAACTTGTAGGCGCCGTGCGACGTGCCGATGGCCACCGCCAGCGCGTCGACCTTCGTCTCGGCGACGAAGCGCATCGCCTCGTCGGGGTCGGTCAGCAGCATCGACTTGTCGAGCTTGCCCTCGAAGCCGTGCCCGTCCTCCGCCTCGCCATGACCGGTTTCCAGCGAACCCAAACAGCCAAGCTCGCCTTCGACGGACGCTCCGACCATGTGTGCTAAGTCGGCGACCTGACGCGTGATGCGCACGTTGTAGTCGTAGTCGGCCGGCGTCTTGGCGTCTTCCTTCAGCGAGCCGTCCATCATCACCGACGTGAAGCCGTTCTGGATCGCCGAAAGGCAGGTGGCGACATTGTTGCCGTGATCCTGATGGATGCAGATCGGAATCGACGGATACATCAGCTCAAGCGCCTCCATCATCTTGGCGAGCATGATGTCGTTGGCGTAGGAGCGCGCGCCGCGCGATGCCTGGATGATGACCGGGCTGTCGGTCTTGCGCGCGGCCTCAAGAATGGCGAGACCCTGCTCCATGTTGTTGATGTTGAAGGCAGGCACGCCATAGCCATATTCGGCGGCATGATCGAGAAGCTGACGAAGGGTGATGCGGGCCATTAACGGACCTCCTCGAGATTGGCTTTCCTGTGCGCGCTCGACTGGTTGTCGAGCAGCGCGGCGACGCCCGGCAACTCACGCCCCTCGAGCCATTCGAGGAACGCTCCGCCGGCGGTGGAGACGTAGGTGAAGCGATCCGCGACGCCAGCGGCATTGAGCGCGGCGACCGTGTCGCCGCCACCGGCGACGGCAACGAGCTTGCCAGCCGAGACGAGGTCGGCCGCCTTGCGCGCCACGGCGAAGGTCGCGTTGCCGAACGGCTCCATCTCGAATGCACCGAGCGGCCCGTTCCAGAGCAGCGTCGAGAGGGTCTCGAGCGAGCGCTCGAGCATGGCGACCGTTTGCGGGCCAGCGTCGAGGATCATGCCGTCGGCGGAAACCTGGTCGACCGGAACCACGACGTGCGGAGCATTGGCTGCAAATACCTCCGCGACAACGACATCGGTGGGCAGCAGAACCTCGCAGCCCTTCTCGCCGGCCTTCTGCATGATGCGCGCCGCCGTCTCGACCATGTCGGCCTCGATCAGCGACTTGCCCACCTGCACGCCCTTGGCCAGCAGGAACGTATTGGCCATGCCGCCACCAATGATGATGCGGTCCATCTTGGTGACGAGGTGCTCGAGCACGGCGATCTTGGACGAGATCTTGGCACCGCCAACGAGCGCGGCGGTCGGGCGCTTCGGGTTCTCCAGTGCCTGCTCCAGCGCGGAGATCTCGGCACCCATCAGCTGCCCGGCAAACGATGGCAGTAGGTCTGCAAGACCGGTGATGGACGCATGCGCGCGATGCGATGAGGAAAAGGCGTCGGAGACGAAGATCTCGCCGAGTTTGGCAAGGGCCTGGGCGAACTCCATGTCGCCCTTCTCTTCGCCGGCATGAAAGCGCACGTTCTCGAGCAGGTAGACCTCACCCGGCTTGGCATGGGCCAGCGCCGCCTCGATCTCAGGACCTATGCAGTCGGGCAGGAACGTGACCTCCTGCCCAAGCGCTGCGGCAAGCGCCGGCGCAACCGGCGCCAGCGAGTACTCCGCTGAACGCTTGCCCTTCGGCCGGCCCAGATGGCTCAGCACGATAACCTTGGCGCGGCGCTTGACCATATCGGCGATGGTCGGCGCGACGCGCGCGATGCGCGTGGTGTCGGTGACCTTGCCATCGCGGATCGGCACGTTGAGATCGACGCGCATCAACACCGTGCGCCAAGCGACATCGACATCCGAGATGGTCCGAAATCTAGACATGCGTTGAAACTCCTCCCAATCCAGTGGCCGTCAGGCCATCAGGCGGCGGGCGGCTTCTGTGACCGCTTGCGGGGTGATCCCGAAATGTTCGTAGAGTTGCGGTGCGGGCGCGGATGCGCCGAAGCCCGTCATGCCGATGAACGCGCCCCGCTCGCCGATCCAGCGATCCCAGCCCAGACGCGCAGCAGCTTCCACCGCCACACGAGGTGCCGAGCCCAGCACGGATGCGCGGTAGGACTCGTCCTGTTCCTCGAACAGCTCCCAGCAAGGCATCGAGACGACCGCCGCCGCGATGCCGTCTGCCGCCAGCAGATCGGCCGCCTTGACCGCAATCTCGACCTCGGTTCCGGTCGCGATGATCGTGACGGCCCGCTTCCCCTTCGCCTCGCGCAGCACGTAGGCGCCGCGCGCTGTGAGGTTCTCGTCGCGATGCTCGGTCCGAAGCGCTGGCACGGCCTGGCGCGACAGCGACAGCACCGAGGGACGATCCGTCGCCGCCAGTGCCGCCTGCCAGCTCTCAGCCGTCTCGACGGCATCAGCCGGGCGGAACACCAGCGTGTTGGGAGTCGCGCGCAGCAGCGCCAGATGCTCGACAGGCTGGTGCGTCGGCCCGTCCTCGCCCAGGCCGATCGAGTCGTGCGTCATCACGTAGATCACGCGCTGGCCCATCAGTGCCGAAAGCCGCATGGCGCCGCGGGCATAGTCGGTGAAGCACATGAACGTGCCGCCGTACGGGATGAAGCCGCCGTGCAGGGCGATACCGTTCATGGCTGCCGCCATGCCGTGCTCGCGCACGCCGTAGTGGAGATAGCGGCCGGCGAAGTCATCGGGCGTGACCGAGGCCATGCCCTTCGTGATCGTGTAGTTCGAATGCGTGAGGTCGGCGGAGCCGCCGATCGTCAAGGCCGTGGCGCTGTTGAGCACGCCGAGCGCCATTTCGGAGGCCTTGCGCGTGGCAACCTTGGGCTGAGACTTGGCAAGCTCCGCCTTGTAAGCCGAAAGTGCGGCGATAGCTTCATCGGGATCAGCCGCCATGTATCGAGTGAAGGCCGCGCCATCCTTGGCTGTATCGCGGCGCTGCTCCCAGGAACGCCGCGCCGCGGCTCCGCGCGTGGCAACCTCACCCCAAGCGCTGATGACATCGGCGGGCACTTCGAAGGGACCGTACGGCCAGTCGAGCGCGGCGCGAGCGCCGGCGATCTCCTCGGCGCCGAGCGGTTCGCCGTGGGCCTTGGCAGTACCGGCGCGCGTGGGCGCGCCATAGCCGATGACGGTTCGGCACGCGATCATCGAAGGACGGTCGGTCACGGCGTTGGCGGCGGCGATAGCGGCGGCAACCGCTTCCGCATCATGACCGTCCACGGCCGCGACATGCCAGCCCGCCGCCTTGAAGCGTTGCAGCTGGTCCATCGAGGTGGCGAGACTGGTCGCACCATCGATCGAAATGTGGTTGTCGTCCCAGAGGACCAGCAGCTTGCCGAGCTTGAGGTGCCCCGCCATGTCGATGGCCTCGTGGCTGATGCCTTCCATGAGGCACCCGTCGCCCGCGATGACGTAGGTCCGATGGTCGACGAGCTCCGATCCGAAACGAGCCGCCAGCAGCCGCTCGGCAATCGCCATGCCGACCGCTGTCGCGATGCCCTGCCCGAGCGGGCCGGTGGTGGTCTCGATACCCAGCGCGTGGCCATACTCGGGATGGCCCGCGGTCGGGCTGCCGAGCTGCCGGAAACTCTTCAATGCCTCGATCGGCATGTCGGCATAGCCCAACAGATGGTGCAGGGCGTATTGCAGCATCGATCCGTGACCGGCCGACAGCACGAAGCGGTCGCGATCGGGCCACTTGGGGTCGGCCGGGTCGATTTTCATGAACCGCGTGAACAAGACGGTCGCGACATCGGCCATGCCCATCGGCATCCCCGGATGTCCCGACTTCGCCTTCTCCACTGCGTCCATGGAGAGCGCTCGCAACGCATTGGCCATCCGCGCGTGGCCCACGCTGCTTCCCTTGGTTTCGATACGTCCTGCCATTGTCATGGTTCTTCTCTCCTTCAGGCCGCGCGCTTCTTCATCTCGATCAGCCGGTGGATCGACGGCGTCAGGATCAGCTGCATGGCAAGGTCGAGCTTGTTGCCCGGGACTACGATCGAGTTGGCGCGCGACATGAAACTATCGTGGATCATCGACACCAGATAGGGAAAGTCGATGCCGCGCGGGGACTTGAAGCGGATTACGACCATCGACTCATCCGGCGTGGGGATCCAGCGGGCGATGAACGGATTGGATGTGTCGACCGTTGGCACGCGCTGGAAATTGATGTCGGTGTGCGTGAATTGCGGGCAGATGTAATGCACGTAATCGTGCATGCGCCGCAGGATGGTGGCGGTCACCGCCTCGGTCGAGTAGCCGCGCGAAGCCTTGTCGCGGTGGATCTTCTGAATCCATTCGAGGTTGATGACCGGCACGACGCCGATTCTGAGGTCCGCGTACTGGGCGACGTTGATGTCCTTGGTAACGACCGCGCCGTGCAGACCCTCGTAGAATAGTAGGTCCGAATCCTTCTGGAAATCACGCCATTCGGTGAACTTGCCCGGCGGGACACCGTACTGGTCGGCCTCCTGCTGGTTGTGGATATAATTGCGCGTCTTGCCGGAGCCGGTCTCGCCGTAGACCCGGAAGACGTCCTCGAGTTCCTTGAACAGGTTGGCCTCGGGACCGAAGTGGCTGAAGTGCTGGTTGCCGGTCGCCTCGGCTTCCTTCTGCGCCTTTTTCATCGCCTCACGGTCGAAGCGATGGAAGGCATCACCCTCGATCTCGGCGTGGCTGATGCCCTCGCGCCGGAAGATCTGCTCGAAGGTGTGGCGGACGGTCGAGGTGCCGGCTCCCGATGAGCCGGTGACCGAGATGATGGGGTGTCGGGTGGACATCGGCGCGTCTCCTCAGGGGCGGAACAGACCGCGCTCGTTGAACAGCGGCGAGGACTGTTCGCGAGCGGGCGCCTCGTGATGGTAGCGCGCCACGCGCCTCACTTTCTCTGCCGAGCCGAAGACGAGCGGCGTCCGCTGATGCAAGCCCGTGGGGGTGATGTCAAGGATGCGATTGACGCCGTCCGTTGCCGCGCCTCCCGCCTGCTCGAAGACCAGCGCGATGGGGTTGGCCTCGTAGACCAGCCGCAGCCGACCGTTCTCGTATCCCTTCCGGCCATCCCGCGGATAGAGGAAGATGCCGCCGCGCGCGATGATGCGATAGGCTTCCGCCACCATCGAAGCGATCCAGCGCATATTGAAGTCCTTGCCGCGCGGGCCGGTGCTGCCGGAGATCAAGTCGTCAATGTAGTCGCGGATCGCCCGCGGCCAGTGCCGGTAATTGGAGGCGTTGATTGCGTACTCGCTGCTGGCCTCCGGCACGCAGACGTTGGCACGCGTCAGCCGGAACGTTCCGTCCCGTGTGTCGAGCGTGAACACGTGGGTGCCCGCGCGCAGCGTGAGCACCAGTGCCGTCTGCGGTCCGTAGATAAAAAATCCCGCAGCGACCTGGTCGCGTCCCGACTGCATCAGCGCCGATTCGATGCCGCCGGTTCCGGAGTCCGGAACGGGAAAGATCGCAAAAATGGTCCCGATGGAAACGTTGGTGTCGATGTTGGAAGACCCATCGAGCGGATCGATCGCGACAGCCAGCGAGCCTGCCACGTCGAGAATCTCAGGCAGGTCGGATTCTTCCGAGCCGAACACTGCGACAGGCGCGCGCCGCATGGCATCCCGGAACAGACGGTCGGCCTCGATGTCGAGCCGCTTCTGCTGGTCGCCGCCACCACCGTCGCCCACGACCTCCGCCATCTCGCCGCCGAACGGCCCGATGGCAATGGCGTGCGACAGCGCTGCGCCTGCTTCCGCCAGTACCGCAACGGCTTTGGCAACATCGGCTCTGCCGCCACCGCGCTGATACGCTTCCAAATGAGACGCTAGCGTCTCCTGAGCCTTCTTCACCGTGCGCCTCCCTAGAACGCCCTAGCAGGCCGGCACGTAGTCCCGAGTGCGAAAAGCTCGAAAAGACAGGGCCGGCCATCGCACCGTCTTCCGCGGTGTCGTAGGCGGGCAATCTAGGGCGGCTGGCGCCTGTCGCAAAACTGAATTATGTTTGCCCGATGAAAAGAAAAACTTTATCCCCACCCATGGCAGGCGTCACCCTCAAGCAGTTCCGCGCCCTGACAGCCGTGGTCGAGACCGGCAGCAACGCCGCCGCCGCCCAGCGCCTCAACGTCACGCCACCAGCCATCGCCCTGCAATTGAAAGCCATCGAGGACGCCGCCGGCGTGCCGCTGATCGAGCGCGGACCGGCCGGGCCGCGCCCGACCGCGGCAGGTGCCGAAATGCTCACCTGCATCGCACGTGTCGAGAACGCGCTTGCCGACTGCGCCGAGGTCATGCGCGTGCTGCGGGAGGGCGAAGGAGGGCGCGTCTCGATGGGCGTCGTGAGCACGGCAAAGTATTTCGCGCCGCGCGCGCTGGCCGCGTTCTCCCGGCAGAATCCGGGCATCGACATCTCGTTGTTCGTCGGCAACCGCGCCGAGATCGTCGCTGATCTGGAGTCGTTCCAGCGCGACGTCATCATCATGGGGCGCCCGCCCGACGACACGCGGTTGATCACCGCGCCAATCGGACCTCACCCCCACATCGTCATCGCTACCCCATCGCATCCGCTGGTCGGCAAGCGCGGGCTCAGACTGTCGGCGCTGGCGGACGAGAAATGGCTGGTGCGCGAGAATGGCTCAGGCACGCGATTGCTGATGGAGCGCGTCTTTGCGGCCTCCGGATTCGAGCCGCGCATCGGCATGGAGATCGCCTCCAACGAGACCATCAAGCAGGCGGTGATGGCGGGGCTCGGGATCGCGTTCCTGTCCGCCCACACGATCGCGCTCGAGTTCAAAGCGCGTCAACTCGCCACGCTCGACGTCAAAACGCTGCCAGCGATGCGCAACTGGTATGCCGTGAGGCGGTCAGAACGTCGCCTTTTGCCCGCAGCCGAGAAGCTGTGGAGCTATCTCACGACGCGCGGCCGCGACTTCCTGCCGCGCGTTTCGTGATCATATCGCAGCGCAACATACAGCGCACGCTGGACGCAACCGCATCGAGGACTCACGCGGGTTTCGACTCCTGCGGAACCGTCGCGGTCGCATTCGCCGGATTGCCTTCCAGCCGCATGTCATTGAGCGCGTCGAGCAGCGGCGTCAGCCCCTCCACATCCTCGAATACGAATACCTCGATATCGTTGCGCGCACGCTTGCTCCAACCGACGTTCTCGAGCATGCGGTCCGCCTTCGAGAAGACGCCGTGGTTGCGGATGTCCTTGACCGATAGGAACTCCTCCTGCTCCTGCTTCGAGTAGCCACGGGGATTGTCCCTCATCCAGACCTTGCGCGCCTCGACAAGCGCCGACTTGCTCGACAGACTTTCCTCGTCGCGCAGCTTGTCGAGCTCGTCTTTGCCCCACAGCTTCCACCACGGCTTGCGCTTGGGCCAGCGGATCACGCCGAGATCGTCGAGCACGCCGGCGAGCTGGTTCATTGCAAGCGCCTTGTCTGCCTCTCCAGGCGTTTCGGGATCGGCGCTGTAGAGGTTCGGAATGACGAAATAGCTGTCCTTGTAGTGGTGCAGGAAGTGCTTGCGCACCCACTCGATATCGGTGCCCGGCGCGCGAGCCGCCGCTGTGCGCATGGCATCCTGGATCTGACGCACTGTTTCGGGCGGGAAACGCTTGCGCTCGGCGGGCGGCGGATTGAGCGCGGTCAGCACGAACAGGCCCAGATCGATGCCGACAGTGGCGAGCAGCGCGATGAGATCGCGGCCCGTGATGGCGCGGCCGGTTTCGGTTGAATCGCCCGAGACGCCGCCGCCTGTCACCACGAAGCGCCAAAGACTGCCGACGTAGGAGCCCATGTTCTCCCACAGCGCCTTGACGGCGTTGGCGACACCTGCGGGCCCTTCGCTGAATGACGCATCCCTCAGGTTGAGCACGGCCGGCTGTTCAGCCTGTTCGGCAGCCTGGTTCAGGCGCTGAGCGAGCGTGGGATCATGGCATGAGAATCCAGGTTGCTTGGGCGCTACGCCCACAGCAGAAGCGATCGCACGCATTTCGGTCGCGGTGGAGCGGCCAAGCTCGTTCGACCGCGCAGCGATGGCGCGCGCCGTGCCGCGGATGCGCGCCGCCGTCGCCTCGAATGCCTGCTGACGCTCCGCGACCGTCGTACCAGCGAGCTGCGAGGCTGCCTGCTTCAGCTTCTCGACGTCCTGCTGAACAGGCTCGACCCACGCGGTCGTGACGTTGTCGCGCAGCGATGCGATGGAGTCGCGCACGCTGCGTCGCGCGTTGTAGAGCGGTCCACGGCCCGCACCGGAGGGCACGCCGCAGCTACCGCCGCTCGATTCCTCGCGCGCCATCTGGCCGTCGGACCACGCGACAACGCTGTCCGTCTGCACCTTGACCGCGGCAAGCCGCGCCGCAATCGCAGTGGCGGCATCGCGCGCATCCTCCTGCAGGCCCGAGAGGCTCGAGCGTGTCGCCTCCTCGCCCGCGATCAGGCTCCACCAGAACCCGTAGCCGAAGCCGATCGACCACAGCGCGAGAAAGAAGTAGAGCGGGAATGTCAGCAGCCTGTCGCGCAGCGCCCGCTTGGCGGCAAAACTCTCGCGCAGCGCCAGCCACATCAGGAACGTCAGCGCCACGACGATGGCGATCACGAGCATGTTGTTGGTGACAGACAAACCGCCGACGATCTCACGGCCGCGAGCGGCAGCCGGCGACTGCGAAACGCCGACGATGAAGTCGTTCATGCCGCTCCAGGTCGCGTAGCCCGAAATGACGAGCAGCATGAGCGAGGCGATGCCGATCAGCGAGTTGCGGCCGAAGATGTAGTCCGCGATCCGGCCCCAGACGGAACTGGAGACCTTGCTGCTGCCCAACATGACCCGACTCCCGCTTGGCTACGCACCGTCAGTTCGGATTATCCGAAAAGCGTTCCCGTGTCGCGTACGGCCCGCCCCGGAGCGCGAACCGGGCATCGCGGCGTGTTCCGGATGCGACGCTGCTCCGCTGCCGGGCTTGTCGGATGCCGCAGTGCAGCGCGCCTGGGCGGTTCCAACCGCCGAAGTGATTACGCAGCCGCTTCGCGCCCGAACTGCAGCTCCGCCAGCCGGCTGTAGAGGCCACCGGCGCGCACGAGCGAAGCGTGCGTGCCCTGTTCGACGATCCGGCCCTCGTCCATGACGACGATCCGGTCCGCCTTCTGCACGGTAGCGAGGCGATGGGCGATCACGAGTGTCGTCCGCCCCTGCATGACGCGCTCAAGTGCCCGCTGAACGAGCACTTCGTTCTCCGCGTCGAGCGCGCTCGTTGCCTCGTCGAGCAGCAGGATCGGCGCATCCTTGAGCAGGGCCCGAGCGATGGCGATGCGCTGCCGCTGACCGCCCGACAGCGACACGCCGCGTTCACCCAGCCGCGTGTCGTAGCCTTGAGGAAGGGCACGGATGAAGTCGTCCGCCTGTGCCGCCTTGGCCGCCAACTCGATATCGACGCGGCTTGCGGCATCGGCGCCATAGGCGATGTTGGCGGCAACCGTGTCGGCGAACAACGCGACGTCCTGCGGGACGAGCGCCAGACGGCCGCGCAGCTCATCGAGGTCCACCGAACGGATATCGATCCCGTCCACACGCACGACGCCCGAAGAAGGATCGAAGAAGCGGAACAGCAATCCCAGCAGCGTGCTCTTGCCCGCACCCGATGGACCGACCAGCGCCACCGTCTCTCCTGGAGCGACGCGCAGTGCCAGATCTGCGACCGCAGGTACATCACGGCCCGGGTAGGTCAGGGTTACGCCGTCAAAGGCAACCTCGCCGCGCGGCGGCGTCGGCAACGGCACGGGATTGGCCGGCGAGCTTATCTCGGGTGTCTCCGCGAGCAGTTCATTCAGGCGCTCGGCCGCACCGGCCGCCTGGCTCATCTCGCCCCAGACCTCGGACAGCTCGGCCATTGCTCCGGCGGCGAACAGCGCATAGAGCACGAACTGTCCGAGACGGCCGCCCGACATCTCGCCGCCGATCACCGATGAGGCGCCGAACCAGAGGACGCCCGTCACACTGGCGACCACGAGAAAGATGGCGAGGGCTGTCAGGCCTGCACGCGCTTTCAGCCGGCGCCGCGCACTCTCGAACGCCTCCTCCACAGCTCCCGAGAAGCGCAGCGAGACCGCGCGCTCGTACGTGAACGCCTGCATCGTGCGCACCGCAACGAGATTTTCCGCCGCGTAGGCAGAGGCGCTCGCAAGCGTATCCTGCGCCTGACGTGACAGTCGCCGCACCACCCGCCCATACGCCACCAGCGGCAGCACGATGAGCGGGATGGCGACAAGCACCATCGTCGACAACGACGGGCTGGTCACGAACATCATGATCAGCGCGCCAATGAGCATGATCGCGTTGCGCAAAGCCTGCGACAGCGCGGTTCCCGCCGCCGCCTTGATCTGGGTGGTATCGGCCGTGAGGCGGCTCATCACTTCGCCAGAATGCGTGCGCTCGAAGAATGTCGGACCCAGCCGCGTCAGGTGGGTGAAGACATCGGACCTGAGGTCTGCGACCACGCGTTCGCCCAGCCAGTTCACGAAGTAGAAGCGCGAGGCGCTCGCCACTGCCAGAACCGCACCGATGGCGATCAGCATGCCGAAGTATTGGTTGATCAGCGCGGAGTCGGAGCCGGCGAACCCGTGATCGATCATGCGCCGGACCGCCATGGGGACTACCAGCATCGCGGCGGCCGATACGACGAGCGCCAGCAGCGCGGCAGCCACCATCGGCTTGTGCTTCATGAGATAGGGCTTCAGCGCCATCAGCGGCCGTATTGAAACCCGGCGCCGGCCCGCGGTGCCCGTATCGCCCTCACCGGCCGCGCCTTTAGGTTGGCTCCCGGTCCGCGTTGCTCTGTCTTCGTGCTTGGCTTTCAACGTCCTGTCCTGCAATGAAGGCGTCCCCACCGGCAAGCGGCGGGTCGTTCCGGGCGGGTTCGGGCCGCAACATGCCCGAGGGACCAACAGCCCTCAAGGATTTCTGCGGTCTGCGGCCTTCGGCTCACGCCGCCGCGCCTGTTGCAAAGGGCGCACGGCGCGCGCTTGTCAAGCCCCACCAACTCGACTATAGAGGCGCCTTTCCTGGACAACCGCCCCCTGGCCGCGCCGACGCGCCTGCGCCGGAGGGTGCTTCACAGCTTCGCCGGAGGCCCCGCCATGAAGAAGGACCCCGAGGTCCACCCGGACTATCATCAGATCAAGGTCGTCATGACGGACGGCAGCGAGTTCGTTACATACTCGACGTACGGCAAGGAGGGCGACACGCTCACCCTCGACATCGACCCTTCCTCGCACCCGGCCTGGACCGGTGGCGACGCCAAGCTCATGGACCGCGGCGGCCGCGTGTCGCGCTTCAAGAAGAAGTTCGAAGGCCTGTTCTGAACCCGCAGCCGAGCGGCACAGGTTTCCAAAATGCGAAGGCCCGGCAGAGATGCCGGGCCTTTTCGCTGATACAGGCCTACGATCGGATCGAAGCCAACGGGGCGTTCAGACCGCCTTGCCGCCGAAGGCCATCGCCAGACGGCTCATCTGCTCGCCAACGGGATTTGCCGCGGTTGCCGGCTGTGGCGGAGCAACGGCATCGGAGAACATCGATCTGTCGAGCTGACTGATGCGATCGTGCAGCTTGAAGCTTGCAACGATAAGCTCACGCAGCCCTTCGGGCAGATCGCCAAACCCCTTGATGTGGGACGGCCGGCCGAGGCTTTGCAGCTTGAGCCGCTGACGCTTGCGGCGGCCTTCCTCCGCTGTGATCTCGCCCTCCTTGAGAGCGCGTCGGATCAGCAGCCAGGAGGCGAGATCAAGCAGGCGCGTTGTCAGGCGCATGCTTTCGGTAGCGTAGAGAACGCTGGCAGGCGGCTTCAAGAGCTTGGCGTCGGCGCGGCCCTTGCCGTCGAGATAGGCTGCGGTCTGCTCGACCAGCGCCATGCCTTCCTTGAAGACGCGGTCGAACTGCTCGGACGCCTGAAACCGGTCGCCGAACGACACCGTCACATCGGCGTTCGCCCGACCCTCGATGACGCGAAACTCTTTGCTCATGTTACGCTGTGACACACGCTTGAACCCGACACTAACCGTCTATATCGCAAAACACTGCCACACCATAGTTAACAACACGGTCGAAACGAGGCAGCGGCGGCCCGCGACGGCACGCACCTGTGGACAGTGCAAAAAAAGAGCCGCTCGGGGAGAGCGGCTCGAAAGTCGACAGGGAGGCGTCAAACGGAGTGGACGTACCACTCGCAATCCAGAGGACTGGATAAGTTGAGCCTAGCCCCGTTTGGTTAGCGCGCAGTTAAGGCCCGCCCCGAAATGTGCACTCCGCGAACGGTGCGCCTCAAGACTTGAACAGCGCACTCGCGGCGGCCGAATGAGCCCGCTTGGCGTTGAGCTGCTGCTCGATGCGCGCGATCTCGCCCTTGAGCGTCACAATCCGCGCTTCCAGCTCGGCAAGCGACAGCGCCGACAGGTCGGCCCCGATCTCGATCTCTGCCTTGGGCTTCGCACGCGCCTCGTCCCAGTCCATGCCTCAGTGCCTCCGCTGCCGGCGCCGCCATCCTCCAGACGACGCTCCGGCCATCGTCGAACTTGCATACCAACGAGCATCCCCTGCCCGGAGCATCTTGTCACGCGCGACATCCAAGGGCATCACAGCGCTGCTGCCGGCGGCGAACCGCATACCCGCCAGCGTGACACGAGAAGGACCGCCCCCGATGAGCCTGCCCACCACCATGACCGCCATAGCCATCGATGGAAAGGGCGGGCCCGCCGTGCTGAAGCCCGTTACGTTGCCGGTCCCGCAGCCGGGTCCGGGACAGGTTCTCATCCGTGTCATGGCGGCGGGCGTCAATCGCCCGGACGTGCTGCAACGCGAGGGGCTCTACCCGGCGCCGAAAGGCCATTCGGAGATCCCAGGCCTCGAGGTCGCCGGCCGGATCGCCACTCTCGGTGAGAACTGCAAGCGGTTCAAGCCGGGCGATCGCGTCATGGCGCTCGTCAACGGAGGAGGCTACGCCGAGTACTGCATCGCCGAGGAGCCAGCGACGCTGCCCGTCCCAACCGGCTTTGGCGATATCGCTGCCGCCGCCGTGCCAGAGACGTTCTTCACCGTATGGCACAACGTCTTCGAGCGCGCCGGCCTCAAGCCGGGCGAGTGGTTCATGGTGCACGGGGGCACATCTGGCATCGGCGTCACAGCGATCCAGCTCGCCAAGGCCTTCGGCGCCCGCGTCATCGCCACGGCAGGTTCCGCCGACAAGTGCGCCGCCTGCACGCGCCTTGGCGCCGACCGTGCCGTCGACTACCGCAGCGAGGATTTCGCCGAGGTCGTAAAGGACGTGACGGGCAAGCGCGGCGTGGACGTGATCCTCGACATGGTCGGCGGGGACTATGTGGACCGTAATATCCGTTCGCTGGCCGACGATGGGCGCCTCGTGAACATCGCCTACCTCAAGGGCTCCAAGGTCTCCGTCGACATGATGCGGGTCATGCTGAAGCGCCTCACACTCACGGGCTCGACCCTGCGCATCCGACCCACCGAGGTCAAAGGCCGCATCGCTTCAGCGATCGCCCAGAACGTATCGCCGCGTCTCGCTGACGGCTCAATCAAGGTCGTCATCGACAGCTCGTTCCCGCTGCGTGACGCCGCCCGTGCGCACGAGCGCATCGATGCAGGGGACCATATCGGCAAGATCGTACTCACGGCGGGATAGGCCAATCCGGCAATACGGGTAATCTTCGCTCAGCGAATTAATCATTCCGCGACGGCAGGTACGATCGGCCACGCCCAGCGCTATCAACGGCCACAATCGAAAGATATTCTCATCACTAACTGCGGCTCACGCGGCTTTTGTGCCGCTAACATTTCCGAAGGACGCCCATGAGCAACGCGACCTCAGGCCTGATGGTGGTGGGCAAGGAGACGACAGTCGTCGCCCAGATCCGCAATTGCGCGAGGCTCGAGGTGTTCGGCTACGTTGAGGGCGAGGTGACGGCGGATCAGGTCATCGTCCACGATGGAGGGCAGGTCTACGGCACCGTCCGCGCCGGAGAGGCCGATATCGCCGGCACGCTGCAAGGCAAGCTCGCGGTCCGCAACCGCGTTCGTATCCGCTCTACGGCGGACGTCAGCGGCGACGTGCAGTACGGCAGCCTCGCCCTGGAGGCCGGGGGCACGCTCACCGCCGAACTCAAGAATGTGCCGCCACAGCTCGTCGGCGATTTTTCCGTCACTGTCGCGCGCGGAAAGGCGGTGCGGCTTACGACGCTCGATATTGCCGCCGTCGATCCCGATGACGCTCCCGAGAACCTCATCTATCGCGTGAGTGGCGAGGTGGGCGGCCACGTCGCTCTGGCGGCAAACCCCACCGCCGCCGTCGCAACGTTCAGCCAGACCGACATCGAACGCGGTCAGGTGCTGTTCGTGCACGCCGGATCGCCCGAGCAGAATGCACGCTTCGAGGTTGTCGTGAGCGATGCCAGCGGCGCCACATCCGGAGCACCGCGGGCTGTCGACGTGATCGTACGCGAAGCGGGCGCCGCGGCCTGAGCCGCTGCCTTGCCGCTATCGCCGTCTCACCAGGATAGACGCGCCATTGCTGCGACCGGCGCGCCCGGCAGACTTGCAAAGAGGGCCGCGACGGCCTCGCCAGTCAGTGCGGCTCCGGCATCCATGTGCACGGGACTGGCGATGTAGAGAGACCGCAATCCCGCCGCGATGGCGCCCGCGATGTCCGTGTTGACGCCATCGCCGATCGCCAGCACCCGCCTCATGTCGACCGCGCCGCCCCTGAATTCGGCAACACGGTCCATCGCCATGTCGTAGATCGGCAGATACGGCTTGCCGGCATAGACCACTCGCCCGCCCAGCGCCGCATAGGCCGCGGCGACGCCCCCGGCGCACCACACGATCTTGCCCGCCCGTTCCACCTTGAGGTCGGGATTGGCGCAGATCATCTCGAGCTCGTTGCGGCTGGCCAGGCCGAGCACATCGGCATAGTCGTCCGGCGTCTCCGTCTCGTCGTCACGGAGGCCGGTGCAGACAAGGACCTCGGCATCTTCGGCTCGACAGAGCCGCACGCCGGTCCCGTCGAACAGCGGCAGATCCCGCTCCGGGCCGATGTGATAGACATTCTGTCCGGACCACGAGCGTATCAACTCACGCGATACGTCTCCCGACGTGACGATGCCGTCATAGGCGCCGCGATCAACGCCAATTCTGTCGAGTTGCGTGGCCACGCTGGCGGCAGGACGCGGTGCGTTCGACAGCAGAAGCACTCTGCCTCCGCCGTCCTTGAACCTTCGGCAGGCGGCGACGGCGTCGGCGAACGGCGTCACGCCGTTGTGCATCACGCCCCAGATGTCGACGAGCCAGGCGTCCGTCTCTTCGGCCAGCGGCGCGATGGAAGGGATCACGGGCACGCACGCGGATGTCTTCAAGTGCTCCATCCCGCCCACTTGCGTCACTGGCCCGTGGAAATCAAGCGCTGTGCGAGCGCATCGCCCGTCGCAGGGCCGTGGCTATGCTTATGCTGCGCTGAGCCGGCCGGCGGCCGGAAAGTTGTCACGCCGTCAACCCAACATTGACTCAGGTCAACCGTTTGCGGAAATCCTCTGTCAAAGTCGCGTGATGCCCGGCGCCTGGCCCCCGCGAGGCTGCCGCTGGCGGACAACAACAAGAACATCGCACCGGGAAGGGAGCCAACGGCCATGCCGAACAACCCGCGCACCGCCAAATCCGAGGCCGCGGCTTCGACGGTAAAAGCGGTCGCCAAGGAGCCGGAGGCGACGAAGGAGGCCGTCGCGAAACCCGCGCAGGAACCTGCAGGCGGTGAGAGCGCCGCCCGCATCAGCGCGGCGCACCGGATCGCGGAAATGCGCCACAACCCGGAGGCCATACGCCACGCCTTCGAGAGCGGCGAGTACCCCTATGCCACAAAGATGCGCACCAAGGAGTATGAGGAGCATCTCACGGATCTGCAGACCGAGCTGCTGAAGATCCAGGCCTGGGTCAAGGAAACGGGCGAGAAATTCGTCATGATCTTCGAGGGGCGTGATGCGGCCGGCAAGGGCGGCACCATCAAGCGCTTCACCGAGCATCTCAACCCGCGCGGCGCGCGCGTCGTGGCGCTGGAAAAGCCTAACGACCGCGAAAAGACGCAGTGGTACTTCCAGCGCTACATCAACCATCTTCCGTCAGGCGGCGAGATCGTGTTCTTCGACCGCTCCTGGTACAACCGCGCCGGCGTCGAGCGCGTGATGAACTTCTGCACGCCAAACGACTACCTGGAGTTCATGCGCGAATGCCCGGACATCGAGCGCATGCTCGTGCGCTCCGGCATCAGGCTCTACAAGTACTGGTTCTCGGTAACGCGCGAGGAGCAGGCCCGCCGCTTTGCCGCGCGTGCGCATGATCCGCTGAAGCAGTGGAAGTTGTCGCCGATCGACAAGGCATCGCTCGACAAATGGGATGCCTATACCGAAGCCAAGGAGGCGATGTTCTTCTACACCGACACCGCGGACGCACCGTGGACGATCGTCAAGTCCGACGACAAGAAGCGCGCCCGCCTCAACTGCATGCAGCACTTCCTGTCGACGCTCGACTATCCGGGAAAGAACCGCCACGTCGTGCGCGGTCCCGATCCGCTGATCGTCGGCTCGTCGGCACACGTCATCGGCCGCGACGAGCACATTCTGGGCAAGACGCTGCCGCCGGAGAAGCGCCGTGGCGGCAATGGCAAGGGGTGAAGAGTGAGCGCCTTCAGCGGGCGCCCACCACCTTAGGAGGCAGTATTGCCGGGAGCGGCTACGAGCTCAGCAACCGCGTGCGGCGATGCCTTCGGCATCAAACACGTGACCGGAGAGCTGGCGGCCCTTGCGGCTTGCCAGGTAGAGCGCAAGCGCCGCGATATCGGGACCTGACGACAACGTCGCGCCGCACGATCCATCGTCGATGAAGGACCGCGGTCCGACGGCGTTGATCCGCACGCCCTGGTCGGCCCAGGCCTGCGCCTCGCGCCGCGTCATGGCGGCGAGCGTTGCGCGCAGCACGCCGACGAGCGCCATCTGCGCCTCGGTAACGACGTTCTCAGTCAGCACGACGTTGAGCAACAGGCCCTCGGTCATCGTTACGCGCATGCGATTGGCGATCACACGCGTCATCAGCGTCGGCGCCAGCAGGCGGTCAGAAGCCAATTGCTCGACATCCTCGATCGTGGCCAGGCCATCGAGATCGGCGGCCGACACGTGGACAAGGTTGACGGCAACGTCGAGGCCGCCAAACGTCATCGCGGGGCCCTGCGCAAAACGCACCGCGGCCTCGCCCGAGGAAAGCGGCGTGCGGAACATCTCGATCTCTGCGGCGCTTTCGGAAAGCAGCGTCGCCAGCGCGTCCATGGCCGGCGTCTCGTCCGTCGATTGCAGCACGAGGCGGCACTTGTGGTCGGCAAACCCGCGGGCAAGGTCGACGCCGATCGCCGGCGTGAGGCCGCTAACGAGCACGCGTGCCCCGGCCATTTCCGCATACACGGTCCCATCCAAGGACTGTGTCGCAACGCTCATGAACATTCGGGCTCTCCGTTGCTTGACGCCAGGACTACTGCAAGGCGGCCCGGCGCGACGATAGCACGCCGATTCGCCTAACGAGAGCTAAACAAGGCCGTGTTCTCGGTCTGACGACGGCAGTGTTGCGGCCAAACCGCGGCTCGGGGAGAAAATCGACATCCATCCACTGGAATGTGAGCTTATCCACCGCGCGTCGCGATCCGGGCGGCCGTTGCCGGGCGCCCTCCGAGGGCGCACTATCGCGATCAGATGGCTCGCATCGATCGCGGTATTCGCAGCGAACCGAATTGGGCACGGCCAAGCTGCGAGGACAGGTTCCCATGACGGGCGACAAGCCGGGACGCAACGAGCTCCAGTCTTACTGGATGCCCTTTACCGCCAACCGCGCCTTCCGCGCGCAGCCGCGGCTGTTCGTCGGCGCCAGCGGCATGCACTACCTGACCCCGGACGGACGGCGGGTTCTGGACGCGACATCCGGCCTCTACTGTGTCAACGCCGGCCACGGGCATCCGCGCATCGTCGAGGCCATCAAGGCTGCGGCCGGTACGCTCGATTATGCTCCGGCCTTTCAGTTCGCCCATCCCGCCGCTTTCGAGCTGACGTCGCGGTTGACCCTGCTTGCCCCCAACGGGCTCGATCATGTGTTCCTCGCCTCTTCGGGCAGCGAAGCCATCGACACGGCTCTCAAGGTCGCCCTGTCTTACCACCGCGCGCGCGGTGAAGGGCAGCGCACCCGGTTCATCGGCCGTGAGCGCGGCTATCACGGTGTCGGCTTCGGCGGCATCTCCGTGGGCGGCATGCCCGCCAATCGCAGGATGTTCGGCACGATGCTGGCCGGTGTCGATCACCTGCCCACCACGTATGACCGGGCGCATCAGGCGTTCTCGGCGGGCGAGCCCGAATGGGGGGGCCACCTCGCCGACGAGCTGACGCGCATCCTCACGCTCCACGATCCCTCCACGGTGGCCGCCGTCATCGTCGAACCGGTGGCCGGCTCCACGGGCTGCCTGCCGCCGCCCAAAGGCTACCTGGAGCGATTGCGCGCGATCACATCGGCGCACGGCATCCTGCTGATCTTTGACGAAGTCATCACGGCCTTTGGCCGGATCGGCCACGCGTTCGCTGCCGAGCGCTATGGGATACGCCCCGACATGATTGCGTTCGCCAAGGGCGTGACCAACGGGGCGGTGCCGCTGTCGGGCGTGCTGGTCTCGGCACAGATCCACGATGCGCACATGACCGGCCCGGAGCATTTGCCCGAACTGTTCCACGGCTACACGTACTCGGGCCACCCGCTTGGCGTTGCCGCCGGGCTTGCCACACTGGACGTCTACAGGGACGAAGACCTTTTCGCGCGTGCCAAGACGGGCGAGGCGCGCTTTGCCGAGCTGATGATGAGCCTCCGCTCGGCTCCGGGCGTGCTGGATATCCGGCCGGTCGGGCTGATGTGCGGGATCGATCTGGCGCCCGGCGCGGCGGGACCGGGGCACAGGGGCTTCGCAATCATGGATCGGGCGTACCACGAGCACGACTTGTATATCCGGGTGGGACTCGACACGCTGATCGTGGCCCCGCCGCTGATCGCTACGACGGACGATCTGGAACTGGTCCGCGATAAGCTTGACCGCCTGATCGGCACGGTGGCCTGAACGGCCGGAGCGCGCTCGCCGAGCGGTGCCCACTGGACACACGCCGCCCCCGCCTGCCCGGAGCGCGGTTGTTATCTGGTGAAAAATCCTCCCCCCGCGGTTGCAGGGTCAGGCAGCCCTCCGGACTGTAGATGCAAATGATTCTCTGAGACGAGTCGTTCGCGGAGCAGGGGGGTGGCGTGCCGCGGCGATTTGCGTCCGGAGCGCACTCGGCAAGCCCGGGGGTGGCGAGTTCAGGCCAGCGAGGTCAGGGGGCCATGGCGAAATCGATGAAAGCGGCGGCTAAGCCGGACAAGGGTGCCAAGGCACCGCCAGCGGCCCAATCGCAACCGGCGGCAAAGTCGCCGCCGGCTGCAAAGCCGCAACCGGGGGCTAAATCGCAATCGACAGCCGGCCGCAAGTCGCGAGGCCGTCTAGCCGATGGATTCGTGATGATGGCTATGGCGCTCGTCTCGCTCGCGCTCGCCATTGGACTTGTCCTCCAGGCGGGCCTGGGCTTCTGGCTTTCAGTGACCGTCTCACTTGCGTTCTACGTCACTCTGCTCGCCGTGCATGGTCTCGTGCGCCGGTCCGGGCAGATCGAGGATCTGCGCAACGACGTCGAGCGGCTCCGCGCCGAGATGCAGCAACTGCGCGCCGCCGATTCACGCGGCCAGTCCGGGCCACAGGCGGTTGGTGCCGCTCCCCCGGCAGCGTTTGTGAACGCGCCGAGCTTGGCCGCCCCCAGCCCCAACTCGCAGCCTAATGCACCATCACCGCAGCAGGCGCAGCGCGGCCCCGGAGCGCCACCGCTGCCGCCTGCCGCGACCATCCCCGCTTCCGGGGCGCCTGCCGCACCGTCGCCGGCCGGAGCGCGACCCGCGATCGTGCGCGCTCCCGCCTCCGTTTCGGAAGCGGCCGGCCGCCGGCCAGGCCAAGCAGAACCTCAATCCGCGCCAGTCGGACCGGCGACGGCCGCCACTCCCCAATCCCGATCCGAGCCGCCCGGTCCGCCCCAGCCGATGCTACCCGAGGCCGGCGACGCGGCCGAGGCTTGGTCTTACCGACCGGGAGCGCCGGACGTACGGCTTGAGGTGTCGCCCCGTGAGGCCGATGTCGAGATGATCCAGGGGCTCATCAAGAAGCTCGCCGACGAGGTCAATGCCGTCGAAGCAGGACGCCCACAGGCGGAACCCTCGCGCCCGGTTTCGCGCGCTGCTGCGGCCCAAGCCCCGGCATCGGATCGAGAGCTCGACCGGTCGGTCGAGGCACTTAAGGACGCCGCACAGGAAATGCGCGCGCGGCCGGCCGATACGGCCCGCGCCGGCCCACCGCAGCAGCGGCCGATCAGCCGTGCCGAAGACGATGTCATCACCGAGCCCTCGCGCCGGCAGCGAGCCGAAAAGGCTGCGAGCGAACAGGTCCAATCCGCGGCCCAATCCGCGGAACGTCCGCCCGAGGCTGGCGCCGAGCCGGAGTTCGATGTCGAAGCCCTCATGCGGCGGGCACAGCCCATCGCCACCATGACGAGCTTGCCGCCGCCGCTGCCCTCAGCCGGCCGGCCGTCGCGTGACCGCGCCGCCTTCGACGCGGATACGGCGCGCGAGGTCGAGGCCATCACCGGCGGTGTCACCTTGCAGCCGCCGACGCCAAACACGACCGAAGCTGCGGATGCCTCCAAGGCGGCCCCCAAAGCCCACGTTGGACCGGACGCCGCCGAGGATACCGATGACGCGCCGGGCTGGTCGGCCGACGCCATCGACGCGGCATTGGCAATCGATGGTGACGAGGCGCCGGAAACCGTACCGCCTGCCTTCGGGAACGGGCGCATGGCTCGTATCGCAAGCGCACTCGATGCCGGCCGCGTGGATGTCTTCCTCGAGCCTATCCTCGACCTCGAGAAGCACCGGGCCGTGCACTACGAGGTCAGCCTGCGCCTGTCGGACGCCGACGGGTCGGCGATTGGCATGGACGATCTGCCCGACAGCGAGCGGAGCCACGCCGTGCTGCCTCTGCTCGACAGCGTGCGCCTGTCGCATACCGCCTTCCTCGCACGCAAGCTTGAGGAGAAGGGCAAACAAGGTGCCGTCTTCTCGACGCTGGCGGCGACATCGCTGACGTCGGACGACTTCATGTCCAGTCTTGCCGACGTCATTGCCGAGCAGGAGACGATCGGCGGGCAACTGGTCCTCACGTTCGATCAGGCCGACGTCCGCCGTTTCCGCGCGCCCGAATGGGCAACGCTGAGCGAAATGCGCGATTTCGGCTTCCGCTTCGCCCTGCGCGCGGTTACCGACCTCGACATGGACTTCGAGGAGCTTGCAGGGAACGGCTTCAAGTTCGTCAAGCTCGACGCCGAGAACTTCCTGGCCGGGCTCCCCGCCCCTGGCGATGCCGTTCCGGCCGGGGACATCTGCCGATACTTGGCTGATTTCGGGCTGGCGCTGGTCGTCGAACGCATCGACGACGAGGAGCAGCGCGCGACGATCTTCGGCTTCGGTGTCCTGTTCGGGCAGGGTGAGCTGTTCGGCGGCGCACGCCGCATGAAGACACCCGCAGCCGCGGTTCAAGACCGCTCACAGGCCGCCTGACGGCCCTTAGCTCCGTCCTTCCGTAACGACGGTCGCGCCGACCAGCGCCGCCGTCGTTACCCGTGTTTGCCGTGACATGTCCCAATGTTAGAGGAGGACCCCGGTGCCAGCGGCCGCAGCCGCCGCCCCTTCCTCGCCTGCCGAACGGTCGTTCGCCCTGTTGGCGGCCCACAAAACAGGCCGAAGCCTCTTCTTTCCGATGCTTAGCCCCTGGCTCGGGGCTTGACAGCAATTGAGGCCAGCCCTATCTCACCGGCGGCCACCTAGCACTCGCCCCTTGCTAGTGCTAACAGGCTCCCATTTGCAAAAGTCAGAACTCCGGCCCGGGCCCGGCCCGCGCCGCCTCACGGAGCAGCTCTAACATGAAGTTCCGCCCCCTCCACGATCGCGTTGTCGTCAAGCGCGCAGATGCCGAGACCAAGACATCCGGCGGCATCATTATTCCGGACACGGCCGGCGAGAAGCCGCAGCAGGGCGAGATCGTCGCCGTCGGTCCGGGTGCCCGCGACGAGACGGGCAAGATCGTCGCCCTCGATGTCAAGAAGGGCGATCGGGTCCTCTTCGGCAAGTGGTCCGGCACTGAGGTCAAGATCGACGGCCAGGACCTGCTGATCATGAAGGAAAGCGACATCATGGGCGTTCTGGACAAGTAAGTCCGGCCTCGCCTCCTTCTCCCCCCACCACAAGCACAGTCATTCGGAGTTCAGCCACCATGGCAGCCAAAGACGTCCGCTTTTCCACCGACGCACGCGAGAAGATGCTGCGCGGCGTCGACATCCTCGCCAACGCGGTGAAGGTTACCCTCGGTCCCAAGGGCCGCAACGTCATCATCGAGAAGAGCTTCGGGGCCCCGCGCACGACCAAAGACGGCGTGACGGTGGCCAAGGAGATCGAACTCGAGGACAAGTTCGAGAACATGGGCGCGCAGATGGTGCGCGAGGTCGCCTCCAAGACCAACGACGTCGCTGGCGACGGCACCACGACGGCCACCGTACTCGCCCAGGCCATCGTCCGCGAGGGCCTGAAGTCGGTCGCCGCCGGCATGAACCCGATGGACCTGAAGCGCGGCATCGACAAGGCCGTTGTCCAGGTCGTCGAGGCAATCGGCAAGAAGGCCAAGAAGGTCAAAGACTCCGGCGAAATCGCACAGGTCGGCACGATCTCCGCCAACGGCGAGCGCGAGATCGGCGAGATGATTGCCAAGGCGATGCAGAAGGTCGGCAACGAGGGCGTGATCACGGTCGAGGAGGCAAAGAGCCTGGAGACCGAGCTCGACGTCGTCGAGGGCATGCAGTTCGATCGCGGCTACCTGTCGCCCTACTTCATCACCAACGCCGACAAGATGGTCGCCGAGCTCGACGACCCCTACATCCTCATCCACGAGAAGAAGCTGTCGGGCCTGCAGCCCCTGCTCCCCGTCCTCGAGGCTGTCGTGCAGACGGGCAAGCCCCTGCTCATCATCGCCGAAGACATCGAGGGTGAGGCGCTCGCCACGCTCGTCGTCAACAAGCTGCGCGGCGGCCTAAAGGTCGCGGCCGTCAAGGCTCCCGGCTTCGGCGACCGCCGCAAGGCGATGCTCGAGGACATCGCCGTCCTCACCGGCGGTCAGACGATCTCCGAGGACCTGGGCATCAAGCTCGAGAACGTGACGCTCGACATGCTCGGCCGCGCCAAGCGCGTGTCGATCACCAAGGACGACACGACGATCGTCGACGGATCGGGCAAGAAGAAGGAGATCGAGGCTCGCGTTGCGCAGATCAAGGCGCAGATCGAGGAGACCACCTCTGACTACGACAAGGAGAAGCTGCAGGAGCGTCTGGCCAAGCTTGCCGGCGGTGTTGCGGTGATCAAGGTCGGCGGCGCCACCGAGGTCGAGGTGAAGGAGCGCAAGGACCGCGTTGACGACGCGCTCAACGCAACCCGCGCTGCGGTCGAGGAAGGCGTGGTTCCGGGCGGTGGCGTCATGCTGCTCAAGGCCACGCTGGCGATCACCGCAAAGGGTGACAACGACGACCAGGAGGCCGGAATCCAGATCGTGCGCAAGGCGCTGCAGTCGCCGATCCGCCAGATTGCCGAGAACGCCGGCGTCGAAGGCTCGATCGTGGTTGGCAAGGTGCTCGAGGCGAAGAAGGACAACTTCGGCTACGACGCCCAGAACGACGAGTACGTCGACATGATCGAGAAGGGCATCATCGACCCGGCCAAGGTCGTGCGCACCGCCCTGCAGGACGCGGCCTCCATCGCCAGCCTGCTGATCACCACCGAGGCGGCCGTCGCCGAGGCTCCCAAGAAGGAGCACGGCCATGGTCACGGCGGCATGGGCGGCGGCATGGGCGGAATGGGCGGCATGGACATGATGTGATCGCCCGATCACCCTGACAAAAAACGAAGCATGGGTGGCACCGCCGCCCATGCTTTTTTCTTGCCGGCATCGGACTGGCCCGATGTCATGCTTACGTTGCCGACATCGGACAAGCCCGATGTCGGGTGGAGGCATAGACATGATGCTGGAAGCCACCTTTGCTCGAGATTTGCCCCCCGTTCCGAGGCCTTGTGCCTAGGACCCCGGGCTCAAGACGGACGAACGCCTAGCGTCGGCGCGACGGTGAATGCCGCCCATCAGCCAAACGATTCTCCCGAGCGTCGAAAGAGCTGAGACGAGTTTCCCAGACGATCGCCGAACCAAGAGCGACAAGCCGATGTAAGTCCAGCGCTCGGCCCATCAAGCCAATAAGGGCGGCTCGGAGAGCCGCCCTTGATCCGTCTTGAGTTCGGTCGTGCGCCGTTCGGCCCGATTTCACATCGCGCGCTCGGCATTGGGTGGCAGGCGGCCCCACGTAGGCTTCACCGTGTCCGACCTGGACGCCTGCGGCCTGGCGGCCGCCGGGAGCGCGTCCCTGTCACCGCACACCGCCGCGACACCGACGCACTCGGCACCTTCCGCACCCGCCTTCTTGCGTTCCATCTCGCATGCATTGGCCGACATGGCCTTGGCATTGGAGGCCGAAACATCCCTGGCGTAGCTGGTACCTGTCGTCACGCTACCGTCGGGGCGACGGATATGGAATTGGAAGGCCGCGATGCAGTTCTGGCTGTGCACCGTCTGAGCCCGGCACCCACTGCCAGTGCGCATCTGACACAACTTGAGCGCGGTAACTTCCGCTTCACGGCGCGACGCGGCGTTGGCGACATAGACGCCACTACCTGGCTTTCCAGGCAGCGCGATCGCACCCCATGCGTTAGGACGCGGCTGTTGACGCATGACGGTGATCTGCGCGTCATTGAGCGTGCCGTTCGACGGGAAGCCGAACAACCTCTGCCAAGCCTTGATGGCGATGACCGTATCGCGATCGACGATGCCGTCGAAGCGCGAGACATTGTAGTTGTGCTGATAGAGAAGCTTCTGGACCTCGCTGAAGACCTGGATCAGCTTCTCCTTCCTGCGGGCGTCGTAGACGGCGAGGTTCTTCCGGGCCATGCCCGCCAGCGGACCGTCAGGAGTCGTCTTCAGATAGAGCCGCAGCAGGTCCGGCTTGTTCTTGATCGACTCCCAGAGCGTCATCTGAGCGTCTGCTGGGTTTGCCGTCCGGGCAGCAGCGGCGACATCATCATAGCCTTGCGGGCCAGCCGCCTTGGTCTGCGGCGGGTCCTCTGCCTGCGCCACCGTCTGTCCGATGGGAAGAAGCAGTGTGGTTGCACAAATCATCCAGGCCGCACGGCCCACTTGACGCATTCCCATATAGGATCTCCATGATCAGGAATTCAGAAGCCGGTTTGCCTAGCAACGCATGACAGCTAGCCCGTCGCAGTTCCTCAGGCTGTCACGTAGGGAACAGTCGTTGGCGGGCCGCATTCGGTTCAATGATCGAGAGGGCGACCGCCCGGCGGCCCGGGTAGCCTCCGAGCGGCAGGCCCGCCGCCGCCCCCTTCCCTTGCGCCGGAACGGTGCTATGTAGCGGGCGACCGCGTGAGCGCCGATCGCGAGTTGTTGCTTAGGGACGAGCCCGAGGCTGACGAATCGAGGGGCGAAATCAGTCCGCCATGACCGACACGACCGACGACAGCGACAGCGCAACCGCCACCGCGCCTGCCCGCAAGGGCGCCGCCGATCCGCGCATGGCCGCCGAGATCGAGAAGCGGCGCACGTTCGCGATTATTTCGCACCCCGACGCGGGCAAGACGACGCTGACCGAGAAACTGCTGCTGTTCGGCGGCGCCATCCAACTCGCCGGCCAGGTCAAGGCCAAAAAGGACAAGCAGTCGACGCGCTCGGACTGGATGGCGATCGAGAAGGCGCGCGGCATCTCGGTCGCAACGTCGGTCATGACGTTCGAATATGGCGGCCACGTCTTCAATCTGCTCGACACGCCCGGCCACGAAGACTTCTCCGATCATACCTACCGCACGCTCACGGCCGTCGACTCGGCTATCATGGTCATCGACGCGGCGCGCGGCATCGAGGCACGAACGCTGAAGCTGTTTGAGATCTGCCGGCTGCGCGACATCCCCATCATCACCTTCATCAACAAGATGGACCGCGAGGCGCGCGAGCCGCTAGAGGCACTCGACGAGATCGAGAAGACTCTGGCACTCGACACCGCGCCCTTGGTCTGGCCGATCGGTTCGGGCCGCGAGTTCAAAGGCGTCTACGATTTGCGCAGCGGCCAGCTGCGACAGCTCGACCAGGAGGGTGCAACCGAGATTTCAGGCTCCGGCGATCCCCTGTTCGACACCCTGATGGAGCCGGGCGCCGCGGCGACCTGGCGGGACGAGGTGGAACTCGTGTCCGAGACGGCGAAGGCGTTCGACGTGGAAGCCTTCCGTCAGGGCACCCTCACGCCTGTCTTCTTCGGCTCGGCGTTGAAGAACTTCGGCGTCCGCAGTCTCCTTGAAGCGCTCATCGCTTATGCGCCGCCGCCGCGCGATCAGAAGGCGGCAAGCCGCATTATCCATGCCACCGAACCGGCGATGACGGGCGTGATATTCAAGATCCAGGCGAACATGGACAAGAACCACCGCGACCGCATCGCCTTCATGCGTGTTTGCTCGGGCAAGCTCACACGCGGCATGAAGGCCAAGCTCGTGCGGACCGGACGGATCATCGCGCTGCAGGCACCGCAGTTCTTTTTCGCCCAGGACCGTTCGCTGGCCGAGGAAGCCTTTGCCGGCGATGTCGTGGGCATTCCCAACAAGGGCCTCTTGCGCATCGGCGACGCGCTCACCGAAGGCGAAGACGTGACGTTCCTGGGGATCCCCAATTTCGCTCCCGAGATCCTGCGCCGCGTGCGCGCAAACGACGCCATCAAGTCGCAGAAGCTGAAGGTGGCGCTGGAGGAGATGGCCGAAGAGGGCATCGTGCAGCTGTTCTCGCCCGTTGACGGCACCCAGCCCATCGTCGGCGTGATCGGCGCGCTGCAACTCGATGTATTGGCCGACCGTCTGACGCACGAGTACGGGCTCGACTCAGCGTTCGAGACGGCGCCCTGCGATACAGTGCGCTGGATCTCGAGCGACAAGCCCGGTGCCCTGGACGAGTTCGTGAAGAGGCATCGCCCGCTGATTGCGGAAGATCGCGAAGGCGAGAAAGTCTATCTGGCGCCGTCGATCTACAATCTGCAGACGGTCATCGAGCGGGCTCCCGACATCGCCTTCAAGGATATCAAGACCATTACGGTGTAGGTGCAGTGAAACGACGCGGGCCGAGCGTGATTCTCTATCCGCGGGCCTCAAAAGTGGAGCAGCCGCACCCGGCGGGGGGAGCCGGGGCGGCTGCTCTGGCCGACCGAGTGCGATCCGGGGGGGACGGTATCGCGGGGGAACAGGTCGACGTTCAATGGCTAGCGGAAGTATGGTTGGGAGATGGGCGCTCCATCCGTCGTTTGCAAGGGTCCCTCAAAGAGTTTTTTGGGACCGGCCGTCAGCGCTTGGAGCAATTTGCGAGCATCTGATCGCGCTTCTGCGCCGAGGTCTTCCACACATCCGGTGGTACGCTGCCGCACCAGGACAGGTGGCGGGCGAGATCAAGGCTCCACTCCGGACCGGCGAAGCCGCACCTCAGCTTGTCGTTCTGCTGCTGCTGCTTGAGCGCCGTCGTGGCGTACCACTGACAGTTGGCCTGGGCCGAGGCCGCAACCGGCGCGAGCGTCGCGGCGGCGATCGCCGACAGGGCCAGCAGCCCCACCTTCGCCGAAGCTCCGTTCCTGACCGTCATCGGCTCGTTCCTTCTCCAGCGTCCGGCGCTCACCTTGGGATCGCCCGGGACGTCACTGCGATCATGGGAGTGAAACTAGCCCAGGCAATATGAACTGCCACTGAATGTTGTCGGAGCGTTCCGTTCAGGCTCCGCCGTGGCACTGCGGCCCCACTTTCGCCCCTCCCACGCCTGCTGGTGGACGCACCGGCCGCCGTCCGGGCGAATCGCCTAATCTCCGGCCGGAACCAGCGACTGAATCCGTAGCGGACGGTGCCCACCCAGCCATGGCGAGACCCCAGACCGCCAAACCACCGACTGAACCTGCAACGTCGCTGGACGCGGCGTTGGCCGTCCTGCAGGAAACATTCGGCTACAAGAGTTTCCGGTCGCATCAGGCACACATCGTCGAGCGGGTCATCGCGGGCGGCGATGCGCTGGTACTGATGCCGACAGGCGGCGGCAAGTCCCTGTGCTACCAGGTTCCAGCCCTGGTACGCCCGGGCACGGGCATCGTCGTTTCTCCGCTCATCGCGCTGATGCAGGATCAGGTTGCTGCACTGGACGCCGCCGGCGTTTCAGCGGCCTTCCTCAACTCGTCGCTCACGTGGCCCGAGCAGCAGCGCGTCGAACGCCGGCTGGCTGCGGGCGAACTCGACCTGCTCTACGTTGCGCCCGAGCGCCTGATTCAGGAACGCACACTCGACCTGCTGTCGCGCGCCGGTCTGTCGCTCTTTGCTATCGACGAGGCGCATTGCGTCTCGCAGTGGGGTCACGACTTCCGGCCGGAGTACCGCCAGCTGCGCATCCTGGCTGACCGCTTTCCAGGCGTGCCGCGCATCGCGCTGACGGCGACGGCTGACGAGCGCACGCGCGCAGAGATCGTCTCCGAGCTGCGCCTCGAAGACGCCGAGCGGTTCGTGGCGAGCTTCGACCGTCCGAACATCCGCTACACGATCGCGGAGATGGGATCGGTCGGCGCGCGTGAGCGGCTGTGGCAGTTCATTTCGAGCGAACACCCCGACGACGCCGGCATCGTCTATTGCCTGTCCCGCCGCGCGGTCGACGAGACGGCCCGCTGGCTCACAGCCAAGGGCCGCCGGGCACTCGCCTACCATGCGGGCCTCGACCCGGAAACGCGTCGGCAAGTCCAGCGGACCTTTGTCGACGAGGACGGCACCATCGTCGTCGCAACGATCGCGTTCGGCATGGGCATCGACAAGCCCGACGTGCGCTTCGTCGCCCATCTCAACCTGCCCAAATCCATCGAGGCCTATTACCAGGAGACCGGTCGCGCCGGACGCGACGGTGAGCCTGCGGATGCATGGATGGCGTACGGGCTGCAGGACGTCATTCAACTGCGCCAGTGGATCGCCCAATCCGAGGGCTCCGAGGCATTCAAGCAGATCCAGCGGCAGAAGCTTGGCGCACTCATTGGCCTTGCCGAGATGGCCGGCTGCCGGCGGCAGGCGTTGCTCGCCTATTTCGGCGAGGCCGAAACCGGCCCGTGCGGCAACTGCGACAACTGCATCGCGCCGCCTGCGACCGTCGATGGCACGGTGCTGGCGCAGAAGGCGCTGTCCACCGTCTATCGCACAGGGCAGCGCTTCGGCGTCGGTTATCTTTGCGACGTGCTCGCCGGCAAAAGCAACGAGCGCATCGAGCGCAACGGCCACGAGCGCCTGTCGGTATTCGGCATAGGGGCAACGGAAGATCAGGCGACGTGGCGTTCGCTGTTCCGCCAGCTCACGGCCGCGGGACACCTGACGGGCGACGACGAGGGGCACGGCACACTGCTGCTGACAGAGGCGGCGCGTCCCATCCTGCGCGGTGAAGCGAATTTTCCGATGCGGCTGGCTCGCACTCCCCAGAAGCGGGAGCGGGAGCGCAATCGCGGTCGCGGCAAGAACGAAACCGCTGTCGCCTCCGCCGACCGTGCGCTCTACGAGGCGCTGCGCGCGCTACGGCTCGAACTTGCCGCACGTTCACGCGTCCCGCCATACGTCATCTGCCACGACCGAACGCTCGCGGAGCTGGCGAGCATCCGCCCGCGCGACGAGGCGGGACTGCACGAAATCACCGGCCTCGGCGCCGCCAAGATCGCACGCTATGGCGCGGCGTTCCTCGACGCTATCGCGGCGGCAGACCCTGACGTCCGGGATGCGCGGCTCGACAACCGGCTGTCACCAAGCGCCAACCAGACCCTGGCCCTGCACCTGAGTGGCCTCGACGCGGATGCGATTGCGGAACGGCGCGGCCTCGACCGCGCCACGGTTCTAGGCCACCTGGCCGACGCGATCGGCGCGGGCCTCGTCGGAGCGGCCAGCGTGCTCGACCTGGAACCGGGCGACATCGACGAGATCATGGCTGCCTTCGAGAGCTGCGAGACGCTCGATACCGGCAAACTCGGGCCCGTGCACGCCGCCCTCGACGGGCGCTACGATTACGCTACGCTCAAGTGTTTGTTGGCAGAGCTCGCGTGAGCACGCTCGGCCCCCGTCGCCGGATGAGCGGCGAACCGATGAGGCAAGACGCAGGAATGGATTTCTTTCGCGCTTGGCGCGAGCCCAAACTCCGGCAGGTTGCCGCTCTGCCCTACGTGGCCGGGCCTGAAGGTGTGTGGATCTGCCTCGTCACCAGCCGCGGCTCGGGCCGCTGGATCCTGCCCAAGGGCTGGCCCAAGAAGAAGCTCCCCGACCCGGACCTCGCGGCCCGCGAAGCCTGGGAGGAGGCCGGGCTCAGCGGACAGATCGAGCGCGTGCCGATCGGCCACTTCGTCGTGCGCAAGCGCCTGCACGTGTTTGCTGCCCCGCGCTGCCGCGTCGACGTCTACCCCCTTGCGGTGGAGACGCAGGCGCTCACTTGGCCCGAACAAGCACAGCGCAAGCTGATGTGGTTTCCCGCTTCGGAAGCCGCCGAAACGGTATCGGACAAGGGTGTCGTGCCCCTGCTCGCCGAACTCGACCGATATCTTCAAATCGAATGAGGTCGTGCCGCGAAGTCCCGCTGCTGAGCGAAATCGCATTGGGACGGGAGCTGGCGCTTGCGTGCGGCGGTCGAGTTTCGTACGCACCGGGCACACGCTGACCGTCAACGCTAGAGGTCGGTGTCGGGAGAACGCCGCGCGACGGGGGATCGAAGATCATGACGACAGATGCCGGCGTGCCGCGTCAGCGCGTGAAGTTCAAGAAATCCTCGCTCGACAAGGACCTCGGCAAGATTGGCCGCATGGAGGACGCGGCCCGGCTCGTCTCCATGCCGTTGATCTCACTGGGCGCGGCCCTGATCTTCCTGACCGCCGCGGGCTTGATCGCAGCGTTCGAGATCACGGGCAGCAGCGGAGCCGCCGTGGTCGTCGTCGCCGCCATCCTGGGCGGCTACATGGCCCTCAATATAGGTGCCAACGACGTGGCCAACAACGTCGCGCCCGCTGTGGGTGCGCGTGCCATGACCTTGATGGGCGCCCTTGTGATCGCCGCGATCTTCGAGACCGCCGGAGCGCTCATCGCCGGTGGCGATGTGGTGAAGACGATCGCCAGCGGGATCATCGATCCCAAAGAGGTATCCGACGCCGACATGTTCGTGCGCGCGATGGTGGCCGCACTGTTCGCTTCAGCACTGTGGATCAATCTGGCCACCTATTTCGGAGCACCCGTCTCCACGACGCACTCGGTGGTCGGCGCCGTCATGGGCGCAGGCGTTGCCGCGGTCGGCTACGGCGCCGTGCAATGGGATACGATGGCCTCCATCGCGGCAAGCTGGGTCATCTCACCCCTCCTCGGCGGCGTGATCGCTGCGGCCTTTCTCGCCTTCATCAAGACGTTCGTCATCTACCAGGACGACAAGATCGCTGCCGCGCGCCGCTGGGTCCCGCTCTTGCTGTCGATCATGACGGCCTGCTTCACGGCCTATCTGCTGATGAAGGGCCTGAAGAAGGTCTGGAAGGCATCGCCAGCCGAGATCGCTGCCACCTCCGCCGCAATGTTCGTCGTCTCATTGCTCGTGCTGCGCCCCCTCGTCCGGCGGCAGTCTGAGGGCCTCGAAAATCGCAACCAATCGCTGCGCAAGCTGTTCAAGCTGCCGCTGATCTTCGCCGCCGCTCTACTGTCGTTCGCACACGGCGCCAACGACGTCGCCAACGCAGTCGGACCTCTGGCGGCCATCATCGGCGCCAATTCCACCCATTCCGTAACAGGCTCCGTGGCAATCCCCTTCTGGGTAATGCTCATCGGCGCGTTGGGGATCAGCCTGGGACTGTTCTTCTATGGTCCGCGGCTGGTCCGCATGGTCGGCGAGCAGATCACCAAGATGAACCCGATGCGCGCCTACTGCGTGGCCCTGGCGGCCGCCATCACCGTCATAGTCGCGTCCGCCCTGGGCCTTCCGGTGAGCTCTACGCACATCGCGGTGGGAGCGGTGTTCGGTGTCGGCTTCTTCCGCGAGTACTACACGACGCACAGCCGCCGGCGCCACGCCTACATCCGCACGAAGGACGGCGAGAAGATCGACATCAAACGTCACGCCCTCGTCGATGATGCGGAGCGCTTGCGGCGCAAGTTGGTGCGGCGCTCGCACTTCATGGTGATTGTTGCCGCCTGGCTCATCACGGTTCCCGCATCCGCCGTCCTGGCGGCAGCCGCCTATGCGGCACTCATCCTGGCACTGTGAACCCCCGCAACTCCCGTTCGAACAGCACCGCGACAGCGTCAACGTTTCGTTAATGATTTCCCCAGGCCGCGCATGACGGGAACCGCAGAACGCGCGAGCTTGGTTTGTGAGCATGGCGCCGGGGCCCGCTGTGCGCCGCCTTTGTCGAAATAGGGCAGCAGGCGGTTGCGGGATGATGCATTCAGCGGTGGTTCCGGTGCGCTTTCAGGTACTCGACGGCTGGCGCGGCATGTGCGCGCTCATGGTCGCACTGTTCCATCTCGATGTGGCAACCGTGCTGACGCAGTCGAATCTTATCCGGCACGCTTATCTTTTCGTCGATTTCTTCTTCGTGCTTTCCGGATTTGTCATCACGCACGCCTACGCCCGCAAGCTCGATAGCGCGGAAGACGCCGGCCGCTTCATAATCCGGCGGCTCGGGCGCGTCTGGCCGTTGCATCTGGCGATGCTTGCCGCGTTCGTCGCTCTGGAGCTGGTCAAGCTGGGGGCCACCACGTTCCTGTCCCTCCATGCCGGGCAACCGGCGTTCCACCCAGCAGGTGAGACCAGCCTCGGACACCTTCCCGCCAACGCCTTGCTGCTGCACGCCCTGGGGCTGCACGACCGGCTGACGTGGAACGCGCCCAGCTGGAGCATCAGCGCCGAATTTTGGACCTATGCCGTCTTCGCCGTCATCTGCGTGGCGCTACCGCGCACCAGAACTATTGCAATCGGCGTTGCCGGACTGGCCGGGATGGCAGCCGTGCTCGCCTGGTCGCAACGCGGCCTCGACGCGACCTATGACCTGGGCTTCGCACGCGCGCTCGCCGGCTTCTCGCTCGGCCATCTCGTCTATGTGCTTCGCCACAGTCTCAGTGCAATCGCTCCGCGGGCAGAGGCCTACCTATCATTGCTGGAGTGGCCTGCGATCGCGGCTGCGATCGTGTTCGTTTCGGTGGCCGGCGGCACACGATGGGAGTTTGCAGCCCCGCTACTGTTCGCGCTCGTGGTGCTCGTCTTCAGCTATGAGGCGGGTACGGCGTCAAGCCTGGTCAGGACCACGCCATTTCTCCGGCTGGGACTGTGGTCCTATTCGATCTACATGGTGCACTACCTCATCAGCCACGCGCTCGATCTCGGCATCAGTGTGCTCGAACGCGCCCTGAAGCAGCCAATCTGGCATCACGTGACGATGAATGGCGAGGCTTTGCGTATTGCCGAGTTCGGCTCACCGCTTATCAATGCGGTCGTGCTCATCGGCTACGTCGGCGGCGTCGTGCTCGCCGCATCGATGACGTACCGCTTCATCGAGCAACCTGGCCGGCGACTGTTCGCGCGCATCGCCGATCGCCTGAGCGGCTGCAACGCGGTCGCGTGATCGACCCGCGTCGATCACGCGCAGGATTCGTGCCCCGATCGCTGCTCGCGCACGGGCCGCATCAGAACCATGAGCAACACAATAACTACGGAAAGAAGTGGCGTCTTCGCCGACAGCGAGACCGATGTCATCGCGACCGCGAAGAAGTAGACGAACACCCACCCAGCACCTGGACGCAAGGCTTTCGTCACCGTGTAGCAGAACATGACGAGCGTCGGCAGGAAGACGATGGTGGCGAGAATCCCGAACGAGAAGATGAACGCGAGGACGAAATTTTCAATGCCGTAGTCGAGACCGTGGATATTCACCCAGGTACCGATGTGCTGCGCATCCGGCTTGAAGAAGATGTCGGAGAAGTTCACGTGCTGGAATAGCTCGAACATCACCACGCGTGTTTCCGCGCTGCCCGCATCATCGGCGATGCGCTCCAGGAACCGGTCGAAGAACCCGTATTCCTGCAGCGCGAAGATCGCGGCAGCATAGACGGGAACCGCCACGAGAATGGCCCGCAGCATGCTCATGCGCAGCGGTGCGCCGTTCAGGACATCAATCGCGCGAACAACGACCAGCAGCGCCATGGCGGCGAGCACGAGCGCCATCGAGGCACGGCCGCCAAACGCGATCATGCTGGCGAACGACAGCGAGAACAGCAGCAGTGCCAGCAGGCGCGGCAAGTCACGCCGCCCGCCCATCAGCAGCATCACCAGGTAGCAGCCGACGATCGCTGCATTCGACAGGGGATGGCCGAGCAATGCTGTTGCCCGCCATTCATTGCTCATGATTTCGCCGTTGACCATGAACGGTGTCAGCCGCCAGCCTGTCGCGAACTCGGTGAGCGCCAGAACCGCGTTGACCGCCATGATGAGATGAATGAGCCAGGCTAGCCGGCGGGCCTCACGTTCCTCCAGCGGTTGGAAGATGAGGAAGAGCACCATCGGCACGAAAAACGTCTCGATAAAGATGGTGAATGGCGCACCGATGACCCGCGTTGCGTAGACGATCATGAAGATGATGCCGAGAAGAAACGGCAACAGGTCGAGGTGCCGGTCGGCCAGCCGGATCATGCCCGTCAGCGGATTGCCGCGCACGGTCGTCATTACGGGCAGCAGCGCCAGTGCGATCCAGGTCGAAGGATGGAACTTGTCGAGCGGCGTGCCGCCTGTGGCGTCGTATTGCCAGCCGAACGTGAGCAGCACGTCCGTGGAGATACACAGGAGCAGGGCAACGATCATGAACCGGCCGGCCGCGAGCACGCGCGATTGCGCGCCGACCGTCCCATTCTGGATCGCGTGCGCCGTCATATACCTCTCTCTCCACACCACACCCGGCACGCGCACGCCGCGCGCCACAGCGTCCGGAAGCACGTCTCGTGCCGGTCTTAGAGGATGTCTACTTTGAAGCCTGAGTTGCAACGACACCCTTTACGCGAACCGCCAGGACACGGCGCCTTGGCCCGAATATTGATGTGCGCTGCAATGAACGGCTGCTCCGGTTCACGGCGGCACAATGGCGGCCCCTTGCGCAATCGGAGCGCCGCCGGATAGTTACGAGCCTCGGCGACACGAATGCAAGCAATGGGAACTGCAGTGCTGCACGCGGACTCCAACGCCGCCCGCTTCGCGCGCTTCCTGATCGTCGGGGGCACGGCGACGGTAGTTCAGTTTACCGTGCTGGCCGTGCTCGTCGAGTTGGCGATCGCGCCTGCCGTCGCCGCCTCGGCGATGGGCTACGGGGCTGGCGCCGTGGTCAACTACCTGCTGAACCGCTCATTCACATTCCGGTCGGCTGCGCCGCACCTCTCGTCCGTTCCGCGTTTCGCCGCGATGGCCGCGATGGGGCTCGCGCTGAACACGGCAGTCTACGCGATCCTGCACGGTCTGGGCCTGCACTACCTGGCGGCGCAGGTTTTCACCACACTGTGTGTCCTACTCTTCAATTTCACAGTCGCATCGCGCTGGGTCTTCGCCGACCGATCGGTCCGCAGCGCGCAAAGCGAGGACGCGCCATGAATAGCCACACCCCACAACGCCAAGCCGCCCGGCTTGCCATCGTGGTCCCATGCTTCAACGAGGAGGAGGGCCTGCCGACTACCGCAGCGCGCCTGCGCGACCTGCTCTCCCGTCTGAAGTCGGAACGGCTTGCAGCCGACGACAGCTACATCTGCTTTGTAGATGACGGCAGCCGCGACCGGACGTGGCACGTGATCGCCGGCCTCGTCGCCGCGCACCCTGACATCACCGGACTGAAGCTCGCGCGCAATGTCGGCCATCAGGGCGCCGTGCTCGCCGGTCTTTGTGAATGCGCGGGCGATGCGACAGTGACCATCGATGCCGACCTGCAGGACGACGAGGGCGTCATCCGCGACATGATGCTCAAGCTCGCCGAAGGCTACGACGTGGTCCTGGGCGTGCGTCACGACCGGACATCCGATACGTGGTCGAAGCGCTTCTTCGCCGAGACCTACTACCGCCTGCTCACCGCGATGGGAGTCAAGACGGTCTTCAATCACGCCGATTACCGGTTGCTCTCGCGCCGCGCCACCGCCGCGCTCTGCGAGTTCCCGGAGACGAACCTCTTTCTGCGCGGTCTGGTGACGCTGATCGGATTCAAGTGGACGACGGTCGAGTACGCGCGGCGCGAGCGGGTGCTGGGTGAGTCCAAGTACCCTGTGCGCAAGATGCTGTCGCTCGCTTGGGAAGGCATCACCTCGTTCTCGACGGTGCCGCTGCGTCTGGTCTCCCTCATCGGGCTCGTCGTCTCGGTGCTCGCGCTGGCGGTCACCTTCTGGGCGCTGATCGTGCGGCTGTCGGGTGATGCCGTTCCCGGCTGGGCGTCCACCGTCGTGCCGATGTACTTCCTCGGCGGCGTGCAAATCCTCTGCCTCGGTGTCATCGGCGAGTACATCGGCAAGATCTACATGGAGACGAAGCGGCGCCCGCGCTACCTCGTCGATGAGCATATCGGAACGCATGTCCGGGCGACGCGCGCAGCCGAGGTCGGCCGATGATCCTGTCCGCCCAGCTTGCCCGCTTCGACTCGCAAAGCCTTGTGCGCGCTGCTCTCGCGGCATGCGCCCTCGCCAGTGTGCTGCTCGCCGTCATGTACTTCCGGCACGTGCCGATGTCGCCCGACGGCGGCTGGTACGCCTACCCCTCGTTCGCCTGGGCAGAAGGCGGCGACCCTTCCGAGAACATGACCGAATTCTCCAAGGTCGCGGGAGCTGGTGACAGGCCTGTTGCCAGGTTCGGCTGGGAAAACCGCCTCAACCTGACGGTGCCGGTCATGGGCGCGTGGTTCGAGATGTTTCCCGCGTCCGCCGGCACCATAGCGTTACTGGGCGTCCTTCAATGGCTCGCGATCGCAGGTCTCGCCGGCGCGGCCGTTATCCTGGCGACTGGCGATCGGATGCTGGGTGCTGCCGCCGCGATATTCACGCTCTCCGATTCTCGCCTCATCGCGGAAGCGATCAGCGATGCGCGCCCCGACGTGCCGGTGCTTTTGACGGCACTTGCACTCCTCGTCGCTCTCGTCGCGTCGATGCGGAACAATGGAACCATCGCACGACTGGCAGCTGTCATGCTGGCGGTTGCACTGCCGCTCGTGCACGTCACGTCGGCGAATGTGATCGCAGCGCTCGGCGCCTTTCTCGCGCTGGCGGCGCTGCTTGAATGGCGGTCCGGTCGGCCGGCACGCCATGCGGCACTCCTGCTCGCTCCGGCTCTGGTCATGGTCGTCGTCTTTCTGGCCCGACAGCCGATCCTCGACGTTCTGGTTCCAACCACCGTTCCGCCCGAGCTCGAGGCGGTCGGCCAGCACAGCCTCATCGGCAAGCTCAAGGCGATCATCGCGACCGGCGCTGCCGCAAAACTCGGCATGGAGTGGACCCGATGGGCGCAGCAGTTCCATGCCGCCAACCTGGCGCACCTTGCCTTCCTACTCAGCGGTATCGCCGCACTTCTGGCTCTCGGCCGCGAGGCACTGCGGGACCCGGTCGCTCGCACTTCGACAGCCCTCTACGGCGGCATTCTCGCCGGCATCATCGTCATGGCGGCTGTCGACCCGCACGAGACGCCGGGGCACGCGATGGTGCTCGCCGTCGTCGGCTACGCAGCCGCGGCGATCGCCATCGCCCGCTGGATGGTCCTGTCTCCAACGCGCGTCGCGCCGGTTGCCATGGTGGCCGTGGCAGGGCTGCTGGCCGGGGCCGCAGCTCTCAAGCTCGCGCACACGGGGCTGATCCACTGGCGTTACGGCCGTGAAGGCATCTCGGTGGCGGCGGTAAGACAGGCACTCGATGCCGCGCTGCCGGCGCCGGGCGAGCGTTCGGTCGTACGCATCGAAGGCGCGAGCGAAGTCTGGCCGTATCTGACGGAGCGCGGACAACGCATCGAGATCGACGACCGGGACCGCTACATGGTCCCCAGGATGGCCGATGCGCTACCTGCCGAGGGAGCCGCCGTCATCGTGGTGACGGACGACCACTACAAGGCCGGCTGGGGCGCGCTACTGAACCGCTGGCGCGAGGCAGGCCTCGTCACGCGCGAAGCCAGCATCGGCTCTTGCGCCCGGACCTCACGCTGCATGGAGATCTGGCGCGTCGTCGCAAAGTAGTCGCGTTACACCTGCCCAACTGGCCTGCCCTGGGGCAAAGCAAAAGCCCCGGCCGAGACGCGGCCGGGGCTTCGGATTATGCTGAGCCTGCGCAAGTCCTTCAGAACTTGATGCGACCACCCGCCATGACGACGTCCATGCGGATGTCATGATCGCTGAGCACGGGGAAGAACTGCACGTCCGTGATGTCGTTCGCCCAGTAGTGGCGATAGGCGAGGTAGAGTTCCATCGCCGCGGCATCGATATGCTGCACGATACCGAGGCCCCAGGTCTGCGCCGTCTCGTTGAAGAGAGCGTCCGCCGCAGGTCCAAGGATCGTGTTGGTCACGCCGACGTCCCACATCCGGTAGTACTCGCCGTAGATCGCCGTCTGGCCAAGCGCCGACCACTTCCGCAGCAAGCCGGACTTCACGTAGAAGTACTTCTCGTCGAGCAGGAACTGGCTGTCCCAAGAGCGACGGCCACCAGCGGCCGTCAGGAACAGACCCGTGGGCTCGTGCAGAACCGAGAACGAACCGACGATCTCCTGGTGGTCAGGTAGCGCGTTGCCCGCTGCGAACTGGGCGTTACCCGGAGCACCCGCAGTATTGAAGGCCGCCAGCAGCGAGTCGCTGTCGATGATCTCGCCGTCGTGGTAGCCGATACCGGCGCGGATGCTGACACCGTTGAACGAACCCGCATAGCGCAGCGCAACCGCCCAGTCGTCGTCCTCGCCCCACGAGGCCGAGAAGATGAAGCCGTTGAGCACCGGCGAGTCGTAGCGAACGAGGTTGCCGCGTCCGCCGTCGAGATTGCCGCGCCACAGGTCGCCGATGAGCGAGATGCCCTGGCCGGCGAAGAACAGCAGGCCGGGGAACTGCACGGAAAGCTGGTCGTTGGCGCTGCGCAGGAAGAAGCCCTCGTTCCAGGTCTCCACGCTCGACAGAGAAACCGCCGACGTCCGCGACAGGTCCATTTCCGCGATGTTGTCGACCGCATTCGACTGCTGGCCGACGCTCACCGTGCCGAGACGCTTGTGCTCGAGGAACCAGTACGAATGCCGAAGGATGATGCGCTGGCTGTCGTCGCCCACACCGACGAAGTTGAAGCCACCCGCGGGACCGGGCACGAAGCCCTGGTCGACGAAGTCGGAGTTGGCCGAGCCGACCTCGATCTCAATCCGGTAGCCCGCCGCCATCTCGGGGCTGATCGTCGCCCGCCCTTCCATGCCAAAGAGCGTCGTCGAGGTCTTGTTGTTGACCTGATAGAAGTTGCTCTCGCCGGTATCGTCCCACCACATCACGGCCTGGTTCACCTGACCGTAGATGGTCAGCGACACCTTGCGATTGCCCTTGCGGACCGTGGTCGCCTCAAGCTCGGCGACGCGCTCTTCCAGATCCGCGCAGCAATCGCCGCCAAGATCGGCTGCTGAGGCCGGCACGGAACCCAGCAATACGGCTGCCAGCGCAGCGAGACTAAGACCTGCCTTCATGAAAACGCCCCTTCGAGCTGCAGCGCCGGACGCAGCACAGGCGGCGCAAATTCCCCCAAAACCTTACATCCGGCTTAGGCGATTCGATCCCTCCGGCACAATGTCTGCCCGGCGCCGCCAAAGGACTTATGGTTCAGGAAAGCACGACGGCGCCCGACCTGTGGCCGATTTGCGCCCCTCCGCCAACCGTCCCCATGCCTTAATTTGCAGCGATTGACGGACTCGCAGGCGCACGCCAAGGTGCGGCGGACTCTTCCGAGCAGAGGCGGACAAGACCACCATGACGAGCAAGACGACTGTCATCAGGCTCCCGGCCACCCTGCTGGCCGCCTTGTCGCTCGCGGCCTGCTCGGGCGGGCCCAGCCCTCTCCCGTCCCTTTCGACCGGTTCGGTCTCCGCGACCGCGCCCGCCACGCCCGTCGATCCGGTCCAGGCGGCTGCCCAGGCCGAGGCGGAGTCGCGCGGCACATATACCAGCCGCGCTTTCCAAGTCGGCTCGACCTCGGCGCGGGCCGTCAAATGCGGCTTCAACTTCGATCCCGCCCGTCTGCGCCAACAGTTCATGGCCGCAGAGGCCACCTCGGGCACGGCCGCCGCCGACATGGAGAAGGTCGAGAAGCTCTACGACATCTCGTTCAACGGGATCTCGCGCGGCATTGCCGACAAGCAGGACTACTGCTCGGACGCAAAGTCGAAGGAAATCAAGGAAGACCTGACGCGGCATCTGGCCGGTGACTACAAGCCCAGGCCACAGAAAAAGGTGGCTCAGGACAGCGGCGGCCTGTTCGGCGGAATATTCGACGCCAGCGGCGATGTTGATAACGGTCCCAAGATCGGCACCACCGATTGGTGGGAAAAACAGAATGAGAAGATGGGCCGCTGAGTCTCCCCAAAGCCGCCGTGCGTGCCGTTTCGGCGGCTGCAGTTGCGCGCTATCCCTCGCAAGACGGCATCCTGTTGAGACGGCGTGACGGATCGGCCGGCCCTCGTGCAGCAACTCCTGCTCATTGAAATCGTCTCGAAGCTGTCAGCCGGCCTGCTGCTGATGGCGCTGCCGCGCGCTACCGCCCGTCTCATGGGCCTGCCGGTACCCGACTTGAGCCTGTGGCCACGTCTCGTTGGTGCACTGCTCGTGGGGATTGCGGCGGCAACGTTTATCGAACTCCGGCTTCCCGGATCGAAGGGCTTGAGCCTCGCCGGGCTGATCGCCATCAATCTCTTCGTCGCCGCCGGACTGTTCGTCGCTCTCGTACTGCGGTCGGGCGCACCAACGCGCCGAGGCCGGGTCGCACTGTGGCTGCTGTTCGGCCTGCTCGTGCTTGCGAGCCTCTTCGAGATCGCGCAGGCCTGACGTAACGGCTCGTTAACCGTGCCACCGTTTCGGCAGGCACGCTCCTTGCTCCCATTCCATCCCGAAAGCGACACGAAAGCATTTCGTGGTGGGATTGCAGCCGCTATCCGAGCCGCCCTGCCCCTGATCGTCCGAGATGGAAGCAGGCAAGCTTCGGCCCATGACGCGACCCTCTGTCCGTGGCTAGGGCAGGCCACGGCGCTCGAGGACATTCGATTCCATCTGCACAGGCTCCAGGAGCGCGCATGATGTTGGCCCCTTCCCCCGCTGTCCCGGCACTGCACCGGTTGACGAGCGAAGAGCTATCCTCCCCAGCGGGCGAGGACCGCATCAATGCATCCCCATCCCTGCTTAGCGCCACGCCTCCGAACGTCGTCTACGCCGAGATCGGCACCCCGGACGCTCTCGAGCGCATCGGCTGCGAGTGGGACGAGCTGTTCGCGCGGGCGGGCCAGCCGCCCCAAGTGTTCCAGACCCACGCATGGTGCCGCCACTGGTGCCGCCACTTCCTGACGTCCAAAGGTGGAGCGCCCACGGGCAAGATCCAGCTGTTCATTGTGACCGCGCGCCGCGCGGGCCGCCTCGTACTGGTCTGGCCGCTGGTCATCGAGCGATCTCTGGGTGTCTCCTGCCTCACTGGTCTCGGCCATCCCGTGACCCAGTATGCCGACGCGGTGATCGACAGCGCGGAGCCCGATGCCGCCGCCATCCTCTCAGGGGCGCTGCAGCACGCCATCCGCCGTTCCGGAGCCGATCTCGTGCACCTGCGCAAGGTGCGCGCCGACGCCGCCATCCACACCTTAATCTCGGAATCACGGGCGACAGCTACTGCACGCGAAGTTGCCCCCTTCGTCGATCTGAAATCAGCTTCAGACTTCGCAACCTTCGAGAAGCGCTACCCCTCGAAAGCGCGCAAGAACCGCAAGCGGCAGATGCGCCGTCTGGAAGAGCGCGGCGTGGTCGCGCTCGAGCAGGTGCTGGGCGGCGAGCGCGCCGCCGAGCTTGCCTCGACCGCCGTACTGTTGAAGCGAGCTTGGCTCAAGTCCAAGGGGCGGGTTTCCCCCGCATTGCGCGATCCGAGGTTCGAGGCATTCTTTGCCGATGTCGCGCGTGAAGGCGTGCCAAGCACCGGCTGCGTCGTCACCGTTCTGACAACGAGCGGCGAACCCGCCGCCATCGAAATCGCCTTCGAGTGCAAGGGCCACAGAGCCGTGCACGTGATCGTCTACGCGATGAAGTTCATGCAGCACAGCCCCGGGCAACTGCTCATCGAGCACAGTCTCGCGCGCTGCTATGAACGCGGCATCTCCACCTACGACCTGCTGGCACCGTCCGATGGCTACAAATCCGATTGGGCGGGTGAGAACGTCGTCGCGGTCAACGACTGGGCACTCGGCATCACCGCGCGCGGTCGCCTCTACGCCGAGGGCTACCTGGCGCGCCTGAGGCCGGCGCTCAAGAATGCCGTCGTAAGCGCTTCCCGCGCGTTCAAATCGGCCTGACGACGCTGCGAACGGCCTGCTTCCGCCCTACGACTTGACGCCCAGCTTACGCTGCAGGCTCGACGAAGACGTCGTGTACTGGAACAGCAGCTTCTTGTCCGGATAGATGTAGGCGTGCGCCTTCTGCGCCATGAGAGCCGCCTCGTGGAAGCCCGACAGGATGAGCTTCAGCTTGCCCGGATAGGTGTTGATGTCGCCGACCGCGAAGATGCGCGGCTCACTCGTCTCGAACTTTTCGGTGTCGACCGGAATGAGGTTCTCGTCGAGATTGATCCCCCAATCCGCAATGGGCCCCAGCTTCATCGTGAGACCGAAGAAGGGCAGCATGGCCGTCGTCGGAACGCGCTCCTCCCCCGCCTTGGTCTTGACGGTGGCCGCTTCCAGCCAGCCGTCGGCACCGTGCAGGGCGGAAACCTGACCGATCAGCAGCCGCATCTTACCGGTAGCGACAAGCTCGCGCATCTTCTCGACCGAGTGCGGCGCGCCGCGGAAGTCGTCGCGCCGATGGACGAGTGTCATCGAGCGTGCGATCGGCTGAAGATTGAGCGTCCAGTCGAGCGCACTGTCGCCACCACCGACGATCATCACGTCCTTGTCCATGAACTCGGCCATCTTACGCACCGAGTAGAACACCGACCTGCCCTCGAACGCCTCGATGCCTTCCAGCGGCGGCCGCTTTGGCGTGAACGAGCCACCGCCGGCCGCGATGACCACGACCTTGGTCAGGAACTGTGTGCCCTGATCGGTGGTCAGGCGGAAACGATCCCCCTCGCGCGTCAGCGCATCGATACGCTCGCCAAGGTGGAACGTAGGCGAAAACGGGCGGATCTGCTCCATGAGCTGATCGGTGAGCTGCTGGCCTGTTACGATCGGCAGACCGGGAATGTCGTAGATCGGCTTCTCGGGGTACAGCTCGGCGCACTGCCCGCCGACCTTGTCCAGGATGTCGACGAGATGCGATTTGATATCGAGAAGACCCAGCTCGAACACCGCGAAAAGCCCGACCGGACCGGCACCGATGATGACGACATCCGTCTCGATCGGCCCCGGCGCACCGCCACCGTTTCCGGGATCTGATTCGAGCATCGGCTTGGCTCCTGTTAAAGCCGCGGACACGCGGCTCATGGGCGAGCGTCGCTGGTCGCGCGGGGCATAAACTTCGGTTGACCGCCAGCCTGACGTTGCAACCGCTCAGAATTGCTTGGCGGGAACGCGCAGCACGAGGCCATCGAGAGCGTCGGTCACCTTGATCTGACAGGACAGCCGGCTCTCCTCGCGCACGTCGAAGGCGAAATCCAGCATGTCCTCCTCGGTCTCCGCGGGCTTGCCCGTCTTGTCCTGCCAAGCGGGATCGACGTAGACGTGGCACGTGGCGCATGCGCACGCGCCGCCGCATTCGGCCTCGATGCCCTGAACGTCGGCGAGCTTGGCCGCCTCCATGACGGTCTGGCCCGATTTTGCCTCGACGACCTGGCTGCTGCCGTCGGGTTGTATGAACGTAATCTTCGCCATCTGCCTCGGCTACTCCTCGCGTGCGGCGCGCCACACCGTAGCGTGCGACGCCATGTCGGACTGCGGCGCATCCCGCGGGCGCGCTCCGCAGGCCCAATCCGCGGGGCGAGGATTAGTCGTCATGATCGGGCAATTCAAGCTGTCGAGATCGGCAGGTGGGGTCTTTATCGTCGCGCCCGACGACGTGACGAACGCCAGGAGCTAATACGCCGCGATGTGGGCGAGCACCTCGGCCAGCGCCGCCTCGATGGCGCGGAGCGGCGCTTCGGCCTCCTCCACGCCCGGTGCGGTTTGGCGCTCGGCGGCCTCGGCCGCCTCTGCCAGTGGCCAAGCGCCGACGGCACGTGCCGATCCTTTCAGCGTGTGGCACGCGGCCTGCCAGGCCTGTGCGCACGGCGGTTGAGCGGCCGCCGCTTCCCTGATCCGCTCCAGCGTGCGCGGGGCCTCCCCGGCAAAGAGCGCCAGGACTTCGCGCTCGAGCTCGAGGTTGCCCAGCGTATATCGGTCGAGATGGGCGTGGTCGATCGGCAGGCCTTGCTGACGGCCGGGGATCGTCGCGGCCTGCCGGCGGGCGGCAAACCCCCGTCCACCCGGACGGACGGAAGGACAGCTTACTCCTGCGGCCTTCTCGATCGTCGCGTCGCTCGCCATGAGACCTCCGTTCGGCCGAGCGGCGGGCGGCCGTGCCCACCGGGTGCCTGATCCGGACTTTAGACCCGCTCGCGATAACCTTCGGTAAACGAACAGCGAACCCGCGGTGGCAACCTGCGACCGCTCGGAAGCCCACGAATCGGTTGGAAAAAAGTACTAGCGCCCAGTCTGTGGCACCGCGTGGTTGCCTATCCTTCGTTTCGCCCCAAACCACCAATAATCGGGAACGTTGGGGGACGGATCGTGCAGCGGGGTGCTCCGGCCGGCACCAAACGGTGGCTTCGCGCGAAAAATGTCTTCCGTGCGGGCGCTGTCGTGCTCTATGTCGTTCGGGAGGGGGGAGAGCGCCGCGTTTTCTCGGCGTTCGACAGCGTTCATGGCAAAGGATCAGGCGAGACAGGCAAAGACTTCCGATGCGCCGGACCGCACGGCCTCGGAGGATGCTGCTCGCCCCGAAAAGAAGCCCGGTGACTTGCCCGCCGACCCTGCCGGCTCGAATGCGTCCCAGGTCACGGCCAGCAATCCGAAAGCGGAACCCGCGCAGCGCGTCGAGCCGCCCGCCCTTCCCAAAGCGGCAACAGGGGCCACTCCCCACGCGGTACCGCCGCCACTCCCGGGTTCTGGAACGGGCGCGTCCATCGCTCCCCCGCCACGCCCCGGCTCCGATCTGCCACCCGTGCCCTCGATCCCGGCCTTGCCAAGCGTCTCTTTACCCACCGCATCGCCGATTCCGGCAAATGCGGGCGGAGCACCGCAGTCGCCTCCCCAGCCGCCGACATTGGGCGGCCTGACCGCCGTTTCGGCCACCGGTGCCTCCAAACTCGAGGCGGCAGCTGCCCGAGCCGACGGCCCGCCGGTACGCAAACCAGACCCGGAGCCTGCCAGGCCCGCCCAGTCTTCCCAGCGGTCCAACGGGGCGGCAAAACCTGCGAACGCCACGCCGCCCGCGCCCAGCGCATCCCACGAGACCGCCGCGCCTCCCGATGACGCCTTGACTTTGCCCGAGGACGAGCACGACGCCGACTACTATGAGACGAACGACGCGACACCCGCCAATCGCGTCGCGCGGCGTCGGCCTGCCGGTCCCGTCCGTCACAAGATCGCCGCCAACGACGACGTGCCGTCCATCGGCGGTCTCATATATGCCCTGGAGCAGAAACCTTCGAACGCGGTCTTCCGGCACGCCGCGATGGCAAGCGGCATCTGGGCGGCGCTCGGGCTCGTATTCGCTATCTTCTCGTTCGCCAACGAACCGGCGGGCATGACGTGGCTGGCGCTGCTCGCGCGACCGGCGACCTTCATCACCTTCGCTGGCATCCTCGTTCCGATCGCCGTGTTCTGGTTCCTCGCCCTGCTGTCGTGGCGTGCCGAAGAGCTGCGGCTGCGATCCTCGACCATGACCGAGGTCGCCGTGCGGCTTGCCGAACCCGACCGCATGGCGGAGGATTCGATCGCCTCCCTCGGGCAGGCCGTGCGCCGTCAGGTCGGCTTCATGAACGAGGCCGTCGGGCGCGCGCTCGGACGTGCTGGCGAGCTGGAAGCCCTCGTCCACAACGAAGTGTCGGCGCTGGAAGCCTCCTACGAAGAAAACGAGCTGCGCATCCGCGGCCTCATCAAGGAGCTTGCGGGTGAACGCGAGGCACTGTCGGCGACCTCGACCAATTTCAACGATACGCTGCGCACGCTAGGCAGCGAGGTTCCGCAGCTCATCGAGAAACTGTCGAACCAGCAGAGCAATCTGGCCCGCATCATCCAGGGCGCGGCGGAGAACCTTACGGCGCTCGAGTCGACGCTGGGGAACAGCATCGGCTCGCTGGAGACCCAGCTCGGCGGCCGCACGCACCAGCTCCAGGGCGTGCTTGAAACCTACACCGGTGCGCTCGGCACCGCCTTGGGTACTCGCACCGAGCAGCTGCGCGGATTGCTCGAAAGCCATACGGGCGAGGTGAACGAAGCGCTGCAGGCCCATACCGGCGGCGTGCGCCAGATGCTCGACCATCGCGCCGGCGAGCTGGGCAGCGCGCTTGGTATGCGCACCGAGCAGATGCAGAAGATGCTCGAGGCCTACACCGGCGCTCTGGCGTCCGCGCTCGGCTCGCGCACGGACCAGATGCAATCGGCGTTCGCAACGCACATGAAGGCGCTGGACACCGCCATCGCCAACCGTACCAACAACCTGCAGACCGTGTTCGAGGAGTATGCGCGCGCGCTCGACACGACGCTTGCAACCCGGTCGGAGCATCTCGACATGCAGATCGTCGAGCGTACGCGCGCGCTCGATTCCTCCTTCAAGGAGCGCCTGCGGCTGTTCGACGAATCCATCGAGCGTTCGACGCACGACATCGACCGCGCGGTCGAGGAACGCACCGGTGTGCTGGCCGCAGCGCTGAGGTCTCACGCCGACACCTTCACCGAGACCATCTCGCGCCAGACGCTGGAACTCGACGAGCAGTTGAGCCAGGGCATCGTCGCGGTCCGCCGAACGAGCGAGAACATCACGCGCCAGTCGCTCAAGGCCATCGAGACGCTGACCGGGCAGTCCGAACTGCTCAAGGACGTGTCGGAGAACCTGCTGACGCAGATCCACACCGTTACCGACCGCTTCGAAACCCAGGGGCAGACGATCGTCAAGGCTGCAAACGCGTTGGAGACGGCCAACAGCCGCATCGACCGTACGCTGCAGGCCCGCCATACCGATCTTGCCAACACACTCGAGCGGCTCGACTTGAAAGCCGGCGAGTTCGGCCGCTACATCACCGACTACACCGCCAACATCGAGGGCTCGATCTCCGATGCCGAGGCGCGGGCACGCGCCGCCGCGGACCAGCTTCGCATCGGCACCGACACCCATCGCCAGCAGGCGCTGAGCGAGATCGAGCGCCTGAAGGCCGAGGCCGACGAAGAAAGCGCGCGGGCGCTCGATGCACTTCGCAGCCGCCTGTCGACAGTTTCCGACGAAATGTCGTCGCAGCTCGGCTCGCTCTCGAACCGCTTCGACCAGACGTCCGAGGAGGTGCGCAAGCGCACGCAGCATGTCGCCGATGAGCTGGCGCGCGAACAGAACCGCATGACCGCGGAGCTGGATCGCCTGCCGCGCACGACCCGCGAGAGTGCGGACGCCATGCGTCGAGCGCTGCAGGATCAGCTCAAGGCGCTCGACCAGCTGTCGAGCCTGACGACGCGCGAGGCGCACCGGCGCGACGTGACGCTGCCGGCGGCCGACGGCGGCGCGCTGCAGGCCGCGCCCTCTCCGACACCGACACCACCAGCGACAGTCGCGCCGCGCCCGGCCGAAGCGCATTCGCCGCCCCCTCGCACCACGGCCGCTGCTCCGCCCAGAACACAGCCGGGCCAGCGCACGCTATCGTCGCTGACCGCAAGTCTTGCCGAGGAACTGAGCGCGCGCGGGCGGCCCGCGGCATCGCCGCCCGGTGACCGTGCTGGCGTGCGTCCGGCTGCGCCACCACCCGCAGGCGCCACCGCGGCTCCGGCACCGCCACCACCGCCCACCGCCAGCGCCCCAACCGCCTCGGACCCCCGCGATGCCTGGTCGCTCGGCGACCTGCTGAAACGCGCCTCACGCGATGACGACACATCAGCCGCCGCAAAGCCGGCCCCGATGCCGCGGGCGGGCACGCCATACACACTCAACATCGAGGTGCTGTCGCAGGCCCTCGACACGGCCACCGCCGGCGCCATCTGGTCGCGGCTGCGCAGCGGCCAGCATGGCATCATGGTTCGCTCCCTCTACTCGACTGAGGGACGCGGGGCGTTCGAGGAACTGCAGCGCCGCTATCCGGCCGACGCCTCGCTGCAGGGCACCGTCAACCGCTACCTCGCCGATTTCGAACGCATCCTTCGCGACGCGGAGGCAAAGGACTCGACAGGCCGTCTTGCGCGGGCGCACATGACCTCGGCGATGGGACGGGTTTATCTCGTCCTGGCGCACGCCAGCGGACGGATCACCTGAGGGCATGAGTTCGTCGTCACCTCACGTCGCGGGCCCGCCAGCCATGACGCACGCCACCACATGACGCACGCCATCACCGCGCGCCACGAGCGCCTGCCGCTGTCGGAACCGTTTGTCATTTCCCGCGGCGCCAAGACGGCCGCCGACGTGATCGTCGTCACCATCGACGACGGCCAGGGCCACGTCGGCCACGGAGAGGCCGTGCCCTACGCGCGCTATGGCGAGACGATCGAAGGCGCGCTTGCCCTCATTGCCAACTACGACGGGCCGCTCGACCGCATAGCGCTCTTGCGTTCCATGCCGGCGGGTGCTGCACGCAATGCGCTCGACTGCGCCCTGTGGGATCTGGAGGCCAAGATTTCGGGCGTTGCGGCAACGGCGCGCGCCGGTGTCGACCACCCGCAGCCGCTCGTCACCTGCTACACGCTGAGCCTCGCCGCCCCCGAGGCAATGGCCGACCGCGCGCGCCGAGCCGCGCATCTGCCGCTGCTCAAGCTGAAGCTGGGTGGTGAGGGGGATCACGAGCGCATGCTGGCCGTGCGCGCCGCACGTCCCGACGCCCGCCTCGTCGCAGACGCCAACGAAGCCTGGACGGCCGATACCCTGCCGGCGCTGATGGCGACTGCTGAAAAAGCAGGTATCGAGCTGATCGAGCAGCCACTTCCCGCCGGGGACGATGCGGCGCTCGCACATGTGCACCGTCCGGTTCCCGTCTGCGCCGACGAGAGCGTGCATACGGCAGCGGACGTTCCCGGCCTTGCCCCACGCTACGACGCGGTCAACATCAAGCTCGACAAGGCCGGCGGGCTCACCGAGGCACTGGCGCTCTCATCGGCGGCGCGCAATGCCGGTCTGGAAATCATGGTAGGCTCGATGGTGGCAAGTTCCCTTGCCGCGGCCCCCGCGCTGATCCTTGCGGCCGCGGCGCGGTGGGTGGACCTCGACGGGCCGCTGCTGCTTGCGCAGGACCGGCAGCACGGCCTCGACATCCGCAACGGCATCATCATGCCGCCCGATCCGCGACTGTGGGGATAGCGTCTGCGCAATCAATCGCGCTCGAGACTCAATTCCTCGCCGCTCCAGCATCGCGACAGGCCAAATGAGCACATGATCCCGATTGCCGCCATCGCGGCCATCGCGAGATACGTCGCCTCCCCCAATCTGCCGTAGAGAAGTCCCGACAGCAGCGTCGCGCCACCGTGCATGACGCCCGCTGCCATCGTGGCATAGAGCGCCTGGGCCGTGCCCCCGGCCCGCTGCGGCACCGCACGGTCGATGAAGTGGATCGCACCCAAGTGAGCGGCGCCGTACGAAAGTCCGTGCAGGATTTGCAGCGGCACCAGCAAAACGTGCGCGGGGTCGAAACTCATGGCAAGCCAGCGCAGCAACGCTGCTCCGGCTCCCGCGGCGAGCAATGTTACCGCACCGAACCTGTCCATAAGGCGGCGCGAGACAGCGAACAGTGCGATCTCTGTCAGCACGCCGATGCCCCACAGCGCGCCGATGGCGAGCGACGAGAGGCCCGTAGCACGCCAGTGAATGGCGCCGAAGGTGTAGAAGGCGGCATGCGACGCGTGCACCATGCCGATGGCGCCCAGAAACAGGAGGAAGCGCGGGTCACGGACCAGCCGCCAGACGGCTCCCGCGTCGATCCCGCGCGAAGGCGCGCGAGCGCCGCCCTCAGCCGGGCCCGGCAACAGAAATGCCGCGGCGAGCGTGGCCGCCAGCCCGAACACGATCAGCCAGACGCCAGCACCGCGACCGAACCAATCGACCGCGGCGCCACCGATGAACGTCGCGGCGATGAAGGACAGCGAGCCCCATAGCCGCATGCGTCCGTAGTCGAGCCCGAGCCTCACTCCACGTATGGCCACCGTCTCGGTCAGCGGCATGATGGTCCAGGTCGCCACCGCCAGCGTGAGAGCTGCGGCGAAGATCGCGACGAAGCTGACCGACTGGCTGAGCAGCAGCGCCGCCAGCAGCGCAACGCCCGAGAGCATGCGAACGATGCGGGCATGGTCGCCCACGCGATCGGCGAAGACCCCCACGGTCGGCGTGACGAAGAGGCGCGCGAGATAGGGAGCCGACGTGACAAGGCCAATCTCGGTGGGCGTCAAGCCACGCCACTCGAGCCACAGCGGCAGAAATGGAATGTGCACGCCGTAGACGAGGAATAGCGCGGCAAAAAACAGCGAGACGCGTAGGCCGAATGTGCTCATCTCGCTTTGCCCGCCCGCCCCGGCCTGCGACGCCGCCAAAGCAGGTGCCGGATCGCTTCAACGCGCGCAAGCGCCGCAATTAAAAACACCTGTTGGCAACAAGGCTCTAGAGGCGGATCGTGCCCCCGCGGCCACACAGAATCGACTTAAGAATTCGGACCTCAAGAGCTAACTGCCAACTGCCAGCAGGACCCAGACATGGCCGAGACCAGCACCGTGGCGCCCGCCGACGCCGAAATGGAATTCCGGGCGATCGAGCAGACGCTGCTCGAGACCGCGCGAGGCCGCTGGTTCCTCGCCGAGCACGGCCGCCGTGCGCGACGGCTCGACAGCGCCCTTCTGGAGGACGCCATCGGCCGCCTCTCGTCATCGCTCAAGCAGCCACCGCCCGTACTGGGACTGCTGCGTATCGAATTGCAGGGCCTGTCTGACAGGATCGCCATTGCGCGCACCGAGCTGCTTGCGAAGTCGACCCGCGGCGGCGCGGCGGAGAATAGCGAGGCCGCACCGGCAATGCAGTCCTCTCCGAGCGGCGCATCCCCATCTGAGACGCCGGTCGAGCGCATGCTGCAGATGGCCGAGGACATCCATCAGCTCACGTGGACGCTGCAGAACGAGGAACTCGATCCGGCGAGCTACGAGGCGATTGCACGCCACGCCACGCGTCTCTATGCGATGAGCCGCCAGCAGGCGGTTGAGTCGGATCGCGCGCTCAAGTTCGCGACGATCCTCGACGAAGCGGGCCAGCATCTGGCTGTGCTCGTCGACACGCTGCTGCACGAGCTGCAGACCTATTCCGACGAGCCGGCGCCGCCGCCTGCCGACGAGCAGGACATGGCCGACGAAGCGGAGCCGCAGCGCCAAGCCGGCTGATCGCTGCCCGGCCGAATAGCCGCTCGGTCAGCGATCCAGGCAACCTCCGGCCTTCATCCATCGCGCTCAGGTGCCGCAGAACGTCTGCGTGACGATCTCGTGTGGCTGCGGGGGCATCGCGTATCGCTCGCGCCCCGGCTGATCCCGGAAGGGCTCCGACAGCACGTCGAGCAGCGTCTCGAACGGCGCGAAGTCGTCCTGCTCGACCGCCACGGCGATCATCTCCTCGACGAGGTGGTTGCGCGGGATGTAGAGCGGATTGGCGCGCAGCATCGCGGCGCTCTGCTCGCGCATGTCGCCGCCTTCCTCCGCCAGGCGCCGCCGCCAGAGATCGAGCCACGGACGAGGGTCGGCCGGCGGAGCAAATTGCTCCACAACGTCCACCTCGCGTTCAATGTCTGCCGCAGCATGAGCGAGCGCGCGGAATGTCAACGTGAAGTCGGCCTTGCCCACTGCCATCAGCGACAGCAGCTCACCGACGAGCGCCAGATCGTGGCTCCGGCGCGTCGCGAGACCGATCTTGCCAGCCATGACGTTCTGGTAGGCCTCAAGGAACACAGGTCCGAACCCCTCCACCTCTGCGGTAGCAAGCTTGACGGCCTCGTCCTCGTCGTCGCTGAGCAGAGGCAGCAGGGTCTCGGCAAGCCGTGCGAGGTTCCATTGTGCGATCGATGGCTGATTGCCAAAGGCGTACCGCCCCATCTGGTCGATCGACGAAAACACCTTTTCGGGATGGTACTCGTCGAGGAACGCACACGGCCCGTAATCGATGGTCTCGCCGCTCACCGTCATGTTGTCCGTGTTCATGACGCCGTGCACGAAGCCCACTCCGAGCCATTGCGCCACCAGCCGCGCCTGACGGCCGACGACGGCAGCGAGCAGAGCGCGGTATGGCGCGCTCGCCTCGCCGCAATCCGGGTAATGCCGCACGATGACATGATCGGCCAGCAGTCGCAGCGCCTCCGTGTCGCCGCGCACGGCGAAGTACTGGAAGGTGCCGACGCGGATGTGACTGGCGGCGACGCGCGCCAGCACCGCCCCGGGCAGCGGACCCTCGCGCAGCACATACTCGCCCGACAGCACGGCCGCCAGCGCACGGGTCGTCGGAATGCCCAGCCGGGACATAGTTTCGCTTATGACATACTCGCGCAGCACCGGGCCCAGCGCGGCACGTCCATCGCCGCGACGGGAGAAAGCCGTGGGGCCGGAACCCTTGAGCTGGACATCACGCCTGTTGCCCGAAGCATCCACGACTTCACCCAGCAGGATTGCGCGACCGTCGCCGAGCTGGGGTGAAAAGCCGCCGAACTGGTGCCCAGCGTAGGCCAGCGCAATCGGTACGGCACCCGACGGCGTACTATTGCCGGCCAGCATCGCCAAGCCCTCCGGCGAGGCGAGCCATTGCGCATCGATGCCTAGTTCCTCCGCCAGCGGCCGATTGACTTTCACGAGGCGTGGTCCGGCGACCGGAGTGGGGGCGATGCGCTGATAAAAGCGCTCCGGCAGAAGCTGATAGGTGTTCTCGAATGGGATCACTTCGGGGTCTCCAACTCTGATCGTACCCGGTCTAGCACAGATGGCGCGGTAGACCGTCGCCGCCGGCCGGTGCGCTCGCCTATCGCCCTGCTGTCCCCTATAGTGCCGAACGGCGCCTACGGGGCAGCCCGTGAAGGCTGTCCTAGGGCCGTACAGGGGCACGACGGGAACTCATGTCGAAATGTGATGTCACGCGCCGCGTGTGCAAGGCGTGGTGCAGCTCGCTGTGTGCGGCAGCTTGCGCCGGCACGGCGCGCGGGTCGCGAGCCGCATCGTTTCTGGCGAAAGGGCTAGCGATCGCCGCGGCGCTGGCTGCGACCACTACGCCCGCCACAGCCGTCGACGAGGCTGCCGCGGCCAAAGGTCCGCCGCTCACCATCACGCTGCTCGTCAGCTCGCGGCCAGATGCCTGCCACGACACGGGCGAGGTTGCCGCGATCACGGGGCTCGCCACGCGCGAAGCCCAACGCATCAACACCTACGGAGGCATCGGCGGCCGGCCGATCGCCATCGCCGTACTCGACGACCGCAGGGACGAAGCCCTCACGATCGCCAATGTCGGGCAGGCGCTGAGCGCACCCAATGCCCTCGCCATGGTTGGCGTCTCCGCCTCGTCGCGCGGCAAGGCCGTGTTCGAGAAGCTCGGAAGCCGCATCCGCGCCGAAGGCATCCCCTTCATTTCCGACCTCTCCGTCAGTTCGATCTTCTCCGACTATCCCAACGTCTTCACCACGCGCAGCTCGCAGGATGAAGAGCGCGTGCCGGTCATCGCAGCATTCATCGATCGCTATCGTTTCTCGCGCCCGGCCTTCATCGGCAGCGCCGATGCGGTCTTCTCCACGGCGCTTGGCGATGGCTTGTTGCGCCTCGTCGGCGCCGACAAGATCGCCGCCGACCATCGCTTGGCCGTGCAGGACGGACGCATCGCAGAAGCCGCTGTCGCGACCGCCGTCGCCGACATCGTGGCCAAGCGCGCCGATCTCGTCGTGCTAGGCGTCGGCTCGCGTGCCACGCCCGACATCGTCAAGGCGTTGAAGGATGCCTCCTACACTCCGGCGCTGCTTGTCACCGGGCGTATCGACAACCTGCCGGCGGAGCTGACATCGACCTATCCGAACGCCATCTACCAGCTCGCCTGGGACGACCTTCCCGAGGTCTATAACAACCGGCTGCGCCAGCTCATCGCAATCGAGCCGCCCGAGGACTGGGTGTTTGCCGGCGCGGTCAACAGCGCGGCCCCCGGCTGGTCGAAAGGCGAATGCAAGAAGGCCGAAGTCACGGATGCAGAGCCCGATCCGCTCGAACCCGTCAACATGCGCGCCATCGCGCTCGGCGCACAGTATGCCGACATGATCGCGCTCATCGCCGCGACCGCCAGGGGTGCACCTCCGGAGGCGGACCTGCCGACCCTGCGCCGTCGCATTCGGGAGAGCATCGTCAAGAATTTCGCGCTCGGCCGCGGCGCCTTCAAGGGCAGCTTCGAAAACTGGGCATTCAACCCGCAGACGCGGACGGCGGCACGCACCCCGTTCGTCGTCATCCTGCCGCAGGGCCTGGGCCGCACCCAGCTCGCCCCCGTGCAGTTCCTGCGCGGCCGCGACGGCAGCCTCAATCCGGTCTCGACATTCTATGCCGACATCGACCTCATCCGGGCGCATCGCGTCGACGACAACGAGAAGACGTTCTTCGCCGAATTCTACCTGTCGCTGCGCGCCAACGAGGATGCGAGTCTCGACCGCATCGAGTTTGCGAACGCGTATCTCGATCCGCGCACCAGTGGCCGCCAGATCTCGATAGAAACGGTGCACGCCGGGGGACCGAGTGCGACTTATCCGGAGAGCATGCGCATCTACAAGGTCACTGGACGCTTCCTGTTCGACCCGCGTCTCGCCGACTACCCCTTCGACACGCAGTTGTTCTCGATCGAGTTGCAGCCCAAAAGCGGCGACCGGCCGTTTCTCATCCAGCCGCCCCCGCTCGACCTCCGGGACAAGAGGGTCACCACGGACGGCTGGGAGCCGATCAAGCAGTTCGTCGGCACCGACCAGGATTTCGTGCCCGTCGTCGACGCCTATACGCACCAACCCAGCGTCGTTCCGTTCTATACGTCGAGCTTCTCATGGATGATGCGGCGGGAGACGACGGACTACTTCCTGCGCGTGGTCATTCCGCTCGCCTTCATCCTGATCGTCGCCTATTTATCGATCTTCATTCCGCGCTCGCACTTCGAGGCGATCGTCACCATCCAAGTCACCGCGCTGCTCTCGGCGGTCGCGCTCTACCTGTCTCTGCCGCAGCGCGACAGCGACACCGCCACACTGTCGGATCGTCTGTTCGTGTTCGACTACATGATGGTGAGCCTGATGATAGGCATCTCGATCCTGCGCGTGAACCCGCATGTCGCCTCCCGCGCATGGGTGATGCGGGCGCTCGATACCATCCACGTGATCGGCATTCCTATGCTTGTCGCCTACGCGGGCTGGCGCATCATGCATCTGAGCGGCGCGTAGGCAGATCACGCCAAGTCAGGCCGCTCGGGGATCAAGCAGACTGGTCCGTTGCCTTGTCCGCGGGCCTGCGTCACGGCCTTTGCATAAGCGATGGTGCGACAGCAGCTGCGTCGCGCGGCATGAGCGGGCTGCTCCGCACGCCCCGCCCCAAACACCACTTCGGGTTCCCGGCCTTGATGGTGGTCAATGTTGGCGTCGCACAGAAGCAATGTTGCGGTGCAATTGGAAGGCTACCTCCGCTCTTGCAGGCACTGTAGTTGTCGTCCTGCAGAGTCGGCATCGGACCAGGAGCACCCCATGACGATCCGTAATCTCGAACGACTCCTGAGACCCGCATCGGTCGCTGTCATAGGGGCCAGCACGCGCCCGGCAAGCGTCGGCGCACTGTTGGCCGCCAATCTGCTCAAAGGTGGCTTTGCCGGACCCGTCGATCTCGTAAACCGGAAGCGGCCCGTCATTCATGGCCGGAAAGCATCGGCCTCCGTTTCCGAACTGGCCCAGGCGCCGGATCTGGCGGTAATCGCGACACCGCCTGCGACGATCCCCGGCATCATCGACGAGCTCGGCCGCTGCGGCACGAAGGCCGCTGTCGTCATAACGGCCGGCGTATCAGCGGAGCTGCGTCAACGGATGTTGGACGCCGCACGGCAGTACTGCCTGCGCATCATCGGCCCCAACAACATCGGTCTCATGGTGCCGGGCATCGGCCTCAATGCCAGTTTCTCCCACATCCCGGCCCCGCGTGGCGATCTCGCCTTCCTGTCGCAATCGGGCGCGCTTATCACCGGCATCCTCGACTGGGCAGCCGATCGCCGCATCGGATTTTCCCATGTCGTCTCGCTCGGCGACATGGCCGACGTCGACTTCGGCGACATGCTCGACTATCTGGCCGGCGACGCCGGGGTGCGCGCAATACTCATCTACATGGAGGCGTTGACCGCGGCGCCAAAATTCATGTCCGCGGCTCGGCGGGCAGCACGCGTCAAGCCGGTCATCGTCGTCAAATCGGGCCGGCATGCCGCAGGAGCCAAGGCCGCACAATCGCATACCGGGGCGCTCGCGGGTCTGGATGCCGCCTATGACGCAGCCTTCCGGCGCGCAGGACTGCTGCGCGTCACCGAGCTCGACGACCTCTTCAACGCCGCCGCCATGCTGTCGCGCGCGCCCCGTGTGGCAGGCGAGCGCATAGCAATCCTCACCAATGGCGGTGGCGCCGGAGTACTGGCTGCCGATAGAGCCGCCGATTTCGATACCCATCTGACTCGCTTGCAGCCCGGCACGATCGCAGCCCTCGATGCCGTGCTGCCTGCCACCTGGTCCAAGGGCAACCCGGTGGACATCATCGGCGACGCCAACGAAGTGCGCTACCGCAATGCCATGGACATCCTTCTCGAGGATCCTGCGGTCGATGCCGTGCTGGTCATCAATTGCCCGACGGCCGTCGCCTCCAGTCTGGAGTCGGCGAAGGCAGTCGTTGAAGCGACCCGGGAGAAGAAGTCCCGCGGCGGCTCGCTGAAGCCGGTCTTTGCCTGCTGGCTTGGCGACGGCTCAGCGCGACCATCCCGGCAGCTTTTCGCCGAATCCGCGATTGCGTCCTTCGAGACGCCGGAAAACGCCATCGAGGGCTTCGTCCAGCTGGTGCGCCATCGCCGCGCGCAGGACGAGCTGTTGCTGACACCGCCCTCGCTCGGGAGCGGCTTCCGCGTCGATCGCAAAAGGGCGAGCGGCATCATCAAGGGTGCGCTCGCGGCCGGCCGCAAGATGCTGTCTGAAGATGAAGCAAAGAGCGTCCTTGCCGCCTACGATGTTCCGGTCGTGGCAACGACCCTCGCCCGATCCGCGGACGAGGTTGCTGATGCCGCAACCATGATTCTGACGGCCGGTAGCAGCGCCGCAGTCATCAAGATCGTGGCCGACGGCGTCTCGCACAAGTCGGATGTCGGCGGTGTACGGCTCGGCATCCTGAGTGGCGAGGAAGCACGCCAAGCGGCGCAAGACATGCTGCAACGCATTGCCCGCCTCAGGCCTGGCGCCCAGGTCCGCGGCTTCACCGTGCAACCGATGATCAAGCGCTCGGGAGCCCATGAGTTGATCGTCGGCATGAGCGTCGACCCGACCTTCGGACCCATGATGCTGTTCGGCGCGGGCGGGACCAGTGTGGAGGTTGAGGCGGACACGAGCCTCTCCCTGCCACCGCTCGATCTGAAACTAGCGCGCCAGCTCATCAGGCGCACGCGCATCAGCCGGCTCCTCGCTGGCTATCGCGACCGGCCAGCCGCCGACATCGCGGCCATAGAGCTGACGCTCGTAAAAGTCAGCCAGCTCATCGCAGATCATCCCGAGATCCGAGAACTCGACATCAATCCGCTGCTTGCCGATGAGCAAGGCGCCATCGCACTCGATGCTCGAATTGGTGTCGAAGACGCCAAGGCACATCCGCGCGCGGCCATGGCCCTGCGGCCTTATCCCGTCGAATGGGAACGGCACGACCAGATCGAGGGCATCGGAGACGTCGAGCTGCGACCGATCCGCCCGGATGACGAGCACCTCTACGAGGAATTCTTTCGGCACGTCACGCAAGAGGACGCTCGCATGCGCTTCTTCTCCCCGGTCAAGGGGCTGGCGCACAAGTATCTCGCTCGCCTGACACAGATCGACTATGCGCGCGAAATGGCCTTCGTCGCCATCGACACGAACGGAAAATTACTTGGCGTCGCACGCTTCATTGCCGACCCCGATTACACAAGCGGCGAATATGGAGTCATCGTGCGCTCCGACCTCAAGGGCCGCGGCCTTGGCTGGCACCTCATGCAGCATCTCATCGCCTACGCGCGAAGCGAAGGATTGCAGGAACTCTACGGCGACGTGCTCGCCGAGAATGTCACAATGCTGCAGATGTGCAGCGAACTTGGCTTCGAGATAAGCGCAATTGCGGACGATCTCACCGTGCGTCGAGTCCGCCTGCACTTGCCGGGCGGCGGGCATAGAAATTCTTGACCTTCTGCGGACAGAAGAATGAATGCACCACAATAACTCCCGGCAGTAGACGCGGAAGCACATCGGCCCCGAGCATCCGAACGCCAAGGCTTGACGCCGAGAATTTTGTGATGACGGTTTGAGTGGACGATCGACGCTGCCGGACGTATTCAATTGGGCGTTCTTTCGAGGCCGCCGGTTGTTTGTGGCCTGCAGATGGACCCAGGACAGGAAACCGGGGGGACAGAAAGCCATGTTGGTGCAGAAGGCCCGCCTTTGTTTGGCGGCCATGCTGGCCGTTACAGCGAACCTTTCTTCGCTCACCGAAACAGCCCATGCCGACTCGAGTCTTTGTGCGTTTCGCTCCGGTCCGAAAGGTCCGTGCACTTGCAAGATGGCCGGCGATCCGCCAGGACAGTTCACCCGCGTCGCACGGTCCCGCTGCCGCGGAGCACCCGCAGCGGTCGAGCACAAGCCTCAGGCAAGAGATCGTTCCAGCGAGACGACCGCACAGGGCAATGCCCCACCACCGCCGCCTGCACCTACGGCTGGCTCGCAGGAAGGATCTGGCGAGGCGACTGCTGCCCCTGCAGCTGCCAACCAAATCGTCACCGGCGCCAATCCTCCCGCATCTCAGGCTCGACTCGATGTCGTAAGGTCGCGTGGCAAGCTCGTCTGCGGGGTCAACGAGAAACTGCTGGGCTTCTCATATCAGGCAGGCACGGGGGACTGGGCTGGCATCGACGTGGACTTCTGCAGGGCCGTCGCCGTTGCCGTCTTGGGTGACGCGGGAAAAGTCGAGTTTGTTCCGCTCAACGCCTCATCACGTTTCGATGCGCTCAAGGCGGAAAAGATCGACCTTCTGTCGCGCAACACGACATGGACCATGAGCCGTGAGGTCGATCTGGGCCTCGAATTCGGTGGCGTCCTCTACTTCGACGGACAGGGGTTCCTGACCTCGGAGGAACGGGGCTTGGTCTCCGCCCAACAGCTCGGCGGAGCCAAAGTCTGCGTGCAGTCGGCGACGACGACCGAGACGAACATGGCCTATTACTTCAAGGCTCATGGGGTCTCCGTCGAGACAAAGTCGTTTCCGTCGCGAGACGAAATGATCAAGGCCTACCTTGCCGGAGAGTGTGACGCCTATTCGGCGGACCGTTCATCTCTCTTCTCGGATCGCGCCGGATTTGAGGAACCGACGAAGCACGCCGTCCTGCCGGAAGTCATCTCGAAGGAGCCACTGGGTCCTGCGGTGCTGCAGGGAGATCGAGAGTGGGCGGAGATCGTGCGTTGGGTTCTCGCCGGCCTCATCAACGCTGAAGAAGTCGGGCTTATGCGCGATGTGGCATCGAGCGGCAAGGAACTCGGCGGCGATGCAAACAGGCTCCTCGATGGTGCGGGCACAACCGGTACGAAGCTGCGCCTCGACCGCAATTGGCTTCGCAACGTCGTCGCCGCCGTCGGCAACTATGGTGAGCTCTACGATACGAACATCGGGAAGGGCGGCGCCCTCGGCATGGAACGCGGGATCAACGCGCTCTGGAAGAAGGGCGGCATCCTCTTCGCGCCACCGATGTGGTGATGGCTCAACCGCAACCGTTCACAGGAAACACGGTGTTGACGTCCCTCTACTCTCGGTTCGTTCACCTGAGCACGCTCATGGCGTCGGTCGCTGCGGGCCTGGCCGTTACGACGACTGGGGTCGACGCACGTCGCCAGCCAGTTCCTCCGCCAATGCCAAGCCTCGTGGCGTGGATCAATCCGAATTCCGAGCACGAACTGCAGCGGGCCATCGATCTCTACTCTGCGATTGCCGCAAAAGGCGGCTGGCCAAGGCTTCCCGACAAGATCATTCTTCGCCCCGGCGACAGCGGGCCCAACGTGGCGAAGTTGACTCAACGCCTGCGCATGACCGGTGATCTTCGATCGCCGGGCCGCGATGAGTATTATTTCGATGATGCACTCACCGATGCCGTCAAGCGCTACCAGGTCCGCAACGGTCTGGAACCGAACGGCATCGTCTACGGCGTGACGCAGCGGCGTCTCAACGTCTCCGCCGCCGATAGCGTGCAGCAGCTTCAGCGCAACCTGCACCGAATCCGCGAGTTGGCGCCTCGTATCTCCGGTTCACAGAAATACATACTGATGAACGCTGCAAGCTTCGAGCTGCAGGGATTACGCGCCGGGCGTGTCGAGTTCGTGAGCCGCACGATCGCTGGCAAGAGAACGACGCCGACACCGACAGTCAGTGCCGCCGTAAGGGCGATCAACATACTGCCCTACTGGCATGTGCCGGGAACGATTGCGAAGGCCCAGGTGATACCGGCCATCCGCAAGGACCTGTCGTATCTCTATCGTGAGAACATCCGCGTCTTTTCAACATTTGGGGGTGAGGAAGTCGATCCCTCGCAGGTGAATTGGTGGGGACCCGAAAGTGACCGCTACGTTTTCCGCCAGGACCCGGGCCCGAACAACGCACTAGGTGTGCTGCGTTTCGACATGCCCAACAAGCACATCGTCTACATGCACGACACACCCATGAAAAAGCTGTTCGGCTATTTCGAGCGGGCTTACAGCGCGGGATGCGTACGCATTCAAAGCTACTTCGACTTGGCCGATTGGATTCTCTCTGGCCAGGACAACTGGACCGCGGCCTCACTCGAGCAAGCTGTTGCCACCCGTCGCCCCCTGACAATCAAGTTGAAGGAACCCGTGCCGGTGCACTTCATCTATTTGACCGCGTGGGTGGAAAATGGCGTCGTCCAGTTCCGCAACGATCTCTACAATCGGGATGAGCAGACGCTCGCGAGCGGCGAGAGTGAGGGGGACGCGCGTTTCCTGGCGCCTGCGTTTTCGCCTTGAGAAGATGCGCATCAGCCGATGCTGACGATCGCTGCTGCACTTCCCCGCAGTGACAAGGCGTGCAGCATGGCCGCTTGCGACGCGCCGAACGTCAGGGCCCCGCGAGAGACCGCTCGGACACCTACGGCAGCCTCCGCTAGAGCCTATCCGTGCCGCCCCCAGCCCTTGCTTTGCCACATTTCGGAACTTATAACATCCTCGTTTCTACACGGTCGCAAGACCAGTCACCCGAGCTACGACCGGTCATCGAGGAGGGCCGCACGATGAAGCGATCCACGCGAACAATTGGAGCCCATTCGCCGAAGCCGCTGGCCGGCACGGCGGTTGCCATCGTTGCCAGTGCCACGATGCTCGCGCTCCCCGGTCTCGGTCATGCCGCCGAGGAGCATCGTGAACTCGGTCCGCACCAGCACGGTCATGGCAAAGTCAATATTGCGGTCGAGGGCACGGCAGTCGCTATCGAGCTGGAGGTGCCCGGCATGGATATCGTCGGCTTCGAGCATGTCGCCCAGTCCGACGCCGACAAGCAGGCCTTGGAGGCCGCGAAGGCCAAGCTGGCAGACCCACTTGCCGTATTCGGCATCCCTGCCGCGGCCAAATGCACGGTCGAGAAAGTCGATGTCACCTTTGGTCAGCACCACGATGATCACGACGACCACGAGAAGAAGGACGCGGATGCGCACGCCGGCCGGGAACATCACGGTGACAAGGCCGAAGCGCACGGCGCAGATGCACCCGGCAAGGAAGAGGACCACGAGCATGGGCACAGCGAGGTCGAGGCGGTCTACAAGCTCGCCTGCGCTGAACCGGCGGCCCTGACGAGCCTGAACTTCGGCTACTTCGAGATGTTCGCAGGCGCCGAGGAACTCGACGTCGGCGTGGTGACGGAAAAATCGCAAGCATCTTTCGAGGTGACGCGGACTAGGCCAAAGTTGGCACTCGATGGCATGATGTGAGCGCTGACAACCAGACCGGTTCCGGGCCTGCGCAGAGCCCGTCCATTGACGAACGGCACGGCCTGAAGGTCGGCAAGGGCGATGCTCCTGCGGTCACCGTGCACGTCCGCGGCGTCCGCTTCGCCTGGCCCGGTGCGAACGCCTTTTCGCTCGCCATCGACGACTTCTCTGTGCGCAAAGGCGAGCGCATACTGCTGCTCGGGCCATCGGGCAGCGGCAAGTCGACCCTGCTCAGCCTGCTCGCGGGAATTGCCGCGCCCGCCCAGGGGGCCATCGAGATCCTCGGCACCGACATCGCGAGGCTCTCGAGCGCGCGGCGCGACCGCTTTCGCGCGGAGCACTGCGGCATCATCTTCCAGATGTTCAACCTGCTCCCCTACGGCAGCGTCGCCGACAATGTGCTGTTGCCGCTGAGCTTCGCCAGCGCGAGGCGGGAGAGGGCCGGCACCACGCGCACCGCACTTGAGGCAGAGGTCGCTCGGCTGCTGGCGCGCCTCGGGCTTGAAGGATCAGACGTCGGCCGGCGCAGGGCGGCGAGCTTGAGTGTTGGCCAGCAGCAGCGCGTCGCCGCAGCCCGCGCGTTGATCGGGCGGCCGGAGCTGATCATCGCCGACGAACCGACCTCCGCGCTCGACCGCAATCGCCAGGAGGCTTTTCTCGACTTATTGTTCGGTGAGCTCGATGCCGCCGGCTCGAGCCTCGTGATGGTAAGCCACGAGGAACGATTTACCGGACGCTTCGATCGCATCGTCTCGCTCAGCGACGTGGCACGCACCGCGGCTGAAAGGACCACGGCATGATCGTGCTGCGCCTCGCGCTACAGTCGCTGTCGAACCGTGCGCTGACTGCTACGCTGACCGTGGTCGCCATTGCCTTAAGCGTTATGCTGCTGCTCGGCGTTGAGAAGGTGCGCACCGGCGCCCGCCAGAGTTTTGCCGACACCATCTCCAAGACCGATCTCATCATCGGCGCACGCACCGGACAGATCCAGCTGTTGCTCTACTCGATCTTCCGCATCGGCAACGCGACCAATAACATCACCTGGAAGAGCTACGAGGACATCTCCGGAAGACCCGACGTCGCCTGGGCGGTGCCGCTTTCGCTGGGTGACAGTCATCGCGGCTTCCGTGTACTGGGCACGACGCCCGCTTATTTCGAGCACTACCGTTATCGTGGCGGCCACCAACTCGCATTTCCACACGGCGCCGAATTCAAAGACCTGTTCGACGTCGTGCTCGGGGCCGATGTCGCGAGCAACCTCGGTTACAAGCTCGGCGACAGGATCGTCATCGCACACGGCACGGGCCGCATTTCGTTCGTCGAGCACGCCGACAAGCCGTTCAGAGTCGCCGGCATCCTGCAAAAGACCGGCACGCCCGTCGACCGCACGCTTCACGTCAGCCTCGCAGCGATCGAGGCAATCCATGTCGGGTGGCAGAGCGGCATGCCGCAAGGCGACACGCCGAGCGCGGCCGACGTGCGGCGGATGGATCTCCAGCCGCAGGCGATCACCGCAGCGCTCGTCGGTCTGAAGACGCGGCTCGCAGTGTTCGCCATGCAGCGTGCCGTCAACGAGTATCGCGAGGAGCCGCTGACTGCGATCATTCCAGGCGCGGCGCTGCAGGAGCTGTGGGGCCTCGTCGGCACGGCCGAGACGGCGCTTGCGGTCGTGTCCTCCATGGTCGTCGCGACAGCGCTGCTGGGTATGGTGACTGCGATTCTGACGACGCTCAACGAGCGGCGCCGTGAGATGGCAATCCTACGTTCCGTGGGCGCCGGTCCGGCAACCATCCTCGGGCTGCTGGTCACCGAGGCGGCGGTGCTGACGATCTCTGGCGTCGCGCTCGGCGCGGCGCTGCTCTACGCGGCACTTTGGGTGCTGGCTCCGGTCGTCGATCGGCTCTACGGTCTTTTCCTCGCCATAGAGCCACTGTCTCTGAGCGAATGGCAGGTTCTCGGCTGGATCGTCTTGGCGGGCTTCCTTGCCGGGCTGCTGCCGGCCTGGCGCGCCTATCGGCTGTCGGTCGCCGACGGCATGATCGTGCGCACGTGAGGAGATTGACATGATCTCAAGACGTACCGCCGTATCGGCGATGGCGCTTGGCGTTGCGGCGGTACCGCTGCTGCTTTTGCCCGCCGTGCCCATCAAGGCCGACACCGTGCGTGCGCTCAAATGGGCGGAACTGGTGCCCCCACGCGAGCCCTCGCCCCTGAAGCCAAAGACATTCTACTCCGGTTCTGCGCCCGCCGGCGACGAGACACCACCTCCCATGCGCGAAGGCAAGTTCATGTCGATGAAGCGCCGTCAACCCGGCAACGACCTTCCGCCGCGCGTCGTTACGGAACTCGACAGCAAGCGCGTCAGCATCGGCGGTTACGTCGTACCGCTCGACTTCGAGGCGACTCGCGTGACGGACTTCCTACTCGTGCCTTTCGTCGGCGCCTGCATCCACGTCCCACCGCCGCCGGCCAATCAGATCATCTATGTCAAATTCCCCGGCGGCATCGAAATCAAGGGCGCGTTTGACCCCATCTCGGTGACCGGCACGATCCATACCGTGACAGCTTTCACGGGACTTGCCGATGCGGGCTACAGTCTCGACGCGGAGACGGTCACGGTCATCGAGCAGTAAGCGCCGCCGCACGGGGGTGCCGGCGCCATTGGGATGCTTTGCCTCCCTGGGCAGATCGAACGACCTCGTCGCTTGGAACCCCTTCGGCAACTGAGGACAGCGCGTGCGCGACCCCAGTGTAGCGGCTGTCCCCGGCGCGACGTGATCCGTTTGGCCACCCCCGTCCGAGCGCGCCAACGTCCGCCTTCGCTGAAGCCTACCCCCGCATCCCCCCCCGCCGTTGCACCTATTGGCAATGGCGCACGCGCTATATCCAAACAAACATAGCTTGTGCTATATCCGCCCAGACATAGATGGGCGGGCAACGCTTCCAACTCCCGGGAGGAGACCATGATCGAGAAGACGCTCGCCGAGCTCACCGGCCAGATCCGCATTCGTCCGAGATACGATAATTTCATCGGGGGCCAATGGGTTGCTCCGACGCGCGGGCAATATTTCAGCAATCTGACGCCGGTCACCGGCAAGCCCATCTGCGAGGTGGCGCGTTCGACGGCCGAAGACATCGAGCTGGCGCTCGACGCAGCCCACAAGGCCAAGGACAAGTGGGCTCGCACGTCGCCGGCCGAGCGTGCCGGGATGATGCTTAAGATTGCCGACAGGCTGGAGCAGAACCTGAAGCTCATCGCCACGGTCGAGACGCTCGACAACGGAAAGCCAATCCGCGAGACGATGGCCGCCGACATTCCGCTCGCCATCGATCACTTCCGATATTTCGCGGGCTGTATTCGCGCGCAGGAAGGCAGCCTTTCGGAGATCGACCACGACACCGTCGCCTACCATTTCCACGAGCCTCTGGGCGTCGTCGGCCAGATCATTCCCTGGAACTTCCCGATCCTGATGGCGGCGTGGAAACTCGCGCCGGCAATCGCCGCCGGCAACTGTGTCGTACTGAAGCCCGCCGAGCAGACCCCGATGGGCATCCTGGTGGTCATGGACGTGATCGGCGACATCCTGCCGCCAGGCGTCCTGAATGTCGTAAACGGCTTCGGCGTCGAGGCCGGCAAGCCGCTCGCCACCAACAAGCGCATCTCCAAGGTTGCATTCACGGGCGAAACGACCACCGGCCGCCTGATCATGCAGTACGCTTCGGAAAACATCATTCCCGTCACGCTGGAGCTGGGCGGCAAATCCCCCAACATCTTCTTCGCCGACGTCGCGCAAGCCGACGACGAGTTCTTCGACAAGGCTCTCGAGGGCTTCGCCATGTTCGCGTTGAACCAGGGCGAGGTGTGCACATGTCCATCGCGCGCACTAGTGCACGAGTCGATCTATGAGCGGTTCATGGAGCGCGCCATCGCCCGCGTCGAGAAAATCCGCCAGGGTCACCCGCTCGATCCTTCCACCATGATCGGCGCACAGGCATCCAACGACCAGATGGAGAAGATCCTCTCCTATATCGACATCGGCCGGCAGGAGGGCGCCGCGGTTCTGACGGGCGGCGCGCGCAATGTCCTCGATGGCGAGGCGGCCGACGGCTACTACGTCAAGCCGACGATCCTGGAAGGCCACAACAAGATGCGCGTGTTCCAGGAGGAAATCTTCGGCCCCGTCCTCGCCGTGACCAAGTTCAAGGACGATGACGAGGCCCTCTCCATCGCCAACGACACGCTCTATGGCCTCGGCGCGGGCGTGTGGACGCGCAACGGCACCCGCGCCTACCGCTTCGGCCGCGCGATCCAGGCCGGACGTGTCTGGACCAACTGCTACCACCTCTATCCAGCGCATGCCGCCTTCGGCGGCTACAAGCAATCGGGCATAGGTCGCGAGACGCACAAGATGATGCTCGACCACTACCAGCAGACCAAGAACATGCTTGTGAGCTACAGCCCGAAGGCTCTCGGGTTCTTCTGATGCCGGTTGGGCTCTCCCCGCTGCTGCCGCGCGCGGCGGGGAGAGCCCGCAGCCAAGGAGTCTACAATGGTCGAGCGAGTTTCAGCGACGCCCGAAGCCTTGGCGCTCATCGCGGTGCTGACCAACCGCAATGGCCCCCTCCTGTTCCATCAGTCGGGCGGCTGCTGCGACGGCTCCGCGCCCATGTGCTATCCGGCGGGCGAGTTCCGCATCGGCGGGCAGGACGTGCTGCTGGGAGAAATCGGCGGCATGCCCTTCTACATGAGCGCGTCGCAGTTCGAGTACTGGCAACACACGCGCCTCATCATCGACGTCGTGAAAGGTCGTGGCTCGGGCTTCTCTCTGGAGGCACCCGAAGGTGTCCGATTCATTACGCGGTCTCGAGTCTTCACGGAAAGCGAGCTTGCCGAGCTTGAAGCCTCGCCATCCACCGCATCTTTCTGCTCCCCGTCATGATCCCGCCTGACCACCCGACTGCGCATGTACAGGCTGCTGCACCGGAGCCCTCGATGCGGCTTGAAAGATGGAGAAACGCACGATGCTCAAATTGGCGATACGGGCGATGCTCGTGGGACTGACCGGCCTCGCCATGAGTTCTCCCGTGCAGGCCGATAGCCTGAAGCTCTTCGCGGCCGGCAGCCTGAGATCCGCGATGACGGATATCGCCAGGAAGTTTGAGGCGAGCCGAAGCGAACATAAGGTCTCGACCGAGTTCGGTGCATCGGGCCTGCTCCGGGAGCGCATCGAGAAGGGTGACCCGGCGCACGTCTACGCCTCCGCCAACATGAAGCATCCGCAAGCGCTGGTGGACGCCGGACGCGCCGCCGGCGCTGTGCGCATGTTCGCGCGCAATCAGCTGTGCGCCATTGCCCAAAACAGCGTGGACGTGAGCTCCGAAACACTGCTTGACCGGCTGTTGGACGAAAGGATCCGCGTGGGCACTTCCACGCCGAAGGCCGATCCCTCTGGAGACTATGCGTTCGAGTTGTTCGCAAAGGCCGAGGCCTTGAAGCCCGGCGCCAAGGCGAGGCTCGAAGCCAAGGCGCGGAAACTCACCGGCGGTGCGGATTCCGCCAAGGCACCAGAAGGCCGCAACCAGTACGGCTGGGTCATGTCCGAGAACAGGGCCGACATCTTTCTCACGTACTGCACCAACGCCGTGCTTGCGAAGAATGACACCGCCAGCCTGAAAATCGTGGAAATCCCTGCCGCTCTGGCCGTCGGCGGCGACTATGGCCTAGTCGTCCTGAAGGAAGCGCCGGCGGATGCTGCGGCCCTCGCCGAATTCATTCTCGGCCCTGAAGCCCAGCGGGTCCTGCGCGATTACGGCTTCGGCGCGGGGGACCATAGCGCCAAGTAGCGTCCGGGTAATGCAAACGCCACCCCGCCCGGCGGCGGAGTGGCGCCACGCATCTCACATGTTCGGCTTCCCGATCACTCGACGCCGAGGATCACCTCGCTCGCCTTGATGACGGCGGAGACCTTGCTGCCTACCTTGAGGCCGAGGTCCTCCACCGCATCGACCGTGACCGTCGATGTGATGACGTTGCCTCCGCCGATGTCGATCCGTACCTGTGCAGCAACCGCGCCCTTCTTGATCTCCTTGACGGTGCCATTGAGGATATTGCGCGCACTGAGCTTCATTGTTGATCTCCGATTTGATTAGCTGGCTGGGACATAGCAATCGCCCACACGAATTTGAAGAGGCATCCAAGCTGGCGGCGCGGAGTGAGCCTTCAAGCGCCATAGAATGGCGCGCAGACCGTGCTGCCCTCAGACAGGGTCTCGATTGTCACCTTGACGCCATAGACGATATTGAGACGCTCCGGCGTCAAGACGTCGCGGGGCGGACCATCCGCGACAAGACCGCCCTCGTGCAGAAGTAGAACCCGCGACGCTGTCGCCAGCGCATGATCGGGGTCGTGGGTCGAAAGCACCACGCCCAGACCGCGGGCGGCGAGCCGCTTGGCTTCGCGCAGCACTTTCACCTGATTGCCAAAGTCGAGACTAGCGGTCGGCTCGTCCATGACGATCAGACGTGTCTCCTGGGCCAAAGCCCGGGCGATGAGTGCAAGCTGCCGCTGCCCGCCGCTGATGCGCGTGTAAGCCTGCTCCGCCAAGTCCGCGATCCCGAGCAGGTCCAGCGATGCGAGCGCCTTCTGCCGGTCTGCCTCTGTGGGCGCTGCGAAGAGACCCAAGTGAGCGGTGCGGCCCATGACCACCATGTCGAGAACGCGATAGGGGAACTGCGCTGCGTGCGCCTGGGGCACGTACGCGACGCGCCGCGCGATCTCCTGGCGCGAAAGCGATCCGATCTTGTTGCCTTCGATCGTGACCACGCCCGCCTGGGCAGGAATGAGCCCGAGCAGCGTCTTGAACAAGGTCGTCTTTCCCGACCCGTTGGGTCCCAGCAGACACACGATCTCGCCCGCGCCGACGTCGAGATCGACGCCGCGGCCGACCGCCTTTCCGGGGTAGCCGAAACCAAGTCCCCGCGCGCTGATGAGCGTCATGCCGCTCACGACCAGCCCTCCTCGCCACGCGCCAGGAGCCAGAGGAAGAACGGCGCACCGATAATAGCCGTCAACACGCCAAGTGGAATCTCTATCGCGGCAACCGTGCGCGCCAGCGTATCGATCAGCAGCATGTAGCCACCCCCCATCAAGAGCGCTGCCGGAAGAAGCCTATTGAAATTCGGGCCGACCAGCATGCGTGCCAGATGCGGGATCACCAGACCGATCCAGCCGATCACACCGGCGACGGCCACGACACTGGCCGTCATCAACGTCGCCGCCGCTATCACGATCAGGCGAAGATGCCCGGCCTCGACGCCGAGTGCTTTCGCTTCCTCATCGCCCAGCGACAGCACATTGATGCGCCAGCGCAGCAACACCAGAGGTATCAAGCCCAACAGCGCCAGAGGTGCGGCAGACCAGACTTCCGCGCCGCGCACGCTGGAAAGGCTTCCCAGCAGCCAGAAGACGATCGCGGGAAGCTGATCGTAGGGATCGGCGAGAATTTTCAGCAGCGAGATAGCCGCACCGGCGAGCGAGCCGACAACGACGCCGGCCAGCACGAGCACCAGCACCGGCTCGCGGTTCTGCACCAGACTGCCGATGAAGTAGACGAGCCCTACCGTGGCAAGCCCACCTACAAAGGCAAGCAACTGAATGCCCGCGACCGGCAGCGAAAGAAAGATGCCCAGAACCGCGCCGAGACCGGCACCGGCCGAGACGCCCAGGATGTCGGGAGAAACCAGAGGATTCCGGAACAGGCCTTGATAGGCTGCGCCTGCGGCGGCCAAGGCCGCCCCGACGAGCACCGCAGCCAGCACGCGCGGTAACCGAATTGAGAAGAGGACGGTGTCCGCCTGCTCCGAACCCTCGCTTCCAGTCACGAGCCGCCCAAAGGCGCCGACGATATCGCCGGTCGAAAGTGGATACTTGCCAATCCCAATGGCCGCCAGCATCAGTCCGACAAGGAGTACACCGAGCACAACAAGCGTCGCATTGGCACGATCGCTCATGACACGGGAGAGCGAATGCACGGCCACTGTCACTGCCGTTTCGTCGTCGGTGGCGGGGCGCCTTTCGACCATGCAATCAGCCTGTCGATCTCTTCGTCCGTTGGGCTCACATGATAGAATAGCTCGTAGAACTCGCGCGTCAGAACTCGCAAATCACGGTTGAATAGCTCGGGGTAGAACAGCCCCGGCAGCCACCTCAGTCCCATCACGCGGTTGAGCGATGGTGGCCGGTCGATCCAGCCGAAGGGAGCTGTCGGAGCGAGGAATACGCGCTGCCGCCTTACGGCGTCGATGCCCGCCCACAGCGGATCCTTCAGGACTGCAGCATAGAATTGCGGTTCCCAGGTCAGGATCGTGTCCGGGTTGGTGACGATGATCTGCTCGATGGAGGCCCGCGCCAGACCTTTGCGCCCATCCTGGGCTTCGGCCACGTTGCGTCCACCCGCACGCTCGATGATCTCCGTATTGATCGACCCCTTGAGGCCGGTCTCAAGCCCATCCGGCCCCCGCGCGAGATAGACGCGCGGGCGCTTGTCTTCGGCGATTCTTGTGAGCGCAGCATCGATTTCCTCGAAGGCCGCCTCGACATAGCGAGCAAGCTTCTCGGCGCGCTCCCCCACCCCGAGAATGCCGCCGAGCAGCCGCAGTGCGGCGGGTGTCTCCTCGAACCGACCGTCGATGAGTACGTATGGGATGCCCGTCTGTTCCTGCGTGTTGTCGGCGAGCGAAACAAAGGTTTCCCGAACCGAGCCGAAGTCGAGGATCAGGTCCGGCTTCACCTTGAGCACGACCTCCAGGTTCGCCGTTCCGCCGCGCCCTGTCAGGCGCCCCAGGGCGGGCAAGTCGCGATAGGGTTCGGCAATGTAAGGGCGCTCCTCAGGCTTGGGTGGGTTAGGCCAGCCGGTCATTTTTTCCGGCGCGAGCATGTAGAGCAGGATCGCAGCGGGCGGCCCAGCTGCAAAGACCCGCTCGATCCTGTCTGGAACATCGACTGTGCGCCCGGCGCTGTCGGTTACCGTGCGCGCCCCAACGCTGGCGGGCGCAAGCACAACCAGGCAAGCGATCAAAGTCTGCAATAATGCGCGCACCATCGCTCGAGGTTCCTGCCGACCCATCCAAACGGTGTGATGGCACGGCGGAGCGCCCCTTAGAAGCGGAAATCCTGCAGCCGCACGATCCGCGACGGCAACGAGCGACGTCGAACTCCGGCCGATGTCTAGGCGCCCGAACGGAGCTCTCGAGATCTACAAGATGGTCAGGTTGTGAGCCCGCCAGCCTGTTCAATGAACTTGGCAACGGTCGATATACCTTCGCCGCGTGCGATGCTGGTCATCGCAAACGGCTTTTCGCCGCGCATTCGCCGCGTGTCCGCCGCCATCACCTCGAGACTCGCGCCGACATGCGGTGCAAGATCCGTCTTGTTTATGACCAGCAGGTCCGAACGCGTGATGCCAGGGCCACCTTTGCGGGGAATTTTCTCGCCCTGCGCCACATCGATGACATAGATCGTGAGGTCCGCAAGCTCGCGCGAGAATGTCGCGGCCAGATTGTCGCCGCCCGACTCGATCAGGATGAGATCGAGTGCCGGAAACTTGCGGCGCATCGTATCGATCGCCGACAGATTGATCGAGCAATCCTCACGGATGGCGGTATGCGGGCAGCCACCCGTTTCGACACCCATGATGCGATCCAGCGGCAGTACCTGCATGCGCATCAGGATCTCGGCGTCTTCCTTCGTGTAGATGTCGTTGGTTATGACGCATATGTCGTAGCTGTCGCGGAATGCACGGCAAAGCGCTGCGGTCAGCGTGGTCTTACCCGATCCGACAGGGCCGCCGATGCCGACACGCAAGGGTCCGTTCGGACTTTTCATGAGCGGAAGAGCCTCGTGTATTGGGTCTCGTGGAGCATCGACGCAATGTCGCTGCGCGGCGTCGACGAACCAAGATCATCCAACGCAAGCCCGGCCGCCTCGAACGCCCCCCGCTGCAAGCGCGGCAGAACCGCAGCGAGTATCCGCTGACCCTCCGACTGCCCGAACAGCGACAAGCGAATGCATGCCGACACCAAGTTTTGCGTAAATGCGATGGCGTAGGCCAAAAGCGCGCTCGTCAACTCAAGCCCGTGCGCGCCGATCGCTGCGCCAACGGCGACCGGATAGGCGATGTCGCGCGTGTTCAACTGGCCGTATATCGACACCGGCCAGGACGACTGCATTGCCGCGACAAAGGCCCCGCCCTGCGCCGCTGTTTCGAGTAGACGTTCGGACGATGGCTGCATCGCTATGGCAATGTCGTTGACCGCCTGCAAACGCTTTCCGTCCTCGTGTGTGGCTGCGCGCCACGCCTCAGCAAACAAGATGAGATCATTGCGCAGGGATCCGTGCGAGACGAGATCGCTCAGCCACTCGTCAATCCCTGCTCCATTCCGCACCCAGGCGCGTTCCACTGCGAGTTCGAGTCCGTGGCTATAGGCGAAGGCACCGACCGGAAACGCTGGGGAAAGCCAGATCATGAGCCGAGGGTCCAGCATCGACCGGCTCGCTGGTGCAGAGTCCAAGCAGGGCCACGGCTGTTCACCGATGCTGCCTAATGACGGAGACGCATCCAATTCGTCGGCACCGACTTGGCTCTCATGCGTCGTCATGAGTGTGGGCATGGTGATCGTGATGATGATGCACGCCGGAGCTATGGTGGTGGTGTCCACCGCCTTCGTCGTGGTGATGGCCCCGAGCCAGCGGACCTTTGGTTCCGTATGCACCACCCTCCGGCTCAAACGGACGTCGGACGCGATGCACGTGCCCCCCGAGGCCCTCAACCATTTCCGCCAACACATGGTCGGGTTGTATGTAGACTGCCTGCGCCGTGATTTCCGCTGGCGTATGCCGATTGCCGATGTGCCAGGCGATGCGAGCGAGCGACGGCGCATCCGCCGCATGAATTTCCAGAAGGTCCTCCGCGGCTGCACGGACGACGATCAGGCGTCCGTCGTCGAGAACCAGCGCGTCTCCATCCGCCAGATAGGCCGGCTCGGAAAGGTCGAGCAGGAACGCCATCCCGTCATCGCACGTCAAGGCGACGCGGCGCCGATAGCGGCCCGCACGGTCGAGCGTGATCGTCGCGGCAATCGATCGCTCGCCGACTTCGTCGCGCCGCAAAGTCGATTGAGCTCTCAACATTCCGGCCCCTCAGAAAAGGAAGTAGCGCTGAGCCATGGGAAGCTCCGCGGCGGGTTCGCAAACGAGCAGCTCGCCATCCGCACGCACCTCGTAGGTCTCTGCATCGATGCGTATCTCAGGCGTTGCATCGTTGTGTATCATCGACTTCTTGGAGATACCGCTTCGGACGTTTTCGACCGCAACCAGCGTCTTGTTCAGACCGAGGCGGCTCTTGAGCCCGCCCGCCACGGCGGCCCCGCTCACGAACGTGATCGACGTCGCCGCGATCGCGCTGCCGAACGCCGCGAACATCGGCCGGTAGTGGACCGGTTGCGGCGTCGGGATCGACGCGTTGGGATCGCCCATTAGGGACGCTGCAATTGCTCCCCCTTTCAGCACCATGTCGGGCTTCACGCCGAAGAATGCCGGTGACCACAAGACGAGATCTGCAAGCTTCCCGGGCTCGATCGAGCCGATGTGCGCCGAGACACCATGCGTGATCGCCGGATTGATCGTGTATTTGGCGATGTAGCGCCGCGCGCGGAAATTGTCGTTGCCCCTGCCGCGATCTTCGGGCAGCGCGCCGCGCTGCTGCTTCATCTTGTGTGCGGTCTGCCACGTGCGAATGATGACTTCGCCCACCCGGCCCATCGCCTGGCTATCGGACGACATCATCGAAAGCGCTCCCATATCGTGGAGGATATCCTCGGCGGCTATCGTTTCGCGCCGGATGCGGCTTTCCGCGAAGGCGAGGTCCTCGGGGATGCGCGGGCTCAGGTGATGGCACACCATGAGCATGTCGAGATGTTCGTCGATGGTGTTGACGGTGAAGGGCCTCGTCGGATTTGTCGATGACGGCAGCACGTTGGCGAGGCCGGCAACCTTCATGATGTCTGGCGCGTGTCCGCCACCGGCACCTTCCGTATGGAAGGCGTGAATCGTGCGACCCTTGAATGCGGCAATCGTATCCTCGACGAACCCGCTTTCGTTGAGCGTGTCGGAATGAAGCATGACCTGCACATCGTGGGCATCCGCCACTGATAGGCAGTTGTCGATTGCAGCGGGCGTGGTACCCCAATCCTCGTGCAGCTTCAAAGCGCATGCTCCGGCTGCGACCATTTCGTCCAGTGCTGAGGGGAGAGACGCATTGCCCTTGCCGGCGAACCCAAGGTTCATCGGGAATGCTTCCGCTGCGCGCAGCATCATCTCGATGTGCCACGGCCCTGGGGTACAGGTCGTGGCAAGCGTACCGTGTGCAGGCCCCGTTCCGCCGCCAAGCATGGACGTCAGCCCCGACATCAGGGCCTCTTCGATCTGTTGCGGACAGATGAAGTGAATGTGGGAGTCGAACCCGCCCGCCGTGAGGATCTTTCCTTCGCCCGCGATTATCTCGGTGCCAGGCCCGATGATGATGTCGACCGAAGGTTGGATGTCGGGGTTACCGGCTTTACCGATGGCGGCGATACGGCCGTCCTTCAGACCGACGTCGGCTTTGAGAACACCGGCAACGGCATCGAGGATCAAGGCGTTCGTGATGACGGTGTCGACCGCACCTTCGGCACGGCTGAACTGGGATTGCCCCATGCCGTCGCGTATGACCTTCCCACCGCCGAACTTGACCTCCTCGCCGTACGTCGTGAGGTCGCGCTCGACCTCGATGAAAAGTTCGGTATCCGCCAACCGCACCTTGTCGCCGACGGTCGGTCCAAACATTCCGGCATAGGCCTGGCGCGAAATTCGTGTCGCCATGAGAGGTGCAAGCCTTCAGCTCGAGAGTTGACCCATGACCATCTGGCGGAACCCCAGGACGGTTCGCGTGCCCGAGATCGCTACGAGCCTGACCGTGCGCGACTGGCCCGGCTCAAAGCGCACCGCGGTCCCAGCCGGTACGTCGAGCCGGAAGCCCTTGGCTTTGTCGCGGTCGAACGAGAGCGCAGCATTCGACTCATGAAAGTGATAGTGGCTGCCGACCTGTATCGGCCGGTCGCCGGTGTTGGTCACTTCCAGTTCCAGCGTCACGCGTCCGGCGTTGAGCTCGATCTCGCCGTCGGCGGTCAACACCTCACCCGGTATCATGCCGCGCCCCGCGCGAGACGATTATCGCTACCAGCCAGCGCGTTAGCGGCTGCCGGCGCAACCAGTATCAGGAACGGCTGCATCGCGTGCTCCCTCAGCGGATCGGATTGTGGACGGTGACGAGCTTGGTTCCGTCCGGGAAAGTCGCCTCAACCTGAATGTCGTGAATCATCTCGGCGACGCCGGGCATGACCTGGGCTCGAGTGACGATATGCGCCCCCGCTTCCATGAGCTCATGAACCGCACGGCCATCGCGTGCGCCTTCGACGACGAAATCGGTGATGAGCGCAATTGCCTCTGGATGATTGAGCTTGACCCCGCGCTCCAGACGCCGCCGAGCCACGACAGCAGCCATGGCGACGAGCAGCTTATCCTTCTCACGCGGTGTCAGATTCATTCGGCCCCGGCCTCCTCCCGTCCGTCGTCAGGTGAGCCACGCTCGCGGCATCGGCCTGCCTGTCAAAGCCGAGACCGCAGCGGCAAACACGGAGCGGACGCGCTCCACATTGGTGCCAAGGCCGCGCACCACCAGCTTGCCGGCCCAGGCGCTGGCAGCAACCTCGACACCGTCGTGGCCTGACACGGCCTGTCGCACACGATCCAGACACGCCTCTGCATCGCGGTCAAGATGGATGAGCGTGCCGATGACGTGGGCGCCGCCCGCTGTCGCAGGTCGAGCGAGCCGCTGCTCGATGTTCCCGTCGAGCTTCATCGCCTCCATGTGATGGAGACGCCCGGCACGCCGGATCGACCAGCGGTCATCAAGGAGGCCGCTGGTCATGTGCTCGCCTGATCCGCGGCGCCCCAGAACAACAATGTCGAGCAACGTCAGCGCCGCATTCTCTGCCATTTCGACGTTGACACGGCGCACCAGTCTGGCCCCGGACGACATGATCATCTCGCGGGGCAGCCACACGAGGTGGCTGCCACCGGAAAGCGTCAGTTGGGCTTCCATTCTCGCAGCTTGGGCGACGGCACGGTAGATGCGTTCTCCGGCAACGGTCGTCACCGTGGCTCGCGCATTATCGCAAAGCTTGAACTCGAGCTTCACCGCATCGCCACCTGCCACACCACCACCGGTATTGAGCAGCACCGCCTCGCAGTCGCACGAAGCCGGATGAGGAATGCGGATACGCCAGCCTTGTACCTCATGCGAGCGGGCGACGCCGGTCACTCCACCCCGTGCCGCGAATTCGACGCTAACGCCCCCGGCAACCCGCAGGCGTTGGAGCGCCGCTAGAACCTCTCCCCCGGCCTCGCGAACGAAGGGTTCTGCCGTGAGTACGTCAGATCGCGAGTTTGCGGCGAACATCGGCCTCGACCATCTCCTCACGCGTACCCGCGAGGACGACCTGACCGCGATCCATCACGAGAAAATGGTCGGCCAGATCGCGCGCGAACTCGAAGTACTGCTCGACGAGCACGATGGCCATGTCCGTCGTCTCGCGCAAGTAGACAATTGCCCGGCCGATGTCTTTGATGATCGACGGCTGGATGCCTTCGGTCGGTTCGTCGAGAACGATGAGCTTGGGTCGCATCACCAGCGCCCGGCCGATGGCGAGCTGCTGCTGCTGGCCACCGGAGAGATCACCACCGCGGCGGCCAAGCATCGTCTGGAGAACCGGGAACAGCTCGAAAACTGCATCGGGGATCCTGCGCTCGGATCGCCGCAGTACCGCATAGCCGGTCTCGAGGTTCTCCTTGACGGTCAACAGCGGGAAGATTTCGCGCCCCTGCGGAACGATGGCGATGCCCGAGCGTGCCCGCTGCAGAGCGGGCAGCTTCTGAATTTCCTCACCGTTCCAAACGATACGCCCGCCGGACGTCTTCTGCTGGCCGACGATAGCGCGCAACAGGCTCGTCTTGCCCACGCCATTGCGCCCCAGCACGCACGTCACCTTCCCCGGCTCGGCGATCATCGAAACGCCGCGCAGCGCCTGGGCGGCACCATAATAGAGATCGATGTTCTCGACTGACAGCATGGCTGCCCCCTTAACGACCCAGGTACACCTCGATGACCTTCTCGTTCTCAGAAACCGCATCGATCGTTCCTTCGGCGAGCACGGAACCTTCATGTAGACAGGTGACGTGTACGCCCAAAGCCCGCACGAAGGTCATGTCGTGCTCCACGACGACGACCGAATGCTTTTCGGCGATGTCCCGCAGAAGCTGCGCGGTATCCTCGGTCTCCGCATCCGTCATGCCCGCAACCGGCTCGTCGACCAGAAGCAATTTCGGATCCTGCGCCAGCAGCATCCCGATCTCCAGCCACTGCTTCTGCCCGTGACTGAGATCGGCGGCGAGGCGATGTCGGTGTTCGACTAGGCGCACACGGGTCAGAACTTCCTCGATGCTGGTGTCGGAGATCGCATTCCGGCTACCGAACAGCGCAGAAAGCCCGGTGCGTTCGCCTTTCAGTGCAAGCCTGATGTTGTCAGAGACGCTATGGCTCTCGAAGACGGTCGGCTTCTGAAACTTGCGGCCGATGCCCAGGTTGGCAATCTCGGCCTCATCGCGCTGGGTCAGATCGTGGCGGCCGTCGAAGATGACATCGCCCTCGTCAGGGCGTGTCTTGCCGGTGATCACATCCATCATCGTCGTCTTGCCGGCACCGTTGGGACCGATGATTGCGCGCATCTCGCCGGGCGCAAGATAGAGTGACAGGCTGCGCAACGCCTTGAAGCCATCGAACGTGACGCTTACGCCGTCGAGATAGAGCACGCTGTCTGAGACTTTGAGTTCGCTCATGGCGTCGGTTCCGCGGTCTGACCGACACTCTTGCCCGGTGGTGTTTTGCCACGCGGAGCGTCCGTCGCCCTCCGACGCGCAAGCCATTCCTGAGCCGTGCCGATGATGCCCTTGGGGACCGCCAGGGTAACGAGAATAAAGAGCCCACCAAGCAGGAACAGCCAGTAGGGCGCGAGAAATCCGGTCGTGAATACGGACTTCATGAAGTTCACGACGAACGCGCCCAGCGCCGCCCCCGTCAATGTCCCGCGACCGCCGACAGCAACCCACACGACCGCCTCGATGGAGTTTGCCGGCGCGAACTCACTCGGGTTGATGATGCCGACCTGCGGGACATAGAGAGCCCCAGCGATGCCCGCCATGCACGCGGAAAGGACGAAGACCAGCAGCTTGTAGTTCTCCACCCGGTAGCCGAGGAACCGCACGCGGCTCTCCGCATCGCGGATCGCAACAAGCACCTTGCCGAAGGTCGAGGTCACGAACATGCGCGCCACTGCATACGTCAACGCCAGCACCAGAACACTCGCAAGAAAGAGCGTCACGCGCGTCGACTGCTCCTGAAGCGAGAACCCGACGATGTCCTTGAAGTCGGTAAGGCCGTTATTCCCGCCAAACCCCATGTCATTGCGGAAGAACGCAAGCAGGAGCGCATAGGTCATCGCTTGCGTGATGATCGACAGATAGACGCCGGTGACGCGCGAGCGGAAGGCAAACCAGCCGAAGACGAAGGCGAGCAACCCAGGCACCACCACGACCATCAGCAGCGCAAAGGGAAAGCTGCCGAACCCGTACCAGAACCATGGCAGCTCCTTATAGTTGAGGAACACCATGAAGTCGGGAAGGTCAGGATTGGCGTAGACACCGCGCGCACCGATCTGGCGCATGAGATACATGCCCATCGCATAGCCGCCGAGCGCGAAAAATGCTCCGTGGCCAAGAGAAAGTATCCCGCAATAGCCCCACACGAGATCGAGCGCGACAGCCAGCGTCGCGTAGCAGACGTATTTGCCGAGCAGCGCCACAACATAGTTTGGAACGTGCAGCGATGACGACGGCGGCAGCGCAAGGTTTCCAACCGCGACCACGATCGCGGCAACGAAGAGAACACCAAGAAAGATGCGGCTACCGCGATCACCCAGGGCCGAGATCGCCATTCGCGTGATCATTGCTCCACCGCCCTGCCCTTGAGCGCGAACAGGCCGCGCGGCCGCTTCTGGATGAAGAGGATGAGCAGGACAAGGATGAGGATCTTGGCAAGCACCGCACCTACGGCCGGCTCAAGAAGCTTGTTGGTGATACCGAGTGCGAAGGCGGACACGAGAGTGCCCCACAGATTGCCCACTCCGCCGAACACCACGACCATGAAGCTGTCGATGATGTAGCCTTGACCGAGGTTCGGTGAAACGTTGTCGATCTGCGAGATGGCCACCCCCGCCAGGCCTGCGATACCAGAGCCCAGGCCAAACGTCAGCGCGTCTACGCGGGCGGTGGGAATTCCCATCGATGCCGCCATGCGCCGGTTCTGCGACACCGCGCGCATCTGCAGGCCCAGGGGCGTGGCACGCAACAGCAGGAGCAGCGAGCCGAACACGGCGAGTGTGAAGACCACGATCCAGAGCCGGCCATAGGTGATCTGCAGGCCCAGAAACTCGAAGGCGCCCGACATGTAGCTCGGATTGCCGACTTCGCGGTTGGTAGGACCGAATGCCGTGCGAACCGCCTGCTGCAGGATCAGACTGACGCCCCAAGTCGCAAGCAGGGTCTCCAGTGGACGGCCATAAAGGTACTGGATGATACCGCGCTCGATGATGATGCCAATGCCGCCGGCCACGACGAAGGCCAGCGGCAGGGCGACGGGCAACGAAAGATCGAAGGCGCCCGGCGCGTAGGTGCGGAACGCCTCCTGCACCAGGAACGTCGTGTAGGCGCCAAGCATGACCATCTCGCCGTGAGCCATGTTGATCACGCCCATGACGCCGAATGTGATGGCGAGACCGATCGCCGCCAGCAACAGCACCGATCCAAGTGAGATGCCGTACCAGAGGTTCTGGAGCGCCTCGCGGTACTTCAAACTTTGCTCGACGGCGGCAATCGCCGATTTCGCAGCGCTGGAAACGCTGGCTGTCTTGTCGCCCGTCGCGGCGCGCATCATTGCGATCGCATCCTGATCGCTGCGATCGCGCAGCACGGCGATCGCCTTCAGCTTCTCATCTTCCGAAGCGCCCGAACTGGAGAGAACCAGTGCTGCTTCAGCCTCACGAAATGCCTTCGATACGGTTTGGTTCTTTTCTGCATTCAGTGCCGCTCTGAGTGCAGGAAGCACGCCCAGATCACGAGCCCGCATGACCGCCTCGGCCGCCTGCCGTCGCTTGTCCGGATCCGCATCCTTGAGCCGGAGGCCGCCGAGAGCGGCCACGATTGCGCCCCGCAGGCGATTGTTGGTCCTGACGGCCCGAGCGTCGCTAGGGGCGTCATTCAGCGGCTGCCCCGTGACGAAGTCGAGCGGCTGGCCGGTCGCATTCTTGTAGAAGACGACGGAGCCGTTCGTGAAAGCGCGGCGGTCACTTAACGCTTCCAAAATCGCCGCAGCCCTCGGGGATCCCGAGGCCGCGATACGATCGATCGCCTTCTCGGTTTCCTCGAAGCTGTTAGCCGTGAGTTGTGTCAGCGCCTCGTCCAGAGCTTCGGCGTTGGCGACGGAGGGCAATACAGCACCTGCCAGCGCGAGACCGAGCACCGTCACGATAAGCGCGATGCACCGCCGAAGTGAACGGGGGCCGCCGCCTTGTGGCTGCATCGCTGCTTCCCCTCTTTGCGATCGGGCACTCGCGTGCGCGCGGGTCAGCGGGACGCTAGCTCTCGGCCCGCGGTATCGACGTCAGCCGCCGCACTTCTCGGTCTGGGTGTTGAAGTTTCCGCACTTCTTGGTGACCCAGTCAGAGGTCAAATCCTTCGAGCCGGGCAGGAAGTCGGACCAAGCGTCACCCGGGACCAATCCTTCGGTCTGCCACACGACATCGAACTGGCCGTCGTCGCGGATTTCGCCGATGAAGACAGGCTTCGTGATGTGATGATTGGGGAGCATCTTCGCGACGCCGCCGGTGAGATTGGGCACCTCGATGCCGGGCAGGGCGTCGATGACTTTGTCTGGATCGGTCGTGCCTGCAGCCTCAACCGCCTTCACCCACATGGCAAACCCGATGTAGTGAGCCTCCATCGGGTCATTCGTCACACGCTTCGGGTTGTTGGTGTAGGCCTGCCACTTGGCGATGAAATCCTTGTTCTCCGGCGTATCGATCGACTCGAAGTAGTTCCACGCCGCAAGATGGCCGACGAGGTTGGTGGTGTCGAGACCGGCGAGTTCCTCCTCGCCGACGGAGAATGCAACGACTGGAATGTCGGTGGCCTTGACCCCCTTGTTCGCCAGTTCCTTGTAGAAGGGCACATTCGCATCGCCGTTGATGGTCGAGACGACGGCCGTTTTCTTGCCTTCCGAGCCGAACTTGACGATGTCCGCGACGATCGTCTGCCAGTCGGAGTGACCGAAGGGCGTGTAATTGATCATGATGTCCTCCTTCTTCACGCCCTTGGCTAGAAGGTAGGCCTCGAGAATCTTGTTTGTGGTGCGCGGATAGACGTAGTCGGTGCCGGCAAGCACCCAGCGCTTCACCGCACCACCTTCCTCACTCATCAGGTAGTCGACGGCCGGAATGGCCTGCTGGTTGGGCGCGGCACCCGTGTAGAACACGTTGCGCTCCGACTCCTCGCCCTCGTACTGCACCGGATAGAACAATATGCTGTTGAGTTCCTTGAAGACCGGCAGCACCGACTTGCGGCTCACCGACGTCCAGCAGCCGAAAACCGCCGCGACCTTCTTCTGCGCGATCAGCTCGCGTGCCTTTTCGGCGAATAGCGGCCAGTTCGATGCTGGATCGACGACCACGGCCTCGAGCTTCTTGCCGAGCAGGCCGCCCTTCTTGTTCTGCTCGTCTATGAGCATCACCATGGCGTCCTTCAGCGTCGTCTCGCTGATTGCCATGGTGCCAGACAGCGAGTGGAGGATGCCCACCTTGATCGTCTCTTCGGCGCTCGCGGCACAGATGCCCAGGATCGATGAACCGAAGAGAGAAACAGCTCCGAGAACTGCGCGTCTGGTGCAAGGCATCATGGTGGCCCCCATTATGATTATCTCAGCAACCACGTTCAGCAAGACCTGTGCCGGTCATGTTCAGCCGTCTGCGCGAGCCTCGGAAACCGATTGTTCTGGAGGCACATACGGCCCGCAGATGAAAACGCCCGATGCATCACGAGACGTCCATGGGTCCGCGCTCTGGTGAGAAATTGCGCAGACTGCTCGCGCATTAGGCGCCTAGTCAGCGCTTCGACAGGTGGACAGCCTTGGAGCCTAAAGAAACGCCCACGACAATTTACCGGTGATGGGAGCTGTGCTCGCGAACGGAAGCGCGCAAGACCGATGGCGTCGCTTCAAACCGATCCATTCCACTTGCACCGTGCGATAGGGCATCGCGATCGAGGACAAGCGGTGAGCCAGGCCGCCTCATCAACGCCGCTGCAATGCACAATCCAGGGGGGCGCAGATGGCCGCAAAGGGCCACAAGCGGACATCGCTCTTTGTTCCGTCTACGGCGGTCGTCGATGTTGAAACCACCGCGGTCTGACTGCCTGAAGTTTGGCCAAACGATCAATTGACCCTGCTTCTATTGTCCGTGTGCAGCACGCTGCTTGACCGCGCAGATTGAACCGCTACGCTGCGATCTGCCGGAGATCGACCCTCACAATATTCCCATCACGATCGAGCGAGCACTCGGTAGTAAATTTCAATAATACTATTAGGGAAAGTTCGTGCATGAGGATCTTTTTGGTCGCCGTACGGCTGTTGGTTCTTTCGATTCTGCTCACATCCCAATTGATTGCGGATGCGCACGCTGATAGCGCGGCATCGGTCAAATGCATTGATATCCCCGATGGCCTCAGCAGCGATGACCTGATCGCGCTTTGCAATTCCGTCATGGAGACGGAGAAAGACCTGCCGGCCGCGCGGCTGGCAAAAGTCTTTCAGGCGCGTGGCGTCGGTTACTTGAGGAAGAAGGAATTCGACAAGGCGACCGCCGATTTCAAAAAGGCGCTGGAGATCCTGCCGGCAGGCAGCGACGAAAACCTTCGCCAGATACTCATGGTCCAGCAAGACATGGCGCTCGAACGCAAGAAGGCTGCGGCCGAGGCTGAGACCGCCAATTCCAACAATTGGCTGATGTTTCTTGTCTACGTGGCCGGTGTTTGCGGTATTTGGGCCATCAGTTTTCGCACCCGCATCGGCGCGCTTGCCTACGGCACGTCGGGCCGAATCCCGCGCAGCGACTACTGGTTCGCGCTCCTTACCGTATTTGCCGTCGCCACAGTGCAGTGGTTGGCACTTGCTGCAGCAAAGCGATTAGGTCTTCCTTTCCTTGGACCTGTCGCCGGGCCGTTGTTCTTTGTGGGATGGATGGCGACGATCCTGCTCGCCGCAACGGCCGTTTCGATCAAGCGCCTGCACGATCGCAACCGCGCGGCGTGGACCCTCGTCGTGCCGATCGCTGCGGTCCTCGGAGCTTTGCTGGCACAAGGAAGTCTGCTGGCAGAGCCGACGGATGGCGGGCCTTTCAGCGGCCCCTGGAAACACGTCTTTGACGGCTCGTTTGCCGCTGCGGTTGGCGGTCTTACGCCGGCTGGACCGGTCTTGATCGCGGTCCTTCTCGGCGATTCGCTGGGTATCATCGGGGGCCGCGGAGTAAACCTCGTCTTGGCCCTCGGGTCTCTGTTGGCCCTGGCGGCATCCCTTTGGCATCTGCGCGAGGTGGGGTTCCTCCGCGGCACCGCCGGGCCGAATTCCTACGGCACTGATCCGTTGGGCGCGGCGGCGATGGGGAACAAATGGACGCCCCGAATAAGTCCGCGAGCTCGAAGGTACGCCGCAGCTGCAGCAGTTCTCATCGCCCTCGGTGCCGGCCTCTACGCATTCGCGCCGTGGCGCATGCTATCGCATGCTCCCGATCAAGTGGGCATCGAAGCCTCTCCGGAAGAACTCTGCCGCTTGGCGCGCGAAGAAATGAAGAAGGATACGGGCTTGAGCCCAAAGCGCGAGAGTGCAGCCGAAACCGCTGTTCGTGCGTGCACGATCGTCATCGGGAAAGATGCGTCGGCGGATGGTCGATCCGAAGCCTACCGCACGCGAAGTGCGGCGTACGAAATACTCCATCAGAAAGAGAAAGCGATTGCCGACACAAAGGAAGCAGAGAAGTTGGCGCTATTCGACCGATGCGGTGCAGCAGGCGACGAGTTTGGTTACGAATGGAAGCCTCGCCCCGAACCTGCTAAAAAGGTGATTGGGGCCTGCACCGCCTTCATCGACGGCGGTGGAGCGCCCGAACAGTTGGCCGACGCTTACTTCATCCGCGCAAAAGGCTACACAGGGCTAGGGCTGGACCAGAAGGCCAAGGCGATTGCTGACCTGAAGAAAGCTTATGAGCTCTCGCGGATTCCCATGTATGCATGTGGCCTCGCACGCCTTGGCGTGTCAGGCTATTCCTGTGAAGGTATGACCCCATGTGGCCTCGCGCACCTCGGAGTGCCGGGCTATTCGTGTGAAGGCGGGGGCGGAGGCGGCGGAGGTCTCCAAATTCATTAGATTCTCGCGCTCACGATATCGCCGGAATAGCAGGCATTAGTCGGACCGCAATTGGGTCCGCTCGGGGTCAAATTCGACGTTTGGAGTGCACCGCACGATGGGTCCTCGGGACAAGCCCGAGGATACAGTCGTGGGGTGGCAACTGCGGGGCTCAATGTCGACTTCGAGCCAGAAGCTCCAGAAGGCCAGCGAAGACGGTCTGCCGTCACGAGTTCTCAAGTTCACGCAAATGACGACATGTCACGATTATGGGCTGCGTTCGTCGCAAAGTGCTCTACTTTCGGCGGGAAGAGTTCGTGCAAGCCTGTCGGCTCGCAAGATCGCCAAACGAGAGCGGCTCACGCATGCCGAAAAACACTGATCCGCAAGCGAACTTCGAGGAGTTCTGGGAGACCTTCAACGCCCGCTATCCGTTCTTCGCACTTCGGGGGGTCGACTGGAAGGCCCGATACGATGCCTTCCGCCCGAGAGTGACCGCCGCCACGAGCGAAGATGAACTCTTCGACATACTCACGGCGATGGTCGATCCGCTGGACGACGGCCATGTGGAAATCGAGGCCCGAACCGGCCCTTCCAGGACGAGGCGTCATTTCACGGCGGAGAAGCCGGCGCGCTTTCATCGCGAGTTCTCGGAAAAGGAGATCGAGAAGCTCTTCGGCGTCACGGAGCGGACGCTCGCCGCGGCCGGGTTCGGACCGATCGAGAAGACCAAGGCGTGGATGCTGCGTTACGGTCGATCGCCCGACTACGGATACATGCGGATCCTGGAGCTGGAGGACATCAAGAAGAGCAAGGTCGAGTCCGTGATGGATTCGATCGCTCGCGATTTCCCCGAGCTCAAGGGCTTCATCATCGACATTCGCAACAACCCAGGCGGCGAGGACGATATCGCGCTCGCCATCATCAACCGGTTCGCCGATGCCAAGCGCGTCGCATTCCACCGCCGCACCAAGACGGGCCCCGGCGACAACGATTTCACCCCCTTGCATACGTGGCATCTGAAGCCCGAGGGTGCAGCCCAGTTCACCGGACCGGTAGTCGTTCTGACGTGTGATGCCGTGTTCAGCGGTGGCGAAGCGTTTGCGCTGGCGATCAGGGAGCTGCCGCACGTCACGATCCTGGGTGACCATACGAACGGCATCTTCTCCTATCAGCTGGAGCGCAAACTGCCCAATGGCTGGGACTACTGCCTCTCGTATCAGGAATACCTTTCGCCCGACATGGTCTGCTATGAGGGCAAGGGAGTGCCGGCAGATATAGAGCTGCTGAACACGAAGGACGATATCGAGAACGGTGTAGACCCGTTGATCGTTCGCGCGCTCGAGTTGATCCGGTCTCCCGGTGCACTCGCCTGAGCAGCGCCCTGTTGCTTCAGGGAGTTCTTCAGACCCACGTCGACAGCCGCTCTCGCAGGATGAGCGCGCCATCGGCGCCGCGCAATTCGATCAGCCGAGCATGCATGCCGCCGGGGCCGCCAAAGCCCGCCGGCGCACGTACCACGCGCAGAGTTGGGGTCATCTCAAACTGAAAGGCGTCGAGGCCATACGGAAGCCCTTCACCGACCGACTTGAGCGCGGCCTCCTTCAGAGTCCACAACCGCAGAAACGTCCGCCCGCGCACCTCTGGCTCGGTGCGCGACACCGCATCGGCCTCGGCAACCGAGAAATAGTGCCGCGCCAGCTCCAGTGCTGAGGACGCCCTCGCATCGTCCTCGATGTCAACCCCGACAGCATGCGTACCCGACCATGCGGCCAAGTGCCCGGTCTCGCTTCCCGAGAAACTGAACCAGACCTCAGGCAGCTCCGGCAAGTATGGTCTTCCCTTGGTTGTTTGAGCGAACTGCACCGACGAGCGCGCGCGCGTCGGTCCCAGTGCCTGGGCGGCGCAATACCGGCGGAATGCGCGCCCCCTCAGGAAGCGTACTCTATCGCGCAACTTCACCATTCGGCATGCCCGGGAGCGCTCTTCATCCGATGCGACGGCACAATAGCGTTCAGAAAGCGTCTGGTCGTCACCATGGGGTTCGCACGGCAGGAACAGGAGTGTCATTTCCGCCTTGAGATCCGGCGGGGTCACATCGCGCACGGCGGAGCCGAGGTCGTCCACTGTCCACGAGTTCCCCGTCGAACTCGTGTCTGGCGGCGCTCCACTTACGATCGTCCCCATCACGGCAGGACCTTCTGTGCGGGACTTCCCTCATACTGTCCCGTAGGCAGGTTCATCTCCTTGAGGACCATCGACAAGGGCTGAAGCGTGGTGTTTGGCGCAGTCACCGCGCCGCTCATCACGGTGGCGCCAAACGCGACGGTCGTTCCATCGCCGAAATGCGTCTCCTTGATCTTCAGCGTCATGTTCTCGAACGTATGCAGCTGGAGAAAGCCTCCCACGACGCAATCGCTTCCGAAGCGGACTGCATTCCAGTCCGAGCACTGCATCGGCTCGATGACGATCGTCCGCGGCCCGACCTGACACCCAAGCAATCGCAGGATCCGATTGGGCAGCACGGTTCCCGCTAGAAAGCCCAATGGTCCCCGGCACCATGCAAAGAAGCAGTCCTGCGCGAAGAAGTACGAAAAGTGTCGCCACGACCAGAATGGCGCCTTGTGGTCGGTCCCCCATGTGTTGCCGACCAGTCCCTGCTTCACGGCCACGGTAAGAGCGACCAGTCCGGCTTCGGCTAGCACGAGCGCCAGAAACGCCGCCAGCATCGCGTCGATCTGGTACCGCGTCATGACAATGTAGATCAGCGTGAAGGCGAGACCTTCGGTAATCCGCAAAACGCCGATACTGAAGATGTCGTTGAGCAGGATTCGGCCGAGAAAGAGAGGGAAGCCGGGTGGGCGGTGGGATCGGTTCTCGTCCTCAAACGACGCGCTTGCGAACTGCAGTGGCGGATTGCCTGCCACAGTGACCGGAGCACTGGTCCGCGTCCGCATTTGCCTGCGGAAAAGAATGTCGTTGCACGGTGTCGATACGCCAAGCAGGAAGTTGTCGGGGAGCGTACCGCTCTCTGCCACGCAATTATTGCCGCTGAAGAAGTTGCGCGGCATGCCGATGCGGCGCAATGCGGCATGCCCGGCGCCGTAGTCGAAGACGTTCGTGAAGCTTCCGTTCGACCAGAATATCTGGGAGTCGGCCGATGTCACCTCCGGCACGAGGTTGAACATCACATCGCATTCCGACGCACCAAGGCGGGGAAAGCGGAGGCCGGCGAGGGCCCGCAGGTACTGGCCGGTGATCGTCCACGTCCAAAGCCCTTGAATGCCGTTGAGCAGGCTCATGCGGTGCATGAGAAGCGAACACTTCAAACCGCTGGGGTGGTAGATGCCTGGCGCCGCCGGTGTGAGACGGATGAAGATGCTGGCGAGAATCGAGGTAACCACGATGATGAGCCACGTCGTCGCAAAGGCGTAAAGGCTGAGCTGTCCAAGTATCGTGATGAGTGGCGCCGTCATGAAATGGTTGGTGGGCGACAAGCCCTCACCCGCTGTCGCGGACTGCGTATCCGCTCCAGTTGCCACTAAGGTCGTGAACGCGGTGCCTGACAGCTCCGCTTCTCCCAGCGGGATGAACTGACGCGCCGCCCACAGGATGATGGCCGTCGGTAACACCGTCAGCAGGATGAACAGGCCGATCTGCATGCCGATGTTGAGCGTCTCCAGCTGCCATGGCCGCAATGTCGGCCGACATGCGGACTGCGGCCTGCGGATTTGCTGGTAACGTCCTGACGCGCGCGGGGGCGAACCATCCAGAAGGACGCCCACGCCGACATCGCTCACCGCAGGCGTGAAGGGTGTGACCCATGCGTCACGACCGACCGTCACGTTGTTTGCGACGCCGGCACGCATGCCGATCTTGCAGCCGCCTTCCAGAACGACGGGGCCGACGTGGATGTTCTGGCCCTCCCAGCGCGCGGTGTGGATGTAGGCCCCCGTCTGGATCGCCACGTCGTCCCCGATCGTGATGAGATCAAGCGGCCCTGAGAAGTTGGCGTCTCTGGCGCATTGCAGGTTCCTGCCGACATTGGCTCCCAGTTGACCAAGCGCGAAAGCCATAAGCGGTGCACTTCGGTACATCGCACCAAGGGGCATCAGCACTGTCGCTTGCAACCGGCCGAGGCACCATATCCGCAGGTGCATGCGGCTCCACTTGGGGTAGCTGCCCGGAGCAATGTTGTTGCGGTAGACGTGGCCGACGAGCAAAAGCTTCACGACCATGACCCAGAGCAACTGTATGAATGGGGCGCTCAATCCCACCACATAGACACTGACACCGACGGCAATGAAGGCCCAGACGCTGGCCGTCGTGAAGAACGTGCCGATTTCCAGAAACCCGAAGACACTGAGAAATGCAATGAGGCTAGGTGCGTTCAGGAACAGAGCGAACAGCACCTGCAGCAGCGTGAACCTGGCAACCGGCAGCACCTCAGCCGCGGCCTCGTCGCGTGGGGCCGCGGAAACGCCCGGGGCTTCGGGAATCGAGACGATTTCGAAGGCGGATCTGGCATCACGGGAACGCCGGGCGATCTTGCGCGCGGTGTTGCAGTCGGTCAGCAGGGCGCGAACCGGCACGATCCAGCCCGCCTGATGGAGGCGCTGGGACAGCCGCGCGATGACGATCGAGTGGCCGCCAACATCGGCGAAGGCATCGTCCCAGCGGACGGGCGCTTCGAACACCGATCGGCAGATGTCCAGAATCTCGTCGGACTCCGGCGGCTCCTCGCTGTCCGATGGAGCCGCGCGGGAAATCGCAGGTGCCGGCAGGTTGCCACCGGCTGCTACGCTGCCGCCCACGTTCTCCAGTTCGCGCTCGGCACTCGCAGATAGAGACGCAATTCTTGGCAGGCACTTCCGGTCGATCTTCCCCGATACGGGCTTCATGACGAACTTTTCGACGAGGTAGATTAGCGACGGAACGGACGTCTCGGGAAGCTGCCTGGCGAGGACGTCCCTCACGCGCGCGGCCCATGCTGTCGGGGCTGGCCGGGCGACGGAGATCGCACCATCCGCAACGCCCGGCGCCGACACGAAGGCCACCAGGGCCTCGTTCTGATAATCGAGAACCGCAGCTTCTATTTCGCTGAACTGAGACTGGAGAATATCCTCCACGGCCTGGGCCTCGACGCGATGTCCGCGGACCTTGAGCTGCGTGTCGATGCGGCCAAAGAATTGGACCCGGTATGTGGCGGGATCGATGAGGCACCTGTCGCCTGTCCGGTACAGCCGGCCGAACTCCGGGTGCTCAATGAACGTCCTTGCCGTCTGCTCGGGAAGGTTGCGGTATCCGCGCGCAAGGTGGACGCCGCCGATGCACAGCTCTCCTTCCTCTCCGTGTGGCAGCGGCGTCAGGCCGTCGACCTCGAGGATGACGTAGGTCACATTGGGAAACGGCGAGCCGATCGTAATCGGCTCGCCCGGCCGAAGGCTCTGGCGGCTGGTGTCAGTGCTGGCCTCCGTCGGGCCGTAGGTGTTGACGATCTGGCGCCGTGCGCGCGTCCAAGGCTCGACCAAGACGCTGGGGAATGCTTCACCTGCCGGCACGACGTAGCGGCAAATCGGATAGGGCAGATCGACTTCCGGCTCAGCCGTCAGGGTGGTCAACAGAACCGGTGGACAGAAGAGGACGGTGACTTCCGCGTCGCGCAGCAGGGGAACGAGGTCAGGGCCGGATCGCAGCTGCTCCTTCGTGATAAGGACCACCGCGCAGCCCGAAACCCAGGCGCTGTACATCTCGGAGATGCTTCCGTCGTAACCGAGCGAAGAGGTCAGCGTCGTCGCATCCATTCCGGGCAGGAGATCGAAATAATCCGCATAGGTAAGCGCGAGATTTACATAGCCCGCGTGCGGGCATTCGACGCCCTTCGGCATCCCCGTCGTGCCGCTGGTATAGAAGATCGTGGCCAGCCGCTGGGTGGGGTCGTCGAGCCAGTGCGGAGGCGCGCGCGGTGCCACGGTCTGCGGCAGAGCAAGCACGTCGAGCGTTGGCAGATCGCGGAACCGCTCCTCTCCGCGCATCAGAACGACCGCAGGCCTCGCGTCCTCCAGCATGTGGGTAATGAGCGCTTCCGGCAACGTCGTGTCGAGGAACATCAATGTTCCGCCGGCCTTCAGGATTCCCAAGTGCGACGCGACGATCTGCCAGTTGTCCTGCGGCATCGCCACAGCCACGACTTGATCAGGACCGTCCAGGTAGCGCGAGAGGGCCGCGGCGATGCGTTCGGCCTCGATGTTCAGAGCCGCAAAGGTCAGCGTCTCCCCAGTGTGGGGAACTTGCAGGGCGGGATGATCGGGGTAACGAGCAGCAGAGCGGCTGAAGATGTCCGTCAGCCAGCGCGCGCCTTTCTGGTGCGGCACGTTGATGAAGAGGTTCTCGTCGAAGCGATCAGTCAGGCTGTAGGGGCACGTGTCCGGGCGCTGGTCGGCCGGCCGCCCGGACGCCCAGAGGTAGCGTCGCCACGCCAGATAGCTGATCGCGACCACCGCGGCGAATACCAACGCTGCCAGCAAAGCTGCCAAACCGATCCCTCGTCTCTAGGGCATCGCGTGCGATGGCCTGTGTGCTGTCGGGCGTGGATCAGACTATCAAGCCAAGACACGGAAGTAGGCCACCAAACTGGCCGCGGTTCCACGACACGTGAACCTGCTCTAGTCGAAGTACCGCTCCAGCCCACCCTTGCGACGCACGTCGACGGTGACGCAATGGAAGCCGCCCCCCAGCATCTTGGAGTGGCGCAGCTTGATCGGGATGACGTCCAGACCATGCCGCTCCAGGAGCCGGATCAGCGCCTTCTGGTCCCGGTCTACGACCACGAGGTTGGGGCTGATGCTGAACGCGTTCATGTCGATCCAGTCACTGCCGATGCACTTCGAAAGATAGTCCGCGCTGTAGCGGTCGGTATTCTCCATCGGCGGGCTGTAGATGACCTCCCACTGCTTCAGGAACGCCGGCAGAGTCTCGTCGTTGACACGTGACGGATTGGCCAGAATGAGGCCGGGCCTCAGCGCAACGAACGTGGAGTCGATGTGACTGCCGTAGTAGACGTCCTTCAGGTAGTGGATGCGGAACTGGTCTCCGAGCACCGATTGCAGCCATTGGCCGCCCATCTCGTTACCCGTAGCACTGACGAGATAGAGGAGGTCGCGGCCGAAGCGCAGGATGTTTGCAGCATCGAAGGCTGGCTCGTCGTTGCGCGGCGTCGGTTTCTCCATGTCGACGTCGAACAGAGAATCCTGCAGCATGGGTTTGGGTGCGCTGATCCACTTGGCGCCCGCCTTCATGTATTCGATGAGCATCTCGCGATAGCTGTAGGTCTCCTGCGACCGTCCGCGAATGACGTTGGGCGTCTCGATGATCTGGTCGCCCATCACCAGCATGATGTCGCGCGGGCAATAATTATAATAGCCCTCGGTCTCCCAGAATATCGTCGAAACCTTCTTCTCGTGCGGCCACGTCGCCGGCCGCTTCACCACCACGCCCTCCTTTTTCAAGGCCGCAATGAACTCTTGCAGGTCCTCTTCCGCCTCGTCGATGATCTGCTGCGGGAACGGACCTCGCGGAATCTCCGACAGTGGCCGGTCGGGGTACTCGGCGCACCGCGTGCTCGCATCGGGATAGGGAAAACGAGCGTTGAAGGGATTGCCGACGATGACCTCCTCGAGCGGGTCCCACTCGTTCCAGCTCCAGACACGACGCGCAGGTTCGCTCTGAATAGCGGAACCGTCCCTCGAGGATGGTTCCCCGTCGGTCGAGGCCTTCGTTGCGTCCATCCTGGGCTACTCCCTTCTTGCACTCGATCGAGGATGCGCCAGCGTCGGCGCCATCGATTATGTGACCTGCGCGGACCGGCGGCGCCTTCCCGGTGTCACCACCTGGCCGCGTTGCTGAAGAATTCTGGAATGGCGATTGCCGCGCCTCTTGCAATCGCCTCCTTAAGAACGTGGTTGGCAACGGCAATGTCGAGGACGCCTAAACCGAAGGGCGAGAAAATCCGTGGCTTCGTCGGATCCGGGCGGCACTTGCCGTCGAGCATGTCGACGAGGGTTCCCGCGATGAAGTCGCGGTTGCCGGTTGCCATCTCGGCCAGGTGCACAGACGTGCGAGCCTTCAGGCTGTGCTCGACGTCATCGACGATGTTCTGGGATCCGAGAATCACGTTGACGGTGATGTCGCGCAGCGACAAGTGCAGCACGGTGGGCGCATGCGCCAGTAGCCGTGGATCGTCGAGATGCGGCTCCAGCGCAGTGGTGGCCAAAAGTATAAGCGACGCATCCGAAATGGCTTCTTCGAGGCTCCGCTTGATTTCGACAGTGTCACCATACGTGCCGCGCAGCCACTCTGCGAAGCGTTCGGCTTCCTCGCTGTTGATGTCGTAGAGACTGATTTTCTCGAGCTGCCAGTTGCGGAACTTGAGCCACTCGACGGTGGTGCGCGAGATGATCCCGGTTCCGATCACCGCCAACGAGCCAGTGAATGGCGTCGGCGACATCGCTTCAGCTGCCAGCGCGGCCGATGCCGCGGTGCGCGTCGCGCTGATGAGAGACGCCTCGAGACACGCTACGGGATAGCCCGTCTCCGCATCATTCAGGATCTGGACGGCCGACGCGCGTGCCAGGTTGCCTGTCGTGTTCGCCGGGAAGCTGGCGATCCATTTGATGCCGCTCTTGTGAACGTCGCCGCCAAGATGCGCCGGCAGCGCAATGATCCGGTTCCGCGGCTGGTCGGGATACCGCAGGAAGTAACTGTCAGGGTTTATCGACTGACCGGATTGGTGCAATCGGTAGGCGTTCTCGACGGCCTCGAAGAGTTCCGCGCGGTGGTCGTTTATGACATCTCTTACAGTCGATCCGGGCACAACATGAAAGCTCGGAGTGATTGCCACAATCTCTTTCCTCAGCTGTCCGCCATGACCTTTGCTCCGCGCATGATGTGCTCGCGAACCCAGTCGGGGTCGTACACGGTATCCATGTACTTCTCTCCCAGGTCCGCGGAAATCGCGACGATCGTATCTCCCGGCCGGAACTCGGATGCCATGCCCTTGATGGCGGCGAGTACGGTCCCCGTACTGCCCCCGATCAGCAGATGATAGTCGCGAACAAAATCGAGGCACGACTCCACCGTTGCAGCTTCGTCGATGGCTACGACCTTGTCGGGGTTCGCATGCTCCGAGATTTTTGGCTTCAGACTCGTTCCGATGCCGGGGATGTTTCGCGTCCCCGGCTTACCTCCGAATGTCACCGATCCCTGGGGTTCGACGGCGACCACGCATACGTTCGGATAGGTCTCTCGCAGCACCTCCGAGACGCCACCAAGCGTTCCCGTGGTTCCCGCGCCGATGAAGATCCAATCGACCTTAGCGAAATTACGCACAATTTCGCTTGCCGTCTGGTCTGCGTGAACCTGCTTGTTGGCGAGGTTATCGTACTGGTTGAGCCAAATCGAGTTGCGCTCGGTCGCCAGCAAACGGTTGATGATCTTGAACCGGTTCTCCAGGAAGCCACCGCCCACGTCGCGATCCGCCACCACGATGACCTCGGCGCCATAGAGCTTCATGCCTCGGATATTCGCGCGGGTCGCGTTGCTGTCGGTCACGCAGATGAAGCGATACCCCTTGATGGCGCACACCATGCTGAGCGCGATCCCGAGATTGCCTGACGATGATTCGATGATCACGGTCTCATGCGGTCTCGCCAGACCGCGCTTCTCAAGGTCCTCGATGAGGCCGATCGCAGTCTTGACCTTGATGGACCCTGTGACGTTGAACCCTTCGAGTTTGAGGAAGACATCGTGCCCGCCTGCAAATCCGCGCAATCGATAGAACAGGTCGCGAAAGATGAGCTCCAGCGGCGACTCGACGATCATCTAACGAACTCCCTAGAACCTGAGCAGCACGCTACAGCCCGCGCATCCAAGACGGACCAGGCAAGACCTACTGACGGATCGGAATTGAAGCAGCGCCCGGCGTGGATCAATGTCGACCTCGCGAAACCACGTCAAATGCCTGATCCGATGTCGACGAAGCTGAACGCATCGTTGATGAACAGTCACTGAACAAGGCGCGTCGCGGACGGTGAGCGGCTTCTGTTGTGACGATCGTGCAGCAGTGATGCGCTATAGGATGCGCAACACTGAAGGGAGTTCGTCAGATAACGGCGTGACAAGATGGCTTCCTCCTAGCCCATCGGTTGAACCCGACCTGTGCGTTGATATTCGTTGACGGCTGACTCTAGTAAAGCAGCCACACTGCTCACAGTCACCCCGGAAAGTGCCCCAGGGTGAAGGCGGCCGCGCTCGCTCAAGCGGACCGTAGTACGGATGTCAATCGGCGACCCCTGCTGCGGCGGTCGATCGCTCGCATTGGATCTGTCAAGCGAGCGACATGACGATCATGTGATGGCTGATAGCCGTGGGGGTGGGCGGTCGTTCGTGTATTCTCGAGGTTGATGCCGGTCTGCTGCGGTGCCATACAAGCTTTGACGTCAATGCCGTTGATTGGGTTCTAACCGCTGATTGGATGTGAGATGGGTCGGATTATCGGGTTGGCACTTGTCGCTTTGGTGCTGGGTTCGACGGTGGTCGACGCGCAGACCATCAACTTGCGCACGTTTAAGTGCGCGGATTTCGTCAAGTTGAAGCCGGACACGCGGGACTTGGTTGCCATCTGGCTCGACGGGCATTTGGCCGACGATGAAGCGCCGGACGGACTGACAGTCGACTTCTCGGGGTCCGACGCGGACGGCATCCTCGCGATTTGCAAGAAAAGTCCCGGCACTGATCTTCTCAAGGCCGCGGAGCAGGCGGAGTAGGCGCTGCTTCCCAGCCCCCCGCTCCAACGCGCAGTCATTCAGCCGCGTGATGAACGGCCCCCGTGCCGAAGACCGAGCGCGCCGCTTGCCCGCAAACGCGCCTCGCGAGGGCAGTGACGGTTGTGCGCACGCATGAGCCCAATATTGATACTTTAACAATGGCTTAGTCGCCATTTGAGGTGGCGTGGCAGTCTGGCGCAAGCTGGTCTCCGTTTGCGCGTGCCATTTGTCCGGAAGGACGAGCGTGCAGCACCGCTTGCCGTGGCGTCGGGACATGCCTTGTTGAGTCAGGTCTGTCGCAAGGAATACGGTCCACCGTTGTCTGCGCTTTGACGCGTCCCTGCGACGTCGGCGGAGACGCAAGCCGGTGAGGAGTTGTGCAGACTGCTTGCGCGGTAGGCGCTGAACAGCTACCTCGAACGTGGTCCGCGACCTTGGCGCGGGCGGCTGCACCCGTTGCTTCAATGTTCGGTCAGAACCGATTCCAGCTGCGGCCTGCTGGGTGGTCTGCGACGATTCGGCCGCCTTCACCCGGGCAGTTCGAGAGGGACGTCGTCACACCGATACCCGTACCCCGGCGTGTCTTTGATATGATCGCCCACACTCGCAGCAAAGTGGCCGAAGACATCGGTCCAGGACGGTTCTTGTGCTGAAGAACCCCCGGGGAGGATACCTGTGACCCTGCGACCTGATCCGACGTTTCATGCCTCGCCGCGGCTGGCAATGGATGCACCGGCCGAAACGTACGCGTTCACACTTCTGATGAGTGACAATTTCACCCGGCCCGACGCATTGGCGGTTATCGACGTCAGGCCTGGATCACGGACCTATAGTCAGATTGTGCATACGGTGACGATGCCCCATACGGGCGACGAGTTCCACCACTGCGGATGGAATGCTTGCTCCTCGGCGCTCACTCCCTTGGCCACCCATGTATTTGTGGAACGCCGCTACCTGATCATTCCAGGGCTCCGGTCCTCGCGTATCTATGTAATCGATACCAAGCCACACCCGACAAAGGCGAAGATTCACAGGATCATCGAGGCCGAGGAGGTGCTCGGCAAGACGGGCTATTCGCGCACGCACACCGTTCATTGCGGTCCGGAAGGCATTTATGTCGGGGCGCTCGGCGGCGGGCGCAACGGCACCGAGGGCGCACCAGGGATTTTTCTTATGGACTGCGAATCCTTTGACGTTCTGGGCCGCTGGAAGACCGACTCCGGTCCGCAACGGATGCAGTATGATTTCTGGTGGAACCTACCGCGGGACTACATGGTTGCAAGTGAATGGGGACTGCCGCCCCAATTCGAAGGGGGCCTGGTACTCGAGGATCTTCTAAATCACAAATACGGTCACCGCCTCCATTTTTGGGGACTGCGTAATAGGCGGCATTTGCAGACGATCGACCTGGGCGCCAACCATCAAATGCCCCTCGAACTGCGTCCCGCGCACGACCCGAGCAAGGAGTATGGATTTGCCGGTGTCGTCATCGACACCCAAACTCTCGCAGGGGCGGTCTTTACCTGGTGGCGGCAAGGACGCGAGTTCCACGCCCGCAAGACGATCACCATCCCGGCAGAGCCCTCTCCAAACGACCGACTACCGGAAATTCTCAAAGGGTTCGGCGCAGTGCCGCCTCTCCTTGCCGACTTGGCGTTGTCGATGGACGACCGCTTTCTTTTTGTCTCTTGCTGGGGAACGGGGGAAGTTCGCCAGTATGACGTGAGCGACCCCTGGCAGCCGGTGCTCGTCAGCCAGTTGTGGCTTGGCGGAATTGCACGTCGGACACGGCACCCCTCAGGCAAGCGATATCCGGGCGGCCCGCAGATGCTGGAGTTGAGCCTCGACGGAAAACGCATTTATTGGACGAATTCCTTCTACTCCACCTGGGACGACCAGTTCTATCCCGGTGGCCTGCCCGGCATCCAGGTTGTCGCACACGTGCGACAACGCGGCCTGGAATTCGCCAATGATTTTTGGGTCGAGGCACCGGACGGCTATCGCGCGCATCAGATCCGCCTGGATGGCGGCGACTGCTCAACGGACTCGTTCTGCTATCCGTCTGCGTAGCCTTGAGCAGCATCGACTTGACATATGTAGGGCTCTGGCTGGCAGTCGGCCTTAGCGGCATTTTTCACGGCGTCAGCCCAACGATGGGATGGCCGCTCGCCGTTTCGGCAGCCCTCATGGATCGAAAGTCCAGCGCGCTCACGCGCGCGATGTGGCCGCTGGCCATTGGGCACTTTGTGGCGATGCTGGTCGTCCTTCTCCCGTTTGCGCTGCTGGTCATGTTGGTAGAATGGCAGCGGCACATCCGAATCGCAGCAGCAGTCACCGTGCTTGCCTTTGGCATGTTTCGGCTTGTCGGCCCGCGGCATCCTCGATCCCTGGCGCGCATACCACCGTCACAGCTCGGGCTCTGGTCATTTGCCGTTGCCATTGCGCATGGCGCAGGCCTGATGCTGGTGCCGATATATCTGGGATTGTGCGGAACGGAAATGACCGATCCCGGCCACGAAGCGGCGCGCCGACTTATAGGTTCGCACTTGGTGCTGGCGGTGGTCGTTTCGGCAACCCACACACTTGCCATGATCATTGCGGGAGGGCTCATGGCGTGGCTGGTCTACCGCTATTTCGGCCTGCGGTTCATTGCCCGTTCCTGGTTCAACCTCGATGGCGTGTGGAGCCTTAGTCTCATCGCGGTTGGCGGCCTGTCGCTCGCTATCACGCTGACCAACTAGGATACCACCCCTCTTCGACTAGGAGGTACAATTGTAGCCTTGGCACATGCGGCCAACGCCATCTCCGTTCAGGCGCAGCACATGCGGCCCTTCTCAATACAGGCGCAAAAACGCCTCCTACATGCCGGGCTCAATCGGCTTTTCGATGCGGCCGCCGGCTTTCACCCATTCCTCGAAAGCACCCAGATTGTAAACGTTCGAATAGCCCAAATCCAACAGCGTCTTGCCGCTCAACGCAGAACGCCCGCCCGAGGCACAGTACAAAATATAAATCTTGTCTCGGGAAAACGCCTTGTCGTGGTACTTGCAGGCGGGATCGGCGCGAAACTCCAGCATGCCGCGCGAAACGTGGATGGCGCCGGCGATCTTGCCGGACTTTTCGACCTCAGGCGCATCCCTGACGTCGACGACGACCACATTCGAACCGGAGATGAGTTCCTCCGCCTTGGTCTTGTCGATCCGTGGCACGACTGTATCCGCGCCAGCGATCAACTCTGCTACTGACTTTGCCATTCACCTGTTCCGTTCAAAAGCGGGGCACATCCCGTGGGCCCGACAGTATCCAGAGCCGCCGTGTGACCGACAGGTCTGCGCATGCATCAAGGTCCGTTGCTCCACGGCCGTATCCGTTGCGGAGGTCCTTGGAGGGAGGCCGTCGAGCAATCGCGATGCCTCCCTCACGTGCTGCCACGGCCCGGCTCGGCTATTCAGCCGCTGCATCCATGCTTAGCGGCTGGCCGTTGGCCGTTACTTTTCCGACGACCTCGATCGGGCGCTGAAGCGTGTCGAGAACGGGGCAGTGGCTCTCGACGGTCTGCGCGAGTTGCCTTAGCTGATCCGATGGCGCCGAACTGTTGAGGATTGTTTCGTAGGAGATCCGCGAATAGCCCGCCGGGACGTTGGGATCGAGACCGAATAGTCCCTTCAGATCCAGGTTCCCCTTGAGATTGCACTTCACAGATTCCAGCGGAATGCCCATCACGGACGCATAGGCGCTGTACATGACCTCCTGACATGTGCCGAGCGCGGCCAGAATGAGCTCGACCGGATTCATTCCCGTATCGCCGCCAGCGAGCTCGGGCGGCTCGTCGGTGAACAAGGGCGGGAAGTTGCGAACGCTGGCCTTGCAGCGCACATTCTCCACCAGTTCCGTCTCGGCGCGGAAAATAACCTTGGAGGCATTCGGATTGTTCTGAAGACTCTCGATCGTCTTCAACAGGGCGGACTTCACGTCTTCCTGGGACATGGGCGTTTCTCTCCTGAGCTGTTCTTATTGGTATGGAGAAGCGATTACGCCATGCCGGGGCAGCCTTCACAATTCGGAGGCCCACAACACCAATATAGTAGTTTCCCTAATTGCAGACGGTCTGGACCGGCTCTTGTCGCTCGGACTTCGCATCGATCCTGGAAAGCATGTGGACCAGATGCACGAGGCTGCGCGCGGCCATCTTGTTCATCATGTTCGCGCGATACACCTCGACGGTCTTGCAGCTCAGCCCCAGCTCATGCGCGATCAGCTTGTTGGGCTTTCCCGATGCAACGAGGACTGCGATCTCGCGCTCCCGTCGCGTCAAATGTTCGAAGCGGACCTGAATCTCCTTTTCCTGGTTCCATTCATCCCAAGCAAGTTTCGCGGCCTGGAGAGCCTGTTCCGTTCGTTCGAGCAACAATTGGTCGTCATATGGCTTCTGCAGGAAGTCCACCGCGCCGGCTCGCATGGCTCGTACGGCCATAGGAACGTCGCCATGGCCAGTCACCATGACGATCGGCAAGCACCAATCTCGCTGCTTGACCTCGCGCTGCAGCTCCAGCCCGCTCATGCCGGGCATCCGGACATCGAGAATGAGGCAGCCCGGTTCGCCCGAATAACTAGCGAGAAACTCATCAGCCGATGAAAAGCATACAACCTCGTGCCCAACGGACTCCAGAAGCCAGCGTAGCGATTCACGCGCCGCCGCATCGTCGTCCACGACCAGGACCGCCCCCCGGCTGTTCATTGCAGCACCCCATGTTCGCTCGAAGGCGGTAGGTCAAAAGCAAACGACAAACCGCGACCCGTCGTGTTCTGCGACGCCGACAATCTGCCCCCATGGGCTTCGACTATGGATCGGCAGATGGAAAGCCCCATCCCCATGCCGGCCCGCTTCGTCGTCAGGAACGGTGTGAAGAGATTGCTCAGCTCGTCAGCTGGCAGGCCCGGGCCGGTATCTTCGATACGCACGCTCGCCATTCCGTTGGAACCTGTGCTTGTAACGACCCTGATCCTTCTTCCGCTGGCGGGCACCTGCTCCATCGCTTCAAACCCGTTGCGAACAATGTTGAGGACGACCTGCTCCAGCTGCGTGCGCTCCCCGACGACGGCCGGCAGATCCTCGGCGAGCTCGCACTCGATGGATACGTTCTGGGCCTGCGCCTCGATCTGTGCGATGGATAGCGCCTGCGCAACGACATCGTTTATCGACAAGAACGACAACTCTTCTTCCGCGTGCGAGACGAAGCCTCTCAAACAACGGATGATGTTGGCGGCGCGCTCGGCCTGAGCACAGACGTGCTCGGTGGCCTTGATGACTTCTTCGCGGCTCTGACCGTTCCGCAGTCGCAGGAGCGCGCCCTTTGAGTAGTTGGCGATAGCCGTGAGCGGTTGGTTCAACTCGTGAGCCAGCATCGTCGCGAGCTGGCCCATCGTGTCCAGTCGCGACGCATGGGCAAGCTCGCGATACTCCCTGCGCATCTGCTGCTCGTATCGCTTCTGGGCGCTGATATTGCGGGTGATCGCGAGGATCGCCGTGACGTTTCCATCGGCATCCGTAAGAGGGGCAGCATGGGTTTCCATCCACAGCCGCCGGTCCTTGAGTGAGATGATCTCGAACTCCAGCTTTTCGACCGCTCCCGCACACACCCTGTCGATCAGAGACCGGTAAGCGGCCGCGAAATCCGGTGCCACGAGCTTGTAGACCGAGATACCGACAACATCGGATGGCGCCGCCGCTTCCACCAACCGCAGGCCAGCGGGATTCATCTCCAGAATCGTGCCGTCCTTGGAGTGGACCTTGACGCATTCCGGCTCGGTCTCGATGATCTGGCGAAGCCGCTTCTCATTCTGCGCCAGCTTCGCCTGCGCGGTCTGTCGCTCGCGAACTTCGCGCTCGAGAACCGCCGTGGCATGGCGCAGATTCGCATTCAATCGCGCTACGTAAATCATTGCGCCGGCCGCCAAAACAATGAACGCCCCACAGAAGGCCGGCAAAAAACTCATCGATCCGAGATTCGACATCACGCTCAACCTTGTTATTTTATATTTCTATTTACTCATTTGTTTTTCTCATATATCGCATTCGTCCAGCCTAGCACGTCCGGCCAAGCCCGCAATGCATTTGGCCAAACCTGCCTTCTTACTTATTCACACTCTGAAGTCTGATTCGAAAAAAACAAAGAGGGAGCAGGATTGCTCCTGCTCCCTCAGTCACAGCTGGAATGGAGGCATAGCCAAACGCTAATCCGTCAGGGGGAAAGGATCAGACGCACCATTCCAACGTTGCTGTTAGAGAGGCGCCGGTCGGCTCGCGCCACTGAGCCTACCGGCGATCTCAACCGCGACACCCAACATCAGAACGCGATCAGGCCTCCGACCGTCACGATATGAAGGTCGTCGAGATCGTCAAAGTTACCGGGTACGCCGGGTCCCGACATGCTCGGGTCGTAGCTCTTGTAGTTGAGCCAAAGCGACATCGCAGCAGCGTCGATTTCCTGGACGGCACCGAGCCCCGAGCTATCGCCGAATCTTGGTGACGGCCTGAGGGTTCAGGCGGCGGCTTTGGGCTGTGGATCGGCGGTCGCGACCACCTCCAGCCCGTCCTTGAACTTGGCACCGAGCACGAGCTTCGGCAACTGG
>JBFWNY010000006.1:0-145756 GCA_050250815.1 Hyphomicrobiaceae bacterium
AGCCTCGAACTCCTTCAGGATCGCGATGATCTGCTGCTCGTTGAACCGGCTCTTACGCATGACGTCCGTCTCCTCGTCTTGGGACGGACTCTACATCAGATCGGGGGCATTTCAGGGGGCAGGGTCAATCCGGCTCCAGATATTGAGTTCGTGAAGCCACTCACACCCGATGAGCAGCGCACATCGCCGGAGTTCTTCAATATTCTGAACTTCGTCCTTCAATTCTGTCCGACTCACCCGAGTGAAACCGACCTCATGGCCCGCTTCGCCAAGCTCGGCATCGGCGGTGGCAAGAAGTTTGACATGCAGGAGCTCGCTCCCGACATCCGTCAGGCTGTCCTGGATGGCATGGCTCATGCCTGGAAGGAATTTGCCGAGTTCAAGAAGACCGAGACCGACACGGGCAAGAGGCCGAGCAGCGACGCCTTCGGCACCCGTGAGTTCTTGAAGAACGATTACATGGTCCGCATGGCGGGAGCCGTTCTCGGCATCTATGGAAACAGTAAGGAAGAAGCGCTCTATCCGGCCTACTTCACAGACGCGAACGGACAGCCTCTCGATGCGAGCAGTCAACGCTATACGCTGCGCTTCGCGCCGGGCGCGCTGCCGCCAGTCAAAGCATTCTGGTCGGTGACGATGTACGAGCTGCCGTCGAGCCTTCTCAGTGCCAATTCACTCAACCGGTATCTCATCAACTCGTCGATGCTTCCTGGGCTCAAGAAGGATGCTGACGGCAGCATAACGCTCTACTTGCAGCATGAAACGCCTGGCAAGGACAAGGAAGCGAACTGGCTGCCCGCGCCAAAGGGTCCGTTCTGGACTGTCATGCGCCTCTATTGGCCCAAGCCCGAGGCGTTAGATGGGCGGTGGAAAGCTCCCCCGCTCGAACTTGCGAAATGACAAACACCAGGGGACTGATAATGAAGAAATCGTTGTTCGCGTTGATGCTGGCTCTCGCGCCCGGCGCCCCGGCTCTGGCCGAGACTGCCTCACCATCGCCGTCAGTTCTGGTTTCGGCGGATAACTTCATTCGCGCGGAATCTGACCTGTACTTCTCCGGCATCGTCAAGAACGGCGGCTTTGGCAAGTTTGATCATACGCGTGAGCCAGCACCCATCGACAAGCAGACCGTCATCCGCCTCAATCGCGATACGCTCTATTCTTCCGCCGTGTTCGATCTCGATGCCGGTCCAGTGACCATCACGCTGCCCAAGGCCGGTGATCGTTTCATGTCGATGCAGGTGTTTGATGAGGACCAGTATACCCATGCGGTATATCACGAGGCGGGCTCGTACACGCTGAGCCGGAAGGCGATCGGAACACGCTACGTGGCGGTCGCGGTGCGCACCCTGGTCGATCCGTCGAACCCTGAAGATGTCAAACAGGTTCATGCCCTTCAGGACGCGATCAAGGTCGAGAAGGAGGTCTTGGGAAAATTCGAGGTTCCGAACTGGGACCAGGCCAGTCAGAAAAAGGTGCGCGACGCACTGCTCGTTCTCGCGTCGACTCTGACCGACACCAAACGCATGTATGGCAGCAAAGACGAGGTCGATCCGGTGCGTTATATCATCGGTGCGGCCAATGGCTGGGGCGCCAATCCGCCTAATGAGGCTCTCTATCTCAACATAACGCCACCTAAGAACGATGGCACCACGATCTACAAGCTGAAAGTCAAGGACGTGCCGGTCGACGGCTTCTGGTCGGTCAGCGTTTATAACGCGGAAGGCTATTATGAGCCCAACGACCTCAAGGCCTATTCGCTGAACAACATCACGGCGAAGAAGAGCGACGACGGCTCGGTCGCCATTCAATTCGGCGGTTGCGACGGCAAGATCGGCAACTGCTTTCCGATCGTGAAGGGATGGAACTACATGGTCCGCCTCTATCGGCCGCGCAACGAGATCCTCGACGGCACGTGGAAGTTCCCCGAGGCCTCGCCGGTGCAGTGATCCAAGTGAGAAGCTGACCCTGCCCCGAACGGTACTCGATCATAACGAGAGTCCGTCGTTACTGCCGCGATGGTCTGGAAATCCCAGGCTCATCAATCCATCGGGTCAGCCTTTCAGGCGTTGCTTCCGGGCAGCGCCCTTTGGTGGGGAGGCGCCGCGAGATGAGACCCAACTTTCTTCCGCATCGCCTCGGTCGAAGCTGCTGCGAAGCTCCGTTGCGGCCCGGTTGAGCAGCGGCAGATGCTTGAGCGCTTCTTCAACGGTCAATCGCGGTTTGGGACCGTGACAAGCGATGCCCGCGATGATCGCGCCTTGCGAATTTCGCACAGGCACCGCGAGCGCCACGAGTCCTTCGAGGAACTCTTCGTTGTCGATGCTGTAGCCGCGCTTCTTGATGCGCTCGACTTCCTCTTCCATCCGGCCAAGATCCGTGATCGTTTTAGAGGTATGAGCTGGCAAGCCGGTAATCGAAAGAAGCCTCTGCCGGCGGTCCTTTGGCATCGCAGACAGGAAGATCTTGCCGCTGGCCGTGCAATGGAGAGGGACGGTAGAGCCCGGTTCCAGGTTGAGCCGCAGTGGCCAACGTGACTCGACACGATCGATGTAGATCGACTGATCGCGCACGCGCATCGAAAGGTTGCACGTTTCGCCGATCTCGTTGACCAGCTTCTGAAGGATCGCGTGGCGCTCGGGCTGCAGCCCGGTATTGACGATATTCAAACCCATGTCCCACAGCCGGTGCCCGACGCCGTAGTGACGGGTCGCGGGATCTCGCATGAAGTAGCCACTGGCCTCCAATTGCTGGCAGAGGCGATGGACCGTGGGCTTGGGAAGGCTGACCGCCGCCGCAATCTCGGCGACCGACAGTGTGCCCGAATTCGCTGCCACGACGGTCAGCAGGTTCATCACGCGAAGCACGACAGACGTCGTCTTGTCGTCCGCGCCCGCCTGCAAGGCATCGAGTGGATGTGTCGGCTTCCCGTTGACGGGGCCGCTTCTTCGCCGCGTTGCCATCAAGAAACTCCACCGGTTGCTGCAGATGCGGACATGACCTCCGACCGCTTCGCGGCGACAGCGACTTGCGGGCGCGCAGGCTGCCGCCAGCGAAGCGTTTGCTGCAGTGCATCGGCAATTCTTGTTGCTGTAACGTCGATCGTCATGTCTAATGGTATCTATCGTCCCAATGAGTGATAATATGTTGACACTTCGCGCATGCTGTCAACTGCCTTCCGGCGTCGGCGAGGTCCGCGTCTAGCGACTCGGCGACCGTCGTTCGTTTTCGGAGCGTTGGTTGCAAATCGTGGCTCATGGGGCGGATGGGCAAGCTCGACCAAATGGAAAGTGTCGGCACCACTAGGAGGAAACCCCATGATTGGCAGAATACTGAAGCCACTGGCCGTGGCACTCGTCGCGGTCTGCATATCGACAGGCGCCTGGGCGCAGCAGAAAATCAGGATGCAAACGGCGGTGCCGAGCGCCTCGATCTATTTCGAGCTGCTCAAGCGCTACGCTGATCGGGTCGACCGCATGTCGGCCGGCAAGATCAAGATCGAGGTCCTGCCCGACGGCGCCATCGTGCCTGCATTCGAAATTCTCGACGCCGTCGACAAGGGTATCGTCGAGGCGGGCTATGCCTGGACACACTATTGGTCTGGCAAGCATCCCGCCGCTGGACTGTTCTCGAACCCGATGGCAGGCGCGGGTGCCGGCCTGGACCAGCTCTCTCATGTCTCGTGGCTTTACGAAGGCGGCGGCAACAAGCTGCTTGCCAAACTCTATAACGAGGTCCTGAAGCTCGATATCGTCGCCCACATGGTGCAGCCCATGGGCCCCGATCCCCTTGGCTGGTTCAAGCGCCCCATCAAGGACGTCGAGGACTTCAAGACGATGAAGTATCGCTCGCCGCCCGGCATCACCGGCGAGATCTTCAAGGAGATGGGAATTGCTGCCGTTGCCATGCCCGGAGGCGAAATCGTGCCGTCCGCTCAGCGTGGTACGATCGATGCAGCGGAATGGATCGGCCCGGCCGATGACCGCAATCTTGGTCTCCACACCATATGGAAGAACTACTACCTGCAGGGACTGCATCAATCGACCGACGTCGGCGAAATCCTCTGGAACAAGACCTGGTACGATAAGTTGCCCGCCGACCAGAAGGCGATCCTCGAAGCAGCGTCGATGGCATGCATCGGGGAAACCTATACATTCAACGTATGGCGCAACGCGCAGGCGGTCGTCGAACTGCGTGAGAAATTCGGTGTTGAGATTCGCGATACCCCGAAGGACTTCTTCCCGCAGTTCGTGAAAGCCACCAACGTCGTCCTCGACCGCTACGCTGCCAAGGATGCCTTCTTCAAGGAGGTCCTCGACAGCCAGCGTCAATTCGCGAAGACCACCGTTCCTTACTGGACGAAGATTCTGGACCTCTATTCTGGTCTCGGCAACGCCGCCCTGCAGAAGCAGTAAGATAAAGGGATCGGCTCACGCGGACATTGCCGGCACCGGTCTGACTGGTGCCGGCATGCCGGCTGACCTGCGCAGCACGCTTTGCGCGGTATCGCGGCAAGCGCGGCGATTGCCACCTCGTCAGGAGGACATCATGCAATCCGATGCGTCCGCCGGGACGGACGGCCTCGTTCGGCTCGTGCAGAGTTTGGACAAGGTGGCGCTCTGGTCCGGCTCGATCGTGAGCTGGCTCATCTTGCCCATGGTTCTCGCGCTCGTCTACGAAGTCGTAGCGCGCTATTTCTTCAACGCGCCGACCATCTGGGCCTACGACGTCACGTTCATCACGTACGGCACATTTTTCATGCTTGGTGCTGCCTATACGCTCCAGCGAGACGGGCACATCCGCACCGACAGCTTCTATTCCGACTGGTCCGTTAGGCGCCAAGGGATGGTCGACACCATCTGTTATCTCGTCATCTTCTTTCCGCCTCTCCTGATTTTCCTGTTCGTGACCTGGGACTATTTTTTGGTCTCCTTCATGCGGGGGGAGAGAAGCGTCACCTCACCATGGCTGCCGCCCATCTGGCCATTGAAGGCCGTTCTGCCGTTGAGCTGCGTGCTTCTGATAATCCAGGGCCTGGCGGAACTTCTCCGCTCGGCGCATGCCTGGCGGACCGGCAAGAAGATCCCACGTCAAGATCCCACAACGAACGCACGCGGACTTCAGGAGCCACCCAGTGCTTGAGCTGCTCGGTATTTCCAACGAGGTCCTGGGGCTGATTTCCCTCGTCATTCTTTTCAGCGCGATCTTCATCGGCTTCCCGATATCGTTCACGCTGATCGCAGTGGCGCTCGGTGTCGGCTGGCTCGCGCTCGGCAAGATCGCGATCTACCTCATGACGTTGCAGTTCTTCTCCGTCATGAAGGAGACAACGCTCGCCTCGGTGCCGTTCTTCCTGTTCATGGGCTATCTGCTCGAACAATCGGGATTGATGGAGCGGCTGTTCCGCGGCGTCCAGCAACTGCTCGGCAATCTTCGCGGGTCGCTCTATCTCGCCATTCTCGTGACGGCTACGATTTTTGCCGCGGCGACAGGAATTGTGGGCTCGTCTGTCACGCTGCTTGGTGTGATGGCGGCGCCGTCGATCATCCGCTCGGGATACGACGTGCGCATGGCGGCGGGCGCGATCACCGCGGGCGGCACGCTGGGCATCCTCATTCCGCCGTCCGTCATGCTGATCGTGATGGGCCCTGTCATTGGCGTGCCGGCAACCGAACTCTTCATGGCAGCGGTGATCCCCGGCATCATGCTTTCGAGCCTCTACATCGGCTATTGCCTCATCCGCTGCTACATCAATCCTGCTCTGGGCCCACCATTGGCACCAGAAGATCTGCCTCCCAACAAACTGGTCGTTCTCAAGGAATTGTCGATCGGCGTGCTGCCGGTGGTCGTCGTTATTCTTGCCACGCTGGGCGTCATCCTCGCGGGAATTGCGACGCCGACCGACGCGGGCGCTGTCGGCTCGTTCGTCGTTCTGCTGCTCACCTTGTTAACGCGCACGATGGACTGGCAGCGGTTCCGAAAGGCGACGTACTCGACGCTCCAGGTGTCCAGCATGATCCTGCTTCTGGTGGCCGCGTCGAACTACTTCGGTGCCGTGTTCGCGCGCCTGGGAACGGCCAACATGATCGCTGATTGGCTGGTCGGCTTGCCGTTTTCGCCGACCGTCATGCTGATCCTCATTCTCTTGCTCATCTTCGTACTCGGCTGGCCGCTCGAGTGGGTGCCGATCGTGCTCATCGTCATCCCCATCATGCTGCCGCTGGTTCAGAAGCTCGGTATCGACCTCGTATGGTTCAGCATGCTCGTCGCAGTCTGTCTGCAGACAGCATGGCTTTCGCCCCCAGTCGCGTTGTCAGCTTACTTCCTCAAAGGCGTCGTCCCATCATGGGAACTTTCGGACATCTATGTTGGCATGCTGCAGTTCATGGTGCTGCAACTGATCGGCCTCGGTCTATTGCTGGCCTTCCCCGAGATAGCGCTGTGGTTGCCGCGCGTTCTCAAGTAGGTGGCGACGCGCGCCGCGCGCCACTGGTCGGCGATGGACCAATCAGGTGACCCCATGTCACGAATGCATGGCGAGTATGACTACATCATCGTTGGCGCCGGATCGGCCGGGTGTGTACTCGCAAATCGCCTGAGTGCCGAACCTACGGTGCGGGTTGCGGTGTTGGAGGCCGGCGGGTGGGACTGGAATCCATGGATCCACGTCCCGGTCGGATACTTCAAGACGCTGCATAACCCGAGTACCGACTGGTGCTACAAGACCGAGCGCGATCCGGGACTCAATGGCCGATCGATCGATTGGCCGCGTGGCAAGACTCTCGGCGGGTCGAGTTCCATCAATGGTCTCCTCTATATCCGTGGCCAGCGTCAGGACTACGACACGTGGGCTCAACTCGGTAACCGCGGGTGGAGCTACGACGACGTGCTTCCGCTGTTCAAGCGATCCGAGCGTCACGAGGAGGGCGCGTCGGACTTTCACGGAGACGGCGGTGGTCTTTCGGTGTCGCGGATGCGTGCCAAGAGCACCATCTCTGAAGCATTCATCGCGGCCGCGGTAGAGATGGGCGTGCCGCGCACCAACGACTTCAATGGTCAAATCCAGGAAGGCGTCGACTATTTCCAGCAGACCGCGCGCGACGGCCTTCGCTGCTCAAGCGCGCGCGCCTTCCTCCACCCGGTTCGCCATCGTCCGAACCTCGACGTCATAACGCACGCTCATGTGCAGTGCATCGCCTTCTCAGACGACGACCCGAAGCGGGCTGCGGGTATTGACGTCTTGAGAGAGAACCAGAGGCAGTCGGTCCGACTGAGACCTGGCGGCGAAGTGATACTGGCGGCTGGTGCAATCGGATCTCCGCAAATCCTGGAGCTTTCCGGCATCGGCCGTGGCGACGTCATTGCGAACGCGGGGGTCTCGATCCGCCATGAGCTGAACGGAGTGGGCGAATCTCTTCAGGACCACCTTCAGCTGCGGCTCGTCTATGAGGTCAACGTTCCCACCCTCAACAATGCCATCAACAGCTTTCCGCGGCGCATGGGCATTGGCATGCAGTACATCTTGTTGCGAAAGGGGCCGATGAGTCTCGGCGCAAGCCAGGTTTGCATTTTTGCCCGGTCGATGCCGCACCTGGAAACACCCGACATCCAGTTTCATTTCCAGCCGCTGAGTGCGGACAAGCCGGGCATCGTGATGCACCCGTTCTCGGGGATCACGTCTTCGGTTTGTCAACTGCGGCCTGAAAGCAAAGGGCATGTGCACATCACAAGCCCCAGGGCGTCGGATTATCCCAAGATCGTGCCGAACTACCTCTCGGCGGGCGCCGACCAGGACTGCGCCGTTCGTGCGATGCGCTTCGCCCGGGCGATGACAACAACCAAGGCCTTGAGACCGTTCATTGTGCGCGAACATGTGCCCGGCGGATCGCCGACGTCCGATGAGCAACTGCTCGATGCGGCGCGCAACATGGGGCAGTCGATATATCATCCCAGTTGCACGTGCCGGATGGGTAGCGATCCACTGGCCGTCGTCGATGACCGACTGAGAGTTCATGGAATCGAAGGCGTCAGAATAGCGGACGCTTCGATCATGCCGCGAATTGTCAGCGGCAACACCAACGCGCCCACGATCATGATCGGTGAGAAGGCCAGCGACCTGATCAAGGAGGACCGGCGGCGGCAAAGCCTCTCGACGATCACCAACGATACCGTCCTCTGAGCCATCTCGCATCGTTCAACGCAGCCGGAATTCATCGTTCCCGATGTTGCGAGCCCAGCACTCGGCCCCTCCGTAGCGCTTAATTACGACCCGGCCGTTTACGTGCCGGTGCGGACGCGAAGGCGCCCAACAGGTCCGCTTCATGCAGGCGCCCTTGGAGCAATGACCATAGTTGAGCTGACGGGATTCACCGTCACGCCAGGGCATATCGTGTGCGTTCGCTCGCTTCGACCAATCAGCCGCTGCGAGGAACACGAGGCAAGTGAACAGGACGACGTATCTCATGATCGTTCTCTCTCCTCTCCGCATACCGGTCACTCGATCACAAAGCGGGCTTGAATCACCTCGCCGTGGGGATCCTTGCCGGTAAGGGCGATCTTGGCGCCCTTGGGAAGCGGTGCATCGAGGGTTGCCGTCAACGTCGTACCCTCGGCCTTCAGCTCGATCATGCGCGTCCCCGTGTCGGTCTGGATGACCGCCTTGAAGTTGGAACCGGTCACGTCGAGCGGGTCGTGATCTTCGGTCATGTGGAAGACGAGGGATGTGCCCGACATCACCATCTCGACGCCGTGGTGGTCTGCTGTCTCGACAAGCTGGCCGCCGTGCTTTGCACCGTGTCGCGTGTCGTCGTCTTTCTGCTGGGCATGCCCATCGCTTCGCTTTTGATCTTCGTGAGCCAGCGACAGCGTGGACGGGCCCAAAGGCGCCAGCACAAGAATCGCGGCCAGAAGGCAGATTCTGATCATCAAGTTTCTCCGGCTTTGTGGTCATTCAATAGGCTTCGATAGGTGCAGTGGTAGGGGCTGGAGTGGCGTCCCGCTCCGCGACGATGCGCTCGAGGGGCCTGCGGCCGAACCAGAGGAAGAGCAGCGGGGTCAGTACCGAATCGATCAGGGTCGCGGAAATCAGTCCGCCGAAGATGGTGACAGCCAGTGGATGCAGGATCTCGCGGCCCGGCTCATCGGCTGCGATCATCAACGGCACGAGCGCAAGGCCCGCGCATAACGCCGTCATCAGGACGGGAGCCATGCGCTCAAGCGAACCACGCACGACAAGGTCGCGCCCGAACGTTTCACCCTCGTAGAGAGCGAGATTGATGTAGTGGCTGATCTTTAGGATGCCGTTGCGCGCCGTAATGCCCGCGAGCGTGATGAAGCCGATGAGGCTCGCGACCGAGAACGGCAATTGCAGGAGCCACAACGCAGCCACGCTGCCAATCAGGCCGAGGGGGATCGAGGTAAGCACGATGCCCGCGAGCACAGCCGAACGATAGCGGCTATAGAGGACGAGGAAGATCAGCGCGAGCGATATTGCCGACAGCAACGTGATGGTGCGTGTCGCTTCTTCCTGCGCCTGGAACTGACCTTCGAGGCGGACGACGTAGCCGGGCGGCATGTCAGTTTCATCGATAACTCGACGGATATCGGCAACGATGGCTGCCATGTCGCGTTCACCGTCGCCGTTTGCCGAGACGACGATTCGGCGCTGCTGGTTCTCCCGCAGGATCTGGTTGGGTCCTTCCGCTTCCTCGATCTTGGCAAGCCGGCTCAGCGGCACATATCCCAATGGCGTTGGAACGAGGGCCTGGCCGAGCCCGCGCGTCGAACGACTGCTGTCGTCCAATCGCATGACGACATCGAAGCGCCGGTTGCCGTCGACAACCTGAGAGACGATGCGCCCGTTCGTGAGATCTGCAAGCGTCGCGGTCAAGGCTGGCGGCTTGATGCCATGAAGGGCCGAGCGCTCAAAATCCGGAATGACTTGAAGCTGCGGGATCAGGACTTGCTTTTCGGCTTGCAGATCGACGATCCCGGGAATCTCCGACAGCCGTGACTGCATTGTGGTCGCTAATGTCCGCAATCGGTCGAGGTCTTCGCCGAATATCTTGACCGCGATCTGTGCGCGCACACCCGAAAGCATGTGATCGAGCCGATGGCTGATCGGCTGGCCGACTCCGATCACGGCAGGTAGCGCTGAGAGCGCTGCGCGAATATCGGCGTAGACATCTTCGCGGCCGCGCCCGGAACGCTCCAGATCGATGTCGATCTCGGTGACGTGTACGCCCTCGGCATGCTCATCGAGTTCGGCGCGACCCGTGCGGCGACCGACGGTCTTCACCTCGGGCACCTTCATCACCAAGCGTTCGGCAACCGTGCCGAGCCGGTCGGCCTCGGCCAGAGAGATGCCAGGATTGTAGACGACGGAAACGAGGATCGTGCCCTCGTTGAAGGCGGGCAGGAACGAGCGGGGAAGCTGGACGGCGAGCACAAAAGCAACGATGACGCCCGAAACGATCGCACCAATGAAGGGGCGCGGATGGGCGAACGCAGCGTCGAGCAACGCCCGGTTGCCACGCTTGAGGGTGCTGACGAGCCAAGCGTCGTGCGCCGCCTTCTCTGGTGTGCGCAACAAGGCGTGGCACATCACAGGCGTCAATGTGATCGATGTGACGAGGCTCGCCAGGATCGACACGATATAGGCGAGCCCGAGCGGCCGGAACAACTGGCCTTCCAGCCCCTGCATCGCGAAGAGCGGGACGAACACCAGGACGACGATCGCAGTCGCATAGACGATTGATGACCGAACTTCGTGGCTGGCATTGAGCACGACGATCAGCTTCGATTGAGGATGAGCGGCCACTGCATTGAGTTTCAGCCGGCGCAGAACGTTCTCGACGCCCACCACGGCATCGTCGACCAGTTCGCCGATGGCGATTGCGATGCCACCGAGCGTCATGGTGTTGATCGACAGTCCGAGCGCGTAGAACACAAGAACCGTGATGAGGATCGACATCGGGATCGCGGTGAGCGAGATCACGGTCGCGCGCCAGTTGAGCAGGAACAAGATCAAGACGAAGGCAACCACAACGGCGGCCTCGACAAGCACCGACTTCACGTTTGCGATCGATGTTTCGATGAAGGTCGCCTGCCGGAACTGCACGCGGTTGGCGATGACGCCATCCGGCATCGTCCGTTGAAGCTTGTCGAGTGCAGCTTCGACCATGTGCGTTACAGACACGGTGTCGGCTTGCGGCTGCTTCTGCACGCCGATGATGACGGCCGCCTCCCCCTGATAGCCGGCATCGCCACGCTTGACGCGGGGTGCGAAATTAACGCTCGCCACTTGCCGCAGCAGGACAGGCTGACTGCCCCTGACCGTCACGACGAGGTTGCTCAAATCCTCGAGCCGGGTCGAACGCCCGATATTGCGGATCAGGTACTCGCGAGCGTGCTGGTCGATGAAGCCGCCGCCGGCATTGGTTCCGAAGCCGCGTATAGCAGCCTCGATCATCTCCGGCGCAATGTCGAGGCGATGCATGGCGACGAGGTCGGGACTTACGCGGTACTGGCGGACCTCGCCTCCGATCGGAATCACCTGCGCCACACCAGTGATCGTCAGTAGCTGCGGCCGGATTACAAAATCGGCAATCTCGCGCAGCTCCATGTGCGTGACGGTCTTGCCGGTGATGGCGATCAGCATGATCTCGCCCATGATGGAGGAGATGGGCCCCATCTGCGGCTGCACGCCTTGCGGCAGCTGCGCAGCGACCGTCGCCAACCGCTCGGCAACGAGCTGGCGGTTGCGGTAGATCTCGGTACCCCAATCGAACTCGACGTAGACGATCGACAGCCCGACGCTTGACACCGACCTGAGCCGGATGACGCCCGGCATGCCGTTGAGCGCGGTCTCGAGTGGATAGGTGACAAGCTGTTCCACCTCCTGCGGGGCATAGCCTTCCGCCTCGGTCAGGAGCGTGACTGTGGGCCGGTTGAGGTCGGGAAACACGTCAACCGGAAGCCGGGGCAGCACGTAGGTTCCATACGCCGCGAGGAGCAGCGAACCGACGATCACGAACATGCGCTGGCTCAGGCTCAGTGCCACGAGTGCCTTGAACATCGGCGGGCGCTCCTCAGCGGATCTGGTTTACGAGGGGTGCGCCCTCGACGATGATCCGGTCGCCCGCCTTGAGCCCGGCCGTCACTACGACGCGTTCGCCGTCGAGATCGGTCATGCGGACCGCGACAGGTAGATAGCGCTCGGGCTCAAGTCGCTTGAAGGCCACCATTTGTCCGTTCGGCGCTTGCACGATGGCGCTCCGTGGCAGGATCAGACCCGTGATCTCCCCGCCCTTGTCGATCAGGACCTTGACGGGGCTACCGATGCTGAGTGCCTCGCTCGGCGCATTGAGTCGGAACTGGAGAACCGTTGCCTGCTGTTGAAGGGCGCGACTGCGGCCGACGTACGTCAGATCAAACGTTGCGCCCTCCGGGGAGCGTGCCCGAGCCATAGTCCCGGAGGGTTCGATGCGAGGATCGAACGAGATTGCCTCGACCCAAAGGCTGGTCGGATCGACGACGTTGAACAGAGTGTCCGCGGCCGAGACGACCTGACCGGCAACCACGCGGATCTCCGCGATCACGCCATCGACAGGAGCTACGAGCGCTTCCGGTTCACTGCGTGCTGCAGTGAGCTCCTTGCGGCGGGCCGCGAGACCCTCCCGTTCGATTTCCAGGTCTTGCAGGCTCGCCGCGTTGACCACACCCCTTTCAACCAGCTGCTGCTGCCGCGCGATCCGGGCATCAAGCACGGAAATGCGCTGCGCGAGATCGCCCGCGGTCTGGCGGACGTCGGATGCGTCGATCGGGGCGAAGGCCGGCTCGATGTAGGCCAGAACCTGTCCTTTCCGGACCTTCTGACCGAGCGTCGGCAATCCCTCAGCCGCGATCAGGACGCGGCCGCCGATCGTGCTTTGCACGAGACCGGAGCGATTTGGATTGGCAATGACACGCGCTATCAGCCTGTCAGCGCTGCGGGCGGTCTCGGTCGACAGGAGGCGTGTGCGAATGGCCAGCAGGCGTTGCGTGGGCTTGGGCAGGAACAACTCGCCATCGGGCAGCCTTCGAGGTGCGTCACCGCGCGAGGCCGACGCGCCACCTTCGCCGTGATCATGACCGGGCCCCGCCCACGCAACACCAACGCCCAGGACCGCGAACGCTCCGATGATGGCCATCATGACGCCTGCTCGACGACGAACGAGCGCGCCAATAATGACGCCGACTGCGAGTGCGAAACCGGACACCAGCGGCGACTTCTCAACCAGCCAGTGCCTCAGGTCTTCGACGCCAATCGGCATTCCCGACTGCGGCGTGGCTAAGCGTTGACCAGCGCTCTTCCTCATGGGGTCATCGCGATGATGATCGGCGTGGGCGTGGTCGTGCAGCTCGCCATGCGCGCTGCCGTGGCCGGCAGGCTGCTTGAGCGTTCCGATCAGAAGGTCACTACTGCTTCCCTCTTGCACCGCGACGATGACCTCAAGATCGCCATGCTTCTCGAGGACCGGCGACTTGAAGACATACGTGCCATCCGGTTGCGGTGCGGCGACGCTCGTCTCGCCGGCGACGGTCATCTCCAGCCGAGCTGCGGTCACCGGAGACGTATCCGACATCCGATCGAGAAAGACGGTGATCTGACCATCCTGCAAGATGCCGACGAATTCGTAGCTCTCCGAAATTGCAACGACCCTCGGGCTTGCCGGAACCACGGCGCTGGCGGGCTCGTGGCCATGGTCATGTCCGGGGCCGGCGAGAGCGGTGTTGCCAACGGCTGCCGCAATGGCCAGCATCAGCGCTCCGGCGAGCCGGGCGCAGCGAAGTCGGAGCATGTGAGGAATCCTCTAACGTCGTCGTGGGGCCGGACCACTGAGATCCGACCGGCGAGTCAGCGTCAGAGAAGTGCTATTGGAGGTCGGGCGACAATCGACCAGGGCTGGCCATCTGACCAATCGTTCGATGGTCGGATGAGGCGCGAGCATGTCGATGGCTGCGATGTGCAGAATTCGATCGGCAGCGCGAATGCCACGCAGCAGTGGGCATGATCACAAAGCTTGTGGCTGGCAGGGCCGCTGCCATCGTCGCCAGCGGCCTGACAGTCGTGACTGTCCACATGATGCGACGCAGCCATCCCATCGCAGTGGAAGTCGTGCGAGTGGGAGTGAGCGGTTGACGCGTGAGCGACGTGGAAATGCGACATGCAGGCGAGGGTATTGAAGATGGCAAGGCACACGAGAGCGGCCACTGCGCGGCGCAGCGTTCTGCTTCCCGATGCGGTCCACCAACGATTGGTCATCTGCTCTGCTTCTGCCCTAGTAGGTCGCGAATACACCTTGGTTTCGTGACGACTTCAAGTCCACAGTGACGGTTGCGGGCAATTTTCGAGCCAGACTGTTACCAAGCGACCCACCTTGAAGCGTCTGCGTATACGATGCGCCTGTGCGGCGTTGGCGCGACCGCTTAGGGACGTTGGGTTCTCACCTACAACAATGGCGTGGAAGCAGCGTCACTTTACGAATTCCTGACTCGATCGTGCACACACTGCGTTACGAACAAACACCGGCTGGCGCCGGTGTTTGTGCATTTGGCGCTGCTGTTGCTGGGTTTGAGATGCGGATCATTTTCAGTCGAAAGGGCTTTGACAGCGGCGCTGGCGGTTGCGCCAGTCCCATTCTCGACGGCGAATGCATATCGCTGCCCATCCCGACTTCCATGCCGAGCCCTACCACGTTCGCTGATCTCAGCGGTCCGCACGGGGATCTGGTCGAGGACCTGACCAAGGGGCGCATCGGTCGCGATCGACACTGTCACGTCGATCCTGACATTGATGGTGCGGTGCTTCCGCGAAAGAACGGGTGGCGTGGAGCGCTGGGGCAGGTGGCCGCAGCGCAGGGGCACCTCGAACGCAATGCGGTTGGCGTTGGCGATGTGTTTCTTTTCTGGGGTGTTTTCCGGCCAGTCCGAAGGGCGCAGCGCTGGGTGTTCGACGGACCGGCCGAACACCGGATCTTCGGCTGGCTTCAAGTGGGCGAGGCGATACAACTCGGAAGTGACGGCAGCCACGCATTGGATCGTCATTCGTGGCTCTCCGATCATCCGCATGTTCGTGCAGGATGGTCCAAGAAGAACACGCTGTACGTCGCGACCGACCAGCTTGGGTTGAATGGGGTATCGACTAGCCTGCCCGGCTGGGGTCGTTGCGGTGCGGGACATCGATTGACAGCGGCGGCTCCTGAAGGGGCGAACGTATCTCCCGGCAAGTGGCACGTGCCCACTTGGCTCAATCCCAAGTGCGGCGGCTCAAGTATGACTTACCACGGCGCTGCAGAGCGCTGGGACGCCCACACCGTACAAGTCGTCAGTCGCGGACAGGAGTTCGTTGCCGACGTGGGCAACTCTCCGGAAGCCGCTGCATGGCTCGAAGAGGTCCTGCGCAATGCCTAGGATCTGGCGCTATGTGCTGGCCCATGATGGCGGCCGAGCACCATGCATCGATAACGGGATGCTCACTTTGTGCTGCTGCAAACCGCGCATCAGAAAGAATGCGAGTACAGGTGATTGGGTCGTTGGCCTCGCTCCGAAGCGCTTCGGAATCGGACTTGTCGCGTGGGCAGGGCAGGTTTCCGCCGTGATGCCGATGGGCATGTACCGCGAGCGATTTCCCGAGCGGAGTGACGCGATCTACCGTGTGGTTGCCATCGCGGCCGACGGGCGCGAGATACTGCGACACGTCGGAGGTGAATATCACTCAAACCCCGAGGCGCACCGAACGGATGCAAGCGGCGTGAATACGCTTGCGTTCAGTCCATTCTGGTATTTTGGAAGGCAGGCCAAATCGCTCCCGGGACATCTTCTGGATCTAACTCACTACTACGTCGGGCAGACAAGTCGTGGCTCATCGGCCGATGCGGTCACTCTGCTCCGGGACTGGTTGCTGCACTGGCCGCCCGGGATTCATGGCCGGCCGCGCGATGTCGGTGCAACCGCTGGGATTGCCGATGCGGCCCCGATCCCATTTCCTGAAGAGGGTGTCGAAGCGTCCTTATCCATGACGCTGGAACACCAGGGATAGGTTGTTGGCCGGCATCTGCTCGATGATTGGGTCGTCAAAGCCTCTGGCCATGGCCAGCTGCACGACAGCCTCGACATCGCGAACGCCCCAATCGGGATTGCGACGTTGCAGATCGGCGTCGAATGCCTCGTTGCTCGGCGCCGTGTGGCGACCTCCTACGCGGTAGGGACCGTAGAGAAAAAGCAGACCACCCACAGGCAGAATCCGGGCCGCGCCGCGGACGAGTCCTTCCGTTGCTGTCCAGGGTGAGATGTGGACCATGTTAATGGCCAGCACGGCATTGGCGGCGACGACGGGCCAGTCAGCGGAAGCTGCGTCGAGTTCGATGGCGGGCCGCACATTTTTCACTCCGAGTGCGGCAGTCCACGCGTCGATGCTCACCCTTGCAGATGGATCGGGATCGGTAGGCTGGAAGACAAGGCCCGGCCCGAAAGTTTGAGCGAAGAACGTGATGTGTTCCCCGGTCCCGCTTGCGATCTCCAATATGAGCCCCTGTGACGGCAGGTGGCGTTGCAGGACAGCCGCGATCGGCTGCCGATTGCGTGCCGTTGCGGGCGCAAAGCGTCTTTGGTCCTCGGTCATTCCTCAGAGTAGAGCGATGGATGGTCAGCGGCGCAAGTAGCCGGGGCCATCGACCGCGGTCTTGTGCTCTGTCGGGTAGACGAAGTTCGGTGGCGATTGCGGCGACCGGCACTGGCAGGTCTGGATGTCGATCTGTTCCGGTCGCTACCACCCGATTGCCTTGGGCAGCCACGTTGCAATTGACGGGAAGGCGTAGAGCAGCGCAAGGCCGACGAGCTGAACCCCGATGAAGGGCACGACGCCGCGGTAGATGTCGGCAGTCGTTACCTCGGGTGGTGCCACGCCCTTCAAGAAGAATAGAGCCCAGCCGAATGGAGGGGTGAGGAAGGACGTTTGCAGGTTCATCGCCACGAGGATGGAGAGCCATACCATGTCGACCCCAGCAGCATGGAAGATAGGCAAGAAAAGCGGTAGGGCGATATAGGAAATCTCGATCCATTCGAGGAAGAACCCCAGGACGAAGAGCACCACCATCAGGGACAGGATCTGCCCTTCGACGCCGCCCGGGATCAGACGGAACATGTCCTGCACGAGATGCTCGCCGCCGAGGCCGCGGAATGCGAGCCCGAATGGTTGAGCGCAGATCAGAATCAAAAACACCATCGCGGTCGTCGAAAGTGTCGCACGCGAAGCATAGATCAAGATGTCGAGGCTGAGGCGCCTGGCGATGAGTGCGAGCACGATCGAGCCGAAGGCGCCAAGCGAGGCCGCCTCAGTCGGAGCCGCAACGCCACCAATGATGGAGCCGAGCACCGCGACGACGAGCACAAGAGGGGGAAGCACGACTCTAATTATGCGCACGAGAAGCTCGCGGCGTCCGACCTCGTCCCGCTCCTCCCTTGGGATTGCCGGCACGCTCGAGGGAGCGAATACCCCGAGCAGCAGAACGTAGGTTACAAAAAGAGACGCCAGCATCAGGCCGGGTATCAGGGCGGCGGCGAACAGCGTACCGACCGACTCTCCCATGATGTCGGCGAGAAGGATGAGGACGAGGCTCGGCGGGATGATTTGTCCCAGTGTACCCGAGGCGCAGATGGTGCCGCACGCGACTCCGTGGTCGTAGCCGCGCTTGATGATCGGTCGCAGCGCAATAAGTCCTGCCGTCACGACAGTCGCTCCGACAATGCCTGAGGACGCCCCCATCAAAACGCCGACAAGGATGATCGCCAGTGCCATGCCGCCTCTCAGTCCGCCCATGGCAAGGCCAATCGTTTCGAGGAGATCCTCCGCGAGTTTGGATTTCTCGAGCATGACGCCCATGAAGATGAAAAGCGGCAGGGCGAGGAGCGTGTAATTCGTCACCACGCCATAGATGCGCGATGGCAATAGGTTGAAGAGCCCCGCGCCGAAGCCGATGTAGCCAAACACCAGCCCCGAGACGGCGAGGCCGATGCCAACCGGAATTCCTGTTACGATCAGGGCGAAGAAGCCCGCAATCATTGCGACCGCGAGGATCTCATTGACCATGCTTGGGAGGTTCCTGTTTCCCGCGGGCGGCAGCAAGGCGGCGTAAGGCGCGCACCGTCTCGACGAACCCTTGCAGCGCGAGCAGCGCGAAGCCGAACGTGATCATCGCCTTCAGCACGAAGCGATAGGGAAGACCGCCGGGATCCGGCGAACCTTCACCGAATGAGAAGCTCTGAGCGACATAGGCTAGGGACAGCTTGAGAACAATCAGTGCCACGGCGACGGTTAGCAGGCCTGCAACGGCGTCCACCATCGCCTTCGTGCGACGACCATAGTTGCCGTAGAGCATGTCGACGCGCACCTCGTCGCCACGGTTGATGCCATACGACATGCCGACGAGAGCGGTGACGGCGAGCAGGTGCCACTCCATCTCCTGCATTGCCACCGTGCCCGCGCTGAACAGATAGCGCGCGAGCACGTTGATCGCGACGAGAAGGACGAGGACCAGCACGAGCCAGGACGCGATCCGGCCGACGAAGCCGACAAACGCGTCGATCACGTCGGCCAGCAACGTCAGCACCCTGGTCATGCCCGTCAGCCGAGTGTGTCGTGGTAGGGCTTCTCGCTGATTGCCGCCCACCCACGGTGCTTTGCCCGAAAGGCCATGAATGCCTCATGCACCTTCTTGGTGCGCGGATCCTTTGCCGCCTCAGCCTCCAGAACCGTGAAGGTCAGCTCCTTCAGCTTGGCCACGACCTCCGGTGGGAGCACCCCGGTTTTAACCCCATGGTTCGTGACGAGATCGGCAAGTGCGTCGGCGTTATTGGCCTCCGACCACGACAGGCTTTCGACGTTGCATGCCATGGCCGCAACCTTGACCATCTCCTTGAGATCGCCTGGAAGCTTCTCCCAGGCCGCCAGGCTGATCAGCAGTTCGGTCGTATTGGCCGGCTCGTGCCATCCCGTCGTGTAGTAGTACTTGGCTGCATTATGCAGCCCGAGGCGGCGATCCTGGAAGGGCCCGACGAACTCCGCCGCGTCGATGACGCCGCGTTCGAGAGCCGGAAAGATCTCGCCTCCGGGCAAGAGTTTCACATCGACGCCGAGTTCCTTGTAGACCTTGCCGGCAAGGCCCGGGATGCGCATCTTCAAGCCTTTGAAGTCATCGATCGACGTGATCGGCTTGCGGAACCAACCGGTCATCTGCAGGCCGGTGTTGCCGAGCGGGAATGCAATCAATCCCAGGGGCTTGTAGAGCTCGTGCCAAAGATCGAGGCCGCCGCCCTGATAGAGCCACGCGTTCATGCCCTGCGCGTTCAGGCCGAAGGGCACGGTCGTGAAATACTGTGCTGCCGAAAGCTTGCCTGCCCAGAAATAGGCGTTCGCAGCATTCATCTCGACGGTACCTGCTTGGACCGCATCGAAGCCCTCGAGTGCGGGGATCAACTCACCCGCCGCATAGTGCTGGATCTTCAGCCTTCCGCCGGACATCACCTCGACTTTCTTGCAGAAGTCCGTCGGGCTTCCCGGTCCTGCAACGTAGAACGGCGCGTTAGGCGGGTAGGCGTTGGTCATCTTGAATGAAAAGGCTTCCTGCGCCTTGACCACGGCCGGCGCGGCGACGACGGCACTCGTGCCGGCCGCAGCGAGACCAGCAGTCTTGAGGAATTGACGCCTTTTCATCCGATGCTCTCCATCATGTCTTGTTGCGTGCGTTATGGCGCGGGGCTTGCTCATGCTTAAGAGAAAGCAACTGGCATGCCAGAGCGTTAACGATTGAGAATCCCCTAAACCGGTCGAACAACGATGACGGAGTGAGCCGAGAAAGCGTGCAGCGTGCACGATCCGTAAGCATGCCGGCGTGCCGTTGCGCGGCCCTGCCGGACCGCGGATAGTCACGCTTCCCGACGCGCCGCAGCCCGTCCAGCGACTGCCGGCGACCTCCGTGCGCTCACCACAAAGAAAGGCAGGATGATGCTTCGCGCCCGCACGTGTCTTGGCGGTATGGTCACAGCTCCGCATCATCTGGCAGCGGAAGCCGGCGCGAACGTCCTGCGCGAAGGCGGCAACGCGATCGAGGCGATGGTTGCGGCTGCGGCCACCATTGCCGTCGTCTATCCGCACATGAACTCGATCGGTGGCGACGGCTTCTGGATCATTGCGCGGCCGGGCGAGGCTCCCGTCGGAATCCGCGCCTGCGGGCAGGCAGCGGCCCTGGCGACGCTCGGGCTTTACGCCGGTCACGGTTTCCGCGAGGCGATCCCGACGCGAGGTCCGCTTGCCGCCCTCACCGTCGCCGGTGCGGTCGGAGGCTGGGACGTCGCTCTGCGTATGGCGGCTGAAGCAGGTGGACGCCTGCCCGTTGCGCGCCTGCTTGCCGAAGCGATCCAACACGCACACCAGGGCGTTCCGGTCACTGCCTCGCAAGAGCGGCTTACTGCCGAAAAGTGGTCGGAGCTTTTCGACGTGTCGGGTTTTGCCGAAACGTTCGCCCCATCGGGTCCACCGGCAACCGGCTCGGTCCTGCGCCAGGATGCATTGGGCGCGACGTTGGCTCAGCTCGCCCAGTCGGGCCTGGACGACTTCTACCGCGGCGATCTCGCACGTAGCCTCGCACGCGGCCTGGAATCCGCTGGAAGTCCGCTACGGCTTTCGGATCTTGAAAGCTATCGGGCAAAGCGGGTTGAGCCTGCTCACGTACGGCTCGCGTGCGGCGACGTGTTCAACATGGTGCCACCGACGCAGGGCGCTTCTTCGTTGATGATCCTGGCCCTGTTCGACAAGCTGGGTGTCACGACTGCCGAGGGCTTTGCGCATGTTCACGGGCTCGTCGAAGCAACAAAGCGCGCGTTCATTCTCCGCAACGCGCACCTCGGAGATCCCGACCGCATGGGCGAGATCTGGCGAAGCTGGCTCCTGCCGGCGACGATTGAGGCGGAAGCGAAACGGATCGACAGGCACCGTGCCGCACCCTGGCCGCACATCGCGGTCCCTGGCGACACGATCTGGATGGGAGCGGCCGACAGCACCGGGATCGTTGTCAGCTACATTCAGAGCATCTTCTGGGAGTTCGGCTCGGGCGTGGTGCCCGCCGGCACCGGCGTCGTCTGGCAGAATCGCGGCGCAGGCTTTTCGCTCGCTCCGGGCTGCAATGAACTCGGCCCCGGCCGCCTGCCCTTCCATACGCTCAATCCGGGGCTTGCCCGCCTCGCAGATGGCCGCACGCTCGCTTACGGCACAATGGGCGGAGAAGGCCAGCCACAAACCCAGGCAGCGATCTTCACCCGGCACGTGCTGTTCGGGCAGGACATGCAGGCGGCCGTGACGGCACCGCGATGGCTGCTGGGCCGCACATGGGGCCAAGCTTCAACTAATCTCAAGGTCGAGAGCCGCATCTCAGCCGACCTCGTCGCAGCACTGCGCGCGGCCGGTCACGACGTCGAGGTAATCGAGCCGTTCAGCGACACGATGGGACATGCGGGTATGGTCGCAGTCGATAGGGCCGGCGTCATGTCGGGCGCGACCGACCCGCGGGCCGACGGATGCTGCGCATCGCTGTGACGACAGAGGCGTGGTTCATTGCTCTTGTCAAAGCTAAGGATAAGATCGCCATGTTGGCGCATGGCATCCCGGTTTTGACCTTAATTCTTCCGTGACGTGGTTACCAGTCGACGCGCCTGACCCCAAGCTGCCCTGAGCTGTTGCAGCATCGATGGGACAACGTCGAACGCCCCGTAGAGAGACCGGAAGTCGAACGTCAATGCTAGGTAGGCTCAGAAGTCGATCGACTCCCCGTCAGGATACCACCATCAAGCCGACAACCAAACCCAGCGGTTTATGGACTACCGCCGCATAGTCACACGCTTCGACCGCAACGTGAAGAATTCCTAGGCAACCATCTGCCTTACCGCCGTCGCCATATGGTGGTGCCAAAGAGTCCGGACCCTAGCCATGACCTGACAAGTCTTCACTCGTAAGTCAGTTCCATGCGCTCGGCTTTGACGGCTTCACAAATTTACGTTCAAGCGAAGGCCCAAGACGGATTGCCAGTCTCTGGCTTTATCGGCCGGACGCAGCACCTGGCCGTCAATGCTAAGCGATGTCGACGGCGTCAGGGCAAAACTGTAGAAGGCCTCGTATCCTCTCTCACCTGTCAGATCGACAATGCCGGCTAGCGAGTTTTCCAGGGTACCAGACAAATCCACGACGAAACCGCCGATGCCCCATTTGTCACTCGGTCTGGAATCAAACGGCCCTGTACCACCGAGACCGAAGGCCAAGGCAAGCGCGACGGGATTTGGATTGGCGTCTGAGAACTCGACCTTGCCGAACAATCCCCAACCGCGCTTCGGATCAATCGGATCGACGTAGAGGTACTGATCGAACGAGTAAAAGAGCGACCAAGTCCTGTCTAAAACCCCCGGTGCTATGCCGCCGCCCGGCAGGATGACGGCTTCGTTGATGTCGAGCGATGTCCGCTTCCGGCTTGACCAGGTAACGTTGATGACGTGGTTGCCCGGCAAACCAAAAAAGTTCGTTGGGAAGTCGACCTCCGCCAGCATGTTGACGCCGTTGTCGAACAAAGTATCGAGGCCCCAGCGGGTGGCGGTGAGGTTTGAATCCTGCACCAAGTATTTCAACCATGTACCGCGGTCCCGCGGCCCGCTTGATGGAATAATGTTCCAATTGATTCCTGCCATCCATGCCGTGTACGCAATGCTGCCGGCAACAGCAGGTTTGGCCACGAAGGCCGTATGCTCGAATTTGGTCAGGCCTCGGCCGTCCATGAATTCGTTTTGGAAGCCGTAGAGCGGGGTGAACTTGCCGACATAGACACTGACGCCGTTTCCGAGCTGCTGCGTTGCCCTGAACCGCGTCATCCCCCAGACACTGTCACCTGCCTCAATCACACTCATGGCGAAGTTGGGCGGAATCACAGTTCCGGCGTGGCTGTTGATCGTCCTTCCGTAGTGCCCTTCAAGCGCAACATCAATGGCGAAACCTTTGATGAAGTTGGCGCGTGTACCGTCAAAGGTCAGAACAGCATCGACATGACCGCCTGAAAGCGGACCGGTTGGATTGTCGCCGGTGACGACACTTTCGAGAAAGTATGTCCAGGTCGCCTTGACGCTGATGCCTCGGTCTTCGAGAGATGTGCGCACCCCGCCCCAATCGCCGGTCAGTCGACTACGTTCGAGAATACTGCCTTCGGCCGCGACGGGAGCAGAACCTGACGTCGCGAGCAGAACCAGCCCGAACAAGCCGAAAGACAAGCCCCCCCAATTTAAGCGTCGCATCACGTCGGCTCCGGTTTGCTCTCCCCGCATATGCGGCTCGCGCCTCAAACGAGGCTAGCTAACTTCAATTACGCTGGTCCCAGGCGATCTAAACTGGCCCTAGCCCCTCCAAGAACCTGCACATATCCCACAACTCATCCCCGAACGGGTTGAATGGCGATTCACTCTGACGGCTCGCGCGAGCCGGATGACGGCGCGCGCGTTGTCGCAAGCGGACCCCCTGCGTGTCGATTGACGACTAATTGATCGCGTTCTTGTAGATCTTCCCGTCTTTCATGATGACGGCGAAGTTCTTGTCCGGATCGGCGACTAGATCGAGGTTCTCCAGCGGGTTGCCGTTCACCAGGATCAGGTCGGCATAGGCGCCCTCCTTGATGACACCAAGGGGTCCCTCCCGATAGGGATGTCGCGGTCCCGCCATTGCCATGAGTTCGGCATTGTCTGAGGTTGCCATCTTCAACGCCTCGTAGGGCGTGAACCACTTCGCCAGCTTGCTCAGGAGCTTGCCCTGCTTCGCGGCCGAGGCGGGATCCATCAATGAATCGGTTCCAAACCCAATCTTGACGCCGATTTCCTTGGCGAGGGCGTAGACTTGTTCAGTACCCGCCGTCGCCATCCGAAATTTCTTGTTGGAGTCTTCGCTTGGGAAGACCATGCGGTCTTCATCATCCAGAATTGGTTGAGTGCTCAGCCAAACGCCGTTCTTCTTCATCAGTTCGAGTGTGTCACGGCCGATAAGCATTCCATGCTCAATGGTCTTGATGCCGGCTTCCACGGCCATCTGCACAGCCTCGTCCGTAAAGACATGGGCTGCGACGTAGCTGTTGTAGCTTTTGGCGACGTCGACCGCGGCCTTCATTTCTTCAAGCGAGTACTGGCGCACGTCGAGCGGGTCAAAGATCGACGCCACGCCACCGCCGGCCGCGATCTTGAGCTGACTGGCCCCCATTCGGAAAACTTCGCGGGCACGCCGCTGAACTTCGGGCACCCCGTCGGCGACAACGAAGAAGGAGTTACGGCTCCAGTAATCGATTGGCTCGTCCGATGGAAGAGAACTGGGAAGGCGATAGTCATAATGCCCACCGGTCTGACTGAGCGGAGGACCTGCCACCAGCATGCGCGGGCCGGGAATGACGCCAGAGTCGATCAACTTCTTGATGGCAAAGCTGTTCCCCCCGATGTCGCGCACGGTGGTGAACCCCCGCATCAATGTCCGCTCTGCGGCCGGAACCGCGCGGGCCGCGACCTCGTAGACATCGCCGGTGAGAATTGTCATCTGCGGAACCTCGGCCATTGTCATGTGCCAATGGACGTCGGTCAAACCCGGCATAAGCGTGCGGCCGGCGCAGTCTATGACTGTTGTGGTCTCATTTCCTTTTAGATCGGCACCGCCAACGGACTTGATGAGGTTGCCTTCGACTATCTGCCTCAGCCCAGCGAGCGTCTGGTCCGCACGTAACAGATGAGAAAATGTGGGTGGCCTTGCGGGCGTCAAGTTTAATTTGCCGCGGGTTCCATCGCAGCATCGGGCGTCGGCCGGTCGGGAGAATTTGCTCTTTCGTTGGCCGTGAGCTTGCGTGCTCCGACGGTGAAGACACGCTCCGCGCGACGCAGTAGTGTCGGCCGATGGGCCACAACAATGCGAGTGATCGGCATCTTGTCGATGAGATCAGCGATAAGCGTCTCGTTTTCCTCGTCCAGGTTTGCAGTTCCCTCGTCGAGGATCAGGATCTTCGGGGTGCGATACAAGGCACGCGCAAGCAGAACGCGTTGGCGCTGGCCGCCCGACAGCGTCGAGCCCATGTCGCCCACCAGTGTCAGGTACTGCATCGGCGCGCGCACGATATCGGCATGCACTTGGGCCGCCATGGCCGCCGCAACCACGCGCTGCATATCCAGGTCAGGATCAAAGCCCCCGATATTGTCCGCAAGCGTCCCGGACATGAGACGATCATCCTGCGCCACGACGCCTACATGCGTGCGCCAGGCGCGCCAGCGCTCCGGTGATGCCAAGTGCCCGTCGAGTTCGATGTAGCCGTCAGACGGTTGGTTGAGACCAAGAAGCAGTTTTAGAAGGGTCGTCTTCCCACCGCCGCTCGAGCCCTGAATTGCAATGTAGTCACCCGGCTCGATCTCCAGATTGATATCCTCGAGAACCAATGGATCGGTCACACCGTACCGGAACGAGACATTCTTCAGCCGCAACCGCCCCTCTGTATTGATCAGCCCCATATCCTGCCCGGTTGCTTCCGCAGGCGTCAGCACGATGTCCGATAGCCGGTCGAGATGAAGCCTCAGGAAGCGGAATTGCATCAGCTGGTTGACGAGCGCCATCGCCCGGTCTGTGAACGTCTGGCGGTACGAGAGGAATGCGAACAGCATGCCGACGGAGAAACCCTGCCCCGCCAGTATCATGCTTCCAGCGACGTAGATGACGATCACGGTTTGCAGGCCGGTGATCACGCTCTGGACGAAGCCTTGTGCAATCTGGAATTTGCCGACTGCGATGCCAGCATTGGTCGCCTCGGCATGAAGGTTGCGCCAGCCGCCTTCCCGGACGATTTCCCGGCCGAGCAGTTTGAGCGTCGTAGCAGCCCTGACCGTCTCAATGAGGTGGGTCTGCTCCTTTGCTTCTGCCAGAATTGACTCCTCCATCCGCTGCTTCATGCGCGGGACAAGAGCGAGCGAAAGCCCAAGATTGATCAGAACTGCGATAATGACGATAAGGGCGAGTTGCGTCGAATAGAAGAATAGAATGGCGGCGGCGATGATCGCCATGATGCCGTCAATAACGCTGCTGATAACGCCTTGCGTGATTGCTTCCTGTATCGGCTTCACCGATCCGAGCCTGGAAATGATGTCGCCAACGTGCCGCTTTTCGAAGAAGTCGCTCGGAAGCCGCAGCAAATGACGGACCAGATTTCCGGTAACCTGGAAACTGAGAAGATGTCCGAATACACGCAGGGCCCAGCTGCGCAACGCCTCGATCGAGGCCTGGATGACGACAAGTGCGCCAAACCCGAGGGCGATCACCAAAAGCAGGTCACTGTCCGACTGGGCAATCGCCTGATCGACGACTAGCTGCATCTGCAATGGTGCGACAAAGGCGGCGATCTGAAGCGCGACCGACAACACCAAGACACCCGCCACCGCGCTCCACCAGCCCGTGATCCGGGACCACAGCATGGAAAGTTTGATCGGCGTGCGCGCACTGATTGGCTCGAAGGCCTCGGAGCGCGCCAGCTCGAGCACCACACCAGTGAAGTGCTTGGAAAATTCATCAATGGGCAGCGTGCGCAGTCCGACCGCTGGATCGTGGATGACGACCTTTCGCCGGCCGACGGATTTCAGAACGACAAAGTGGTTGAGGTCCCAATGTGCAATGACTGGCAGGTGAACTTGCCCAAGAGCCGGCAACTCAACCTTCAGTGCGCGCGTGGAGAAACCCAACTGATCGGCTATCCCCATCAGGCTTTTCAGCGATGCACCGGCCAGCGAGAAAGCGTAACGCTGCCGCAAGCCATTCAGATCAACGTCGTGCCCGTGGTAACGCGAGATCATAGCCATACAGGCCAGACCGCATTCAGCGGCCTCCGAAGCTGTGATGACAGGCAACTTTCGAGTTCCAAGGCCCAGCTCGCCGACGATGCTCATGCGCGGCGGCCCACTGCGTAGATCGGGTCAAACAGCCATTCCATCAAACTGCGCCGATCGAAAACAATCTCTGCGGAAACAAGCATGCCGGGCTGCAACGGAATTTCCTCGCCGTATGCCGCCATTGCTTCGCGTTCGAGTGAAACGCGGATACGGAACACCGGCTCCTGTAGATTGAGGCCCTGAAAGCCGACTTCGCTCGGCCCGATGACTGTCGTAGAGACGGTGCGGACTTTGCCTGCGATTGTCCCGAAACGTTGATAGGGAAACGCCTGCAGGTTAAGCGCGACCTCCTGCCCCGGCCGGATGAAGCCTATGGAACGAGAGGGAGCGAGCAGTTCGGCTTCGAGCCGCCCCCCGGCCGGTACGATGACGGCCACGGTCGCGCCTGAGTTCACCGACTGGCCTGAGATGACGGGCAGTGCAGCAACGCGTCCGCTCACTGGAGCGGTAACGAACTGAAGCCGGCGCGCCTCGGATTCGGCACGCCGTTGCGAGATCGATGCTTGCGCTGCGTCGGCTTCGGAACGGGCCGAGCTGATCTCCAGAGGAATTGAGGCAAGGCGGGCCCGAATGTCAGCAATATCACGCTCGATCGCCGCAACCTGACGCTGGTGGGCCGCCAACTCCTGCTCCGCACCGAGGACGGCAGAACGCCGCGCGTCCACCTCGCGTCTTGCGAGATAGCCCTTTTTGGCGATTTCCTTTCCTCGCTCCCATTCCGACTTCGCAAGTTCGACGCGCTGCTTTTGTAGTTGGACTTGCTGGTTGACCTGCCCCAATTCGGCCTCAGCCTTTGCCAGACGGTTGTTCGTCTGTTCGCGCTCTACCTCTAACTGAGCAAATCGCGCCTCGGCCTTGACACGCGCCGCGCGCGTTTCCGTCTCGATCCCCTGCGAAACGACATCTCCCACGTTACCTGCAGCGGTTTCCGTCGCCAGACTGAGGACGGCGATGCGGTCGCCAGTCTCGACCAACGCGCCTTCGCGCACCAGAACGCTCTGCAGCGTTCCCGGCGCCTGGGATGCGGCACGGATCATGCCCTGGTCCGGCACGAGGTACCCGGTGACCGTCGCCTTGCGCGAGTAGCTTGCCTGCATGGCGAAAGCGCTGACGGCAAAGATGATAGCTGCAAGAAAAATGCCCAGGGTCTTTAGGGACAGGGGAGTAGCGAGGACAACAGTTCCATCTAGCCGGCGTGTCGCGTGCTGCACGGCCTCGCGACGAAACAGTTCGGTCATCGCGAGGGCTCCTTTTCCGCGTTATCGAGTGACAGGCTTTCGGATGTGAGAACCGTTATACCGCGGCGTTCGCCTTCCGAACGGTCTGCGAACCAACCGTGTTCTTCGGTACGGACACGGCGGTACCTCTTTTCGAGGTCTGAAAGCGCTGCCTCATCCGTCATATCGGCGATGTGACCGACACCTGACAATGCGGGGTCGGTCACTGCGAGAAGGCGGCTTTGGCCGATCGACCAGCCAACCACGTGGTAGCCGTTTCGAACCGCATTTATGGAATCGAATTTCGACGTGCCAGCCGGAATGACGGAGACGCTGACCCAATCGGGATCTCTGCCGAAGACGACGACCGCTATCGCTCGCTTGCCCAGATAGTCGAGACGCGCCCCCGCAAGTTCGACTGATCGGTCGGAGAACTGGATGTCCGGTATATGATACTCGACGCGCTCTTCAAGCCAGGCGCGAATATGCCCGACATCGTTCGAGGCGAATTCGACCAACTGACCGGCAAGCTTCGATCGTACATGATAGCCGACGAACTCGCGCACTTCCGCAAATTCACGTTCGAGCGGCGCGTGTGTTTGAGGAGCACTGACGAGTGCGATCGATATGGGCGAAGTCGGTCGAACCTGGCAAGCGAGGCGAACATTCGCCGGCGCATCGATTGAACGCAACGTGATTGCCTCCCCGTCATCGGGGGGAAGAAGTTGTTCGCCGCCCTTTTCGATCCGAATGCGGCATGTTGAACAACGGCCGCGGCCGCCGCAAACGGATGCATGCGGGATTCCTGCATCCCGGCTGGCTTCCAGTATCGTCCGGCCGGGCTGGAGAAAGATTGTCCTGCCGCTTCCATAGGTCACCGGAATACCCCCGGGCTGTCGGCGACGCCGCTGCGATTGAATCGACACGAAAGCTGCGGTCGCAATTAGCGCAAGAGCAAACGCGATCCGAGCGGAATTGCGCCATCGCTCAAGTACGGCGGACTCTGCGGCGTCAGGCCAGTTGGACTGCTCCTTGAGTTGCGAGAGCGCATCAGGATCGCTCATGATGTCGGCAGTTATCGTGCCAGACACGGCAAAGCCCGCAATGGCCGCCAGCGGCAACGCTGACGCGCCTACGAGAAGGACAGGCGCAATCCGCCGATATGCCGCGGAAAGCCGCAACCAGTAGTGTAGGCCCATGCAGCCGTGCGTCCACACCAACAGCAGGAGAACGCTCTGTTGGACCGCGCTCGCCGGCCAGAGACGCGTCAGCTCATAGAGATACGAATCGTCAACCGCAAAGAATGTGTGTGCCATTCGCGTGTTGACAATATGTGGCAGCAGCAGGAACGGAATCGCCAGACCGAAACCGATCTGCATCGCTTCCCACTTGGGAATACGCCATGTCGTGCGCCGACCAAGCTTGATTAGGGTCAGAACAACGTGGACCACCAGTGCCGAAAAAAGAATGACGGTCCCGGGAAGTGATCGCGTGACGGATGTGCGCAGCGCCTGCGCTTGATGCATCGCTTCAAGGCTGACCAAGCCCAGTGCATGATTGAGAAAATGCGTCGCGGCAAACAAAAAAAGAACCAGCCCAGATGCGAGCCGGAGCCTTTGACTCAGGTTTCCGCGAAAATAGACGTGCATGGGGTGATCCGCGACCGCGCCGACCTGAGCCTGATACCGCCCTCCTTTTCAGTCAAGTGGATCTTCGGGCCGGGATGCGCGGTCTTCGTGGCCTGCTTTGACCTTTTCGACCCGATGACCGGCGGTTCGGATCCTCCGATACCCATGTGCCCTACCACATGCCTGGTCGAAGCCCCCCTGCTCGAAGAAAAGGCGTTCAGCGTTTCCTAGGGAACAGCGTGCACAGGTGCCAGGCGCAATGAATGATGGCCCGGCGCCGGAAATGTTCCGACTGACCCGGCTTTTCTCAACAGAGGAGCATCCGCATGACCACGTCAATCATGACTCATGAAAACACCAAGGCTCGTCAGCTGCGTGCACTCGACGATGCCGAGATTGAACTCGTCAACGGCGGCGCACTAAACTGCGTTCCGGTCTTCGGTGAAGACGGAAGAATGTACTCGCCCACGCTCGATGGAATGCCTGGCGGCCCTCTGCGCGATCTCTTAGGGCTGCTCCGAATTCCATTCGGCCGGGGGTTCTGATCGAATTCGGCCGTCAACCTGCGTGTCGTCGCATTCGAACGACACTGAACAGAAAGGACTGTGGAATGAACAAGAATGATTTGCGCGAACTGACCGCCAGCGACCTCGAGTTGGTGAGTGGCGGAGCGGACTCGAACTACAAGTTTTGCTGGGATGGTCCGGCCGGGACCGGAACGTATCCGAACTATGTCGATTGCGGACCAACATGGGCCGACATTTATGAGAGTTGGGCTCAGCGTGGCCGGGACCTTGCGACGCAGTCAAACGGTGGCCGTCCCCTCTGAAGCCGAACTTGAGAATTGAAAAGAGTGCGTTGCGGCTAAGGCTGCAACGCCCTGCCGCCGATAGAATATGCCGTAATGATCTGTAAACGCGATCCTGAATTTTGGCCCATGGCGCGCGACGATGTGCTTCTTTTCGAGCTGAGTTTCATGTCGGTGGCACGTCATTCTCTCGTTGACGATGGCGTTCGGCGCGGTGCTGCCGAATGGCAGTGAGACGCTTCATGATTCGACCGTGCGGGCTTTAGGCAACTCGATGTCCGCAAACTCTGCACAACGTCGATCAACTCGTCGTTGCAAAACGAAAAAGACCCAACTAGGAAGTCGAGATCGCTCAGCGTTTGGTGTCGCACAAATGCGCGCCGTCGCAAAACGTCTATTGCACTAGACCGCTAGCGCGGTAGAGCACACCATTGTCGGTAGCGCCCGCGGGCCCGCTTCAATCGCCGTCCAACACACGCTTGATCGCTTCCGCAAGCGCCTGACGTGCCGGGCGGTCAATCCTGGCAGACAGGTTAATCCGGTTGGGTGAGCCAGGCAGCCATCTAGGGTAGACGTGCAGGTGAAGGTGGAAGACGCTCTGGCCTGCGGCTTCGCCATTGGTTTGCGTCACGTAGATGCCGTCGCAATGCAGCCCAGTTCGCACAGCCCTGGCTACGCGAACGGTCTCACGCATGAGTACCGCGCCAAGAACATCGCTGAGCCCAAAGAGGTCGGGCACATGCAGCTTGGGCACCACAATTGGGTGATGCTCCAACGAAAGCCAGACCATGACATCGTCGTTCTCGGCGAGGATGTCGGCGGGGCGCTCGCGCGAGATGATTTCACAGAAAATGCAGCTCGCCATAGGAACTGTGCTCTCTTAATCCGCGCACTCTTTTTCGGTGGTACGCCACCGGTTTCCCCAACAGCGGCAGGGAATGGCTCAACTGAGCCATTCTCTACATGTCGCACAAGAAGGCTTTGTGCGACCCTCCACGCAAGCCATTTGCAAACATGTCCCAGTTCCGCTTCCGGCCCAAGACGTCAGACCGCCCACGGTCGGTAGCCGGCCACAGCGACGTTTGAAGAGATCATGACCGATCTCGCCTGCCAAGGCCCGGTGAACGAAGGTGTCCGCTGTTGGCTGTCGAGTGACCGTGCCGTCTAAATCGTCATTGCGCGGATGACGTGCGGTCTACGACGGTAGCTAACTCTGCCCAGCGTTGGTCAGCCCAACGCGGCCACGACTGCGGCGGCGAACTCGATCGGGGTTAGGCTGGTGGCGGCAAGGTGCTGCGTGCGCGTCAGAAACAGATGCACGTCGTCGTCAAAGGGCGTGTCGTCGAGGCGCGCGACGAGGATCGGCTTACGCAGATCCTTGGCCAGATAGATCTCTTCCTTGACGCTGTCAGACGCCATCGCACTCGACGATGCGAACAGCAACACCACCTGCGAGCCCCGCATACCCTTTACGATCTCGGCACCCCAGGCCCGCGAGCCCGGTTTGATCCCCCTGCGGTCGATCCAAACGCCTGCGCCGCGACGCTGCAGTGCTCGGACGAATGTCTCGACTGTGACGGAATCCTTGTGAGCGTAGGATACGAACACCGAGGCGCCGTCGCTCGCCGTGGCGGTGCGTTCGCCCCGGGATACCGGGGAGCTCGTAAGTCCCAGCGCCGCACGTAGCTCGTCGATGTCGGCCGCGCGGTCTTTGACACCAGCGCCGAGGCCTCGTTCTATGCCGGTCAGCCACTGCGATTGGTCGGGCATCCGCTGGCGCCCGGTTTCAAGGAAGGTGTGGATCGCATCGGGGCCGGTAGTTGCCGGGTCCGGTGGCACCGTGCCGACGATCGCGGCGCCCAGCGTTGCGGCGCAGGAATACACGTCTGACCACGTGCCGACATTGCCCCCCGCGGCATAACGTTCGGGGGCAGAGAAGCCGGGCGTGACGATGGGCTCGGTGTATTCGAGATCGGACAACCTCTCTGCGCTGCCCAAGTCGATCAGCACCAACGACTTATCCTTTCGAAGAATGATGTTCGCCGGCTTGATGTCGCCATGCAGCACATCGGCGGCATGAAGCGCGCCGACAGCGTCAACTAGTTTCTCGGCTATGTCGGCGAAGGTGGCCGGCGAGATGCCACGGCGACGGGCCAATAGTGAGGACAAGGCCTCTCCCTCCACGAAATCCATGGCGAAGCACAACGTGCCGTTGGCTTCGAAGACGTCGTCGAAGTGCACGATGCCGGAATGGTCCAGGCGGCAGATGGCCGAAACCTCGCGCAACAACGCGCGGGTGGCCTGTTCGAGCCGTGATCCGGCTCCAGCCATCACGCCGTTGCCCACCCTGCCGCAGCCCGCTGCGTACGCCTCTTTGACCGCATGTAAGCGCCCGTTGCGCACGTGCTGGCAGAGATACACGTAAGAAAAGCCTCCACGCCCGATCGGTTTGATGACCTCGTAACGTCCGTTGAGCACGGCTCCTGCCGGCAGCGGAGCGTCCGTCACACCCGGCAACGGAGGCGCTCCACCCGCAATTATCGTCGGCGCCACCAGTGAACCTTCAGGACCCCTCGCCATGGTGGCGACATCGAAAGAGCCGGGCACCATCGACGGAGCTGCGGAAACCGGCCCGCCTACAAGCGTGGCAGGGGCCTCGATCCTCACCGCGGTTGCCACATCGACCAACGCCGGTATTTCGGATTGTGTGACGACGTCCTGCGGTTTTGGTCGCTTGAACCACCTTTCTAACATGGTGTCGCCCTCCCGTTTCGAGGCATCTTATGACACGCCACAGAGGCGAGCCAGTGCAGCCGAAAATCAGTCCCGGCAGGGTGCGTCGGGCGAATCGTGAGACGTACGCGATGAGTTGCGACCGTCGACGGGACGCAAGCCCGTCAGGTACAGATCAGCCAATCCTTGGGTGACCAAATCTCCGCCGTCGAATGTTGAGCGGCAGCGTTGATTCAAACGTCATCGAGCCGAAGATCGGGGCGCCTCAATGTCTCCTTTCTCTGCAAGAGCCCCCTCTCTGCAACTGATCCCTGGTCGGCCCAGCTGGTTCCCGGTGGCGCGGGGCCCGTCACTTTCGGCACTTCGCGTGCAGATCGTGAAGGAATACAAAGCCCATCGCTTGTTGTGAAGGGTTCAGATGCGCGTGGCGCAGGCGGGAGGTGGGTGATGGCAGATTTTCGACTGATGCTCTCGACGCATGTTCGGGAACACTTCCTGCAATTGGTACCTTTCTGGATGTTGCTCCTGATTGCCGCCCGCGCCATTCACTATGGTGTTGCGTTAGACAAGTCGATGCATTTGAAGACAGTCCGACGCGATGGCAGATCGTCCAGCTCCTAATGCGCCCCGCGAGGCAAGAAATGCGAAGCAAGAGTTTCTTTGCGACACTAGAGAAATGCCTCACACAGGGTCTCATATTCAACAATGCTATCGGTCTTGCGTTTTTCGCCGGATTTCTGATTCTTCAGTGGTTTAAATCTGCTTGATCGTACCAGCGATCAAGTGCCGCCAACCTTCAGGAGCGTGCAGTGGTTGATATCGTAATCACCCGAGGAAACACCGGGCAAGGCCTGACCATCACGCTTACCCCTCAGTTGCTTGGCTACGGCTGGCCTGTCGAAGCGGGCGTTAGTGTAGGAATGTCGAATGTCACCTCAGATGGGGTTTGGATCACCGAAACGTACGTGTATGCGGCGTTGATCCCGACCGAATGACTGGTGCAGTACGTATTGGAAGAACAACGCCGACCCTAGGGCTACGAGCATCCCGGGCTTCGGTTGGTTGCCAGTTGGTTGCCAGGACCCAGAAAGAAGAGCCAGAAAAATTAATAAGCCATTGAAATCATTGGTGAGCGGGGAGGGGATCGAACCCTCGACCATCTGATTAAAAGTCAGATGCTCTACCACTGAGCTACCCGCCCGGCCGACGCCGGTCTCCGCGTGGCGGTATTCCGCCTGCGGGCCCGAGGCAACGTGGGAAGCACGGGGGCCCAAGGCCATCCGCGCGTGTCCCACCGGCGCTGGAGCCCCGCTTTTAGAGCCTGATCACCGGAGATGGAAGGGCTTAGAGGCGGATCGTCCGGGATGGCAGCGCCGGGACTTTCGTCGCCGAGGCGGGGCAGCCCGGCGAGCGGCCAAGATGTGCGGCCATGCGCCGCCATCGCTTCACGGCTCTGCGTCACCGCTGCCCGCAATTCGGGGCAGCAAGCGGCGTCTGCGCTTGCGCTCGGGCGCCTGTGGCGGTTCGCCGGCTCCGCGCCGGTCGGTGAGGGCGGGCAAGGGCTGCTCGGTGAGCGTCACGCTCCCCATCACGCGCGCGAGCTGCTGCTTGAGACGGGCCTTGGCCGGCTCGGCGGCAGCCAGGATCTCGGGCAGCTTCAGGAAGTCGAGAACCTGGAAATGACTGGTGCCGCCTTCGATGAACACGTCGGGCTGTAAGGACTTGAGCTTCTCACGGACGATCGTCCTCTCGAAGATAAAGGCGCTCGCGAACAGGGCCTGCATGGCGGAGGGATGATCGCGGTTATCGAGGCGTTGCGGCGCGCCGCTGACATCGATGGCGACGACGATGTCGACGTCTCCGGGCCCACCGGGTCCGTCCGGTCGTCTGAGCAGATCGAAGGGCAGAGGATTGGCGAGCCCTCCATCGATGAGCGCGTGGCCGTCGACCATCACAGGCTGAAAGATGACCGGCAGAGCCATGCTGGCGGCGACGGCGCGGCGCAGGTTGCCCTGCGAAAATACGTATGGCTCCTGCAGATAGAAATCGGTGGCGACGACCTTGAGCGGGATCTTCAGGCTCTCGAAATCCGGTGCGAGCCGTCGCGGCATGATGATGTCGAGAAGGGCTGCCGGATCGAGCAGAGCGGAGCGGCCGGCGAGCAGGCCCAGGAAGCGCGAGGTCGCATGCGCGCGGGCCGAGAACAGTTCGCGCACGAGGCTCAGGCGCTGCGTCAGCATCTCGCTCGTATGCGCGCGGATCTCCCGGCCCGACAGACCGGACGCGTAGGCGGCCCCGAAGATAGCGCCGATCGACGTGCCGGTGATGACGTCCGGCTTGAGTCCCATTTCGTCGAAGGCTTCCAAAACCGGAATATGGGCGAGGCCGCGCGCGCCGCCGCCGCCCAGGGCGAGGCCGATGCGCGGCCGCGGAGCTGGGACACTGGACGCTGAGCGCGCCTGCTTCGGGCTGGACTTGGGCATTCGCGTCATGATCGATCCGGTCTGGTCATGCACCGGCGCGCCTTGCTGCACACTTGGGTGTCGTGCGCCCGATCATACCATGCGCGGGCCTTCGTTCTGCGACGTTCCGCGCCGGAGAATTGCGGTGCCTTAAGGAGTTCCGCAGCGCCGTACGAAGCAGCGCGGCACGGTCAATGTTTACGCACCGTCCTTGCCCGAGCGCTCGCGTGCCACCGCCCGCCAGCCGATGTCGCGGCGGCAAAAGCCCTCCGGCCAGTCGACAAGGTCCACTGCGCGATAGGCGCGCGCCTGCGCCTGGGCAACGGAGCCACCGCTCGCAGTCACGCACAGCACGCGGCCGCCGTTGGCCAAGATCTGACCGCCGTCGCGGCGCGTGCCAGCGTGGAAGATCTCCACACCTTCGGTTGCGGCGGCCCGCTCCAGACCGCGGATGTGCGTGCCCTTCAGCGGTGTTCCCGGATAGCCGCGTGCCGCCATGACGACGGTCAGCGCCGCCGCGTCGTGCCAGTCGATCTGAAGCTCGCCGAGCCTGCCTTCTGCTGTCGCCATCAGGACGTCGAGCGCGTCGGACTCCAGGCGCATCATCAGCACCTGGCATTCCGGATCGCCGAAGCGCACGTTGTACTCGATGAGCTTGGGACCGCTCGAGGTGATCATGAGACCGGCGAACAGCACACCCTTGAAGGGCGTGCCGCGCGAGGCCATTCCCGCCACCGTGGGTTCGATGATCTCCCGCATGGTGCGGGCGATCATTTCGTCGGTCATCACGGGCGCGGGCGAATAGGCGCCCATGCCGCCCGTATTGGGGCCAGTGTCGCCATCTCCCACGCGCTTGTGATCCTGCGCTGCGCCGAAGGCGACGGCCGTCTTGCCGTCGACGAGTGCGAAGAAGCTCGCCTCCTCGCCGACAAGAAATTCCTCGATGACGACTTCCGCGCCAGCGGCACCGAACGCGCCGGAGAAGCATGCCGAGACCGCTGCGATCGCCTCCGCTTCCGTCGTGGCGATGACGACACCCTTGCCGGCCGCGAGTCCATCGGCTTTGACAACGATGGGCAAGGGTCTTTCCGCGAGATAGGCCTTCGCGTCCTCAGCGCTGGTGAAGCGGCCGTAGGAGCCGGTCGGGATCGCGAATTCGGCGCACAAGTCCTTGGTGAACCCCTTCGACCCTTCGAGCCGTGCGGCATCCATGCCCGGACCGAAGTGCAGGATGCCGGCGGCGGCAAGATCGTCGGCTAGTCCGGCCACAAGCGGCGCCTCAGGTCCGATGATCACGAAGCCGATGTCCTGCGCGCGGCAGAATTCGATCACCGCCGCGTGGTGGTTCACGTCGAGCTCGACGCAGGTTGCAAGCTCGGCGATACCGGCATTGCCCGGTGCGGCAAAGAGCGCACGGGCACGCGGACTGCGCGCTATGGCCCACGCGAGCGCGTGCTCGCGGCCACCTGAGCCGATAATGAGGACGTTGACGCCAGGGCGCTGCATATTCGTTCTGGATAAGCCGCGGTCGCACGATTGTAACCTGGCTGGTGATGTATCATCGCGGCTGTCTGCACAAGCGCTGGAGCACAATGTCCACCGAAAGCAGCCCGCGTAGGGTCGATCCCGGGGCGAACGTACCTGAGCTCACGGTTGCCGAGCTTTCGGGCGCCATAAAGCGCGCGCTCGAGGACGGCTTCGGCTATGTGCGCCTGCGCGGTGAGATCTCGGGCTATCGGGGTCCGCACGCCTCAGGGCACTGCTATTTCGCCCTGAAGGACGACAAGGCCAAGATAGAAGCCGTGATCTGGCGCGGCGCCTTCCAGCGGCTACGGTTCAAGCCGGAGGAAGGCATGGAGGTGGTGGCGGAAGGGCGCGTCACCACCTATCCGGGATCGTCGAAGTACCAGATAGTCATCGAGCAGCTTGCACCGGCGGGCCTTGGCGCGCTGATGGCGCTGCTGGAAGAGCGCAAGCGCAAGCTCGCCGCCGAAGGTCTGTTCGACGAGGCGCGCAAGCGGGCGATTCCCTTTCTGCCGCGCGTCGTGGGTCTGGTGACGAGCCCGACCGGCGCGGTGATCCGCGACATGCTTGCCGGCTTCGCGGAGCGGTTTCCGACGCGCGTGATCGTCTGGCCAGTGCGCGTGCAGGGCGAGGGCAGCGCCAGCGAGGTGGCCTCAGCCGTGCGAGGGTTCAATGCGCTCGGCGAAGGCGGTCCCGTCGTGCGTCCCGATGTGCTCATCGTGGCCCGCGGTGGCGGCAGCCTTGAGGATCTGTGGTGCTTCAACGAGGAAATCGTAGTCCGCGCGGTTGCCGACAGCGCTATTCCAGTGATCTCGGCGGTGGGCCATGAGACCGACTGGACGCTGATCGACCTCGTTGCCGATGCGCGCGCGCCGACGCCCACGAAAGCCGCGGAATGGGCGGTTCCCAAGTATTCCGAACTCGACGAGAAGACATCCGCGCTGGGCCTCAGGATGTCGGTTGCGCTGCGGCGTCTGGTGGACCAGCAGCGGGCGCACTGGCGTGCTGCCGTGCGCGGACTGCCCCGGCGGGAGGATCTGCTGGCGATGCCGCGTCAGCGGTTCGACGCAGTCGAACGGCGTCTCGGTCGTGCGCTCATCGCCAACACGCGCTCGCATCATCTGCGCCACGCCCGGGTTGCTGCGCGCCTGTCGCCGCGTCTCGTCGCGGTCGGTGTTGCGCGCGCAGGCGATCGGCTGGAGGCGCTGTCGCGGCGGGCCGCTGATGCACTTGCCAGGTCGGCGGCGCAGCGGCGCAGCCGCTTTGAGCGAATGGCTGGGCGCCTGTCACCTGTTTCCGTCCGAACGCGCCTCGTCAGCGGAGGCGAGCGCGTCGGCGTGCTCGTTGCCCGGGCTGCCCGGGCTTTCGCTGCCGCCACTGCGGCTCGCCGGGCCCGGTTGGAGGCGCTGGCCAAGCTCGCCGAGGGGCTCAGCCACGAGAGCGTCTTGAGGCGCGGGTTTGCGCTCGTGCGCGACGATCAGGGGCGCATGTTGCGCAGCGCTGCCGCGGTTGCCCCCCGGGCCTCGCTCGACATTGAATTCACCGATGGCCATGTCGCCGCCCAGGCGTCCGGTAATGGCGAGGGCAGCAGTGCTCCAGCGGTGAGGGCCGGAGAGGGAACAGTAGGACCGCAGGCCCTTTCAGGTGGTACATCCTCAGCTCCGCCCCGCCGGCGTCACCGCGAGAGCGGCCAGGGCTCGTTGTTCTGACCCTGAGCAGTCCCGTTGTGACGTCTGCGCGGCCCTATGCGTGCCCGGCCGATCGCTGCATAAGTTCACCTTCATTTTCCCCGGTGCTCCAGCTAGTGTGCGCGGGCGGTCCGGGCCATTGCGCGATCGCCAGGGTGGATCATGAACCGGTACGACAAGATTCTCGGGTTGCGGGGCGAGGCGCGCGTCCACTATCTCGATGGCGAGTTCCAGGTCACCGAGCCGGGCGACTACGTCCGTTGCGCGGTGACCGGTGCACAGATTCCACTCGCCGAGTTGCGGTACTGGAGCGTTGCGCATCAGGAGCCGTATGCCAGCGCAGAAATCTCGTTCCGCCGCTTTGTCGAGCGTCGAGGTAAGCGCGACTGAAATATCAGGTCCGGCGTCAGGTGAAGCGACCCTTATAGCCGCCGGTTGCGGCCGCCGAGGCGACGAGGTCTTTCAGCCGGCCAGCATCTCTCTCGTCGAGTACCAGTTCAACTTCGATGGTCTGTGACGCCTCGCACAGGGCGCCGAGGGCACCGGTCCGGCCTAGCAGGCGCACACTGTCTTTCGCCGTCGTGACAAGGCGCGCGTTCGTCGTCTCCGCGAGGGCGATGAGTTCGCGCGCATCCTTTTCCGTGAAGGCATGATGGTCCTTGAACGCACGGCGCGCGACGATGTCGGCGCCGTGCCCGGCAAGGCCATCAAAGAAGCGGTTCGGATTGGCGATGCCGGCGTAGGCGACCACGCGCGAGCCAGCAAGCCAGCCGGGGTCGCCGGACATCATCGTGCGCGCAGCCAGCACCGGACCTGGAAAGTCGCGGCGCAAAGTAGCGAGCAGGGAATTGTCGACATCCCTGGCATCTGTTGCGTTCGCTCTCGAGGGTGGGCGATTGACCAGGATGGCGTCCGCTAGCGCCAGTTGTCGGTCGAGCGGAGCACGCAAGGGGCCCGCAGGTATGACAAGGCCGTTGCCGACGCCGCGTGTGCCATCGACGATGGCGATGGTGAGGTCTTTCGTCAGCGCAGGGTTCTGCAGGCCGTCGTCCATGACGATTACGCTGACATCGCGGCCGCTGGCCTCGATTGCGATCGCGCCAGCACGCCGGTCGCGAGAGATCAGCGTCGGGGCGGCGCGTGCCAGCAGCAGCGGCTCATCACCCGTTACATCGGCGCGATCGCGGTCAGCATCGATCCAGTGAGCGCCCGATACCTTTCCCCCGTAGCCGCGCGTCAGGATCGCCGGCTGCTCGCCCAGGTGCACGAGGTGTCTCGCGACGTGTAGGGTGAGCGGTGTTTTGCCCGTACCGCCGGCGGTAAAATTGCCGATGCAAATGACGGGGAGACGGGAGCGGTAGGGCTGCGCGTGATCGAGACGCCGCAACGCGGCGCGGGCATAGAGGCGCGCCAAAGGCATCAGCATGCGCGCCGTGGCCGTCGTCTCGTCCTCGTACCACCAGGATGGTTCTTCAAGAGGCACGGCGAAGCTCTTCGGCGGGCGCCGGGAGCAGCTCGAGCAACGCTTCCACCGAGCGGTCGAGCGCGCCCGACAGGCCATCCAGAGCCTCTCCCGCTCCGCGCTTGTGCGCGGCGAGCGCCGCGCCGTCACCGAGCAGACGCGAAACCTCTGTCGCCAGCGTAGCTGCATCCGTCACGATCGTCGCGCCGCCGTGGCTCGTGAGCGCGCGGATCTGATCGGCGAAGTTGCGTGTGTGCGGTCCCGTGACGACGGCTGCGCCGTGACGTACCGCCTCGATCGGATTCTGGCCGCCATGCGGCACGAGCGAACCACCGATGAAGGCGATATCTGTAAGCGCGTAAAGCGTGCCAAGCTCGCCTATCGTATCGGCAACGTAGATGCTCGTTCCAGAACCCGGCAAGTCGCCGAGCGAGCGTTGGCTGGTGGTGAGACCCGCACGGTCGGCCAGCGCCCTGATGTCGCTGCCGCGCTCGGGATGGCGAGGAGCGATAATGGTGAGGAAGCCGGGCAGGTCGCGTGCCAGCAAGCGGTGTGCCTCCAGCACGATCTCGTCCTCGCCGATGTGGGTGCTCGCGGCGAGCAGGACGGGGCGGCCACTGATCGCGGTCTGCAGACGCTGCAATTCGACCGCGTCGACAGGCGGAGGCGGCGAATCGATCTTCAGATTGCCGGTCGGGCGCACGTCGCGCGCTCCCAGCTGCGTAAACCACTTGGCGATCAGATCGTTCTGCGCCAGGACGAGACGGAAGCGGCCAAGCAGCGCGCGCGCCGTACGGCGCGCCTTGCGCCACCGCCGGAAGCTGCGCTGCGACATGCGGGCGTTGACGACGGCGAGCGCAGTGCCGCGTTCGGAGAGTTCGAGAACCAGATTTGGCCAGATCTCAGACTCGGTGAAGATGGCGAGGTCCGGCTGCCAGTGGTCGAGGAAGCGCCGCGTGAACTTCGGCGAATCGAGCGGCACGAACTGATGCAAGGCACGCGCGGGCAGGCGACGCTCTGCCAGCTCCGCCGACGTTACCGTGCCGGTGGTGAGCAGGAAGCTCAGCTCCGGCCGGCGTTCCGCGAGCGCGCGCATGAGCGGCAGCACGGCATTGGTCTCCCCGACACTCGCCGCATGCATCCAGACAAGCGTACCGAGGGGGCGCGCCGAACTTGCAATGCCATAGCGCTCGCGTGTCCGCCGAGGGTCTTCCTTGCCACGCCTCTGACGATAACGAAGCCATGCCGGCACGGCGGGCTCGATCAGGCGAGTGGCCCCTCGATAGAGGGAGAGCACGGCACCGCGCCGCGGCGGCGGTGCGTCGATCGGCAGGGCAGCGGGCGCGGTCGCCCGCATGTAGTCGGAACCCACCATCTCGTAGGCGCGCCGGGTCTGGTCATTGAGTGTCGTCTCGAGCTTCAGCCGCGCCGCTTCAAGCGTCGCTGCATCAGCGTCCCGGGCCACATAAATGGGGTCGGCGCCGACAGCGGCCATGCGCGCGAACGGCAGATTGATCGTCATCCGGCTCCAGGTGTCGAGCGCCAGGAAGCGGCTCGTTGCGAGGGCGACCGGCATGATGGGACGCCCCGACATCCGCGCCAGCGTGATGATGCCTTCCCCGGCCCGGCGCGATGGTCCAGGCGGTACATCGGCGGTCATCGCGATGGTGGCGCCGTCGCCGAGCGCCTTGAGAGATGCGCGCAGGGCCTGTGCCCCACCGCGGTCCTTCTTGCGGCGCCCGGCACCTGCTCCGCGGATAAGGGTGACCCCAAGCGCGCTGAGCGCCTGTCCGATCAGTTCGGCATCGCCGTGCCGCGCGACCATGGCGTGGACCGGCAGCCCCTTCGGGTTGAGCACCCAGACCATCATGAACTGGCCATGCCAGAATGCCAAAATTCCCGGATGCTGACTGGCCAGCCGCTCGGTCAGGTCAGGCGGGTCCGTGATCAGGGGGGAAGAGCGTCGTACGAGCTTGACAAGGCGTGCAATATTGCGCCCGGCAAATCCCAGAATCCCCAGCCGATGGAGAACGTCGCGTGCCATGCCGCGGAATGCCTCGTAACCTCGAGATCAGGGGCGGGGACAAGGCCGTACAGCACCTTGCGCAAGGTTCCTATAGCGCATAATTAACGAAATCAAACGTGTTCGTAGGGTGCGTCGGCGGCGGCAGTGGACGACCGCCGGAGCGCAGTTTACGCCGTTCCGGGGGCGCGTGCGGCGCTGATCTCTGTGCAGGGTACCACAAGCGCTGGTTGTGGCGCGCCTTGGCGCGCGCCTGTCCGGCACTCCAGGGGAAGGCTCCGGCGGACCGCATCGGATGACGACCTTGCTCAAAAAGTCGCGTCGCGCCATGCGCAAGGTCACGTCGGGCCTCCGGCGCGGGATCGTATTGAACGCGCCGGACTGGATGCGGCGGCACTTGGGTCGGCCAGCCTCCCACTTCGAACTCTATTTCATCGACCACGGAATCTTCCGTTCCCTGTATCTCAACCGGCATCGGTTGTCGCGCGAGGCGTGGCGCTCGGCACAGCCGGCACCGCGCCACATCGCGCGGTTCGCACGCCTGGGGGTGCGTACCATCGTCAATCTGAGAGGAGAACGGGACTGTTCGAGCTACTGGCTTGAACGCGAAGCGTGCGAGCGCCACGGGATCAGGCTCGTCAATTATCAGGTACGCTCACGGGCGGCGCCCTCCGTGCAGGAGATTCGCGGCGCGGCGAAGCTGTTCGACGAGATCGAGTATCCAGTCCTCATGCACTGCAAGTCGGGCGCCGACCGCGCCGGTCTCATGAGCGCGCTGTTCTGCTACATGCGCGAAGGCGAGCCCATTGAACTTGCGCGCCAGCAGCTTTCGCTGAAGTTCGGCCACATCAAGCAGGCCGATACCGGCATCCTCGACTATTTCTTCGAGCGCTACCTTGCCGATAATGCATTGAACCCGATGCCGTTCATGGAGTGGGTCGAGACTGTCTACGACCCCGTCGAACTCAAGCAGTCGTTCCAATCCAGCTCTTGGGCGAACCGGCTGGTCAATACAGTGCTGCAACGCGAGTAGCGCAGCGCTCGCCCGCTCTTCACAGGTCTTTCTGCGTGCCGTCGTCGACGAGTTGCGAGCGCGCGAGGTCGGCATAAGCGCCGCCCCTGGCCAGCAGCTCGCCGTGCGTACCGGTTTCGACGACACGCCCGGCGGCCATAACGCAGATGAGGTCGGCGTTCTGCACCGTCGAGAGCCGGTGTGCGATCACAAGCGTCGTGCGGTTGCGCGTGAAGCGGTCGAGCGCGTCCTGCACGAGCCGTTCGGACTGTGTGTCGAGCGCGCTCGTCGCCTCGTCGAGCAGCAGGATGGGCGCGTCCTTCAGAATGGCGCGCGCAAGCGCGATGCGCTGCCGCTGTCCGCCCGACAGCCTGAGGCCACGGTCGCCGATCTCCGTCGCATAGCCCTGCGGCTGTTCCAGAATGAATTCGTGTGCGGCGGCGGCCCGGGCTGCCGCAATGATCTCGTCCTCCGTGGCATCGAGCCGGCCGAGCGCGATGTTGGCGCGGATCGTGTCGTCGAACAGTGTCACGTCCTGGCTGACGATGGCGACCGCGTCGCGCAGCGAGCCGACCGTCACGTCGCGCACGTCCTGTCCGTCGATCAGGATGCGCCCTCCCGTCACGTCGAACAGGCGGGGGACCAGATTGAGCAGGGTCGATTTGCCGGCGCCGGAACGCCCGACGAAGGCGACGGTCTGCCCACTGGGGACGGTCAGCGAGACGCCGTCGATGGCGGCTTCCGCAATTCCGGCTCCGTAGGAGAACGAGACGTTGTCGAAAACGATCTCGCCGGCGGTGAGCCGAAGCGGCTCGGCGCCCGGCCGATCCACGATGCGCGGCTTCTCGTCCAGTACGCCGTAGATGTTCTCGAGCGCGGCGACACCCTCGCCGATGCGACCCGACAGATTGCCGAGCGCGCGGATCGGCTGGGAGGCCATCAGCAGCGCCGTGACGAAGCCCATGAAGTCGCCGACGGTCGAGATGCCGCTGGTGATCCGCCAATAGGCAAAGGCGATGACGCCGGCCACCGCCACGCCGCCAAAGGCCTCCAGCATGGGATCGAGCCGCGCGCGCGTGCGCACCGCCTTCATGCGCAACCGGAACAGCTCCTCGAACGAGGCGTTGACGCGCTGGGCCGCATAGTCCTCAAGACGAAAGGTCTTGATGAGGCGGGTGCCCGACAGCTTCTCGGCCAGTTCGGAAGTGACGCCGCCAAGTTCCGCCTGCGTCCGCTTGGCGACGCGTCTCAGGCGCTCTGAAATCAGCATGATCGGGACGGCAGCTAGCGGATACACGCCCAGTACGACGAGCGACATGGCCCAGTCGAGCCAGATCATCGTGCCGACGAGCACGAGCGTCGACAGCATGTCGCGGACCGCCGTGTTGATGGCCGCCAGCATCGCCGCATCGATGTAGTTCACGTCGTTGGTCAGCCGTGACATGAGGCGTCCAGGCGCCTCGCGCCCCAGGCGGTCGAAGTCCGCCTGCATGAGGTGGGAGAACGTGTGCTGTTTGAGGTCAGTGGTGGCGCGATAGACGATGCGGTTGGTGGTGACCGTGTGCAGGTACATGAACAGGCTGCGCGCCGCCGTTACGGCAACAACCGCGCCCAGCACCAGCGGCAGCATGTCCGTATTGCCCTTGAGCAGGGTATCGAACGACGATTTGATGATGAGGGGGTAGGCGCCGGTCGCCGCCGCGAGACCGCCGGTCAGCGCGAGTGCGACGAGAAGCTGGCGCCAGCGCGGCCACACCCAGGTCCTCAAGAATCGTTTGAGCAGCGTTCGGGTCGCGTCGTCGAACCGCAACCGCTTGCGGAGCGGCCGCCCCGGCGGCGATCCACCGGGGGCCGTCGTGCCTGCGGGTGGCGCCGTCGGCATTGTCGGCTTGACGTTCACGCGGCCTCCGCGTCTGCCCGGCGCATCAGTGGTGCTCAGGCCTTGTCCGCCGGCGATTCCGGGTCGAGCAGCCGGTGCATGTGGACGATGAAATAGCGCATGTGCGCGTTGTCCACCGAGCGCTGGGCCGCCGACTTCCAGGCTCTGTGCGCTTCTGCATAGTTGGGGAAGATCCCAACGATGTCGAGGTGGGCAAGATCACGGAAGGTGACGCCGTCGAGATGCTCGAGTTCCCCGCCGAAGACGAGGTGGAGCAATTGCTTGGGTGTGCATTCGGTCGGGTGGCTCATGTCGGTCTGTCCTGATTTATGTTTTTTGGTCGCTCGTCATCGCTGGCCCGGCGCGCAGCGGCAGTGGTGCGCGCCGAACGGGGTGCGCAGTCCCCGACCGTATCGGCACGGTCGGTCAGCGCGTCTTTACTTTATCGGTTAAGTCTAATCAAAGCAGTTTGTGACACGCTTTTATCACGGGACCTTTGAGGGCTCGACAAGTCGACCGAGGGGCACGGGTGGCGCGGAGAGGGCATAGACCTTCCCGCGCCGCTTCTCGTTTCGGGACTTCGCGGTTACGAGATTCCGGCTGCCCAAGAAGCGGTCATGTCGAGCAGCAGGCCGCCCAGCAGGATCAGCCCGACCTCGCGATTGGAGCGGAACCGCTGAAGGCAGTTCTCCGCGTCGTCCGTATCGAGTGTCGACACCTGCCAGGCCAGATGCAGTCCGGTGAGCGCGAGCGCGATGAACGTGATGAGGTGGGCGCCTGCCAGAAATGCGGCTGCCGACCACAGGACCGCTGCCACCAGATAGAAGCTCGCTACCCAGGCCGGAGTCGAGCGGCCGAAGCGCAGCGCTGTCGACTTCAGGCCGAGCATCAGGTCGTCCTCCTTGTCCTGATGCGCGTAGATCGTGTCGTAGCCGATGGTCCAGGCGACGCAGCCCGCATACAGCAGCACGGGCACCCACCCAAGCGAATGCATGATGCTCGACCAGCCGACCAGCGCACCCCAGTTGAACGCTAGCCCGAGGACGAGTTGCGGCCAGTTCGTGACGCGCTTCATGAACGGATAGACGAGCACGAGCGCGAGCGATGCGATGGCAAGCCAGATCGTGTACCGGTTGAACTGGAGCAGAACCGCGAGGCCAGTGAAGCCCAGCACCACGACGAACGCGCCGGCTTCGCCCACGCTCACCTGGCCGGACGGGATCGGCCGGCTCGCGGTGCGTGCGACCTGTGCGTCGTAGTCGCGATCGACGATGTCGTTATACGCGCAACCCGCGCCACGCATGGCAAAGGCCCCGATCGCGAACAGAACCATCAGCCAGACTTCGGGAAAGTGCCGGCCGTCGGCGATCGTGGCGAGGCCCAGGGACCACCAGCAGGGAAACAGCAGCAGCCAGGTGCCGATCGGCCGGTCGGCGCGCGCCAGCCTAAGGTACGGCCGCCAGGAGCCAGGAGCATGCGTGTCGACCCAGTTGCCGCGCGGGGCGTCGGCCACGGCGGGTCGCGCGGCTGCGGCTCCGGTCTCGTGCTCGAACTCGGCCGGTGGCGGAGCGGTCATCGGCGTTCCGTGGGTCATGGCGCGGGTGCCCGGCACCCGGCCGGGTCACGACGCAACGAGCGCGTCGCGGCGGACCGTAGCCCTCTTCGCGCCGACCGGCAACGCTCGGCAATGTGCGTCCGGCTTGCGCTTGCCGCCTGCCTCGGGCATCACGGCGCCTTCGATTTTCCCGCGTGCGAAGCGCGCTCTCAGCCTCATCAGTTGGCATGGCGATCCACGACTTCACATCCCAGCGTCTTTTCGTCGGCGCCGACCTAGCGGCGGGTGCCGCCTTCGAGCTGGAGCGGGAGCAGGCTCACTATCTCATCAACGTATTGCGCCAGCGGCCCGGCGACGCGGTGCTGATCTTCAACGGTCGCGACGGCGAATGGAAGGGCACGATCGAACCGGCCGGGCGCAAGGGCTGTGCCGTGCGCATCGGGGAGCGCGTGCGCGCACAGACACCGGCATCTCAGGTGCGCTACCTGTTCGCGCCGCTGAAGCGCGCCCGCCTCGACTACATGGTGCAGAAGGCCGTGGAGATGGGTGCGGGTTCGCTCGAGCCGGTCCTGACGCGCCGGACGGTGGCAGAGCGCATCAATCTGGACCGGATGCGCGCCAACGCCGTCGAGGCGGCCGAACAATGCGGCGTCTTGAGCCTGCCACGCGTTGCCGAGCCGCGATCGCTCGCCGAAGCGCTCGATGGCTGGGATCGGGCTGTGCCGCTCATCGTCTGCGACGAGAGTGCGCCGGTTGCCGATCCGGTCGCGGCTCTGGGCACGGTGGACGTTGGCCCGGGCGGCTCCGTAGGTCTTCTCGTCGGCCCGGAAGGCGGCTTCGATGAAGCCGAGCGCGCACGGCTCACCGGTTTGCCTTTCGTGCGCTCCATATCGTTGGGGCCGCGCATCATGCGCGCGGATACGGCCGCCGTCGCCGCGCTCGCCCTCGTCAACGCCGTGCTGGGCGACTGGCGCGGGGAGGCCCGTAGGGATCATGCGTGAGTATAATTCAGCCATGTTCTCGCCCACTTGGTGAATGCTCCCATAAACAAGCGGTTGTTCGCGGCTCGAAGAGCCGCCGCCGTCGATCGCCGGGGCTTGGAGCGACATATCGGTGTTGCGCCACGGGGGCTCAGGGGAGCATGGTCTGGGAGGTCGACCGTGGACGCCTGCAAAGCGTCCGGACAGGTCGTCCGAACGCAGTTTTTGGGGGCTGCGCGATGTGTGAATGCGTCTTGTCTCGCAATCCGGTGGCGCGCCGTCGAGCGCTCGCGCGGGGGATCATGCGCGCGTCCTGCGTGGCTGCCGCCGTGTTGGCCGTCAGCGCCGCCGGTCCGGTGATGGCGCAATCGGTCGAGTCGCCGTCCGGGTCGCAGCCGGTGGCCGATGCCGGGCAGTCGTGGGCGAACCGCTCCACCATGCGCCCGTTCGTCGGAGCCGAGGGTCTTCGGCTGCTTGAGGCCGCCTTGCCGCCGTCCGGAGCAACCGCCACTCCGGATGCAGCCTCTCTTCTGCATGCCAAGCTCAACTCCGGATGGACTGATCTTGCTCGTGGCATTGCTGCCGTCGCACCCGATCTCGCCGACCTTCTTGGTATTGGCGAGGACGGGACGGCGGTTGCGCCGATACCAGAAGCGATGCTGTCCACGACGGATCTGAGCGCAACCTTGGAGCGCGCCAAGCGAGATGCCGGCGAGGCCCGGCGGCTCGCCGCCGAAGTGCGCCGCCGCGCCGAAGAGTTGAGCTTGCGCTTCGGCGGTGGCCCGGTCGAGCAAGCCGTGGTCGCGGAAGGCGCCAAACTTGGCGAAACCGCGCCGGCGAAAATGCCTGAAAGCTCGACAGTTGCGACTGAAGCAAAACCTGGCCGCGCACCGCCGGAGGGCCGGATGGCTTTGGGCCGCGCAGTGGGGCTGGGGATTGAGCCCAACGATCGGTCACCGCTCTCAGGTGTGGCCCCCGCCGAGCCGGACTCGGGCATCGAGGTCATGGCGCCCGCCCGATCACCGACGCCGGTGCCTGCCGCCAAGCCTGCACCGGATGCGATCGCCGCCGTGCCCGCTGATCCACCTCCGACCCAACAACCGGAAAGGCAGGCGGCTGAAGAGCCCGGCAGACCCGCTGGCGACGCAGCGCCTGCCAGGAAATCCGATCGCCCCGCACCTCAACGGCATCGTGCCAAGAGCGAGCGGGCCACTCATGCGGAGGCCGCCCCCGCTGCGGCGAGTTCGCCAGCCCCCGTAACGACTTGGTTCAAGCCGCTCACGGTGCCTCAGCAACTCACCTCACAGGGCTGGGCAAGCGATTAGAGCCGGCCAAAAGGGCGCATGGGGGAATGTATTGCGGGGATCGTTGCCGATCCGACGCCGCTCAGCCGTCGCCGTAGATCTGGCGCGAGCCGAGGTTGCGGAACAGCTGCTTCAGGATGCCTTCGTCGCGGCCACCGGGCGCCGGCGTCTTGCGGCTGATGTAGTCGAACACCTTGCCGTCCTTCATGCCGTAGTTGGCGACGCTGTCGACAGAACCCAGCGGATTGAAGTAGACGGCGAGCACCTTGCGGTCGATCTCCTTGGGCTTGAGGAAGGCGGTCTGCGTCGAGGTGCTTGAGATGTAGTAGTAGGCGGCCGCGTTGTTGACCGTAGCGGTGGTCGTCGGCGAGCCAAGCTGAAGCTTCACCTGCTCCTGCGACATGCCGGGCTGGACCTGCTGGGCGTCGTTACCGTTGAACTGGTGGCCGTGGACCAGGATCTGCTCGCTGCATGCGGACATCGCCAAGGCGGCGACAGAGGCGATGAGAGCGGCGGCGAGGCTTCGGCGGGCAGGCTTCCGCCCGCAGGTGCTAGCGCCACCGGCAAACTTGCGGCTATCCATGATGCGGAAATGCGAGCGTGCGCGGCGCATGTAAGGTCTCACTCCGATAGAATCGCCCTTGCCGAGCCCTAAGTCGCCGATAGCCTGTGACCGATGCTAATGCAACGCATCCAGCTCCGCCGCCCACCCGCCATCCACACTCGCGGCGGCGCGCTTGCGGGAGGCTGCCCGAGGAGAAGAACGGCGTGCTGAGCTGGTGGAGCAAACGCAGTACGGTCAAGCGTAATGCGGAGGAAATTTATGGCGCCGTCGTGGCGTTTGCGCGCCGTACGGAATTCTACCGCGACTATGGCATTCCAGACACGATGAACGGCCGTTATGAGATGCTGGTTCTGGGCCTGTTCCTGGTGCTCGAGCGTCTGCGGGCCGAGGGCGCGTCGGCTCAGGACCTCAGTCGACTGACATTGGAGCGTTTCTGCACCGACATGGACGACAGCATGCGCGAGATCGGCATCGGCGACATGGGCGTGCCCCGGCGTGTGAAGCGCGCCGCGGCTGGTTTCTACGAGCGTGCCGTCGCCTACCGGGAGGCGTTGGCGTCCCCGGGGACGGAACCGTTCGCCGCGGCCTTTGGCGCATTCCTGGCTGAGGGGAGCCCGGCCGAAGCTGCCGCAGCCGGGTCTGCTCCCGATGCCCTCGCTGTCGCCTCGGAAGCCAGAGCGCTCGAAAGCGCGCTCCGCGCCGCCGACATCGAGACGGTCATTTCGGGTCGTGCCCTGCGCTCTGAAATGCCAAACGGCTGCCGCCAACAGCCAATCCAGCCGACGCAGGGGGGCAATCCATGAGCCGCGCGAAGGAAGCGGCGCTCGATTGGCGCCATCGCACATCCGACGTCCCCGAGAGAGGCGCCAGCTTCGAACGGCTCGCCGATGCCGGCGAGCGTGCGCGGCTGGCCGCGGCGCTCGGACTGCCGGCGCTCGACCGCTTCGAACTATCGTATCGGCTCGCTCCGTCCGGTGGCGGCCGCTATCACCTTTCGGGCTCTTTGACGGCCTCGGTCGAGCAAGCATGTATCGTGACCGGCGAGTCGTTGCGCTCGCAGATTGAGGAGACCATCGAGGAGGCGTTCTGGCCGCCCGAGCAGCTCGACCGCGCCGTATCCGAGCAGGGCGGCGAGGAGGTGGGTGCGCTTGAGGCCGCCGTTGCGGAACCGATCGCTGACGGCATGCTGGACGTCGGCCGCCTCGCCTACGAACTGCTGGCGACCGCCATCGATCCCTATCCGCGCAAAGCCGACGCCGTTCTGGAGGCGCCCTCCGACGCCAGTGAGGCGCCCCGCAACAATCCCTTCTCCGTGCTCAAGACGCTTGGCGGATCACGCGGTTCCAACGAAGGCTGACAATTTCGTTCCCGCCTCCGGCGCACCCCGAGTTGGCCGCCGCAGGTGTGAAACTCTCAAAAATCCGGTTGTGTGGTCCGGGCACCCGATCTATGCAGCTTGCGGCCGGCGGTCCGCCGGGCGGGGCGCGCGGCCGAATAGGTGAGCCGCGGCGCAGGTTTTCGCGGCCCCAGGGGGCGGCCGGTTTCGGCTGGCAGACGGGGCGGAGCTGCTGACCAGTGGCATCCGCCGGGTTCGGAACACATCTTCGATATGCTTGCGCCCAGAACGATCGCGCTCGACGGCATGGGAGGGGACCACGGTCCGTCCGTGGTTCTGGGCGGCGCGGCCATCTCGCTGCAGCGCCATCCCAGTCTCGACTTCATCGTCGCCGGCCGTCCCGAGGCCATCGAGGCTGAACTCGCCATGCATCCGGCGCTGCGTGCCAAGACACGCATTCTTCCCACCGATAGCGTTGTCGCGATGGACGACAAGCCCAGCCAGGCGCTGCGGCGCGGCAAGGGGTCGAGCATGTGGCTGGCGCTTGAGGCAGTCGGGAAGGGTGAGGCGCACGTCGCGGTCTCCGCGGGCAATACCGGTGCGCTGATGGCCATGGCCAAGCTCATCCTGCGGCCCATGGCCGGGATAGAGCGCCCAGCGATCGCGGCACTTTGGCCGACGGTCAAGGCCGAATGCATCGTGCTTGACGTTGGCGCCAACATTGGCGCCACGGCCCGCCAGCTCGGCGATTTCGCGGTGCTGGGCGCGGCGATGGCGCGCGCTCTGTTCCACATCGAGCGGCCGACGGTTGGCCTGCTCAACGTCGGCGTCGAAGAGATCAAGGGCGCCGAGGAGGTCAAGCAGGCTCACGCCTGGCTCAAGGCCGCGACGCTTCCGCTGTCCTACAAGGGCTTTGTCGAGGGGCACCAGATCGGCCAGGGCGTCGTCGATGTCGTCGTTGTCGAAGGCTTCGCGGGCAACATCGCGCTCAAGACAGCCGAGGGAACGGCGCGCCAGGTCGGCCAGTATCTGAAGTCGGCGATGTCCCGCTCGATGTCGTCCAAGCTCGGCGCCTTTCTGGCACGGGGCGCGTTCAAGGTACTGAAAGAGAAGATGGACCCGCGCCGCGTCAACGGCGGAACGTTCCTCGGTCTCAATGGTATCGCGATCAAGAGCCACGGCGGCACCGACGAGCTGGGTTTCGCCAGCGCGGTCGATTTCGGCTACGAAATGGCTCAGAGCGGACTGCTGGAGCGCGTTGCGGCCGATCTCGTGGCGTTCCACGATGTCCTGGAACAGGATATCGACAAGTGAAGGCGCCGCGCTCGGTGTGCGTACCAGATGGGTTCGCGCGGGGGCTTGTGGCAGGGTGGATGCGAACTTGGGAAACGGGACACTAGGGTGGCCACAGTCATTCGATCGGTAATTCGCGGTGTCGGCGCCTGTTTGCCGAAGCGCGTGATGACCAATGCCGACATGTCGAAGATCGTCGATACCACTGACGAGTGGATCGTCGAACGCACGGGCATACGCAGCCGTCACATCGTCGCCGACGACGAAATGACGTCGGACCTTGGGATCGTCGCCTGCCGTCAGGCGCTGATCCGTGCCGGCATCGATCCGCTGGAATGCGATCTGGTGATCTGCGCAACGGCGACTCCCGACAAGACGTTTCCCGCGACCGCGGTGCGGATCCAGGCGGGCCTGGGTATCACGCGCGGCGCCGCCTTCGACGTCCAGGCGGTCTGCTCGGGCTTCGTCTACGCGCTGACAATCGCCGATGGACTGCTGCGTACGGGCCAGTTCAGGCGGGCGCTTGTGGTCGGCGCGGAGACCTTCTCGCGCATTCTGGACTGGTCGGATCGCGGCACCTGCGTGCTGTTCGGCGACGGCGCCGGCGCGGTGGTGCTCGAAGCTCAGCCGACGCACGGAAAACGCGAGGATCGCGGCATCCTTTTCACGCGCATCCGTTCCGATGGCCGCTACGAGGATCTTCTGTACGTCGACGGGGGCCCCGGCTCGACGAAGACGACGGGCCACTTGCGCATGAACGGGCGAGAGGTTTTCCGCCACGCGGTTCAGAAAATCTACGGGGTGATCGAGGAAGCGCTGCTGGCCACAGGCTATGCCGCGGAAGACATCGACCTTTATGTTCCCCATCAGGCCAACCAGCGCATACTCGACGGCATTGCCAAGAAGCTGAACGTCGGTCCGAACAAGATCGTCATGACGCTCTCCAAGCACGGCAACACTTCGGCGGCCTCCATTCCGCTCGCACTCAACCAGGCCTTCGAGGAACACCGGGTCAAGGAGGGCAGCCTCGTGCTGATGGAGGCCATGGGCGGCGGCTTCACGTGGGGTGCGGTGCTGGCACGCTGGTAGGCGCCGGCCGCTCGTGGTCCGCGGCAAAAGCCGTTGAAAGAAATATCATTGTTTTCAGGCGCTTGTGCAGTTCTCTCGTTGACCGGGTCGTCACCTGGGGTTAGCATGCTGCCAAAAATGCGGGCGAAAGCCGGTGGTTTGGGAGGCGGCGGCACATGACGGGCAAAACCTTGACACGAGCAGATCTGGCTGAGGCGGTGGTGCGCAAAGTGGGCCTCCCCCGCAACGAGTCCCAGGAACTCGTGGAACTCATACTCAACGAGATTTCCGGCACGCTCTCGCGCGGCGAGCACGTGAAGCTGTCGTCGTTCGGCTCGTTCGGCATCCGGCAGAAGGGTGAGCGCGTGGGTCGCAACCCCAAGACCGGCGAGGAAGTGCCGATCACGCCACGCCGCGTATTGGTATTCCGTGCCAGCAACATCATGAAAGATCGGATCAACGCCGGCCTCTCGAAGCGGCGCTGACTGACGTCAGGAAAACCTGGCGAAGCCGTGCATGGAAAGCGCGGACGTCGGCCACTCGCGCGTTGCCGGAGCGGAGTTGGCCAGCAATACTGGAACGCTGTGTGAGCACTGCCAGCGGGCAGATGAACTGCAGGAGGGGTATCCTGCAGGATTGAAGCGCCGGGATGCCATTGGACGGCCATCTCGGCGGGGTTGCATGAGAAAGGATGTCGCACGGAAGCTGGCCAGCGATGCGGCTGACCGGCGGAGGAAATGAACGGATTGCCGGCGCGCCGGGTATCGCGTTGGCGCAGTGCGGAGGTGCCGTCAGGGTCTCCGCGCGACGCTATTTAGAGGGCGACAATGACCAAGAAATCCGCGGATGCTTTCCGGACGATCAGGGAGGTTGCCGACGAACTCGGCCTGCCCAAGCATGTCTTGCGTTTCTGGGAGCAGAAGTTTTCCCAGATCAGGCCGATGAAGCGTGGTGGCGGGCGGCGGTTCTACCGCCCCGCGGACCTCGATCTGCTGCGCGGGATCAAGCAGCTGCTTTATGCCGAGGGTTACACGATCAAAGGCGTCCAGCGCATCCTGCGCGAAATGGGCATCGATGCCGTCAAGCGGTCCGGCGATATGGCGGTGGAACCCGAGAAGGCGTCGCCTATCGATGCGACCTTGTCCACCGATGGCGCGAGCGCGGCGGCGCAGCCTGCCGTCCAGGACCCGCAACCGAGCCGCGCTCCGACGACTCGCGCACACGCCGCGCCGACGCGCGTACCCAAGGTCTCGCTCGCCCGCCTTGGCGCGCGTTCGAACGCGGCAGCACCGGCCGACTTGCGCGTGCGCATCGCCGCAGTGGTCGACGAGCTGAAAGGCTGTCGCGCGCTGCTTCTGGAGGACGATGCCCGGCAGAGTAATGTGCCGCCGCAGGCACGCGCCGCCAGCTGAGGTAGCCCGGCGGTAGCAGGCGCGACGGTTTGCGCCCCAGGGTTTTTTGGTCGCTCGAGGTCTCGGGCAGCCAGGGAGAGAGCTGCGCGTGGAGATCTGGCTGCTCGATACGATCCGGGCGGGAGGACTCCTCGATGCCGAGCAGGCGCGCCACCCGCGCCTCGCCGGCGATGACGCGAGTCGGCTGGAAGGCACCGATGAGCGTTTGCTCGCGCGACGCCGGGCCCACATCGCCCTGAGATGCCTTCTCACGCGCGTGACGGGCGATGGCCGGTGCGATGGCGTTGCGTTCTGCCGTACACCGGCCGGCAAGCCAATGCTCCCGGCACCGCTTCCCGCCTTCTCGTTGTCCCATAGCGGCGGTTACGCGCTTCTGGCCGCTGCGGGGGCCGGCGACGGCATCGTGTCGGTGGGTGTCGATGTCGAAGGCCATCGGGACCTGCGCCTTGATGACCACCGGCGTCGCCGTCTGGTGGTCGCGGGCGCCAAAATCGCCGGCGGGCGGCCAGTGCCGATCGTGCACGACGATGAGGCCGTCCTTCAGGCATTTGTCCGCATCGAGGCGTGCGCCAAGGCTCTGGGCATCGGCGTGATGCGCCTGCTGACGCTTTTGGGTGTGATGGGCGGCGACGACATGGCACCCGATCAACGAGCGGCGTTGGCGCCCGCAATTGCGGAGCTTGTTTCAGTCGCGTGGGCTCACGAGGATGGCGCGGCGTTGCCGTCGTTGTCGATCGGCGACGTGGAGCTGCCTCCGCACGGCGGCGATACCCTCAAGGGTGCCGTGGCTTATCTGGGCAGCGCGTCGGGATGGGCAGAAGGTCCGTCGAAGGCATTAGTAGCCCGGAGGTTTCCCGAGACCGCCGACGACCTGCAAGCGTTCTTCTCAAGCAGTTTTGACGGTTGATGCCTGGGACGGGAAGCGTGCGGCGGGAGTTCGCGGAATATCCGAGCGCGTCGAGGTGAAGGATGGGCGGCAGCATAAGAGTGGGAATCGGCGGTTGGACGTTCGAGCCGTGGCGCGGCACGTTCTATCCTGAAGGGTTGGCGCACAAGCGCGAACTCGAGTTTGCGGCCAGTGTGCTCACGACCATCGAGATCAATGGCACCTACTACTCGACGTTCAAGCCCGCAAGCTGGCGCAAATGGCGGCAGGAAGCGCCCGACGGCTTCAAGTTCGCAGTCAAGGCGTCGCGCTATTGCACCAACCGCAAGGTGCTCGCCGAGGCCGGCCCATCAGTCGAGCGCTTCCTGGCGCAGGGTCTCGTCGAGCTGGGCGACAGTCTCGGGCCGATCAACTGGCAGTTCATGGCGACGAAGAAGTTCGACTACGACGATTTCGCAGCTTTTCTCGACATGCTTCCGCCTAGGCTGGGCGGGCTGCCGCTCACTCACGCGCTGGAAGTACGCCACGCGTCCTTCTCCGACGAACGGTTCATCACCCTGGCGCGCGAGCGGCATATCGCCATCGTCGTTGCCGAGGGAGAGGATGTGCCGCGGATCGAGGCACCAACCGCCGGCTTCACATACGCACGCATCATGACGAGCCGCGAGGATGTGCCTGATGGCATCGCCCCGCGCGAGATCAGCGCGATTGCCAAGACGTGCAGAACGTGGGCGCGCGGCGGCGACGTGTACGCCTACTTCATCGCGGGCGCGAAGCAGCGCAATCCGGCTGCGGCGCAAGCTCTGCTCCGCGCTCTCGCAAAGTAAGCGCCGTGCAAACGGGCGGCACGCGAGAGCGCCCGTTACAGGCGTCCCTCGGAGACGAGATCGATTGCGGTCCGCACCTCGTTGATGGCGCGCTTAAGGCCCTGGCGCGCGGCGCTGTCGAAACGGTCGAGCTTGACGCGCGGGGAGGGCGCAATGCCCGCCGCAGTGTCGGCGAGCTGTTGGCACAGCATAGCGCGCATCAGCGTCTGGTGCGCATCGACGACGCGTGCGACGTCGGCGGCAGAGCCCTTGCCATGCTCGACGATGGTGGCGAGCCGCGCCGGTGTCGAGCGCTCCAGCGATCGGTGACGGATCGCCGACACGCGCGCTGCCGTGAAGATCGGCATGAGGCCGCCCTTCTTGAGATCGACGCGGCCTTCGTCGTCGGTCTTGATGCCGCCAATCAGATTGAACGGCGGGTGCCACTTGCGAGCCAGCTCCGTCAGCAGGTTGAGGAAGTCTGGCGAACGATGACCAAGGTCGAAGGCGTAGGCGCGGATCTCGTCGGCGAGGCGCCTGTCGCCGTGCACCGGCATACTGTCGAAGAAGATGTCGACGTCGAGCAGGTCCTCGGGACGCTGGCGGCGCACCCAGCTTTCGATGACCGCGCGCCAGCCGGCTACCGAGTGACGCCACTGTGCGTTCTTGGCCATCACGCCGCCCTTGCAGAACGGTATGCCCGCCTCGTCGAGGCTTTGCGCCATGCGCGTGCCCAGCTCCTCGAACCAGCGATCGGCGGTGCCACCCGGCTCGCCGTCCGAGAACACGATGGCGTTGTCCTGGTCGGCGGCGAGCAGGCTCTCGCCGCGTCCGACGGAGCCCATCACGAAGACCGCATACGGCTGCGGCGGCGCCCCCCAGCCATCGGCAGCCATCGAGGCCTCGGCGAGTTCGGAGGCTCGCCGTGTAGCTGCTGCGATCTCGGCACTGATGACGGCGGCGATGCGGCGCGCCTCGACACCTTCGTCAATCAAGGCCTGCGCCACACGCGGCAATCGCCCGAAGGCTGCTCCCAGTTCGCCGCCATTTGCCGCCGCGTCGATCTCATCCCCGAGCACGAGGGCGGCGCTGGCGCGCTGGGCGAGCAGGTTGCGCGGCGTGAGCGCGCCCACGACGTTGCCGGTGGCATCGGTGACGGCGAGGTGGCGGATGCGCTTGCGGTCGATCAGCGACAGCGCGCGATAGAGGAATGCGTCTTCGTCGACCGTGACCAGAGGCCGGCTGGCGATCTCCGATACCGGGCGCGCCAGAGCGTCTGCACCGCGATCGGCGATCGCGCGCAGCATGTCGCGCTCCGTGATGATACCGGTCGTCCGTCCCGCTTCGGAGACGAATACCGAGCTGGTGCCTGCCCTCATCATCACGTCGAGGGCCGCTCCTACGGTGCCGTCGGCCGTCACCACAAGCGGCGGCTTCGACATCACCTCGCTGACACGATGGCGATAGGGATACCCGTCGATGCTTCGGATGCTTTCACCCAGCCCGTCGATCGTGGCGCCGGTCTGGTCCTCGTCGATGGCGGTCGTGAAGGCGGTGGGTTGCAGCGCGCGGCTTGCCGCCTGCGCTTCCGCGATCGTGCGGATGCCGCGTTCGCGCAGCCGCGGCACCAGCGCGGCGAAGACGTTGGCGGTGGCAAGCGCGTCGCCGAGTGCGCTGTGCAGCTTCTCGCACTTGAGATCGAGCCATTCGCACAGCTGCGGCAGCCCGTCGTGCGCAAGTGTCGGCGTGACGATCCTGGCCAGAACCTGGACATCGAGCGCGACGAGCTGAGGCAGCCGGCGGCCCGCCAGCTCGTATTCGTGGCGCAGGACTTCAAGGTCGTAGCCGATGTTGTGCCCAAGCAGAACGCGCCCGGCGATGAAGGCTTCCAGGTCCGGCAGCACGCTGGCAACAGCGGGTGCGCTGGCAAGGGCCGCGCTGTCGAGACCATGAACTGCGGTCGCCTGCGCGGGAACCTCGACGCCCGGATTGACGATCCGGGAGAAGGTCGCGTCGGGATCGGGCTTGCCCCAAGATACGCCGACGGCCCCGATCTGCACGGCGCGTGCGGTATCGCCTTCAAGGCCCGTCGTCTCGAGATCGAGCGCGACAGCTTCAACGGCATTGAGCGGCGTGGAGGCGAAGTTCTTGGTCATGTGGAAAGCCCTCCCGATGCGACCGCCGATGTCGATGACTGGCAGGTCTGGCGGGGTCGTTGATGCCCGTCAAGACTGCTTCCAAAGGCTCACCATGTGTGGTGGCGTGTGCCTACCGGCGGGACAGCAGGTGCTTCGTCCTCAAAACTTGTCGGACAGCCGTCGCTCCGCGACCAAGCGGCTGGAGATGGCGAGCGCCTCGCCAAACGTCGTCACGCCCTTACGCTCCAAGCCCTCGATGAGCCGCAGCCAGATTTCGGCGGTCACGAGTGCATCACCGAGCGCGGTATGCCTATGCGTCACCTCGATGTCGAGGAAGCGTGCCATGGCCGATAGAGAAGGATCGGGCAGCTCGGGGAACACGTGGATGGCCAGCAGCAGCGCATCTATCACAGGATTGTCGAAGGCCACCCCCGCCTCGTCCTGCTGCAGCGTGAGAAACTTCATATCGAAGGCAATGTTGTAGGCGACCAGCACGGCGTCATGCGCGAAGGCGTGGAACTGCGGCAGCACGATGCGGGCGGGCGGCTTGCCCTGCACCATCTCGGCGGTAATGCCATGGATGCGCGTACTCGCCGCGGGGATGTCGCGCTCCGGATCGTTGAGGCGCTCGAAGGTCTCGGTGGTGAGCAAGCGGCCGTTGACCACCTGCACGCCGCCGATCGACAGCAGCTTGTCGCCCAGGCTCGGCTGCAGCCCCGTCGTCTCGGTATCGAAGACGACGTAGCGGATTTCACGCAGCCGAGCGTCTGCCATCGAGGCCGGCGCAGGCCGGATGAGATCGAAGTCGTAGTATTCGGGCCTTGGTCCACTGGCCTCGGCCTGCTGCGTGTCGGTGGCGCGTGCAGCTGGACGGATCGGGATGCGCAGCAGCGCCGTGCCGTCGGCAGCGCGCAGGCACCAGGCCTCGCCGCCGTGCCGTTCGATGATCTGCCGCGCGGTGCGGCTCGCCACTGCGCCTTTGATCGGCTCGTCGAGCCAGACGTCGAGCACGTCTGCACGTGCGGGTTCGCCGTCCCAACCCATCTCGATGTAGGCGTGCTGGGAGCCGCGGGAGACTCCGAGGTCAAGCGTATGCGCGCCGCTGGAGGCCGCGATCTTCCTCGCCAGATGCACCAGCAAGAGCGTCAGTGCATGGCTGTCGGCGCTGATCCACGTCGGCAAGCCGACGAGCCGGATGCTGGCGCCGCTGTCGCTGCCAAGCGTCCGCTCGACGGCGCGGAACAGGTCGACCGAGTGCAGATCCGCGATGCCCCAGAATCCCATGTCGAGGCGGTCGATGCGGCGCGCGGCGTCCTGGAAGCGCGCCGAAAGGAAGGAGATCTCCTTGCGCAAGATCTCCTCGAAGCCGGCTCGCTCGGCAGCGCCGAGATCGGGGTCACCGGCGAATGTCTCGATGGCCGCGGACAGGTTTGCGATCGGCCGGCGCCAGTCGACCATCACCTCGCGCAGCAGCGTGTCGCGGGTGGACAGGCTTTCGATCTGGGCGCCGATATCCTGGAACGACAGGACGTAGCCCGATGTCTCGCCCGAGGCCTCGCGCACGAGACCCATGCGGGTCTCGATCAACGTGCCCAGGTCGAGTGTGGACACCATGAAGCGCCGCGACTCCTGCGGGCCGCGCTCGTTGCCGCGCTGAAGCAGCTCGAACGTGTGCACGATGGGGTCCCTGGCGAGCAGGCCGAACAGAGAGCGCCCGAGCCCCGTCGCCTCACGCAAGCGGAGGATGCGTCGCGCCGCCTCGTTGTAGAGAATGATGCGGTGCTCGCGATTGCAGACAATGACGCCTTCCTCGAGATCCAGAAGAATGGCCTCGAGGCGCCGCTTCTGCGCCTCGGCGTCGCCCGCGGCTGCCGCAATCGCTTCGTCGGTGCGCTGGTGGGATTGAGCCAACGCCCGGCCGAGCCCGGCGACCGCCGTGACGAGCCCGCCCATTGCCATGGGATTATGAACCGCGATCTCCCGATCGCTGGGCGTAACGGCAACGCGCTGCGCCTCGCGTGCGAGTGCGGTCGCCGGGGCGACGATCAGCATGTGGAGCACGGCCCAAACGGCAAGGAAGACGACGAGGCCGAGCGCGAAGCCGATGGAAAGAGCGGCGTTGAGGGATGCGATGGTTTCGGCGTCGGCCGCGATGCGGCGCCCCATCGATGTCGCAAGGACGACGGCGAGAATCTGACCCGGGAGCCAGGCTGCCATCAGCGCCAGTGGAATGATGATTCTCATACGCATGCGCTGTCACGCCCCCCACGTGCTCGCGCCGGCCGGAAGCCTGTCCCGTGCGAAAGACCGGCGGCCGGCTGAGCCGTCGCTCGCGCGGCCGAAAGTGTAGCGGGGCGCGGCCCGCGATCCTGCGCATCCATCGCTTCTGGGGAGAAGTCCGCAAGCAGCACGATCACGAGCCGCGCACCCATGATCTCGCCGGGGGGTGTTTCGGTCAAGTCAGGCATCGGCGCAACTCGATTTTCGGATCAAAGTTCATTGTTTTCTGTTTGACCTACCGCGTCGGGGATTCTTGGATGCATTGCACAATATCCCATCCCGCGGCGCATCAAGAATTGACATGGAAACATAGTATTGAAAGTGATTGCTGGTCAAAGATTATGCGGGGCTTTCGGACGATTTCCTCCGGCGTTGTTCGGATCTTCGCAAGATTGATCAACAAATGCAGTGGTCTACTTGCGCTTGTCCAGCGGCGAACCCGTTCCTCCGGCCGGAAGTACCTGGCACGTGGATGCGAATGAAAACGTTCTTAATCAAAGCTTTTGTTGCAGGAACTCTACGCGTTCCATGCGCGAAGTTTCGAACCAAAGTTTCTCTATGATGGGTGTGGCAATCCTTCTAGCATCCGGCCAGAAGCGGACACTCGGCAGTTTTTTCAATCGTCGAGCATGAAATAAACATGCCGCCCCTAACGACGCCGGGTCCGTCTGCTTTTGCGTTGTTGCCAGGGAGGAAACTTATCATGCAACAAGTCAACGCTTCGCGGCATTGGTCGCGAACGAGCGGGCTCATGTGGATCATGATGATCCTGTGGGCCATATTCAGCTTCTTCATTCACATGTTCGTCAATCAGCTCAACACCATCACCATCCTGGGCTTCCCGCTCGGCTTCTACATGGCCTCGCAGGGATCGCTGATCGCGTTCGTCGTCATGCTCTTCCTCTTCGCGAAGCGGCAGGACACGATCGATCGCCAGGAAGGCGTGGCCGAGTAAGAGGGCGGACCAATGGCTCAAGCAAAAGAATATACGGTAGGAGGCAGCAGCTTCCTGTAGAACCTCGGCAAGATCTACGCGGTCTACACCGGTGGTTTCTTCGGGTTCGTCGCGGTTCTCGCGGTCCTCGAGCAGATGGGCGTGCCCAACCGCTGGATCGGCTACGGGTTCGTCTTCCTGACGATCGCGGTCTACGCCGTGATCGGCATCATGTCGCGCACGTCTGAAGTCGGTGAGTACTACGTCGCCGGCCGCTCCGTGCCAGCCTTCTACAACGGCATGGCGACAGGTGCCGACTGGATGTCGGGCGCTTCGTTCGTCGGTATGGCCGGCACTCTGTTCCTGCTCGGCTACGACGGTCTTGCCTTCGTGCTCGGCTGGACCGGCGGCTACGTGCTGGTGGCGGTGCTGATCGCGCCGTTCCTGCGCAAGTTCGGCGCCTACACGGTGCCCGACTTCTTCGCCGCGCGTTATGGCGGCAACTTCGCCCGCCTGCTCGCCGTCATCGTTCTGATCTCGTGCTCGTTCACATACGTGACGGCGCAGATCTACGCGACCGGCATCATCGCCTCGCGCTTCCTCGACATCGACTTCACGGTCGCCGTCTACGTCGGTCTGCTGGGCATTCTGCTCTGCTCGATGCTCGGCGGCATGAAGGCAGTGACCTGGACGCAGGTGGCCCAGTACATCGTGCTGATCGTCGCCTACCTGCTTCCCGTCGTCATCCTGTCGGCGAAGAAGTACGGCATCCCGGTCCCGCAGCTCACCTACGGCCAGGCTCTCCAGGAAATCACCAACCTCGAGAACCAGATGGCGGCCAAGGGTCTTGCCGCCACGGTCAAGGATGCAGCGGGCAACGTGACGTTCGCCAAGCCGCACATCAAGCCGTTCACCGACTACGATCCGCTGAACTTCTTCGCGCTGATCTTCTGCCTCATGGTCGGCACGGCGTCTCTGCCGCACATCCTGATGCGCTACTTCACGACCCCCTCGGTTCGTGACGCTCGCTCGTCGGTGGCGTGGTCGCTGTTCTTCATCTTCCTGCTGTACTTCACGGCGCCGGCCTATGCCGCGTTCTCCAAGCTCGAGGTCTACAGCCTCATCAACAAGGGAACGCAGCTCACCGACCTGCCGCAGTGGATGTACACGTACGGCAAGATCGGCCTCGTCAAGGTCTGCGGCGTCAACGTCCAGGTTGCTCAGGACGTGATCGCGGCATGCCAGAAGATCGCTGGTCATCCCGGCGTCCTTCGCATGCAGGATCTGTCGATCAACACGGACGTGATCGTGCTCTCGACGCCCGAAATCGCGGGCATGCCTTACGTCATCGCCGGCCTGGTGGCCGCTGGTGGTCTTGCCGCCGCTCTGTCGACGGCCGACGGCCTGCTGCTTGCCATCGCCAACGCGCTGTCGCACGACATCTACTACAAGATGATCAGCCCGAACGCCTCCACGAAGACCCGTCTCGTGGTCGCGCGCATCCTGCTGCTCGTCGTTGCCGTGATCGCAGCGTACACGGCGTCGACGAAGCCCGCCGACATCTTGTCGATGGTGGCGTGGGCGTTCTCGCTGGCGGCCGCGGGCATCTTCCCGGCGCTCGCTCTGGGTGTCTGGTGGAAGCGCGCCAACTCGCCCGGTGCCGTCCTCGGCATGATCCTGGGCTTCGGCGTGACGCTCTACTACCTCGTGGGGACGCGCTATTTCGCGCCGTCGTTCTACGAGATGTGGAGCTTCCTATCGACGGCCAAGCCCGAGGCGGTGGCAAAGTTTGCCGAGCTCAAGGCGGCATGTGTGGCCGATGCCACCAAGTGCGCGGCCTTCGACAAGCATGCCCAGGGCATGGCGAACTGGTATGGCGTCAAGAACATCTCGGCGGCGCTGTTCGGCCTGCCGGTCGGGTTCCTGACGATCATCCTCGTCTCGCTGCTGACGCCTGCACCCTCTCGCGAGGTGCAGGACCTGGTCGACGCCACGCGTCGTCCGGCCGGCGGCACACTGATGCAGGAGAAGGGCGCCCTGGTAGGTGGCCACTAGCCACCCCGCTCGCCGTCTGAAACGACACCGGGGGTGGGGCCTTGCGCCCCACCCCCTTCGTCTGTCATCACCTGCCTCGACCCGCCAGTGCCAAGGAGCCTGATCGTGACGGCCAGCGAGAGTTTCGCCGCCTACTGGTGGTACCACATCCCCAACCTCGCCCTGGCCGCGCTGATATACACGCTCATCGGCCGTTACCTGCTCGAAATCCTGTTCGCCAAGAAGCAGGACGCCGTCATACTCACGGTGTTTCGCCAAGTCACCGATCCGATCGTCAATCTCGTCCGCCTGGTCACACCAGGGGTCGTGCCGCAGGGCCTCACGGTGGTCTTCGCCATGTTCTGGATGATGGCCGCGCGGCTGCTCTGGTTCCTCACCGCCGTCGCCTACGGCATGCGGCTCACCTGAGGGGATACGCCGATGACCGGCATCGACCAGAACGACCGCCAGAGCATGATGCAGCGTGACGTGACGCTTGTCGCGACCGCCGCCCTGTCGCTGCTCAACGGCATGCATTTCTCGCCCTGGTTCGATCCGGTCGCGATCCTGATCAGGCCGTTCGTGGCGGGAACCTTCCTGGGAACGCCGCTGGTGTTCCTCTACCTGACGTCGATATTCATCTCGGTGATGACATTGCTGATCGGCGGCGTGCCAGCCGCCCTCTACGAGCGCTTCAAGGGCGACAAGGAAAGCACGCCGATGTCGCTCTACATCTGGCTGGCTGCCACGCTGCTGCTTTCCGCGCAGGCGCTGCTTGCGGCCGCCAGCCGCTGACCTCTGCGCGCCTATACTCCATTAGTACTGCGTGCGTCAGCCCTTGCCATCGGCGATGGTCAGGTAGACATTGGCCGGAAGCGTCGCGCCGCGCATCGCGTGCCGGACGTGGCGCAGGGCTTCATCGTGTCGGTGCGGGGCCGCCATCCATGCTGCAACGGATCGAGGATCTGGCTTATTTCTCCGTCGCGCGCGGCTGTGGATTCGCGATGCTGGCCATCGCTACGACCATGATCGGCCTGTCATTCGATGCCCCTCAATCGCTGCAGACCGGGGCCGTACTCTCTCTGCTGACCTGCGTCGTGCTGCTCATCAAGGCGCTGCGGACGACGATCAAGCCCTACCATGCCACCGAGGTGTGGCTCATGCTCGCGCCCGCCGACCGCCCGCCCGATGCCATCGCCCAAAGGCTGATCGCGCGCTCGCTGCGCGAGGCCTACCTTCGCTTTGCATTGTACTTTGCCTACGGCGCACTGCTGCTGATCGGCCTGCGTATTCTCATAGCGCTGGCCGTCTGAGCGCGCGGTGGGGAGGACCGTTTGAACGTCCTTGGCCGGCCGACACAGCGGGTCCCATGATGACCGCCCCTAAGCACCTGCCGAGCTGGAGCTTCAAGACCGCCGTCGCCGAGGTGCTTGCGTCTCCTGGCGCCGTGGTGGGCGAGGACGCGACTCTGGGCGACATTGCCAGCACCCTCGTTCGCGGAGCCGGGCAGGTTGCCGTGCAGCGCGCCGATGGCACCTTCGTCGCGCTCGTCGAGAGTGCGGATGCGCTCGATCTCCTGCTACGCGGGCATCCGCCTGGCACGCCGTTGGCACGGCTGTCGCTGAAGCGTCAGACGATGCTGGACGGCAGCGGCTCTGTGTTCGACGCGCTCGTGGCGCTCGCGCGCTCGGGTGCCCGCGCGCTGCCCGTGTCGGACGCCGACGGCCGCTTTGCCGGCGTCGCGTCGATGGACGGCCTGTTGGTCAGGGCGCAGTCTGATGTCGTTGAACTTGCCTGTCTGGCGGCGTCGGGCGCGGACGGAATGAGCTTACGCGCCATGCGCGAGAAGCAGGCGGCACTTGCCGAACGCCTATCGGCGGCGGAGATTCCCGCCGATCAGATCCTGGCGGCGCTCACCGACATCAACAATGAGGTGCACCGGCAGGTGGCGCAGCGCGTTCTGGCCGAACTCGAGGCGGAAGGATGGGGGCGGCCGCCGGTGGCCTTCGCGCTCTTCACCATGGGATCGGGCGGGCGTGGCGAGAACTTCCTCGCGCCCGACCAGGACAACGGTCTCATCATCGCTGATCATGACGAGCGGGATCGGCGTGCGGTCGAGAGCTATTTCATCGCCTTTGCCGAGCAGGTGACACGACGGTTGGCGGATGCCGGGTTGCCGCTGTGCCGGGGCAACATGATGGCGACGAGCCCGGTGTGGCGCAAATCCATGGCGGAATGGCGCAAGCAGATTTCACTGTGGACCCGGCTTCGCGACCCGGTCCACCTGATGAATTGCGATACGCTCATCGATTTCAAGCATGTCTGTGGCGACGAGGCATTGAGTCGCGAGTTGCGCACGGTACTGCAGCAGGCGATCGCAACCGCTCCAGGATTCGTGCGTGCGCTTTACAGCATCGAGGAAAATCACGGCGTCGCTCTCGACTGGCTCGGGCGCATCGCGCTCGAGAAGGACGACGTGGGCCGCACAGACCTCACCAACATCAAGCTGCGCGGCACGCTGCCGCTGTTGGAGGGTACGCGCCTGCTGGCGGTCAAGGCGGGCGTGACCTCCACGTCGACGATTGAACGTCTGCGCCAGCTCGGAGAGAAGAGAATCATCGGCTCGGATCTTCTGGGCGACCTGATTGCGGCCTACCGCACGATCGCAGGCCTACTCCTGCACCAGCAGATCCGCAGTGTGCGATTGGGCCGGGAAGCCACCGACAGCATCGATGTCGCTGCACTGGAGCGCCGGGAACGCAAGGCGCTGCATGCGGCGATTCGAAGCGTAGGCCGGTTCCGCTCGGCACTGCCGTCGCTTCTTGAGCAGGCGTGAAGCTGTTACTTGCGCAATCTGCTGCTTCCATGTGCAGAGGTTCGTCCTGCAAACGTTTCGTTGCCGGGATTTGCTGCTTCGTCGCCTCTCCCTGCGCTGTTCGGACACTCGTCTTCTCCACCATCGTCGTGCCATCGTTTGCAGAGAGATTCGAGTCAGTGCCTCAACGCGGGCGCAAGTGTGGTGTTCGATACGCGTAGGGCTGGGCCGCCTGACTGGGCCCGTGCTTGCAGATGGTGTGACGATGCCATTCATTAGGTCATGTGCGCGGCAAGCAGGTCGCGACACGCGGCTGGACGTATTCCGCGGCTATGCGCTGATCGTGATTTTCGCGGCGCACGTGCCATTCAACGCATTGGCGGTGCTGTCACCATCGAACTTCGGCTTCTCGGATGCGACCGAGATTTTCGTGTTCTGCTCCGGCATCGCCGCCGCGCTCGCCTACGGCTCGACGTTCGACAGGCATGGTGCGCTCGCAGGCACAATGCGGGTGGCGCTACGCTGTTGGCATCTCTACTGGATGCATGTCTGCGTGCTTCTGTCGGCGCTGGTACTTTTGATCCTGGCCGATGCGTGGTTGCCCGGTGGCGGACACTACGTATCGGAATCGCCGCTGGCGCCGTTGCTTGGCGCCGATGCGGCCCGCCATATCGTTGCGGCGATGACGCTCGGATTTCTGCCATCGCTGTTCAACATTCTGCCGATGTACATCGCGATCCTGGCGTTCGTACCGCTCGTCATGGCGGTCAGCCGGCTCGGTCGCTCCGCGGTCGCGATCGTCGTGCTCGCTCTCTGGCTTCTCGGCACCACGGGCACGGTGAGCTTCCACGCCGAGCCGGGCGGCCATGACACATGGTTCTTCAATCCGTTGGCCTGGCAGCTTGTATTCTTCATCGGGTTCGCGTTCGCGCGCGGCTGGCTGCCTGCGCCGCGGCGCGACTGGCGGGTAGCTGTGGTGGCGGCCGTCGTGCTCGTGGCGCTGGCTCCGCTCGCCTTCCCGCCTGCCGTCGACCATTCGGCCCTGCTGCGCGTGGGCAACGAGGCGCTCTGGCCGCTCGTCGACAAGACCCACTTCCGTCCGCTGCGGCTCCTTCATTTCTTGTCGCTGGCTTATCTCGTCTATTTCGCCTCGGGTGAGGGTGGACGGAACGTCAAGGGCGCGCTCGCGGGCGTGCTCGCACTACTCGGGCGTCAGGCGCTCGCGGTTTTTGCGGCCGGCATACTACTGTCGCTGGCGACCGGTCTGCTGCTCGATGTGGTCGGCCGGGCGCCGACCCTGGTGGTGCTGGCCAACGCGTTGAGCATTCTGACGCTCTTTGCCGTTGCGGCGACGAGCGAGGCCTTCAAAAATGCGCCCTGGACCGTTCGCGCAGCAGCCAAGACGTCGGTCCCGTCGGTCCCGCTCGCGACGGCAGCCGCAACGCCCTCCGAGACGGGCGACCGTGGTCTCTCCGAGGCGATCGTGCTGCGCGCCGAGGCTAATCCTGCAGCAGTCTGATTATGCCGCAGCAGACGGATGTCGCCGAGCCCGGCTGGTCCGCCACTTTGCGGTAACCATGGCTGCAGGCTTCCCCTGGATACACGCTCTCGTTGACATGATGCTTCGAGCGAGGCAGCAAACCGGCTTACGTTGCTGCGGAAGGAAAGCGCTCGCATGTGCGGCATTGCCGGCATCATCGATCTGAAGACCGGCCGCTCGGCGTCTGCCGCAGTCCTCAAGCGCATGGCCGATGCGATCGTCCACCGCGGCCCGGACGAGGAGGGCTACCTGCGCCGTCCTTCGCTGGGCTTCGCATCGCGCCGCCTCAGCATCGTCGGCCTCGCCGATGGTCAGCAGCCGATCTTCAACGAGGATCGCAGCGTCGCCGTCGTGTTCAATGGCGAGCTGTTCGACTACGTGGAGCGGCGCGATGAGCTCAAGGCGCGTGGCCACGTCTTCCGCACACATGCCGATACCGAGATCATTCCACACCTATGGGACGACCACCGTCACGGCATGATGGAGTACCTGCGCGGCCAGTTCGCCTTCGCGCTGCATGACGCCAGCCGCCACGAGATCGTGCTGGCCCGAGACCGGTTTGGCATATGTCCGCTCTACTGGGCCATCGCGGAGCGCGACGGCACGCAATGGCTGGTGTTCGGATCGGAGGTCAAGGCGATCCTGGCCTCCGGCCTTGTCGAGGCGCGAACAGATCGGCGCGGCATCGACACGCTGTTCAACTTCCTCGCCGTGCCGGGACCGGTGACGTGCTTTGACGGCGTCACCCTGCTCGAGCCAGGCTGCATGATCACGATTTCGCTCGGACGCACCGGCGAGCCTGCACGCGTCGAGCAACGGCGCTACTGGGGCATGGACTTCCCCGACGCCGGTCAGGAGGAGAAGGGCAGGAGCGAGGCGCGGATCGCCGATGGGCTGCAGGACGTGCTGCACGCCGCAGTCAAGCGGCGCCTGCGCGCTGACGTACCGGTGGTGTCATACCTCAGTGGAGGCGTCGACTCGAGCATGGTCGTCGCGCTCGCGCGCGACATCCTGGGCCGGACGCCGCCGACCTTCACCGTCAAGATCCTAGACGACGAACTCGACGAAACGGCCCAGGCCGCGGTGGTTTCCAGGCACCTCAAGGCCGAACCCTTCATCGTGCCCTGCGGCTCGCAGGACATCGTCAACTCCTACCAGTCGCTGGTCCTGGCCGCCGAGTCGCCCGTCACCGACACCTCGTGCACGGCGCTCATGATGCTGGCCTCGCGCGTGCGTGAGGAGGGTTTCAAGGTGGCGCTGACAGGGGAGGGTTCGGACGAGTGGCTCGCAGGCTATCCCTGGTACAAGATCAACCGGCTTCTCACGACGGCCGGCACCTACAGTGCCGGTCTGCTCGACGCCTTCGGCCGCGCGCAGCTGGGCAAGTGGCTGGGCTTCGGCGATAACACGCAGCACTACCATCAGATGCTGATCGACTCGGCCGGTGGCCACAACGCCTTCCACGACTTCTACAGCCTGCTCAACGTCTCGCGGTTCCGCTTCTACAGCCGCGATATGATGGAGAGGCTCAAGGGCTTCGATCCCTACGCCGCTCTGCAACCCGATCTCGACCGCGTCCGTTCGTGGCATCCGCTGAACAAGGCGATCTACTGGGGCGGACGCCTGCACCTCGCCGGCCAGCTGTTGAGCTTCAAGGGCGACCGCATTGCGATGAGCCAGTCCGTGGAAGTGCGCTATCCCTTCCTCGACGAGGATGTGTTTGCCTACACCGCGGCGCTCGATCCGGACGTGAAGCTCAAGGGTATGCGCGAAAAGTACATTCTGCGCGTTCTGGCCGAGCGCTGGCTGCCCAAGGATGTGGCTTGGCGCAAGAAGGGCATGTTCCGGGCGCCGCTCGACGGCTTCTTCACAGAGACACGGCTGCCTTATGTCGATGATCTGCTGAGCCGCCAGTCGCTGGAGCGAACGGGCTATTTCGATGCCGACGCCGTGCTCAGGTGGAAACGCGAATATGCAACGCTGCCGACCACGCTATATAAGCGCAGCTCGATGGAGCTGGGGCTCGTGGCGGTTGTCGCGACCCAGCTGTGGCACCACACGTTCATCGAGCCGGTCCTCGCCGATCTCCCCGACTGGAGGGCGCTCGCGGGAGTGCCGGCCGGACAACTCGACTTCTCGACCGAGCCCGTGGGTGATGCGGCACTTCCCGGGTAGCGCGGTTGCTCAGCGGGTGCGCAGGATCTTCTGCCAGATCGTGCCGCCTGCCAGCCATCCGGCGGCGAAATAGGCGGCAACCAGGGCGAATAGCAGCAGCGCGGGCGCACCGTTGAGCTCGAACCCGCCCGCGGTGGTATTGCCGGTGAGCTTGGCGATCGCGTATCCGCCCAGCAGGAATACGGTCATGAAATCGAGGATCGCGGCCAGGATGCGCCGCCACCTCGGAACGTAGTCGCGTTTTGCCATGCGAACAGCTCCTCTGCCTTGGCGATCCTAGGGCCAGTTGGGATCAAGTTGAAACGTGTCGATCGCCGTGGGCGTCTCGAAACTTCTGGATTAGTCAGCCGCAGGATCAGGGATTGCGGCCGCGCGCGGCCTCTCGCGCAATCGTTGAGAGGATCTTGATGCCCGCCAGTACCGTCCCCTTGAGCGTGCCCGAAATCTTCGATGCGCCGATCCTGCGGCGGTAACGTATAGGCACTTCTATGGTGCGCAGTCCGTCGCGCGCGGCCTTGATCTGCATCTCAACGGTCCAGCCGAAGGTCTGATCCTGCATGCCCAGGTCGTCGAGCTTGGCTCGGCCGATCGCGCGGAACGGACCGAGGTCAGTGAAACGGACGTTCCAGAAGGCGCGGATAAGGCGCGTTGCGAGCCAGTTGCCGAAGCGCTGCTGGGGCGTCAGCGCGCCGCGCTCAGCGTTGCCCAGCACGCGCGAGCCTATAACGAGGTCCGCCTCCCCGCGCGCGATTGGATCGACGAGCAGGTCCATGTCCTCGGGATGGTCGGACAGGTCTCCGTCGAGGAAGACGACGACATCGACGTCGGGAAGCGCCGCGATTCCGGCAAGGCATGCCGCGCCGTAGCCGCGCCGCGGCTCGTGCACGACGCTTGCCCCGTGCTCGAGCGCTATCCGTGCCGTGGCATCGGTCGAGCCGTTGTCGGCGACGATTATGCTGTCGACCCACCGGGGAACGGCGGCGATGACTTGGCCGATTGCCAGTTCCTCGTCGACTGCTGGGACAATGCAGCCGATCCGCCGTTCCAGTCTCAAGCTCGGGTCTCCCTGCCAGGGTGCGCGACAGCGTCCGCGCAACGTGCATTCCATATGACGGTCTTGAAGCGGCTGGCTGGACAAATCAACGTCAGAAAATCCTGAACGCCTGGCGCGGTGCACGGCTGACGCGTTGCCGGCCGGCGACGAATAGGCTACGGCCATCCTTCAGGCATGGGCCGTCGCGCCAGCGTCGAACCGGAGTACCAGCGAGCGATGCCCGCACCGTTCATCATGGGCTGGGAGGAGTGGGTGGCGCTGCCGGAACTCGGCCTGCCAGCCATCAAGGCCAAGATCGATACGGGCGCACGCACCTCGGCGCTGCATGCCCACCAGATTGAGCCGTTCGGGCCCGCGGACCAGCCGCTGGTTCGTTTCGCCGTCCACCCGATCGCCGGACGCACCGACATCGATATCACGTGCTCCGCCCCTGTCATCGGCCGGCGTGACGTGACAAGCTCCAATGGCGAGCGTGAGCGCCGCTACGTCATCTCGACGCCGGTGCGCATGGGCGGGCGCGAATGGCCGATCGAAGTGACGCTCACCAATCGCGAGAGCATGGCCTATCGCATGCTCATCGGGCGGCAGGCGATCATGGACGACATGTTCGTCGATCCGGCCTCTTCGTTCCGTCAGCGCAAGCTGTCGTATGCTCCCTACAAGCATCTGCCACGCCGCGACCCCGTGCAGCGGCTGCTGCGCCTTGCGATCCTCACGCGCAAGCCGACCGCGACCGGGCCACGCCGCCTGGCCACGGCGGCCGCCGAGCACGGCCACGTGGTGGAGACGCTCGAGGTTGGCCGCCTGGCGCTCGCGTTCGACGAGCAGGAACCGGGCTTGATGCTCGACGGCGCTCGTCTGCCGCACTTCGACGCCATTGTGCCGCGCATCGGGGGCAGCGGCGCGGCTTATGCGCGTGCGGTTCTGAGGCAGCTGGAGCTGATGGGTTCCTACTCCCTCAACCCGGCGAGCGCTCTGGACCGGCTGGCGAGCTTGCTGTCGGTGCGCCAGCGGCTCGCCCGACATGGCGTGCCGACCACCGGGCCCGCACGCCTCAACGAGGAGACGGCGGTGGCAGCGCTTGACGATACGACGTCGCGGCGCCGTCTGTCGGTGCTCGTCGTCGGGCGAACGGCCGTCGCTGCCTTGGAAAGCCGCCGCGGAATCCTGCGGCCGATGAACGATCCCCTGGACAAGCCGGCCCGCAAGCTCGCGGTTCGCGCCGCTCGCGCGCTAGGCCTGCGGCTGGCGGCTATCGATCTTGCCGCAGCAGGCGAGGACTATATCGTTTCTGGCTGTTCGGCGGTCCCAGCCATAGCGCGCTTCCACGCCGACGCGGGGTTCGCGGTCGAGCGCCACATCATCGCCGACGTGGAGAGCCACGTACGCTCGTGGGTCCGTCACACGGAGGGGGAGAGCGCGGCCGACGCCACCGTGGCGGCCAGCGAGGGTTGAGCGCTGCGCAGATCAGACGATGCCTAGAGCGATGCGCAATTGGGCAAGGCTCGTCTGCTCGTCGAAATGCCGTTCGGCCTTGAGGCGGCTCGCCCGCGACATCGCAGGCAACAGGTCCGGGCGCTTGAGATAGCTCGCCATCGCCTCTTCCAAGGCCGGAGGGTTGCCCGGCGGCACGAGGCAGCCATTGACGCGGTCGTCGACCGCTTCGCGGCAGCCGGGGCTTGCCGTGGTGACAACCGGCCGGCCGCATGCGGCCGCCTCCATCAGTGCCCGTGGCATGCCCTCGCCGCTCGATGGATAGACGAATACATGGCAGCGCGCGAGCGCATCGCGTACGTCGGAGAGCGGACCGAGGAACGTCACGGCGCCTCCATACGGTCGGAGCGCGTCAGGGCTGAGGCCGGTCGGCCCGTCGCCGGCAGGTCCGGCCAGAAGAAAGCGGGCGTGCGGCGCGCGCTGGGCGAGAGCGGCCGCCGCCGTGCAATAGTCGAGGACACCGCGCCGGCGATCGAGCGTGGCGATCATGAGGAACTGCACGCCGTCGGCCAATCCCGGCAGCGGTGCCGGCGTGAACGCCGCAAGGTCGACGCCCGCGCCCGGGATCGTCTCGCACGGGGCCTGCGCCGGCAGCAGGTTGGCGCGTTTCAACCGGCGCATCTCGTCGCGGTTATGGAACACGAGCGCGCTTGCCACGCCGAGCGCGCGGCGGACGAGTCCCTGGGCCACAGCCTCGGTAACAGCATGCGCCGCGACATCGTCCGCCGCCATGTCGTCGAAGCGGAGGCCGCGCGCCATCATCGGTTGATTGAACAGAGCGACACGGCGCCCCACGCCCGCCCGCCGGGCGGCCAGTAGCGTCAGGCACAGGGTTCGGCTGCCGAACGCCAGAACGGCTTCCGCGCCGGACACTTTCAGCGTCTCGGCGAGCTGCCGCGTGATCTGCCAGTCGGCCAGAAATCGCGGACCGCGAGGTGCGGCATCGAACGTCGCACGGTCCGCGCCCAAGGCAGCCAGACGCGCCTCGTCATCGGTCGAGAACGACGGCGCGATGCAGGTGATCGCGACGTCGCGCTTTGCGAGATCGCGGATCAGCGGACCACGCAGCAGCGCGATGTTGCGCCCCGACGGGCCGACGATAGCAACGCGCTTCGTGCTGCCGCTCAACGAGGTGTCCGGCGCCATGGATGTCGTGCCCCGCAAGTTCACGCGCCTCGCTTCGCGCGCATCATCCGGCTCCAAGGATGGTCGATTCGCGAAGCGCGCGGTGCAGTGTTTGGCATGGTCCCGACGAATTGGGCGAGCGGGCCGATGGGCGGCCGGTCGAAGTTGTGGATATTCCCGCTGATGTGCTTAGCCGGGCGGCATGCGGCTGTGTGGCGGCAGGTCCGGGTAGAGCCACCGGATGAGGCGGTAGCACAGCGCGACCGCGAAGCAGCCGAACAGGACCGACCCCACCATGTTGCCGATGAGCACGCCCTTGGCGCCCATCAGGTGGCCGCCAGCCAGGACGAAGGGGATGGTGCCGAGCGTCGCGCGCGCCCAGTTGAGCATCGTCGAGTAGTGAGCGCGGCCCAGCGTGTTGAAGACCGCGTTGGCGACGAACAGCCAGCCCAGGAACACGAACAGCGGCGACAGCCAGCGGCAGAACAGTACGATGAGGCTGGCAGCCTCGGGTGTGGCGCGGAAAGTTTGCGCGAGCATCTCGGCGGTAAGTGCGAGCGCGAGCCACGCAGCGATCGTGAAGCCGACGGTGACGCCCAGCGACAGGGTGAGTGAATCGCGCATGCGCTCGGGGCGGGCGGCGCCGTGATTCTGGCCGATGATCGGACCGATCGATCCGGACAGCGCGTAGATGGCACCGAAAGCAACCGGGATGATCCTGCCGATGATGGCCCAGCCGGCCACCGCGCTGTCGCCGTGGCTCGCCATCGCCATCGTTACGTAGGCGTTGGCGAATGGCGTCGCGACATTGGTGGCGACCGCCGGAATGGCGACGGCGGCGAGCGGTCTGGCATCAGCGATGAACGTGCGCCAGCGTGGCCTTGTCGCGAGCCTGTGGACGGCGAGCACACCGTAGAGCCCGACCGTAATCACAGACAGCCGCGAGATGGCCGAGGCGATGGCGGCTCCCTCGATGCCGAGGTCGAGCGTGAAGATGAAGAAAGGATCAAGCACGGTGTTGGTGATCGCGCCGATCAGCGTGATGTACATCGCGCGCCGCGGATCACCAACAGATCGCAGCACGGCCGATGATGTCATCGCCAGCGCCAGCAGCGGCAGGAACGGCACGATGATGGTGAGATAGGAGCTGGCGAGAGCCTGTGTGCGGCCCTGTGCACCAAACAGCTCCAGCAAGGGGTCGATGGACAACCACACGGCCGCCGCCAGCACCGTCGAGACCACTAGTGTCCAAAGGTGGGCATTCGTCGAAAGCCGGCGGGCCCTGATGCGATGGCCGGCGCCGAGCGCTGGCGAGACGCGGGAGATTGCCGCAATGGCGAGTCCGATGCCGATGGAGATGGTGAGAAACTGGATCGAGCTGGCGTAGCCGACAGCCGCGACCACCGCCTCGTCGCCGAGCCGGCTCAAAAAAAAGATGTTGGCGAGGTCGCCGACGAATATCGCCATCAACCCGACGGCACCGGTGCCGCTCATCACCAGGATGTGGCGGAGCAGCGATCCGTCGACGAAGACGGGCTTCTGGCGCGGACGTCTGACGCTGCGCCTTACCGGCGGTTCCGGCTCGATCATGCCAGTCGCCAGATGCAGCGAGCTGCGGCCGTTGCGCGCACGCCTGTGTCGAACCTCGGGATGCTCACAGCCGTCGCCTCGCCTTGATGGCGGCGGCGAGCGTGCCCTCGTCGAGGTAATCGAGCTCCCCGCCCATAGGTACGCCCTGCGCCAGGCGCGAGACGGCGACGCCGCACGGGGCAAGCTGCTCGGTCAGGTAATGCGCCGTCGATTGCCCCTCAACCGTTGCGTTGAGCGCCAGGAGGACCTCCTTCACCTCGTCGGCATGGGCGCGGACGATGAGGCTCGCGATGTTGAGCCGATCCGGCCCGACACCGTCGAGCGGGGACAGATGTCCGCCCAGCACATGGTAGAGTGCGCTGACGACACCAGCGCGCTCCAGTGCCCATAGATCGCCCACCTCTTCCACAACGACGATCATCGACGTGTCGCGTCGCTCATCGCGACAGATGCTGCACGGCGCGAGCGTATCGACGTTGCCGCATTGTGGGCACACGACGATCCGTTCCACGGCCGTGGCCAACGCCTGGGCAAGCGGCACGAGCAGTTCTTCGCGACGCTTGATCAGCGCCAGCGCGGCCTTGCGTGCCGACCTCGGTCCGAGCCCGGGCAAGCGCGCCAGCAACTGCACGACGCGCTCGATCTCGGGTCCGGCGATCTTCCTGGCCATGGCGCGGCGGTCTCCCTGCCCCTCCGGTCGTGACGTCGGCGCGTCAGCCGCCGGCCTGCCAGCGTGCCACGCTTTCCAGCGGCCACGTCAGCATGAGCACGTTGAGGGTGAGGTTGTCACGGATCGCGACCAGCATGATGAGTTCCAGGGCCACGAACAGAGCCGCCGTGGTCCAGACGGGAAGGGTAGCCGCAAGCAGGAACCCGCCAATCATGGAGATGTTGTCGGCAATGGAATTGACGATGCTGTCGCCATAGTAGTCGAGCGAGATGGTCGCCGTGCGGTAGCGCTCGATTATGAAGCTGGAGTTCTCGAGGATCTCCCAGCCCGCTTCGACCAGGATGGCGATCATCAGCCGCGCGAGAACAGGTGCGCGCGGCAGCAGCCACGCCAGCACCGCATAGAAGACGAACCCATGGAGCACGTGACTGAAAGTGTACCAGTCCGTCAGATGCTGCGAGTTCTCCGAGCTGCGGACAACGCCGTGCCACAGCTTGACCGTGCCGCATTTGCAGATCGCAATGCGTCCCATGAGATGCAGGATGATCGCCTGAGCAGCGAGCAGAACCAGCGCGACGCCAAGCCAGCGCCGCCAGCCGGTTTCACCACCTGTGGGAAAGGGCGGCGCGACCGTCATGAGATTGGCGTCTCCAATTGCGGATCGGTTGAAGGTCCTACCCATCCAGCCGGACAGGCCGCTATCTAAAACAGCTTCATGCCCGGTGGCAGCGGCAGCCCTCCGGTGACCGACTGCATCTTCTGCTGCACGGCCGCCTCGACCTTGACCTTTGCATCCTGCGCAGCGGCGAGGACAAGATCCTCGACGATTTCCGCCTCGTCAGGCTTCAGGAGGCTCGGGTCGATCGACACGCGCTTCATGTCTCCCTTGCCGTTCAGTGTAACGCGCACGAGCCCGCCGCCCGACGAGCCTTCCACCGTCAACGCCTCCAGCTCCTCCTGCGCCTGTTGCATGCGCGCCTGCATCTCGCGCACTTTCGACATCATGCCCATGAGGTCCTTCATCGGTCGTCCTTTCGCGAACTCTCGTTGGCAAGCCGATAGCGGTTAGCCCGCCCGGCGGCAAGCAACCCCTGGGAGCTGGTTGTGGCTATCCCGTGGCGCTGCCGTCGTCGCGCTCATCGGCGGCGCGGTCCGCCGCAAGGGGGCGCACGTCCTCGATGCGTGCCTCAGGGAAGGCGTCGAGCACCGCTTTCACCGCCGGGTGTGCCGACAGGGAGGCGATCTCCTCCGCGAGCTTGCGCCGGCGGGTTTCGCCGCGTGGCGGATCGCCCGGAGATTTTGACAGCATGACCATCCAGCGCCGGCCGGTCCACCGCACGAGGCGCTCGCGCAGCTCATTGGCGATGCCGGCGGGCGCGCCGTCCATGAGGTAGAGGTCGATCGCACCAGCCGCCGCATCGAAGCGGACGAGGCTGACACGCTCATCCAGATGCGAGACGAGCAGCGCCTCGCGATGCTTGGCGGCGAGCGTCACGACGTCGTCGAAGCTGCGGGGGTCGGCGAACTCGGCGGGCGGCACGACGCCTTCCGCGGCGTCGGACGCGTCGCCAAAGGCATAGTCGGTCTCGTCGCCCGGTCCGGCGTCGTAGTCGAACCGGCCGAACCCTCCTTCATCGTCCCAATCGGATGACGGGTCGGACGGCATTGCATCCGGACTGCCTCGCGTCGCCGCCGTGCCGGCTTCGTGTCGTGGATCGGTATGCGCGACCGGTGGGCTCTGTGCTGACGCTACGGGTTCGCCCCTTGAGGCTGGCTTTGCCGAAAGCGATGAGCGTGTCGCCGTGCTCTCCCCGCCCAGCCGCCGGATGATCTCGTCGGGTGACGGCAGATCGGCGGTGTGGGCAAGCCTGATGAGTAGCATCTCTGCGGCGGCAAGTGCATTGGGCGCGCGGCTTACCTCGTCGTAGCCTTTGAGCAGCATCTGCCAGGCGCGCGACAGCAGCGGCACGGTGGCGCGTTCGGCGAGCGACGCCGCACGCCGCCGCTCTTCGCCGGAAAGTGCCTCGAGCGCCGCGCCGCCGCCTGCGGCCCGCACGCGCGTCGCCGCGTGCACGGCTTCGGCCAGATCGGCGATCGTCTGCGCAGGATCGGCGCCGTCGTGGACGAGGCTCGCGAACGTCGCGAGAGCTGCTCCCGGTTCGCCTGACAGCGTCTGCTCGAGAAGATCGAAGAGGCGGCCGCGATCGGCGAGGCCGAGCATGTCTCGCACGGCGGCTTCGCGGACGTCGCCGCGTCCCATCGCGATCGCCTGGTCGAGGATCGACAGTCCGTCGCGGACAGAGCCGCCGGCGGCGCGCGCGATGAGCGCCAGTGCGTCGTCCTCCACCTTTGCGCCTTCCTTGGCGGCGATGCGGGCGAAATGGCCGACGAGTTCGGGAACATCGACGCGGCGCAGATCGAAACGCTGGCAGCGCGAGAGCACCGTCACCGGCACCTTGCGGATCTCGGTCGTCGCGAAGATGAACTTCACGTGTTCGGGCGGTTCCTCCAGGGTCTTTAGCAGCGCGTTGAACGCGCCCTTCGACAGCATGTGGACTTCGTCGATGATGAACACCTTGAAGCGCGCGATGAGCGGCTTGTAGCGGGCGCTCTCGATGATCTCGCGGATATTGTCGACACCGGTGTTGGAGGCGGCGTCCATCTCGATCACGTCGGGATGGCGGCTTTCCATGATCTCGGCGCAATGCGGACCAAGCGACGGCATGTAGGTGGTCGGGCCGTCCGGCTCGTAGTTGAGGCCACGGGCGAGAATGCGGGCGGTCGTCGTCTTGCCGACGCCGCGAACGCCGGTCAGCATGTAGCCCTGTGCAATGCGGCCCGAGGCGAACGCATTGGTCAGCGTCTGCACCATGGCGCGCTGGCCGATCAGGTCGTCAAACGAGGCCGGGCGGTATTTGCGCGCGAGGACGACGTAGGGCTTGGGCGCGCCCGTTCCACCGCCGCCATCTCCGCCACCTGCGCTGCTTTTGCTGGGATTCTTCGCCATGGGGCCGGACTATACCGGCGGTGCGGCGGGGTTAGAAGGGTTGAAAGGCTGGCGGACGACCCGCGTCCTGATCGTTAGGGCTGCTTCGTTCCCGACCTGACCCGGTTGGCGAGGGATGCGTCCGCCGCCAGCCCACCCGCTATATGACGCCTGCCGCCCCGCGATGCAAGCTGGCTCGGCGCCGGGTACGCTTACGGCAGCGGTGCCGCCGGCGGCATCAGCTCGGGCCGGTATTCGAAGTGCATCGTGTCGTAGTGGTGCCATTTGCCGCCCCAGATGAAGCCGTGGCGCTCGAATATCTCCACGATCTCCATGGGTATGCGGTTGCGCCAGGGCCGCGGCGCTCCATTAGCCAAGGGAGCCGGCCAGCGCCAGTAGTCGGCGTCCGCCGTCGCAATGTCTATGGCGATGCCGTAGCCGTGCGCAGAAATGCGTTCCGTACCCGCGATGGCGCGGCAGACGTAGGTTCCTGCCGGCGGCACGAGATAACGGTCGAAGCGTGAGGGCAGCACGTCGAGTTCGCGGCTGACGGCAGCGAGGCGCAGGGCCACCCCGTTGATGCTGGTGACCTTGAGTTTGCGGCCGCTCTTGCGGGGCAGCCAGACGATATCGGTGAGGTGGCGCGACACCTCGCCCTTGGTGCAGTCGCCGTAGATCCTGTCGAAAAAGGCGCGATTGCGGGCACGGCCGGGATCCTCGCCGGCGGACGGCGGGGCAGACAGCGGACCGGGCGCATAGGGGACTGCCAGCATGTCCTCGATGTCGGGATCGGCGAGCCAATGCTCGAAGGGCTTTCTGCCTTTGCCGTCGTCGAGGCGTGTGCGCGTCCCGTCCCGCCAGACGAGGTCGCCGTTCTCGATCTTCTCGACGAATTGGGGATAGCCAGAGACCAGACGCGCGAGGCTACTCGGATCGCCGGTTGCGCCGGGATCGGCCAGTGCCGAGGTAGCGAGAAATGTGGTGCCGATCGTCAGCGCCCCACGGGATATCGACGCTCTCCGCCGTTCGATTCGCGCGATTTCCTCAGGCAAGCGGTCATCTCCCTGGCTCGCCTGCCCGGTGCGTTGCCCGGTTTGGCGCGGATCGCCACGCCATTGGGCGTCCCGTGCTTTACCACGGGCGGCAAGATGATAGAGTGATGACAAGTTCGAGCCAGTTGACGCCCGAAGAGACGCGGCCCCGGTGGGCCGCGGGATGCCGGGCGCTGGGGAAGGGGCCGTGGAGGGTTCTCAGGACGACGTGGGCGCCGTGCGCGCCACGGATGGATTGTCGCAGAAGCCCTCCGAAGGCGGGCTTCCCGGCGTTGCGCCGTCCTCTCATTCATACGTGCACGACGCGTCCGACTCTGCCGTCTCCAGCCCAGCCGAAACTCCGCCTCCCCAGTCGCGTTCGGGCGCGCCGCGTGCGTTCCACTCGTCCAATCACGGGCGCTGGCCCGATGACCGCCGTGCCGGCCCGCCGCCGGGGCCCGTCTACGGCGCGCTCGACCTTGGCACGAACAACTGCCGCCTGTTGCTGGCGCGCCCCTCGCGCCGCGGGTTCCAGGTGGTCGACGCGTTCTCCAGGATTATACGGCTCGGAGAGGGCGTCAGCTTGCGGCAGGAACTGTCGGAAGCCGCGATGTCCCGAACGATCGACGCGTTGAAGGTTTGCGCCGCCAAGATCGAGCGGCACGACGTCAAACGGTGCATGCTGATCGCGACCGAGGCCTGCCGGATCGCCAGCAATGGTGTCCATTTTCTCGAACGTGTACGCGACGCTACCGGGCTCGACATCCAGATCCTGAGCCGCGAAGGCGAGGCGCGTTTGGCTGTTTCGGGCTGCGCCTCGCTCATCGACGAACGCTGCGACTATGCGCTGGTGTTCGATATCGGCGGTGGCTCCTCAGAACTCGTATGGCTCGATCTCGCCACAGGTGGCGCGGCGGTGCCGGAGGCCGGGAGCCGCCGGCCGGCGGTGGACCAGCGCATCGCGGCCTGGACCTCGCTATCGGTGGGCGTTGTCACGCTGGCCGAGCGTTTCGGTGGCCGCAACATCACCGCCGACGTCTTCGAGGCGATGGTCGCCTACGTGATGGATCAGCTTGAGCCCTTCGAGCGCGAGCACGGCTTCGCGCAACGGATTGCCGGTCGCTCGGCCCATTTCCTGGGCACCTCGGGTACGGTGACGACGATCGCAGGCATTCACCTGCGGCTGCCGCGCTACGACCGCAACCGGGTCGACGGCTGTTGGCTCGGCTCCGACGAGGCCCGCGGTGTCACCTACGATCTTTTGGCCCGCAGCTACCGCGAGCGCGTGGCTGAACCTTGCATCGGGCGGGACCGGGCCGATCTCGTGCTTGCCGGCTGCGCGATCCTCGAGGCATTGATGCGCCTGTGGCCTTGCCCGCGCCTGCGTGTCGCCGACCGTGGCCTGCGTGAAGGCATTCTCATGCGGTTGATGATCGAGGATGGCGTTTACCGGGTTGGGCGCCGTCGCCGTCGCCGGGGTGGACGGCCCGACCAACATGGCTGACGATGTCAGACGCGCTTCGCACAGCTGCGTGCATGCGGGCTGCCTGAGAGGGTGCGCATGAGCAAGGCGAAGGGACCCGGCGGGAGCGGTGGCGGGCCGGGCGGAGGCCAGCGCAATCTCAAGGTTCGGGTCAAGACGGCACGACGGCGGTCGCAGGCCTCGACCCGCTGGCTGGAGCGGCAGCTGAACGACCCCTATGTCGCCGCTTCCAAGCGCGAGGGTATGAGATCGCGTGCCGCCTACAAGCTGAAAGAGATCGACGACAAGTACGCTATCCTCAAGCCGGGGCATCGCGTGGTCGACCTGGGAGCGGCACCCGGCGGCTGGAGTCAGGTCGCGGCGGAGCGCGTCAAGGCCACCGACGGGCGCGGGCAGGTGGTGGCGATCGACTATCTCGACGTCGATCCGCTGCCCGGTGTCGAGTTCCTCAAGCTCGACTTCACGGACGCGACGGCGGAGGCCCAGCTCAAGGCGCGGCTGCGCGACGGCGGTGCCGACGTCGTCCTGTCCGATATGGCCGCACCGACCGTCGGACACACGCGCACCGATCACCTTCGCATCATGGGGTTGGCGGAAGCTGCCGCCGCCTTCGCCGTCGATGTGCTGGCACCCGGCGGCGCCTTCCTCTGCAAGGTCTTCCAGGGGGGCACCGAGCGCGACCTGCTGACGCTGCTCAAGCGCAGCTTCGCCGTCGTCCGCCACGTCAAGCCACCGGCGAGCCGGGCGGATTCGGCTGAACTCTACGTGCTAGCGACGGGCTTCAAAGGCCGTGATGCGAGCGGCGAGTAATTGCGTCGCACTTGGCCGTTGACACAGATCAACGTGCGCTAGGTCACCGAGGAGAGACTAGGCATCGTGCTGTTCGTAATGGCCAGGCGGCGTCGGCATCGCCTCAAATGAGTGTGCCGGCAGCCGCGCCCGTTCCGACCGAGACCCGGTATCTGGGTTCGAAGGCGCGCGTGAACCGGTCAACTCATATTGGGAGGAATGCATGACGTCGATCAGGTCTTGGATCGCATCGGCCGTGGTGCTGATGGTGGCTGTAAACCCGGCCTCGGCATCGGAGAGCGAGGTTCGGGAGAAATTGAAGGCGGGCGAGTTCGAGGCCGTCCTTTCGGACGTGAAGAGCGCCATCGTCAATCGCGGCTATGTGGTCGACTACGTGGGGCATCTCAACAAGATGCTGGAGCGCACGAGCGAGGCGGTCGGCAGCGTGACCGATTCGGGCGCCAAGTCACCGTACAAGGATGCGCAGTATCTGCAGTTCTGCGCCGCAAAGCTCACGCACGAGGCGATCAGCGCCAATCCGCAGAGCATCGTGAACTGCCCCTACGTCGTCTACGTCTACGAACTCAACGCCAAGCCGGGCAGCGTCCATGTCGGCTACCGTCCGCCGCTGAGCGGCCCCTCGAAGCGCTCCAAGGCGGCGTCCGAGGCGATCGGCAAGCTGCTCGAGGACATCGTCAAGGAAGCGACCGAATAGACGATTCGGGATTGCAGCGGGGCTCGGGGTATCGCACGGCCGGCGGCTCTCAGCTGCCGGCCGTAACGTTTTGTTGAGAGCGCCGGGCCGCGAATTGCCACTGAAGAAAAAAGTGATGCGGTGGAGCCGGATAGTCCCGTCCGTCCGAGGCTACGGATACGGCCTGCCGGCGAACGGTGCCGGGCGCCGCAGCCTCACTTCCCAGCGCGGCGGCGGGGTGTTATAGGGCTGCCGACACGGCTCACGGGGTCTCTGCTGCGGACCGCATTCCCAGCCTGTCACCCCCCGAAATCGAAGGAGATGCTCATGGCCTTGCGCCCATTCGACGGCGAATCGGGGCTGGCGTTGACGTTCGACGACGTGCTGCTCGTGCCCGGAGCATCGGAGGTCATGCCGGGCGAGGTCAACGTCAGCTCGCGGGTCACGCGCTCGATCGGCATCAACATCCCGATCGTCTCGTCCGCCATGGACACGGTGACGGAGGGCCGCCTCGCCATCGCCGTAGCCCAGGCCGGCGGCATTGGCGTCATCCACCGCAACCTGAGCCCGGACGTGCAGGCCGATCAGGTGCGCCAGGTCAAGAAGTACGAAGCAGGGATCGTGCTCGACCCCGTCACCATCGGTCCCGACGCCAAGCTCGAGGATGCGCTGCGGCTCATGGCCGATTACCAGATTTCGGGCATCCCCGTCGTCGAGCCGAACGGCCGGGCGGGCACTCAAGGCCGGCTGGTCGGCATCCTCACCAACCGCGACGTACGGTTCGCGTCCAACACCGACATGCCGGTATCGGAGCTGATGACCAGGGATCGGCTGGTGACCGTTAAGCGCGCGGTTTCGCAGGAGGAAGCGCGGCGGCTGCTGCATCAGCACCGCATCGAGAAGCTGCTGGTGGTGGACGACGACTACCATTGCGTGGGTCTCATTACCGTCAAGGACATCGAGAAGGCGCGCAAGCATCCCAACGCCTGCAAGGACGAGCAGGGGCGCCTGCGGGTAGCCGCGGCCACAACCGTTGGCGAGGACGGCTATGAGCGCACCGAGAAGCTGATCGCGGCGGGCTGCGATCTCATCGTCGTGGATACGGCGCATGGGCACTCGCGGCGAGTGCTTGATGCCGTCACGCGCATCAAGAAGCTGTCGAACGCGGTCCAGGTGGTTGCTGGCAACGTTGCTACCGCTGAGGCGACGCGCGCGCTGATCGATGCGGGCGCCGACTGCGTCAAGGTCGGCATCGGTCCGGGCTCGATCTGCACGACGCGCATTGTCGCCGGCGTTGGCGTGCCCCAGCTCACAGCGATCTCAAATTGCGCGGGCGAGGCTCATAAGACGGGCGTGCCGATCATCGCGGACGGCGGCATCCGCTTCTCCGGCGACATCGCCAAGGCGGTCGCCGCCGGCGCCGACGCCGTCATGGTCGGCTCGCTGCTCGCTGGCACTGACGAGGCGCCCGGCGAGACCTACCTCTACCAGGGGCGCACCTACAAGTCGTATCGCGGCATGGGCTCTGTCGGTGCCATGGCGCGCGGCTCCGCCGACCGCTATTTCCAGGCCGAGGTCCGCGATTCACTGAAGCTCGTGCCGGAGGGCGTCGAGGGTCAGGTGCCCTACAAGGGTCCGGCGGACGCCGTGCTGCATCAGCTTGTCGGCGGATTGCGCGCCGGCATGGGTTACTGCGGCGCCGCAACCATCGCCGAACTCCAGGAGAAGTCGCGTTTCGTGCGCATCTCGCCTGCCGCCATGCGGGAGAGCCACGCGCACGGCGTCACCATTACGCGCGAGAGCCCTAACTATCCGGGCGGTGGCTGATACGGCGCGTTGAGCACGCCCAGATGAGCTGGCACGAGACACTCCTGATCGCCGCTGTCGCGCTGGAGATCGCCGTCATGCTGATGAGCGGTCGCTTGACCGCCGGCGGAGCGGCGGAGCAAGCAACGGGCCGGGTCGTCGGCGATTTGGGGCGCCGGTTCGACGCGCTCGCCCTCGCATTCTTTCTCACCGCGGCTGCGGCGCTGTGGTGGCGCATCGCGGATGGCTGGGTCAGCCTGTTCGCGGCCCTGTTCATCGCCGCGCACGCTACGGGCCTCATTCTGATGACGCGTTCCGACACCATCGTCTGGTCAGTACCGGCACTGCGCGCGGCGCTGATCGCGCTCATCGGGCTCGGTGCTGTCGTCGTGCTGGCACTGCTGCCCGGCGACGCGGATGGGATGATGGTGCCATGAGGGCGGGCGCCCGCATCGCGGCTGCCATCGAGGTCCTGGCCGCCATTGAATCCCAGCACCGTCCAGCGTCACAGGCGCTTTCCGATTGGGGCCGCGCGCACCGGTTCGCAGGATCGGGTGACCGGTCAGCCATCGGTTCGCTCGTCTACGACGTGTTGCGCCGCAAGCGCTCCCTTGCCGCGCAGATGGCTGACGACAGCCCACGGGCCCTGGCGCTGGCCGCCGCCTCGCACGCTTATTCCATGACGCCGGGCGAGGTGGCCGCGCTGACCGCCGTGGGGGATGCACACGCGCCCTCGCCGGTCACGCCGGACGAGGCCCGCCGCCTCGAGGAGGGCCTTCCGCACGACGCACCCGCGGACGTGTGCGCCGACCTGCCGCAATGGCTGCTGCCGTCGCTCGAACGGAGCCTCGGGCCGGAGCGCCTCGTCACGGAAGGCCGGGCGATGGCCGAGCGCGCGCCGGTCGATCTGCGCGTCAACGTGTTGAAGTCGGATCGCGAGCGCGTTCTGAAGGCGCTCTCCCGCTACGGAGCGACGGCGACGGGGTTCGCGCCGCACGGGGTACGGATCGCGGCGCCCCTGGGTATCGAAAAGGCACCCAACGTCGAGGCCGAGACGTCGCACGGCAAGGGCTGGTTCGAGGTGCAGGACGAAGGCAGTCAGATAGCTGCCGCGCTTGCCGGCGCCGGTCCGCGCCAGCAGGTGCTCGACCTTTGCGCCGGCGCGGGCGGCAAGACGCTGGCACTCGCGGCGGCCATGCAGAACACCGGGCAGATCTATGCCTATGATCGCGATGCCAAGCAGCTGCGGCCGATCTTCGAGCGCCTGAAGCGGGCCGGCGCGCGCAATGTGCAGGTGCTGGACGGTGGCAACGAGGCGGCGCTGTCGGCGCTGGGGCCACGGTTCGATGTCGTGCTGGTGGATGCGCCGTGCACCGGCTCGGGTACATGGCGGCGGCGGCCGGACGCCAAGTGGCGGCTGAAGCCGGAGGCTCTCGCCGAGCGCCAGCGCGATCAGAACGCGGTGCTCGCGCTCGCCGCGCCTCTGGTAAAGGCGGGTGGCCGTCTCATCTACGTCACGTGTTCCCTGCTTCCGGAAGAGAACGGCGACCGGATCGCTGCCTTCCTGGACGAACACCCGGGCTTCGCGGTCGAGCCGATCGGCGAAGTGTGGCGCCGGGTTCTACCCGGAGAGCCGCCGTCCTCGGCTGATGGCCGTACCGATACGCTGCTGCTCACGCCTGCCAGCCATGGCACCGACGGCTTCTTCATCGCCTCGCTCAAAAAAGGCGAAGGGGCGGACTGAGTAGCCCGCCCCCAAACTCCGCCCAGCTTTTCGGTTCTGCTCACTTCGGAGGGAAAGCATCTCCCTTGCCGAACGCCTTTCGCCAGATCGCCGCGACTACATTCGAATAGTCGTCGGTCCAGGGCGTCAGGTCCGGCGCCGTCGTGATGAGTGTGGCATGCGGCCATGCCAGCACGGGCACCAGCGACTTAGCATCGCGGGCAAGGAAGACGACGCTGTTCGCCGCGCTCTCGTAGGACAGCTTCTCCGGCACGCCGTCGACATAGACCGCATGTGTTCCGGGGATCGACAGGGCGGTCGCAATGGCCACGCGTTCCAGGTCCATGTAGCGGTTGGAGACGTGCAGAGCGAGCAGGCCGTTAGGTGCCACCTTGGCGAGGAAGCCTGCGATTGCTTCCCGCGTAATCAGGTGCACGGGCACCGAGTCGGAGGAGAAGGCGTCGATCACGAGGTAGTCGAACTTGGCGTCGGGCTCGCGGCTGACGGTAAGGCGGGCGTCGCCCAGCACGATGTCAGGCTTGCTCAGGCAGCGCGACAGGAACGTGAAGTGCTGCGGGTCCTGGGCAACGCGCGCGATCATCGGGTCGATCTCGTAGAAGCGCCACGTCTCGCCGGGTTTGGACGCGCAGGCGAGTGAGCCCGCGCCCAATCCGACCGCACCGACGTTAAGGCCGCCGGATGTCTTGCCGGTGGCGATGCGTGCGGCTTCCGCGCCGCGCTGCATCGGGCTGCCGGGGTAGTAGTAGGTGAGCGGGCGTGGCTTCTGGCCTTCCGGCGCGGCGAGGTCGGCAAGGCGGATCGCGCCATGCACAGTGGTGCCGTGCAGGAGCATGCTCAGCTTGCCGTCGGGCGAGGGGGTCGTGCGGATGACGCCGAAGAAGTTGCGCTCCGCGTCGCCGCTGTTGAGCCGCGACGGCAGCACCAGGACGGCGGCGACCATCACGGCCGAATAGACGAGCATCTTGAGGGCGTGACTGCGCTCGGCGAACAGCAGCGTCGCCGCTGCGATGAGCACGAACTGTGCAAGGTGGCTCTCCAGCGGCAGCTTGACGAGCGAGGTGAGCAGCAGCAGGCCCCCGATCACATAGGCTGCCGCCAGCGCCGTACGGCCGGCCTCGGCAGCCGCCAGCGGCTGCTTCAAGGCTCGGGCGACGTCGGGCCGGCAGGCAAGACCGAGCAGGGCGAGCAGCGGGTACTCGTAGATGTTGGGGAACATCTGCGGGGCGACGATGGCCGCGAATATGCCGCCGAGCACGCCGCCCAGCGACATCCACAGATAGAACTGCGTCAGGTGCGCGCTCGCCGGACGTGCGTCGTAAAGCTGCTTGTGGGCGACCAGCGTCGTCACCAGGAACAGGGGCGAATGGAACAGCACCAGCGTCAGCCAGTTGCTCGGCTCGCGCGAGGAAAAGGTGAGCATGACGAGCGCGACGAGCGCGGGTTGCGCAACGAGAAGCGCGCGGTAGGGGACCAGCGGCTTGTCGCGGAACACCAGCACGAAAGTGAGCAGGAAGGTCGCGAGCGGCGTCACCCACAGGAACGGGGCGGAGGCAATGTCGGTCGTGACGAAGCTCGTGAAGGCGACCAGCAGGCCCGAGGGGACGAACGCAAAGAGCAGCCACGACAGGCGCTGGGCGAGGGTGACGGGTGGCGCATTCGCGGCATCGTCGGCGGCCGTTTCGCGTGTCGCGTCGGCGGTGGTGCTACGCCGGTCGGAGAAGATCGTCACCATCAGGAAACCGCAGGCGGCAATGGCGCAGGCGAGCAGAACAAAGCCGGTCGTCCAAGTGCGCGCTTGGTCGGCGAGGCCGAGCGCCGGCTCGATCAGGACCGGATAGGCGAGCAGTGCCAGCAGCGAACCTAGGTTCGAGGCGCCATAGAGGAAATAGGGATCGCGGGCATGCGGATGTCCGGTGCGCGCGTACCAGGCCTGCAGGAGGGGGGCGTTGGCGGAGACGGCCAGGAACGGCAGGCCGACGCCGAGCGTCAGGACGCCGATGAGCCAGAAGTAGGCGTCGCCGACCGGCGGCTCCAGATCGGCGGGCAACCCGAACGGCAGCGTCAGCGCGGCGACCGAGATGAGGCCCAGGTGGACGAGCGGCGCCAGTTCCGGCCGGGCGTAGCGGTTGAGCGCATGCGCGTAGGAGTACCCCGCCAGCAGCGCAGCCTGGAAGAAGCAGAGCGAGACGGCCCATACCGCCGGCGTGCCGCCCAGCGTCGGCAGCACCATTTTGGCGAACAGCGGCTGAATGGAAAACAGCAGCACGGCGGAGAGGAACAGCGTCGCCGTGAAGGTGGCGAGCACGAAGCCGTGTCCGCGGATGAGCTCCTTCGTCGAGGAGAAGGAGGCCCGGTAGGCGGCGGTCGACATGAGGGGGACCCTTTACGCATTACTAAGGTTGCCGAAACAGTAGCGGCATTTGGTTGAGGTTCACTGAAGGCCCGGCGTGGGCAGGATCGGCGGGGACGGATTGATGCCGCGGTCTGCGGCTGGCGCGCGGCGCCGTACCGCCGGCAGCACATCGTCGCCGCGTCTTCGCCACGTTGATGAACGGGCAGCGGCTGAACCGGCTGCGAGGCGCGCGCTTGCAACGTTAAAAAAATTGATCGTGGGTGGCCGAGAAAGCCTATTGCAAAAGAAAAACGACGCACGAATATCTGCGGCGTTTCGGGACTACCAAGATCGGCGATGGTCGCACGACGGTTTCCCGGACGCGGAGAGCTGACACATGAAGCTCGTGTCACGGGAGAGCGCCGAGCCTCCCAGTCGCTGCGAAGCGGCACCCTCGAACTTCCCCCTCAACATTACCCTGGATAATAAAATCGGCACCGGACCGGGGCGGCCGCTTGCCCCGCTCGACCCGTTGCCGGCCGTGCCCGCCGCACCCCGCTTTCCGGTCGGCTCCCGGGCCAAGGCGTTTCAGAAGGCGTTCTATCCGGATGTCCTGCCGGTCGAGTGGAACGACTGGCGCTGGCAGTTCCGCAAGCGCATTCGCACGCTCGCAGAGCTGGAGCGCATCTTCGTCCTGTCGGACGACGAGCGCGCGGCCATCGCCCAGCACAAGGGCGCACTGCCAGTCGGCATCACGCCCTACTACGCCAGTCTGATGAGCCGGCATGATGCGAGCGATCCCATCCGCCGCACGCATATCCCCGTGGGCACCGAGTACATCAAGACGCCGGGCGAGGCCGACGACCCGCTGGGCGAGGATCACGATTCGGCGGTGCCCGGCCTCGTGCACCGTTACCCCGACCGTGTGCTGTTCCTGGTGACGGGCACGTGCTCCACCTACTGCCGCTACTGCACGCGCTCGCGCATGGTGGGCCAGCCGGGTGGCGAGTACTCGTTCTCCAAGTCGCAGTGGGAGCGCGCGCTCCAGTACATCGAGGCGCATCCTGAGATCCGCGACGTGCTGCTGTCGGGCGGCGATCCGTTGACCCTGGCCGACGAGCCGCTCGAGTACCTGCTCAAGCGCCTGCGTGCCATCAAGCACGTGGAATTCCTGCGCATCGGCACGAAAGTGCCGGTGGTGCTACCCATGCGTATCACGCGCAACCTGACGCGGGTGCTCAAGAAGGTGCACCCGCTTTGGATGAGCATCCACTTTACGCATCCCTCGGAGCTCACCAAGGAAGTGACAGAGTCGACGGCGCGTCTGGCCGACGCCGGGCTTCCGCTCGGCAGCCAGACCGTGCTGCTCAAGGGCATCAACGACGACGTGGAGACGATGAAGTCGCTCTACCACGGCCTGCTGATGCGCCGCGTGAAGCCCTACTACCTCTATCAGTGCGACCCCATCACGGGCTCCTCGCACTTCCGTACGCCCGTCGAGAAGGGCCTCGAGATCATCGAGGGCCTGCGCGGCCATACGACCGGCTACGCCGTGCCGCACTACGTGGTCGACGCGCCGGGTGGCGGTGGCAAGATCCCGCTCGTGCCCGACTATCTCGTCGGTCGCGACGGCGAGGACGTCATGCTCCGCAACTTCGAGGGCAACACCTACCGCTACAAGGATCCGGCCGGCACCGTCGGCGCCGACCGTCAGCCTAAGGCGCGGAAGGGCAAGGCCTGAGCGATGCGTATCGGGTTCGTGTACGACCTGCGCGACGACTATCGTGCGCAGGGCTACTCCGATGAGGAAACGGCGGAGTTCGACTCTGTCGAGACGATCGAGGCGATCGAGGCGGCGATGGGCCGCCTCGGTCATCACGTTGTCCGGGTGGGGCACGGACGCGAGCTGGCGCGCCGCTTCGTGGCGGGTGAGCGGTTCGATCTGGTCTTCTCGATCGCGGAGGGGCTCAAGGGACGCTCGCGCGAGGCGCAGGTGCCCGCGCTGTGCGAGCTGTTCGACCAGCCGTATGCCTTCTCCGATCCCCTGACGATGGCCGTGACCCTCGACAAGGCGGTCGCCAAGCGCATCGTGCGCGATGCCGGCGTGCCCACCGCGCCTTTCCTCGTCTACGAGCGCGAGGGACAAGACCTGTCGGGCTGGACACACTACCCGGCCTTCGTGAAGCCGCTGGCCGAGGGCACCGGCAAGGGCTGCGAGAAGGCATCGATGGTGGCCGACCGGTCCGCGCTGGAAGCCGCCGCGTGCGGCGTCCTCACGCGCTATCGCCAGCCCGCGCTCATCGAAAGCTATCTGCCGGGGCGCGAGTTCACTGTCGGCATCGTGGGCACGGGCGAGGCCGCTCGCGTCGTCGGCGTCATGGAGATCGTTCTGCTGACGGGCGCCGGCGCGGAAGCCGGTGTCTACTCATACACCAACAAGGAAGAGTGCGAGCGCCTCGTCGAATATCGCAAGGCCGACGATGCGGAAGCCCTACGCGCCGCCGCCCACGCGCTTCACGCGCACCGCGCCCTGCAATGCCGCGATGCCGCGCGCCACGACCTGCGCTCGGACGCCGCGGGCGAGCCCGTATTCCTGGAAACAAACCCGATCGCCGGACTGCATCCATCGCATTCTGACCTGCCGATCCTCGCCGGGCAGCACGGCTGGTCCTACGATGAGCTGCTTGCGGCCATTCTCGGCAGCGCCATTATGCGCCGCCAAGCAACTCCAGGCGAACGCGCGGCAGCGGAATGACACGTCGGGCCCACGCGGTGCCGCGGGCAGTCATCGTCCACGGCGTCACCGATGCCACACGGCCCGACGAGGCCGACACGCTGGAGCAGGTGCGCGAGGTGGGCGCCGCGTTGCGCAATTTGGGCTTCGATACCAGCGAGCGGGCGCTCGGCCTCGATCTCTCGCCGCTCGCTGTGCTTGGCGTCGACCCGCCTGACGTCGTCTTCAATCTGGTCGAGGCTCTGGCCGGTGACGGTCGCCTCATTCAACTTGCTCCCGCCGTGATGGAGCACCTCGGACTCGTTTTCACCGGCTCGTCGGCGACCGCCGTCGCCGTGACGACCGACAAGCCGTTGACCAAACGCCTGCTGCAGGCGGCGGGCGTGCCTGTGCCCGCAACATTCGATGCCACGGCCGCGCGCCATATCGCCGAACGCTACATCGTCAAGTCGCTCGCCGAGGACGCGTCGTTCGGCATCGACGAGGCGTCCGTCGTGCTTGCCGGCGAGGCCGGCGCCGAGATCGAGCGGCGTCGCGCGCGATATGGCGGGGCCTGGTTCGCCGAGGAATACATCGAAGGCCGCGAGTTCAATATCTCACTGATCGTTGGTGACGACGGCTATCCGCGCGTGCTGCCGGCCGCCGAGATCGAGTTCGTTGGTTATTCCGAGGGGCGGCCGCGCATCGTCGACTATGCCGCCAAGTGGGATGCATCGAGCGCCGGCTACCACGCGACGCCGCGACGTTTCGTATCGCGGTCCGCCGAGCCCGGACTCGTCGAGGAGCTGGAGCGACTGTCGCTGGCGGCGTGGCGGGTTCTGGGTCTGGGCGGGTATGCGCGCGTCGATTTTCGGGTGGCGGAAGACGGCCGCTGTCTGGTGCTGGAGGCAAACGCCAATCCCTGCCTTTCGCCCGATGCCGGCTTCGCGGCGGCCGCCGCCCAGGCGGGTCTCACCTACGATGCTATGATAGAAATGATCGTTGGCGCCGCCCGGCGCAATGCTGCGGGCGGTGCAAGCGATGCAGCACGCACGAATAGCTGAAGGCACTTTCACCGCATGTTCCTCATCCGCAAGGTCCAGGATGCGACGAGCCCGCTCAACCGCGCGGCGATTGCAGAAGCGCAGCGCATCATGCGCGCGCAGTTCCCCGGCATGGGTCAGGAGGACATCGATCGTCTGCCCGACCTGCTCACCAATCCGCTCAAGTATGGCTTCGTCGGCAGGCTGCTGGTGGCGGAGGGCGCCAACGGCAAGGTGCTGGGAATGGCGCAGCTGCTGCATGCACCCGATGTAGGCTTTTGTTACCTGGAAATCATCTCTGCCAATGTCGGCGGCACGGGGCGGGGCATTGGCGCGGCGCTCTACGAGCGCGTGCGTGAGGAGGCGATGGCGCTCGGCGCGCACGGACTCTACTTCGAATGCCTGCCCGACGAGCCCGAGCTTTCACCCGAGCCGAAGGTGCGGGAAGCCAATGCGCGGCGGCTTGCCTTCTACGAGCGCTATGGCGCACGGCCGATCATCAATACGGCCTACGAGACCCCGCTGAAGCCGGGCACGACCAATCCGCCGCATCTGGCACTCGATCCGCTGGGCCGCGCCGACATGCCCGGCCGGACGCAGGTGCAGAAGGTGGTTCGCGCCATTCTGGAGCGCGCCTACGGTGAAGTCTGCTCGCCCGAGTACATCGACATGGTCGTCAACTCGGTGACTGATGATCCGGTCCGTCTGCGCGAGCCCAAGTACGTGAAGCGGCGCACCAAGCCGCGGCTGCCGGCACCGGCACCCAACGCGCCGATCGCGCTCGTCACCCACGACGGCCATGCCATCCATCACGTGCACGAGCGCGGCTACGTCGAGGCGCCCATCCGCGTGAGCGCGATCATGTCGGAGCTGGAAGGAACGGGACTGTTCCAGCGCGTGCCCACGCTGCACTTCTCCGACCGCTTCATTCTGGAGGTGCACGACGCCAAGCTCGTCGATTACATCCGCCGCGCTTCCAAGCTCGCGGGCACGAAGAAGTCGATCTACCCGTACGTCTTTCCCCTGCGCAATCCCAACAAGCCGCCGAAGGACCAGACGGTGCTCGCTGGCTACTACTGCATCGACACGTTCACACCTCTCAACGAGAGCGCCTATCTTGCTGCCCGCGCCGCCGTGGACTGCACGCTGACGGCGGCCGCCAAGGTCTTGGAAGGCCGCAATCTCGCATATGCGCTGGTGCGTCCGCCCGGCCATCACGCGGAGCGGCGTGTGTTCGGCGGTTTCTGCTACTTCTGCAATGCTGCGATCGCCGCGCAATTCCTGAACCGTTACGGGCGCGTTGCGATCCTCGATATCGATTATCACCACGGTAACGGCCAGCAGGACATCTTCTACGAGCGTGACGACGTGCTGACCGTCTCCGTGCATGGCGACCCGAGCTTTGCCTACCCGTATTTCACCGGTTTCAAAAACGAGACCGGCTCGGGCAAGGGGGCCGGGTACAACTTCAACCTGCCGCTCGCGGAACGCATATCGCCTGCCGAGCACCGCAACGCCGTCGCCGAAGCCATACGTATCGTTCGTCGTTTCGCTCCCGACTATCTTGTCGTCGCCGCAGGCTTCGACACGGCCAAGGGCGACCCGACGGGCACGTGGTCGAACGGGGCATCCGACTTCGCCGAACTGGGCCGCATGATCGGGGCGGAGGGCTATCCGACGCTCGTCGTGCAGGAAGGCGGCTATCGCGTGCGCACGTTGGGCGTCAACGTGCGCAGCTTCTTCGAGGGGCTCGTCCGGGGTGCCGCGGCTCCAATGCTGAGGATCGAGCCCGTCAAGTCCGGTGCCGTCCGGCGCAAGCTTGCGCCGGCGGCCTCACGCGAAAAGGTCGATCCGGGCGAGATCGCCTGGCGTGACTATGTGACGGCCGAGGACGAGGAGGCGGTTCGCTCGCTGGTGGCGGCGACGGGCTTTTTCACGACGGAAGAGATCGACATCGCGGCCGAACTCGTGCGAGAGCGCATCACGCGGGGGCCGAGCTCGGGCTACGAGTTCATCGTTGCTCAGATCGGCAGCCACATTGCCGGCTATGCCTGCTTCGGGCGCATCGCGGGTTCCGACATTGCGCACGATCTCTACTGGATCGCAGTCGCGCCGCAGTGGCGCGGCCGTGGGCTCGGCCCTCTGGTCATGCGAAAGGTAGAGGCTGCAGTTCGGGCAGCAGGCGGGCGGAAAATCTTCGCCGATACGTCGTCGTCGCCCAAGTACGCCGACACGCGCCGCTTCTACCTGTCGCAAGGCTTCCGTCAGGGGGCACTGCTCGAGGATTTCTACCGTCGCGGCGACGGCAAGGTGATCTTCGAGAAGCGGGTGTGAGGCCAGACGGTTCGAGAGAGGCCCTAGGAATGCCTGTCACCCATGCGGAAGGTCGGGTATCGCAAGCCGCCTCGCGCCCCTATAGTCGCCTCTTGCCGCTTCCTGATCTGGAGGACGGCTCTGGGGGCGGGAATGGATTCACAAGTGAGCAATGGCGAGGTCCAGTGGCCTCGGCCTCGGTCTGACGAGCAGATCTTGCTGGCGTCAGGGAGGCGGATCGGGGTTGCCGAGTTCGGTGCCGCCGACGGCTACCCCGTACTCGCGTGCCATGGCGCACCGGCATCGCGGCTGATGTTCGAAGTCGCAGACGAAGATGCACGCCGTTTAGGCATCCGCCTCATCGCATTCGACCGCCCCGGCTACGGAAACTCTCCGCTCGACTATGGCACGACGCTGGCTGGACGTACCGCGGCGTTCGCCGAGATCCCCGACGCCCTCAAAATCGACCGGTTTGCACTGCTGGGCATTTCAGGCGGTGCGCCCTACGCCGTGGCGCTTGCCGCGCGGCTCGGCCGCCGCGTGAGTGCGTTGGGTCTGGTTAGCCCCCTCGGACCTGTCTTCGATCTGGGTAGCCGCTCAGCTCCGGAGCCCGTGGAGTTGACGACGGCGCAACGCGCCTTCTTCCTCGATCTGCCCGGACATCCGTGGCTGTTGCGTTCCAATGCAGAGATCGCGATGCGCGCCTTCCGGCTCGCACCGAGAATGTTTGCTGGCGCGTTCGCTCATTTCCTGCCCGAAGCGGACCGCATCATCGTGTCCCAGCCCCAGGTCGTCGACAGCCTCGTCAGCATGACCTTGGACGCGACGCGGCACGGCATCTCGGGTGGCGTCACCGATCTCGAGATCTATGGGGCATCCTGGGAGGTGGATTACACGGGAATAACGTGCCCGTCGCGCCTCTGGCAGGGCCTTGAGGATTCGATCGTGCCGCCGGAGGCTGCCTTGAAGCTGGGGGAGCTCATTCCTGGGTGTGAGACCGTGCGGATCGATGGTGCCGGGCACTTCTGGATTTACGACAACGTCGGACCGACGTTGTCTGCGCTCATCGGCCTCGTTGGGGCTATTTGAGCACGAGGTACTGAAACGCGAGCATCGCCGCGAACGACAGCGTCACCGCGATGGCGACACGCTCGTGCTTCTCGTTCTCGGTGGCCTCGGGAACCAGCTCCGCAAAGACCAGCCAGAACATTGCGCCCGCTGCCAGTCCGAACCCGACGGGAAGGAACGGCGCGAAGCTTTCTACAAACAGGTAGGCGGGGACCGCCATCAGCGGCTGCGGGAGACTCGAGAAGACCGCCCACGCCGCCGCCTGCCAGACCGGAGTGCCGCGTGGCACGAGCACGAGCGCAATCGCTAGGCCTTCGGGAATGTTGTGCACGGCGATCGCCGTGGAAATGAAACTGGCCAGCGCGCCTTCCCCAGCGAATGAGACACCCACCGCCACGCCCTCGGCAAAAGAGTGTGCTGTCATCACACCGACGATGAGCAGTGCCCTTCGGGCGTCAAGCCCTCGCAATTGCGCGATCTCGGGCACGCTTCCCCTCGTGACGAGGCGGTGTCCCAGGACAATGCCCGCCAAGCCAATGAGGACGCCGAAAAGCGTGCGCTCCGGACTTAAGGCGATGCCTTCGGCGACGAGTCCATGGCAGGCGGCCAACATCAGGCCGGCGGCCGCCGCATTGGCCAGCCCCATCAGCTTGGGCGACAGGGACTTTATGAAGAGAAATGGCAGAGCGCCGAGCCCGGTCGCCAATGCGGTCATCATCGCGGCGATGAAGACGGACAAGGCAGGGGTGTCGGGCATGCGAGGGCGAGCTCCGGCAGGGGTTTATGGGGTAGGCAGCCTCTAGCACGGTTCGCGCGGTGGGAAGTCGAAAGGCGGCACGCTCCTCCGCGGCTTTTTTGCCTGAACTGCCGAGAAATCGGACGGCTGGTGCGCACCCTTTCCCCTGACGCGACAGCGCGCCGCCACGATCCAGAGGTTACTTGCCGCCCGGAGCGCTGGATGCTTGACGCTTGCGTGCGTCGATGGTCTCTCTGGCCGGCGCCCGCCCGGGAGGGCGGCGGCGCCCGGTGCCGGTGGCTGTGGAACGCATGCGCGGCGGACGGGCTTCAAGGCGGGGCAGACGACACATGACGGACACCGTTCTCATCATCGATTTCGGCAGCCAGGTGACGCAGCTCATCGCGCGGCGCGTGCGCGAGTCGGGCGTTTACTCGGAGATCGTGCCGTTCAACGCCGCCGAGAATGCGCTGAAGCGGCTCAATCCCCGTGCGGTCATCCTGTCGGGCGGACCGGCGAGCGTGACCGAAATGGGGACGCCACGTGCGCCCGACTGGGTATTCAAGTCGGGGCTTCCCGTGCTGGGCATCTGCTATGGCGAGCAGACCATGTGCGCGCAACTGGGTGGCGGCGTGGAGGGGGGACACCATCGCGAGTTCGGCCGTGCAGAGCTTGAGGTCGTGCAGCCTTCCAAGCTGTTCGACGGCGTCTGGAAGCCTGGCGAGAAGCATCAGGTGTGGATGAGTCACGGAGATCGTGTGACACGCCTGCCCGAAGGCTTCGAGGTGATCGGTGTCTCGCGGGGCGCGCCGTTCGCGGCAATCGCCGACGAACAGCGGCGGCTCTATGCCGTGCAGTTCCATCCCGAGGTGGTGCACACCCCCGATGGGGCGCGTCTCATCTCCAACTTCGTGCATCGCATCGGCGGACTGGCCGGCGATTGGACGATGGCGCATTTCCGTTCCAGCGAGATCGAGAAGATCCGCGCACAGGTCGGCAAGGGGCGCGTCATCTCCGGGCTTTCGGGCGGCGTCGACAGCGCAGTCGCCTCCGTGCTCATCCACGAAGCGATCGGCGATCAGCTCACTTGCATCTTCGTCGACCACGGTTTGCTGCGGTCGAACGAGGCCGAGGAGGTCGTGTCGCTCTTTCGCGAGAGCTACAATATTCCACTCGTCCACGTCGATGCGCGCGACGAGTTCCTGAACGCGCTCGATGGGGTTTCCGATCCCGAAAGGAAGCGGAAGATCATCGGCGGCCTGTTCATCGACGTGTTCGAGCGCGAAGCCAAGAAGGTCGGCGGCGCGGAATTCCTCGCGCAGGGCACGCTCTATCCGGACGTCATCGAGAGCGTATCGTTCACCGGCGGACCGTCGGTCACGATCAAGTCGCACCACAATGTCGGTGGTTTGCCCGAGCGCATGAACCTCAAGCTCATCGAACCGTTGCGCGAACTTTTCAAGGACGAGGTGCGGGCGTTGGGGCGGGAGCTTGGCCTGCCGGCGCATTTCATCGGCCGCCATCCATTTCCGGGGCCTGGTCTGGCGATCCGCGTGCCCGGGGCGATCACGCGCGAGAAGCTCGATATTCTTCGGCAGGCCGACGCCATCTATCTGGAGGAGATCCGCGGCGCCGGCCTCTATGACCAGATCTGGCAGGCCTTCGCAGTGCTGCTGCCGGTGCGTACGGTCGGTGTCATGGGAGATGCGCGCACGTACGATCACGTCTGCGCCTTGCGCGCCGTCACCTCGACCGATGGAATGACGGCGGAAAGCTTTGCGTTCAGCCACGAGTTCCTGACGCGCACGGCCACGCGCATCATCAACGAAGTGAAAGGCATAAACCGCGTCGTCTACGACGTGACGTCGAAGCCGCCCGGCACCATCGAGTGGGAGTAATCTTCGCGCGACCCCGCGGCCTGTTCAGGCGATTGCGCATCCCCGGCTGACCATGCATGCTGTTCAAGAGGCGGCGGGCGCAGAGCGAGGTTGCCATGGTCCTGACGCATTGGACAGTCGCCGCTGCCCTGCTCGTTCTTTCGGGGTCTTTGTGCTGCGCGTCGGCAGTTTGGGCGGGCGATCCGGGTGCCGTTCCCGAAAGGGAAACTTCGGCCCAGTTGCCGCCTCTTCCCGCAGCCAACCCACAGCGTCGCAGCAAGGTGCCGGCCTACACGGTGCCGGCCTACAGGGCGCCACCCCACGCTCCTGGAGATTGCGATCTGCGCAAGGGGCTCATCAGGCTGCCAAGCGGACGTTGCGGAATCGCCAACGACCGATTGCGCGTGAATCCACCCGTAGTGCCGCGTCGGCGCGAATATCCAAGCCCTCCGCGGCGCGACCGGTAGGCGGATCAGCCGCCCGCACGGGACTCTATGCCGGCATCGCGATGACCACCGCTTCGCGCGCGACGAGCCAGTTCCGCTTCGGCCGCCTCCGCCGTCATCGTCGAGAACAGCTGCTGAAGGGTCGCGCCCGGCAGCGGGGTATAGTCGCCGATGCCGTCACGGCCGTAGAACGCCTTGAACATGGCTCGCGCACTGTCGCGCGACAGCGCACCGACCTCGATCACGTCGTCGATGCGGCCGGGCCGTACGATCGCCGGATCGAGCCGGCCGATGTGATTTGTCGTGACGATGAACTTCAGGCCATCGGGCGTCTGCATGCCATCCATGGCATTGAGAATCTCATGCAGCGCCGAGCCGCGAGGTCCCTGGTCATCGCCCGCGCCGGGGTCCTTTTGCGCCGCGGCTTCGCGCTCACGGTTGAGACCGCCGGCGATGGTGTCGATGTCCTCGATGACGAACAGGTCCTTGCGCGTGCCTGACAGGAAGGCGGCGCCCAGCCCGTGCAGCGTCTTGATATATTTTATGTCGAAGCCGAAGTCGGAGGCGAGCGCGTGGATGAGGCTCGTCTTGCCGGTGCCGGGCGGTCCGTGCAGCACGATGCCGAGCTTCCACGGGATGCCCCGCTTCAGATGCCATTCCTCCGCGCCAAGGAACCAATCGACGCGGCTGACCAGACGATCCTTGATGGCCTGATCGACGAATACCGTATCGAGGCTCCGCTTGCGCCGGCGCAGGCCGCCGGCGCTGCCGCCGCCGGCATACATCTGCACGTAGATGGACATCTTGTGGTCTTCCGGCCGGCTATCCTGCATGAAGCGTTCGACGATGGTTCGGTCGCGCGTCAGGAACGAGACCGTGATCGTCTCGAAGGGAGCGATCTGCTGCGTCGTCTTGGTCTTGGAGTACTTGAACAGCGTGCCGTCGTAGGTTCCCCAGCCATTGCCGAAGCCGGTCTTGAGGCTGCCGTCCTTCATCTCCAGCGACCGGCTGAAGAAGCCGAGGCGCCGCCCCTCGATGAAGGCGTCGACGTCGCGGTACTCGTTGGACATGCTCTCGACGAAGACTTTCGTCCAGACGGTGCGCTCGATCAGGTCCAATAGACGCTCGGGCACGGCGCGCAGCACGTACATCATCGAGCCGAAGGCGACGGTTCCAATGCCGCCGACGAGCAGCTGGTTCTGCGTGACGAGTGCGTAGAGGCTGTCGAGAGCGGCCATGTGTCGTTTACCTTCGCTGCCGTGCCGCGTCCCGCGGGTGCGGCTGACACGCAGATAGAGATTTGATGGTCCGCATGGAAGACCACGTATGCGGGATGCGTGCGGCGGGCTAATCTAGGCTCATGCTCTATCTGGTGTTCGGTGTCGCTCTCCTCGGCCTTATCCTCGGGCTGTTCTGGCTCAAGGACGAACTGCGTTCGCCGCGGCTCGCCCGCATGGCCTATTCGGAGCTGACCGCGCGACTCGCCGTGATCGCCGCCGGGCTCATGATGGCGGGAGCCGTGGTGCTCGCCGGCCGGTTGTGGTCACTCGTGGCAGGCTGATCTCCGCCGTGTGGGATTGGGGTACGTCGCCCGAGGGCGCGCTCACCTTTTAGAGCGCAAGTGGTCGTGGGTGGCAAAAGCAGCGCTATACTGTTGCTGCACGCGATTGCGAGGACCGTGCCGATGGACAGCTCCGATAAGCCATCCGACGAGCCCTTCGTCGACGAGCCGATCTACAGTTCGGCGGAACTTGGTGCGATCGCACATCTTTATCGCGGCGAGGTCTACCGCTCGACCATCTGGCGCACCCGCCTCGACGCCACGACCAACTGGGCGGTGGCTTCTCTGGGCATCGCGCTCTCGGTCACCTTTTCGAGCCCAGATGCCTCGCCCCTGCCGCTTCTGCTGGTGGGGTTGCTGGCGATCGTATTCCTGGTCTTCGAGGCGCGCCGCTACCGCTACTTCAACGTCTGGCGTGCGCGCGCGCGTTGGCTGGAGCGGCACTTCTACGCACCGATGCTGCGCGGCCAGCCGCTGCGCAACAGCGACAACTGGCAGGAAACGTTGGCGCGCGACTACGTCAAACCGCATCCCCACATCGGCATGATAACGGCGATCGGACGCCGTCTCAGGCGCAACTACGTGTGGATCCTGGGCATCCAGGCGGTCGCCTACTACGGCAAGATCGCGATCCACCCGGTGCCGCTGGAAAGCCTCGACCAGCTTTTCCTGCGCGCCGCGGTGGGGCCTGTGCCTGGTCAGCTGGTCGTGCTGGCAGGCATCCTGTTCAACCTTGCATGGGTGGTGTTCGCCATCACCTCAATGTGGGCCGACCGGCAGCGCCACCGCGGTCAGCGCTTCGACGCCATGGGCTGACGAACCGGGGTCGATCAGATCCGCCTGACGTGCTCTCAGGATAAAAAAAAGCCCCCAGCAGTGGCTGGGGGCTCGAGGAAACGGATCCACGGCCAGGGGGGCGTGGGGGGGGGGACCGGAGGGGGCCGGGATCCGCGTCTGGGAGGAACGGGGGGAAGTCCGGGAGGTCTCCTTTCGCTCAGTTTCATCTCACCGGGAGGGCGCCGCCGCGGGGGTGGTCGGCACCGCTCTCCCGATGACCTGATCCTGCCTTAACGAATTGGGACCGGCTGTTCCCTGCGATACACCCCGGCTCGCGGGGCAGCCGGCAGCGCCTTTCGGCGCACGCCAGCCTCCAGGTTCTCATTCAAAATCAGTTGGTTGAGGAGTTCCTGTCCAGCACGTCGAGGACCGCCGCCGGCGCGACGTCGGCGAGCAACCGCTTGAAATCGCCACTGACTTTCAAAGCGGCGTCGAGCCGGCGCTGGAAATCTGCCCGATCGACCTCGATCGTTCCAAATTGGCGGAGGTGCTCGGTCACGAACTGGGTATCGAGCAGCGTGAAGCCACCTGCCGCGAGGCGTGCGATCAGATGCACCATCGCGATCTTGGAGGCATCGCGCTCGTAGGAGAACATGCTCTCCCCGAAAAATGCGCCGCCGAGGGCCACACCGTACAGCCCGCCCACGAGCGTATCGCCGTTCCAGACTTCGACGGTGTGGCAGTGGCCGAGGTCGAATAGCTCGCGGTACAGGCTACGGATACGGCTGTTGATCCAGGTGGAGCGCCGGCCCGGGCGCGATGCCGCACAGCCCTCGATGACACCGTCGTAGTCGGTATCGATGCGCACCCGTAGCGGTGTCGCCCGGATCGTCCGCGCGAGGCGGCGCGGCACGTGGGCCTGTTCCAGCGGCAGGATGCCCCGGTTCTGCGGCTCGATCCAATAGAGAGCCGGATCGTCGGCGCTTTCGGCCATGGGGAAGATCCCGCAGCTGTAGGCCTTGAGCAGGACCTGCGGCGTGATCTCGATCATGATGTCGTCGCGTGACGTCATCAGGCCGTCCACTCCAGTTGGGTGCGACAGGGATGGGGTTGACCGGCCGATGCGGACGCAGCGCCGTCAACGCCCGCCCGCCCGCCGACGCGGCCAGCAGCATTCATGACGGCAATTCTAGTGCTTTTTGAAGCAGTTCGGAACACTCAGGCGGCCCGGGATTGAATTCCCGACGGCGTGTGTCCCTCCTGCGACCGCTGCCCGGGATCAGGGCTTGCCCAGGAACTTTTCGAGCCAGTGGATGTCGTAAAGGCCGTTGGCAATGTCAGGCTGGCGGATCAGCTCGTTGAACAGCGGGATCGTCGTTTCGATCCCATCGATCACGAACTCCGACAGTGCCCGCTTGAGCCGCATCAGGCACTCGTTGCGGTTCTTGCCGTGGACAATCAGCTTGCCGATGAGGCTGTCGTAGTAGGGCGGGATCGAGTAGCCCTGATAGACGCCCGAGTCGACGCGCACGCCCAGGCCGCCAGGGGGGTGCCAGTATGTGATCTTGCCCGGAGAGGGGCGGAAAGTGCGGGCGTTTTCGGCGTTGATACGGCACTCGATGGCGTGACCTGAAAACGTCACGTCGGCCTGCTTCAGCGACAGCTGGGCGCCTGAGGCCACCCGCAGCTGCTCGAGCACGAGATCGATGCCGGTGATCGCCTCGGTCACCGGGTGCTCGACCTGGAGCCGGGTGTTCATCTCGATGAAGTAGAACTCGCCGTCCTCGAACAGGAACTCCACCGTTCCGGCGCCGCGGTATTTCAGCTTGCGCATGGCCACGGCCACCGTCTCGCCGATGTTACGGCGTGATTCCGCGTTCAACGCCGGTGAGGGCGCCTCCTCCCACACCTTCTGGTGGCGGCGTTGAAGTGAGCAGTCACGCTCGCCCAGATGTATGGCGTTCCCCTGGCCGTCGCCGAATACCTGGATCTCGATGTGGCGCGGCCGGGTCAGGTATTTCTCGATATAGACGTTGTCGTCACCGAAAGCGGATTTCGCCTCCGCGCGTGCCGTTGACAGGGCGAGGCCCAGGTCGTCGGGCTTGTGGGCGACTTTCATGCCGCGCCCGCCGCCGCCGGACGCCGCCTTGATGAGCACCGGGAAGCCCATCGCCTTGGCGACCTTCATCGCCTCGACTTCATTGCGGACCGCGCCGTCCGAGCCTGGCACCACCGGAATACCGAGGCGCTTGGCCGTCTCCTTCGCTTCGATCTTGTCGCCCATGATGCGGATGTGCTCCGACGTCGGGCCGATGAAGGTGATGTTGTGCTGCTCCAGGATCTCGGCGAAGCGCGCATTCTCCGACAGGAATCCGTAGCCGGGATGCACGGCATCGGCGCCGGTGATCTCGCAGGCGGCGAGCAGACGGGGAATATTGAGGTAGCTTTCGGAGGCTGGCGGCGGCCCAATGCACACGCTCTCGTCTGCGAGGCGAACGTGCATGGCGTCGGCGTCGGCGGTGGAATGCACCGCAACGGTGGAGATTCCCAGTTCCTTGCAGGCGCGCTGGATGCGGAGTGCGATCTCGCCGCGATTGGCGATCAGGACCTTGTCGAACATGCTGTGCAAGGGAGTAGGGAGTGGGGAGTAAGGAGTAGGGGGATGCAGCCGCTCCCGCGCCGCCCCGTGCCCTATTCGCTAAACGCCTACGCCCTAATTCCCATCTCCCTCACTCGATGATGACCAGCGGCTCGCCGAATTCGACTGGCTGACCGTTCTCGAACATGATGGCGGTGACGGTGCCCGCCTTCGGCGCGGGTATCTGGTTCATCGTCTTCATCGCCTCGATGATCAGCAGCGGATCGCCCGTGTTGACGCGCTTGCCGATTTCGATGAAGGGCGGAGCGCCGGGCTCGGGCGCGCGGTAGGCGGTGCCGACCATCGGCGATTTCACGGCGCCCGGGTGCTTTGCGGGATCTGCGCCATCGCCACCCGTGGCGGGCGCCGCGGTTGCCGGAGCTGCGGCGGCCGCTGCAGCAGGCGCGTAGGCGGGTGCCATCGCGCTGACCGTGAGCTGGCGGGCGACGCGGATGCGCAGGCCGCTCTTCTCGATCTCGATCTCCGAAAGCCCCGTCTCGTTCAGGAGTTCCGCAAGTTCGCGGATCATCTCCTTCTCGGGGCTTCCCTTCTGTTCAGCCGGTTTCTGGGTCATGCCCTTCGCTTCCTTGCCTTGCGGAGCCTTCTGCGCCGCGCGACCTTGAGATTTTCTCATGCTGTCTTGCCTGCCGGCGGTGCGACGAGGTCTGCCATCGCCGCGATCGCCAGCTCGTAGCCTTTGGCGCCCAGCCCGCAGATGACGCCCTTGGCAGCGAGCGAGACGTAGGAGTGGTGCCGCATCGGTTCGCGGCGGAAAATGTTGGACAGGTGCACCTCGATGACGGGCAGCTCGGCGGCCTGCAGCGCGTCGAGCAGGGCGATGGAGGTGTGGGTGAGACCGCCGGCATTGACAATCAGGCCCGAGGCCTTCTCGCGCCCCTCTTGGACCCAGTCGATCAACTGGCCCTCGTGGTTGGACTGGTGGAAGACGATCGTGAGCCCCAGTGCCGCCGCCGCTGTCTCTGTCCGCCTGCGCACGTCAGCAAGCGTCTCGCGGCCGTAGATGGCAGGCTCGCGCTGACCCAGCAGGTTGAGATTGGGTCCATTGAGGACGTAGACGGGTTTGGCCATTTAGCTTCGCTGGCGGTCCTGCGGCCGCGGCCGGCGCATCGGGATGGTGTGGAACTGCGGAACAAAAGAGCGTGGGGTAAGCGTCTGGAAAAAACCAGAGGCCCGTTTATCAGCTTTCCCTCCCAGGGGGAAGGGCACGGGCAACGCGGCTGTTGAAGGAGCCATGCCCAAAGCGCAGCAATACCAACGCGTTGCGTCCAAGCTACGGTGGTCCCTGCCCTGTGGGCTCAGCGGTAGACCAAAAAGGGGGCACGACCCTGCGGACGCACCCCCTTCGAAATGACTGGCGTGTGAGCGGCTCAGCAGGTGGTGCAGCCCGCCTCGCGCACCTTGGCCACATCGCTCTTGAGCTGCTCGAACAGATCCTGCGGCGCACCGGGGATAGAGCGGTTGCCGACGAGGAAGTGGGGCGTGCCGTTGATGCCGAGCGCCGCCGCCAGATCGTGAACCTTCTTGATCTCGTCGCTCACCGCCTGGGAATTCATGTCCGCCTTCACTTTGGCGATGTCGAGACCGACCTTCTCCGCGAGCTTTAGCGCACTCGCCTCGTTGGCCTGGCCCTTGTAGTTGATCATCGCGGTGTGGAATTCCCAGTACTTGCCCTGCAGGCGGGCGGCGAGCGCGACGCGCGCCGCTTCCTCGGACCCCTTGCTGAGGATTGGTAGCTCGCGGAAAACCACCTTCACCTTCTTGTCGCTCTCGATCAGCTTGGCGACGTCGGAGAAGCCGCGCTTGCAGTACCCGCAGTTGTAATCGAAGAACTCGATCACGGTGACGTCGCCCTTGGGATTGCCGGCAACGGGTGCATCGGGATCGCGGTAGAGCTTCTCGGCATGAGCGGCGAGTGCGAGCTTCATGCGCTCGGCCTGGGCCTGCTCCATCTTGGTCTCGAGTGCCGCCTGAATCTCCAGGAAGACTTCCGGGTTGGCGAGCAGATAGTCCTTGATGATGCGCTCGATCTCGCCCTTCTGGGCCGGCGAGAACGTTGCTGCGGGCGCTGCGGAGGCTGCGGCCGGGGCCGCGGACTTGTCCTCGGCGTTGGCACCACCGATGGCAGGCAACAGAAGCGCTCCGGCAACAGCGAGCCCGGCGATGGCGGGCGCGACAGGCACTGCGAAGCGACGCACCAGTGCGGCAAGGCCGCTCGTCTTCGATCTCATCATCTAGGTCTTGATCCTCACACGTGTGGATGCCGTTGGCTTGGGTCGCGCGAACCGGCGGCAGGGTTCATTCCGTCGCGCGAAAATAGCGTTCTCCGCCGGAGCTAACCATCACGTTTCCGGCTTGTAGTTGATGATGTCATCGCTGCGCAACCACTCGGGCGTGCCCTTGCGGAGCTGGCGCTGGGCACGGCGCGCGAAGATTTGCGCCTGTTTGACGTTGCCCTCGAGGAAATAGGCCTGGGCGGTCTCGGCGTCCGCCTGCGGCAGCTTGCCCTGCTTGTAGTAAGCGGTCGCAAGCAGGCGATGGCCGGTCGGATTTGCATCCTCGATCAGGGCCTTACGCAGCAGGGAAACCGACTCGGCGATGGCCGTATCGTCGCCCAGGCTTTGCAAGGCGGTCGCCAGCTCGATCTGCATCAGCGTCGGGCTGTCGGTAAGGGCGATGGCCTTGCGCAATGGTCCGATCGCCTGCTTAGCGCGACCCGACCGCATCAGCAGATCGCCCTTCAGCTCGTGGAAATAGGCGTAATCTGGCTTCTCGCGGATGAGGCTTTCGGTGTCGGCGACCGCCTGCTCTACGGCTTGGTTACCACCCATGAAGAAGCGCGCAATCGTGCGCGCGTAACGTGCCGGCAGGCTCTTGTCACGGTCAGGGTAACGGTTGAAGACAGTGCGCGGGTTTTCCAGATAGCCCGACAGCTTGGCTCGCATGAGGTTGTGCCGCAGCAGCAGGTCGGCAGAATCCTTCTTGCCGTAGTGCGGACTGGCGCGAACGAGTTCGCGCAGGCGCGCCAGACGATCGGAAGCGACGGGGTGCGAGCGCGCGAACGTGTCCTTGTGCGTGTCGGAGATGTACTCCTGCTGGGCGAACCGCTCGAACGTCTCGAGCATGCCCAGACCGGACTGGCCGGTGGCATTGAGATACTTGAGGCCCGCCTGGTCGGCGGCCGACTCCTGCGAGCGGCGCTCCGCCAGCAGCGAACGCATGATCAGCTCGGAGCCTCCCTGCAACACCGCCTGACCGGCATTGCCGATGTCACGCCCCGTGTCACCACCCGCCGCGGCGCCGCCGATCAGCGCGCCGATGCCGAGAATTTGCGCGAGCAGGATCTTGGTCTGGTCACGTGCGATGCGCGTGCGCAGCGCTGCCATGTGACCGCCCGCGATGTGACCCGTCTCGTGAGCCAGAACGCCGATCACCTGATTGGGCGTTTCGGACTGCAGCAGCGCACCGGTGTGCACATACACGTTGCGGCCGTCGACGACGAAAGCGTTGAAGGCGTCGTTGCGCACGATGCGGATGGCGACTCGGCCTGAGCCTAGTCCCGCGGCGCGGAAGATGGGACGCGCATATTCGTTCAGAAGGCTCTCGATTTCCGCATCGCGGATCATCGGCAGCCCTTGCGCCTGCGCGTCGGCGGGCAGCGCGACACCAATGGCCAGCGCCACCGCAGCAGCGAGCTTTGCTCCGCGCACCCAGAGGTGGCGAAGCGGATATTCAGGTCGCGACATGGTTGACGGGGCCGAAGTCATGGGCGGAGCTTCGTCGTTCCTCAATGGTCGGTCGCGGCACGGCCCTTCGGCGTTGCGCGACAGAACTCTTGCGGCGGCTGCCGGTGCTTCGAGCGCGACACTAGACACCGCTCATGCGCGGGTCAACGCGACGCCCGATGACATCTCTGTAACGTTAGGCCGCGCTCCGCCGCGCCATACCGAACATCGCCGTCATTGGGGCATCACGAAGGCATTGACGCCACCGCGGCAGAGCGGGCAAGGCTCTGAGATGGGGTTGTTTCTTTCGGGGATTTGGGGATGAACGGCGGGAATGAGGCGGGCACGGCCGATCCGGACCAGGCGCTGCGACGCCTCGCCGCGCGCCGCAGCGAGATCGACAGCTTCATCGTGATGGACGTGATGAGCCGCGCCGCCGAGGCCGAGGCCGCCGGCCGCCGTATCGTGCATATGGAAGTCGGCCAACCCGGTACCGCCGCGCCGCTGGCTGCACGTAATGCCGCAAAGGCGGCCATCGATGCCGGACCGCTCGGCTACACGCTGGCACTTGGCAGGCGCGAGCTGCGCGAGCGCATTGCCCGGCACTATGTCGACGCCTATGGCGTCACCGTCTCTCCTGATCGCGTGGTTGTGACAACGGGCTCGTCGGCGGCCTTCGTGCTGTCGTTCCTCGCGCTGTTCGATCCAGGCGCGCGGGTTGCATTGCCCGAGCCCGGCTACCCCTGCTACCGCCACATCCTCACGGCACTGGGACAGGTGCCAGTCGGCATCGGCACGGGGCCCGACAATCGCTGGATGCCGTCAGCGGCCGACATCGAGCGGCTGCACGCGGACGGTGGCGGTCTCGACGGCGTGTTGATAGCGAGCCCCGCGAACCCCACCGGCACGATGCTCGAGCCGGACCGCCTGCGTGAAATCGCGCAGACTTGCGAGCGGCATGGCATCTGGTTCATTTCCGATGAGATCTACCACGGCCTGACCTACGGTCTGCCCGCGGCCACCGCGCTCGCCTATTCGGACGAGGCGGTCGTCATCAACAGCTTCTCGAAATACTTCTCGATGACCGGCTGGCGCATCGGCTGGATGATTGTGCCGCAGCGGCTCGTGCGCACCATCGAGCGACTAGCGCAGAACCTCTATATCGCGCCGCCAGCCGTGTCTCAGGTGGCGGCGCTGGGCGCGTTCGACGCGCGCGATGAGCTGGAGCGCAATCGCGCTGTTTACGAGCGCAATCGCGCGCTGTTGATCAACGGGTTGCCCCGCGTCGGTTTCGACCGCATCGCGCCCGCAGACGGTGCGTTCTATCTCTATTGCGATGTTTCGCACCTGACCGACGACAGCCTTGCTTTCGCGACGGCGATGCTCGAAGCCACGGGTGTCGCAATCACGCCCGGCATCGACTTCGATGCCGCGCGCGGCCGGCAATTCGTCCGCTTCTCCTACGCGGGGCCGACCGCCGAGATGGAGGAAGCCCTGCGACGCCTTTCGGGGTGGAGCGCGCTGAGGGGAACTCGCGCCTAGGCGTCCAGCCTGGCCGCATCCACCGCCGCCAGGGCCGCCATGTTGACGACGCGCCGCGAGGAGGCCGTCGGCTCCAGGATGTGCGCTGGCTTGGTGGTCCCCAGCAGCACCGGGCCCACCGTGATGTTGTTGGACGACGTTACCTTGAGCAGGTTGTAGGCGATGTTGGCGGCATCGACTGATGGCATCACCAGCAGGTTGGCCTCGTGGGTCAGCCGCGTATCGGGCATCAACTGCTCGAGAACGGAGTGGGTGAGCGCCGCATCGCCGCGCATCTCGCCGTCGACCTCGAGCTCCGGCGCCCGCTCAGCCAATATCGCCGCTGCGCGCCGCATCTTGATCGCTTCGGGCGCATCCGAACTGCCGAAGCTCGAATGCGACAGCAATGCGACACGCGGGACCAGACCGAAGCGGCGTACCTCATCGGCCGCCAGCAGCGTCATTTCTGCGATCTGATCCGCGGTCGGGTCGCGGTTAACATAGGTGTCGCAGATGAACAGCTGCCGCTCGGTCAGCAGCAGCATGTTCATGGCCGCGAGCGTGGTGACGCCGGGTCGCTTGGGAATCACCTCCTCGATGTAGCGCAGGTGCTCCTCGTAGGTGCCGCGCATGCCGCACAGCATGGCGTCCACATAGCCGCGGCGCAGGTACATCGCGGCGATGAGCGTCTGCCGCGAGCGCATCTTCTCGCGCGCCATGGCGAGCGTCACGCCCGAGCGCTTCATCAACTCGAAGTACTCGGTCTCCACGTCCTGCTGCTGGTGGCTCGACTGGCCGTGGATGATCTCCATGCTGCGGCCGGACTCGAGCCGCAGGCCAAGTTGCTTGACGCGCTGGTTGATGACGTAGTCGCGGCCGACAAGCACGGGATGGCCGATCCTCTCGTCCACCAGGACCTGCGCGGCGCGCAGCACGCGCTCGTCCTCGCCCTCCGCAAAGACAATTCGCTTCAGACTTCGCTTGGCCGCATCGAGCACCGGCTTCATCGCCGGGCCAGAGCGATAGACGAAGCGGGCGAGCCGCTGGCGGTAGGCCTCAATATCGTCGATCGGCCTCGTTGCCACGCCGCTCTTCATCGCCGCCTCCGCGACGGCGGGGGCGATGCGCTCGATGAGGCGCGGGTCGAATGGTGTCGGAATGAGATAGTCGGGCCCGAACGACTTCTGCTCCGCGCCGTAGGCCGAGGCGACGACGTCGGACACTTCAGCGCGCGCAAGTTCCGCGATGGCATCGACGGCGGCGACCTTCATCGCCTCGGTAATGCCAGTGGCACCCACATCGAGCGCGCCGCGGAAGATGAAGGGGAAGCACAGGACGTTGTTGACCTGGTTGGGATAGTCGGAGCGGCCGGTGCAGATGAGCGCGTCGGGCCGCACCTCGCGGGCAAGCTCCGGCCTGATCTCGGGTTCGGGGTTGGCGAGTGCCATCACGATTGGCATTTCAGCCATCGATTGCAGCATCTCGGGCTTCAGGATGCCGCCTGCGGACAGGCCGAGGAAGATGTCGGCACCTTCGAGGATTTCGGCGAGCGTGCGCTTCGCCGTCTTTTGGGCGAAGCGCGCCTTGTACTCGTCCATCAATTCCTGGCGGCCCTCATAGACCACGCCGGCGATGTCGGAGATGGTGATGTTCTCGCGCTTGAGTCCGAGCGAAACGAGCAGGTCGAGGCAGGCGAGCGCTGCCGCACCGGCGCCCGAGCCGGCAAGCTTCACTTGCCCGATGTCCTTGCCGACGAGCGACAGCGCGTTGCGGATCGCCGCGGCGACGATGATGGCCGTGCCGTGCTGGTCGTCGTGGAAAACGGGGATGCTCATCCGGTCGCGTAGCTTGCGCTCGACGATGAAGCATTCCGGGGCCTTGATGTCCTCCAGGTTGATGCCGCCGAACGTCGGTTCGAGCGCGGCGACGACCTCGACGAGGCGGTCGGGATCGCTTTCGGCGACCTCTATGTCGAACACGTCGATACCCGCGAACTTCTTGAACAGGCACCCCTTGCCTTCCATCACCGGCTTGCCGGCGAGCGGGCCGATGTTGCCCAGGCCGAGCACGGCGGTGCCGTTCGTCACGACGCCAACGAGGTTCGATCGCGCGGTCAGGCTAGCGGCCTCGGACGGATCCTGGTGGATCGCCGTGCAGGCGTAGGCCACGCCGGGCGAATAGGCGAGCGACAGATCGATCTGGTTAGTGAGCCCCTTGGTGGGCGTGACCGAGATCTTGCCCGGCGTCGGCAACCGATGATACTCGAGCGCGGCTTGGCGCAGCTTCTCTTCCATCATGTCCTCACTTGCCGACCGAATGGTGCGGCTTCGACATTCGTTCGGGTCGGGAGCGATTTTTCGCGCGGCGTGGCGTCACCCTTACCCCGACCGTCTTCCCGCAAGCGGAGAGCGGGAGGCTATTTCTTTCGTTGAGGCGGGAGGTCTGTGCAGGATCCGTGAGCGACCTCGGCAGCCATGCCGATCGATTCACCCAGTGTCGGATGAGGATGGATGGTCTTGCCGATGTCGACGGCGTCCGCGCCCATCTCGATGGCCAGGCAAACCTCGCCGATGAGATCGCCCGCGTGCGTGCCGACGATGCCGCCGCCGATGCAGCGATGAGTGTCGGCGTCGAAGATGAGCTTGGTGAAGCCTTCGTCACGGCCGTTGGCGATGGCGCGCCCCGAAGCCGCCCATGGGAACACCGCCTTCTCGATTTTCACGCCCCTGGCCTTGGCCTCCGTCTCGGTCATGCCCGCCCAGGCGATCTCCGGATCGGTGTAGGCGACGGACGGGATCTGGCGTGCGTCGAAGAACGACTTCTGGCCCGCGGCCGCCTCGGCCGCCACATGCGCCTCGTGCACGGCCTTGTGCGCGAGCATGGGCTGCCCGACGATGTCGCCGATGGCGAAGATGTGTTCGACGTTGGTGCGCTGCTGCTTGTCGACCTCGATGAAGCCGCGGTCGGTGACGGCGACGCCGGCCTTCTCCGCTGCGATCAGCTTGCCGTTGGGCGAGCGGCCGACCGCGACCAGCACCATGTCGTAGACCTGCGGCGCGGGCGGGGCCTTCTCGCCTTCGAACGTCACGTGGATGCCGTCGTCCTTGGCCTGCACTCCGGTCGTGCGCGTCTTCAGCATGACGGCGTCGAAGCGCGGCGCGTTGACCTTCTCCCACACCTTGACGAGATCACGGTCGGCGCCAGGCATGAGACCGTCGAGCATCTCCACGACATCGACGCGGGCGCCGAGCGTGGAATAGACGGTGGCCATCTCGAGCCCGATGATGCCGCCGCCGATCACCAGCATGCGTTTGGGTATCGCGCGCAGCTCCAGCGCGCCCGTCGAATCGACGATGCGCGGATCCTGGGGGATGAAGGGCAGGTTCACGGCTTCCGAGCCCGCCGCGATGATGGCGTGCTCGAAGCGCACGACCTTGCTGCCCGAGCCGTCCGACAGCGTCACCTCGATGTGATGGGGATCGAGGAAGCGGCCGGTGCCGGTGACGACGGTGACCTTGCGCGCCTTTGCCATGCCGGCGAGCCCGGTGGTGAGTTTGCCGACCACCTTCTCCTTGTGCTTGCGCAAGGTGGCGATGTCGATCTGCGGCGCGGCGTAGGTGATGCCATGCGCGGCCATCGCCTTCACCTCGTCCATGATGGCCGCGGTGTGAAGCAGCGCCTTGGAGGGGATGCAGCCGACGTTGAGGCAGACGCCGCCAAGTACGCTCCAGCGCTCAACAAGCACGGTGGTCAATCCCAGGTCGGCGGCGCGGAAGGCCGCCGAGTAGCCGCCGGGTCCGGCGCCGAGCACCATCATCTGACATTGAAGGTCGGCGCCGCCCGCGTGCTTTGAAGCTTGTGGTGCGGGCGTGCTGGGCGCCGCCGGCGCGGCAGCCGCCGCCGCGGCCGGCGCGGTGGCGGCGGCGCCAGCACCTTCCAGCGTCAGGATGACGGCTCCTTCCGACACCTTGTCGCCGATGGCGACCTTCACCTCGACGACCTTGCCGGTCTCGGGCGATGGTACGTCCATCGTCGCCTTGTCGCTTTCGAGCGTGATGAGCGCGTCCTCCGCCTTCACCGTATCGCCCGGCTTCACCAGGATCTCGATGACGGGAACGTTCTTGAAGTCGCCGATGTCGGGGACGCGGATTTCCTTGACTGCCATGGGTACCGTCTCCCGCTCAAAGTACGAGCTGGCGTACGTCGCCGAGGAACTCGGCGAGGCGGCGCGTGAAGCGGGCGGCGAGCGCGCCATCGATGACGCGATGATCGTAGGAGACGCATAGCGGCAGCATCAGGCGCGGCACGAACTCCTTTCCGTTCCACTGCGGCTTCAGCGACGAGCGCACGACGCCTAGGATCGCGACCTCGGGCGCGTTGACGACCGGCGTGAAGGCCGTGCCGCCGATGCCGCCCAGCGATGAGATAGAGAACGTGCCGCCGGAGATGTCGGCAGGTGTGATCTTGCCGTCGCGCATCTTGGCAGAGACCTCTCCCAGCTCCTTCGACAGCTCGATGATGCCCTTGGCGTTGACATCTTTGATGACGGGGACGACGAGCCCGTCGGGCGTGTCCACGGCGACGCCGATGTTGTAGTACTTCTTGTAGATCAGCGCGTCCTTGGCCGGATTGAGCGAGGCGTTGAACTCGGGGAACTCCTTGAGGCACGCCACCGAAGCCTTCAGCAGGAAGGCCAGCAGCGTGACGCGGTAGCCCTTTTCCTTGGCCTGCTTGTCGAGGCTCTTGCGATAGTCCTCGAGCTCGGTGACGTCGGCCTCGTCGGTATGCGTGACGTGCGGGATATTGAGCCACGCGCGATGAAGGTGCGGGCCCGACAGCTTCTTCAGACGCGACAGCGGCTTCTCGTCCACGGGGCCGAACTTGGAGAAGTCCTGCGCCGGGATCTCGGGAATGCCGAAGCCCGCCGCCGCGGGCGCAGCCGCGGCCTTGCCGGCCACCGCGCGCTTGACGTCGTCGATTGTGATGCGGCCCTTCTCGCCCGAACCAGTCAGGCGCTTCAGATCTACATCCAGCTCACGGGCAAGCCGGCGCACCGATGGGCTCGCGTGCGCATCGCCGAAGTCCATCGGCGGCGGAATGGCGCGGCCCTTCATCGGCGCAACGTCGATGGCATCGCCGGGGCCCTTGGAGAGATCTGCGGCCGCCGCCGGAGCGGCGGAGGCGGCAACCGGTGCCGCGGGCGCCGGTTGTTCGCTGCGGCTTGCAGGTGCAGGCGGCGCTGCTGCAGCAGCGCCTGTACCACTCTCGAGCCTCAGGATAGGCACGCCCTCGGAGACCTTGTCGCCGATCTTGATGAGCACCTCGACGACCTTGCCGGCGCCGGGGCTGGGCACGTCCATTGTCGCCTTGTCGCTCTCCAGCGTGATAAGCGCGTCCTCGGCCTTCACCGTGTCGCCCGGCTTCACGAGAATTTCAATGACGGGCACGTTCTTGAAGTCGCCGATGTCGGGGACCTTCACGTCTTGGATGCTCATTGTCTATTCCTCGGGGCGCGCGCACGCAGCAGGCGTCTTACAGGTTCAGTTGGCTGCAATCTCTACCGTCATTTCCCGCGAAGGACCGGTCGCGCCGCTGGCTTCTTGCCGTTGCGTCTCCGGTTCCGCGCTGCGCGGGAATGACGTCTCAAAATCTTGCGATGACAGTCCTGACGTTCGGATGGTGTGGCTCCTCACGCCGTTGCAGGGTCGGGCTTGTTGGGATCGATGCCGTACTTGCGCAGCGCTTCGGCCACGGTCCGCGACGGCACCTTGTTCTCCTCGGCTAGCGCCTTCAGTGCCGCCACGGCTACGAAGTTGCGATCGACTTCGAAGTGATGACGCAGGCGGCGGCGATAGTCGGAGCGGCCGAAGCCGTCGGTGCCCAGCGTTCGGTAGTTGGCGCGGACGTAGGGGCGGATCTGTTCGGCGAACATGCGCATGTAGTCGGTCGACGAGACCACCGGGCCATCGCCGCGCGCGGCAAGCTGCTCCGTCACGTAGGCGACCCTAGGCTTCTCCTCGGGGTTGAGCATGTTCCAGCGCTCGACGGCGGCCGCATCGCGGGCGAGCTCGGTGTAGCTCGTCACGCTCCACACGTCGGCCGCGATGCCGAAGTCCTTCTCCAGTAGCTCCGCGCCGGCGAGCACTTCGCGCAGAATCGTGCCCGACCCCATCAGCTGCACGCGATGGCCCTTGGCGCCGGCCGCTGCCGGACGCAGCAGGTACATGCCGCGCAGGATGCCGTCCTCGGCACCCGCCGGCATCGCCGGGTGCTCGTAGTTTTCGTTCATCACGGTGAGGTAGTAGAAGACGTCCTCCTGGTTCTCGACCATCCGCTTCAGGCCCTGCTGGACGATCACGGCGACCTCGTAGGCATAGGTCGGGTCGTAGGAGATACAGTTGGGGATGGTGGACGACAGGATGTGGCTGTGGCCGTCCTCGTGCTGGAGGCCCTCGCCGTTCAAGGTGGTACGGCCGGCGGTGCCGCCGATGAGGAAGCCGCGCGCACGGGAATCGCCGGCGGCCCAGGCGAGGTCGTGGATGCGCTGGAAGCCGAACATCGAGTAGTAGATGTAGAACGGAACCATCGTCACGTTCGAGGTCGAGTAGCTGGTGGCTGCCGCGATCCAGCTCGACATGGCGCCGGCCTCGTTGATGCCCTCCTGGAGCATCTGACCGGACTTGTCCTCCTTGTAGTACATGAGCTGGTCGGCATCCTGCGGGCGGTAGAGCTGGCCGACCTGGGAGAAGATGCCGTACTGGCGGAACATGCCTTCCATGCCGAACGTGCGGCTCTCGTCGGGGACGATGGGCACGACACGCGGCCCGATCTGCTTGTCGCGCAGCAGCGTGTTGAGTACGCGCACAAAGGCCATGGTCGTCGAAATCTCTCGCCCCTCGCCGGTCGCCTCGAGCTGCGCCTTGAAGGTTTCGAGCGGCGGCGCCTTCAGCTGCTCTTCGGCGCGCCGGCGCCGTGACGGCAGGTAGCCGCCGAGCGCCTTGCGCCGCTCGCGCAGGTACTGCATCTCGGGCGAGCTTTCGGGCAGGCGGACGAGTTCGAGGTTCTTCACCTGCTCGTCGGTCAGCGAGACGTTGAAGCGATCACGGAACTTGAGCAGAGGCTCGTGGCCCATCTTCTTGGCCTGATGCGCGATCATCTGGCCTTCGCCGGCTTCGCCCATGCCGTAGCCCTTGACCGTCTTGGCGAGGATCACCGTCGGCTGGCCCTGATGGTCCACGGCGGCCTTGTAGGCCGAATAGACCTTGACCGCATCGTGCCCGCCGCGCGTCAGCGACCAGATCTTCTCGTCCGACCAGTCGGCGACCATCGCCGCGGTCTCCGGATAGCGGCCGAAGAAGTTCTTGCGGATGTAGGCGCCGTTCTTCGACTTGAAGTCCTGGTACTCGCCGTCGACGCATTCCTCCATCAGCTGGCGCAGGCGGCCGGAATGGTCCTTGGCCAGCAGCTCGTCCCAAGTCGAGCCCCAGACCACCTTGATAACGTTCCAGCCTGAGCCGCGGAAGTCGCCTTCGAGCTCCTGGATGATCTTGCTGTTGCCGCGCACCGGCCCGTCGAGGCGCTGCAGGTTGCAGTTGATGACGAAGATGAGGTTGTCGAGCTTCTCGCGGCCGGCGAGACCGATGGCGCCGAGGCTCTCGGGTTCATCCATCTCGCCGTCGCCGCAGAACACCCAGACATGACGGTTCGATGTGTCGGCAAGACCGCGGCCGTGCAGATACTTCAGGAACCGCGCCTGATAGATCGCCATCAGCGGACCAAGGCCCATCGACACGGTGGGGAACTGCCAGAAGTCCGGCATCAGCCACGGATGCGGGTAGGAGGACACGCCCTTGCCGTCCACCTCTTGGCGGAAGTTGACGATCTGGTCCTCGCTGAGACGCCCCTCGAGGAAGGCGCGCGCATAGATGCCGGGTGCCGAGTGGCCCTGCACGAACAGCAGGTCGCCGCCGTGGCCGTCATGCGGGGCGTTCCAGAAGTGCGTGAAGCCGGTGGCATAGAGCGTCGCCGCCGACTGGAACGATGCGATGTGGCCGCCAAGCTCGGAGCTCACCTTGTTGGCCTTGAGTACGATCGCTGCCGCGTTCCAGCGGATCGCCGCGCGCACCTTGTTCTCGAGCACGCGGTCACCTGGATAGGGCGGCTGCTCGTCAGGCGAGATCGTGTTGATGTAGGCCGTGTTGGCCGCGAACGGCAGATGTGCGCCCGATCGCCGTGCCGCAGCAACAACCTCCTCCAGGATGTCGTCGGCCTGGCCTGTCCCCTCGAATGCGATCACGGAGTTGATCGCATCGACCCACTCCTTGCGCTCCTGCACGTCGTCCAGCTTCGTCATCGGATGCCTCGAAGGTTGGGGGCCACGGTCACGCTGCTCAGACTGGGTGCTGGCAGCGTGAGGCGGTAACCCGGATCGTAAACATTTCAAACGAGTGGGCGCCACCCCTCCGGTCGGCTACCCGGTCCCGTTTGCGAGCGGCTACTTGGTGATGATCTCCGGACCCATCAGCGCGTAGGGCAGCCACGTCGACATGATGGGAACGTAGGTCACGAGGATGAGGAAGATGAACAGCACGGTCACGAACGGCATCGCCGCTTTCACGACTTGCACGAGGTTCATGCCGGTGATGCCCGATGTCACGAACAGGTTGAGGCCGATCGGCGGCGTGATCATGCCGATCTCCATGTTCACCACCATGATGATGCCCAGGTGAATCGGATCGACGCCCAGCTCCAGCGCAATGGGGAAGACGACCGGGGCCACGATGAGCAGGAGGCCCGACGGTTCCATGAACTGCCCGCCCAGAAGCAGCAGCAGGTTCACAGCAATAAGGAACGTGAACCAGTTGAAGCCCATCGAGAGCATCCACTGCGTGATCGCGTCGGGAATACGTTCCGATGTCAGGACGTGAGCGAAGAGCAAAGCATTCACGATGATGAACATGAGCATGATGATGGTCTTGGAGCTGTCCACCATCACCTTGTGCGTGTCGGCGTGGAACATCGCGGGCACGAACTTCCGCACGATGAGCCAAAGATTGGCGCCCCACACCGGCAGGCCGCGGGCGAGTGTTCCCGGCAGCCCCGCGAGGCCGAACTCGGGCCCGCGGATCATTGGGTAGGCGATCATGATGAGGAGACTCAGCACTGCGCCGATCGTCGCCCGTGTGCCCAAAGGCGTGGCGCTGATGAAGAAGAACGACAGGATCAGCCAGACGAGATAGAAGGCCACGGCATAGACGGTCGCCGAGAAGCCGACGCGCGTGCGCTTGTCGATGCTCTCGGGCAGCCAGCGGACGTCCTTGAGCGGGCCCATGTCGCGGTAGACGAACAGCGCCACGAGGGCGGAGTACACCGCGGCGACAGCCGCAGCCTCGGTCGGCGTGAAGACGCCGCCGTAGATGCCACCGATGATGATGATGATCAGGAACAGGCCCCAGGCCGCGTCTTTGCCGGCGTTGAGAAACTCGTGGAAGCCCTGCCATTCGCCAGCCGGCAGGTTCTTGTAGCGGGCCATGAAGTAGATCGCGATCATCAACATCAGGCCGGCGACCAGGCCGGGGATGACACCGGCGAGGAACATGCGGCCCACCGACACGTCGGTGGCGGCCGCGTAGACCACCATCACGATCGAGGGCGGGATGAGGATGCCCAGCGTGCCGGCATTGCAGATGACGCCTGCCGCGAACTCCTTGGAGTAGCCCACCTGCCGCATGCCGGCGATGGCGATGGTGCCGATGGCGACGACCGTTGCTGGCGAAGAACCCGAGAGCGCCGCGAACAGCATGCAGGCGAGCACGCCGGCGATGGCGAGTCCGCCGCGGAAGTGTCCCACCGCCGCGATGGCGAAGCGGATGATTCGCCGCGCGACGCCGCCGGTCGACATGAAGGCGGAGGCGAGGATGAAGAAGGGAATCGCGAGCAGCGTGTAGTTCTGCGAGCTGTTGAGCAGCTGCAGCGCCACCGACGACATCGAGTCCGAGGAGAAGAAGGCGATGATGATGATGCTCGACAGGCCGAGTGCCACGGCGATCGGAACGCCGAGGAACAACAGGACCATCACGAGTACGAACAGAATACCGGCTTCCATGGCGGCGTTTCCCCTGCCGCGCGGCCTGTGGCGGCGCAGCGCAAGCGTTTATTGCGAAATCAATCTTTGAGGGCGTCTTTGTTCTCGGCCACCAGCTCCTCGGCCTCGTGGCTCGCGACGATCGTCTCGCGCTTGCCGCGGAGGATGTCGATCATCGCTTCGGCCGAGCGGAAGGCGAACAAGGCCAGTCCGAGTGGAAGCATGATGTAGGCGACCCAGCGGTGGACGCGTTCCTGCTTGATGCCGAAAATTTCGCGAATGAAATCGGGATAGAGCAGATCGTCCAGGCCGATGCCGATCTTGTACATCTTCTGCCAATATTCGATGGCGCCGCCCTTGGTGCTGGCGCCGAGCGTCTGCAGCCAATCTGCGCTGAGCAGAACGACTCCGTATAGGATGCAGCACAGCGCGCCGAACACGGCGGTGGCGCGGAATACAGGTTTGGGGAACAGCCGCACGAAGGCATCGACGCCCAGGTGCGATCCCATCTTGATGCCGTAACTCATGCCGAACAGGATCATCCACGCAAAGAGCACGCGGGTGAGTTCGAGCGCGCCGCCCCAGCCGGAATTGAAGACGTAGCGCGCGATGACCTGAGTGAACGAGATGATGGTGATCGCTGCCAGCAACAGCGCGAGGATCGACTCCTCGATCCGCGTAACGCGGCTCGACACGTTCTGCATTATGTCCTCCCCGCCGCCCGCATTCTGACGTGCGCTGGCGGCTTGCAATGAAACGGCGGGGAAGCTTGTTGCTTCCCCGCCGCATTGGCTCAGTTGTTGGCGGAGACGGCTGCGTCGATGAGGCCCTTGCCGATGTCCTTCTCGAACTTCGACCAGACGGGCTTCATAACGTCCACCCAGGCCTTGCGCTGCTCGGGCGTCAGCTCACGCACCTTGCCGTTGGCCTTGATGATGTTCGCGCGGTTGGCGCTCTCCTGCTTGCCGACGCTGTCGTTGGCCGCCGCGGTCACTTCCGCGGCGATCTTCAGGAACTGCTCTTTCACGTCAGGCTTCAGGCTGTCGAGGAATTCCTTGGTCGTAACCAGCAGGTAGGCGAGCAACTGGTGGTTCGTCTCCGTGATGCCGTCCTGCACCTCGAAGAACTTCTGCGTGTAGATGTTGGACCAGGTGTTTTCCTGGCCATCGACGACGCCGGTTTGCAGCGCGCCGTACACTTCCTTGAATGCGAGCTTCTGGGCGTTGGCGCCCATGGCCTCGATCATTGCAACGGCGACATCGGAGGTCTGAACGCGGAACTTGAGGCCCTTTGCGTCGGTCGGTGCGAGCAGCGGCACCTTGGCCGAGAACTGCTTCAGACCTGACGTCCAGTAGCCCAGGCCGACATAGCCCTTCTCCAGCATCGCCGGGTCAGAGAGCAGTGCCGTGCCGTCCTTGCTCGCGTAGAACGTGTCGACCGCCTTCAGATCCTTGAACAGGAACGGCAGGTCGAACAGGCGGTACTTGAGCGTGTAGGCCTCGAACTTCGACAGCGATGGCGCGGCGAGCTGTACGTCACCCAGCAGCAGGGCCTCCATGACCTTGTCGTCGTCGTAGAGCGTCGAGTTGGCGAAGACCTCCATGCAGGCCTTGCCGTTCATCTCGTCGTTGACGCGCTTGGCGAACAGCGTCGCCGCGTCGCCTTTGGGATGGCCGGTCGCCTTCACCACGTGACTGAATTTGATGACCACCTCGCCCTTGTCGCAGTTGGCAAAGGCCGGCGTTCCGGCCACCAGGGCGACGCTGCCGACGAGCGCGGTGAGTAGGGACTTCCGCATTAGGCTTCCTCCGGGATGATTGGGCGTGACCACGTTCGGCTTTCTCACTAGGGAGCCGGGCCACATCCTTGACGATACGTTAATAGCAACCGCCATGCCACCGTCGATCGAGCCGTCAGACTTTTTCTGAGCCGGCCATCAAATCTCTGATCTGACGCGAATATTCGCCTGTCGCGATACAGTCTAGAAGAGCCTTTCGGCCTGCCTCGGACACGGGCGATGTGTGGTTCTCCACCCACCCGGTGATGGCGATGTTCCGGCCGCGACCCATGCCGGGGCGCGGCGCCTCAGCCCTCGTCGTCGTCCCCGGGCGGACGGGCGAGTTCGTGGCGACGCATCTTCTCGTAGAGCGTCTTGCGCGAGATGCCGAGCGCCTCGTAGGTCGCTTTCATGGTGCCGCAGCGGGCCAGCGTTTCGGCGATGATCTGTCGCTCGACTTGGGCAAGCTGGTCGCTCAGCGGCAGCGCCCCCGCTGCCAGGTCATTTTGCGATGGCTCCGCGGATTCCAGTCCATCCGAACCGAGGCCAAGTGCAAATCGCAGGGCCGCGTTCTGCAGTTCGCGAACATTGCCGGGCCAGTCCCTCGTGACAAGCCGGGCCAGTGCGGCGGGTTCCACAGGCACCGGTTCGCGCTTGCAGCGGGCGGCGGCCTGCTCGGCGAAGTGCTGGAACAGCAGCGGGATGTCGTCACGCCGCTCACGCAACGGCGGTATCGTCAGCTTCAGCACGTTGAGCCGGTAATAGAGGTCCTCGCGGAACGTGCCCCTGTCGGAGGCGTCGCGCAGGTCCTCCTTGGTTGCGGCGATGACCCGGACGTCGATCGACCGCTCATCGTTGGCGCCGAGGCGGACGATGGTCCGGTCCTGGAGCACGCGCAGCAGCTTGATCTGCAGCTCGAGTGGCATGCTCTCGATTTCGTCGAGGAACAGCGTGCCGCCGCTCGCGTATTCGAGCTTGCCGATGCGCGTCTTGGTGGCGCCTGTGAAGGCGCCCGCCTCGTGGCCGAAAAGCTCGCTCTCAATCACGGTTTCCGGCAGCGCGCCGCAATTGATGGGCACGAAGCGGCCGCCGGTGCGAGGCCCCGCCTCATGGAGTGCCCGCGCCACCAGCTCCTTGCCCGTACCGGTCTCGCCGAATACGAGAACATCCACGTCCGTTGCCGCGAAGCTCGCGATTTGCGTACGCAGGCGCTTTATGGCGGGCGTTCGGCCGATGATCGTCTGTTCCAATCCGGTCCGCTGCGCGAGTGCGGCCTTCAGATCTCGGTTCTCGAGCACGAGGCGGCGCTTTTCAATTGCGCGGCTCGCGGCATCGGCCAGCCGCTCTGTCGAGAACGGCTTTTCGATAAAGTCGTAGGCCCCGGCGCGGATGGCGTCGATCGCCATGGGGATGTCGCCGTGCCCTGTGACGAGAATGACGGGGATCTCGGGGTCTATCGCCAGTATGCGCTTCATGAGGGCAAGACCGTCGATGCGCGGCATCTTGATGTCGCTGACGACGACACCGGAAAACGACCGGGAGAGGTTGGTGAGCGCCTCGATCCCATCGGCATGGTCACTGACGGCAAAGCCCGCCAGCTCCAGCCCCTGGGCCGTCGCGGTCCTCAGATGAAGCTCGTCGTCGATGAGCAGTACGGGGCCGGTCATGCAGCGCTTTCCAGCGGCATCTGCGCCGACCTCAGGGTGACCAGGAACCGGGCACCGCCGCCCGGGCAGTTGTCGGCCTCGATGCTGCCGCCGAACTGCTTGATGAGGCCGTAGGTGATGGACAGGCCAAGACCCAGGCCGTCGCCCACCGCCTTGGTCGTGAAGAACGGGTCGAAGACGTTGGCGATGTTCTCTGCCGCGATACCCGGGCCGGTGTCCTCGACCGACAGCGTGATGCCGCCCGGAGCGGGTGTAACCGCGATGCGGATGTCGCGCACCGGCCTGCCCTTTACGGCGTCGAGGGCATTGCCGACGAGGTTGACCAGGACCTGCTGCAGGCGCACGTCGCCGGCGAGTACCATGGGCTCTCCGACCGACATGGCGACGTCGATACGGGCATCCACGTCCGATATGCGCCTCTGCAGCAGCCCCAGCGTCTCGTCGATGGCCCGACGGACCGAGGTCGGGCGGATTGCGATGGGCTCCTCGCGTGCGAACGTGCGCAGGTGCCGGATGATGCGTGCCATGCGTTGTGTCAGCTGGTCGATCGCGGTGAGATTGGAGCGCGCGGTATCGGCGCGGTCGCGGTCGAGCAGGGCACGCGCATTCTCGGCATAGGAGCGGATGGCGGCGAGCGGCTGGTTGAGCTCGTGGCTCAAACCCGCCGACATCTGGCCAAGGGCGGCGAGCTTGCTCGCCTGGATCAGACCCGCCTGGGTTTGCCGCAGCTCAGCCTCGGTGCGTGTGCGCTCGCCGATCTCCTGCTCCAGCTGCATGTTGATGCTGGTGAGTTCGTCCGTCCTGGCCGCGACGCGGCGCTCCAGCTCGGCATTGACGCTCGCCTGCAGCGCCAGGCGCTCCTGCGTGCGCCGTCGGCGCTGGAAGACGACGGTTGCCGCCAGTCCGAGCGCGGCCAGCGTGGCGACAGTGAGCGCCATCGCGATCGCAGCCTCCTTTTCAATACCGGCGGTGCGGCTCAGGATGTGAATGGTCCAGCCGGCATCGTCCATCGTGCGCGATTGCATCAGGTAGCCCGCGGCGGCCGGGGTCCGCCCGATGTCGCCTCCTGCTCTGCTCGCCGCGACGCGTGGAGGGGCGAGCCGGATCAGCTTTTGACCCTCGAGCGAGGCCGTCTCCTCGATGTTCAGCGGTTCAAGACGCGCCGCGCCGTAGCGTCGCTGCTCGGCGAGGCGCTGTTCGGCGGCGGCATCGAGAGATCTTATCGTCTTGAGCACCCAGCCGGGCTCGCTGCTGAGGAAGATCACGCCGTCGTCGTCGACCACAAGGATCGTGTGATCGACCGCCCGCCATGCCGCCTCCAGCGCTCCGACGGTGAGCTTGACCACCGTGGCGCCGACCACCTGGCGGCCGTCGAAGATCGGATGCGCGAAATAGTAGCCACGCTCGCCAGACGTGGTCCCGAGCGCGAAGTAGCGCCCCAGACGCCCCTTCATCGCTTCCTTGAAGTAGGGACGGTAGCTGAAGTTTTCGCCGATGAAGCTGCGGGGCTGGCGCCAGTTGCTAGCCGCGACCGTGAGCCCCGATGTCGACATAAGATAGAGATCGGAGGCCTTCGTCACATCGGCCAGCCGTTCCAGCTCGACGTTCGCTGTCTGCACCTCGGAGGGCGAGGCGCTGCCCGTTACGACGCGCGTCACCCACGGGTTATGGGCGAGAAGAACCGGGGTGCTCTGGTGCTTGGCCAGCTCACCACGCAGCGTTTCGGTGACGAGGCTCAGAACGTGCCCGCTGGAGTAGGAAAGTTCACGCAGCGCCTTGGCACGAGTCCACTGCCCCACCAGCCAAGTGCTGGAGAGTGCAGCGAGCGCGACCGCGGCGACGGTCAGCGGAATCAGAACTCGTCGTCTGGCGACAGGCACGGATGTCGAGCGGCAGGCGTTAGCGCGCGCTGGATTGCGCACGCCCGCCGATCTTGCGGCAAGCGGACCCGCCTCGCAACTCGGCGGGTCCTACCGTGGTTGCTGCCGCGTGGCCGCTGGCCCGATCAGAGCCCCAGGCGGCGCTGCCACCATCCCTTACGGGTGCTGCCGGATTGGCCGCCGTCGGGCTCGGAATGGGCATCCGACTGAGCCCCACCATCGCCGTTGGGTGTCACCACGACGCGCTCGATACGCGGTGCACTCGACACCGGCTCGCCGCGTGCGGCCCTGGGCGGCTCTGCGGCTTCGTCCCTGGGGCTTTCGACCGTCTCCATGCGAGGTGGCGCGGGTGGCTCGGTGCGATCATGATCGGCTTCGAGCGCAACCGGGGCGTCGTCAGCTGGCTCCCGTTGATCGGCGCTGTCATCGGCGCCATCCCCATGATGGGTGGCATCTTCGCGATTAGGGGCACTGGCGGCGGGTGAGGGCTCGTAGGCCGATCCGTCGCGCTCGTCGTCGTCCTCAGCCTCTGGCGGCGCCAACGCCTCGTCAGCGTCCAGGGTCACGTCGTTGGCACCAGTTCCGTTCTCGTCGCGCGCCAGGCGGTCGCGGTTCCGGCGCCCACCACGGCGGCCGCGGCGCCGCCGCCGCTTCTGGGCATCGCCGGCGTCGTCGTCGCCCGACGCTTCTTCGCGGGCGTGCGGCTCGCTCGGCTCGGCGCCCGCGTCGTCGGACTCATCGGCACGCACGTCATCGCCGATGTCGTCCTCGTCGTCGTCAGCATCGACGTCGCGGCCGGACGCGGCACGCGCTGGTTCGCGGTCGTCGCCAGCTTCGGCGCCCACGCCGTCCATCTCGCGGTCCTGCCGCCGGCCACGCCGCCTGCGCCGCCTGCGCCGCCGGCCCCCGTCGCGATCATCGCCGTCGCGATCGCCGCCGCGGTCCGCACGCTCGCGCGGCTCGTCGCCATCACGGGCGACCATCGCCTCGGCTTCGCCTTCGTCGTCCGTGTCCGGCGCCTCGTCCTCGTCGTCACCGAAGCCCCAGTCCATATTGACTGCGGTGCGCTCGGGCCGCCTCGTCGCCACGGCCTGCACCGGCCCCTTCTCGATGGCGAAGTTGGCGCCCTGCATCTTGTCGGAGCCTTCGACCGAGATTACCTGGCCGTGACGGGCTTCCATGTCGTTGATGAAGGTGCGCTTCTTGTTGAGGATGTAGAGCGCGACGGTGGACGTCGTCACCGCGGTGAGCGCATGACGGCCGCCCGCCATGACGGCATCCTCCAGGCCGCGCAGCACAGCGAGGGCCACGCTCTCGACGGAGCGGATGATGCCGGTGCCCTGGCAGTGCGGGCATTGCGAGGTTGACCCCTCCAGCACGCCGGTGCGCAGGCGCTGGCGTGACATCTCCAGCAGGCCGAAATGGCTGATGCGACCGACCTGAATGCGGGCGCGGTCAAAGCGCAGAGCATCTTTTAGACGGCGCTCCACGGAACGGTTGTTGCGCTTCTCCTCCATGTCGATGAAGTCGATCACGATGAGGCCGGCCAGATCGCGCAACTTGAGCTGGCGGGCGATCTCGTCGGCCGCCTCGAGGTTCGTGTTGTGCGCCGTCTCCTCGATCGAGAACTCGCGCGTCGACTTGCCCGAGTTGACGTCGATGGCGACGAGCGCTTCGGTCTGGTTGATGACGAGATAGCCGCCCGATTTCAGCGTCACGTAGGGGCTGAACATCGCGTTGAGCTGACGCTCGATCTGGAAGCGTGTGAACAGCGGCTCGGGCTGCTGATAGTGCAGGACGTTCTTGGCATGGCTCGGCATGAGCATGCGCATGAAGTCCTTGGCCTCGCGGAAAGCCGCGTCGCCGGCCACGACGATCTCGTCGACGTCCTTGTTATACAGGTCGCGGATCGAACGCTTGATGAGATCGCCTTCTTCGTAGACAAGGCTCGGCGCGGTCGATTGCAGCGTGAGGTCGCGAACGCTCTCCCAGAGTCGCAAGAGATATTCGAAGTCGCGCTTGATCTCCTGCTTGGTGCGCGCGGCGCCGGCGGTGCGGATGATGAGGCCCATGCCCTCGGGCACGTCGAGCTCGGCGGCGATGGCCTTGAGGCGCTTGCGGTCCTGCGGCTGCGTGATCTTGCGGGAGATGCCGCCGCCGCGGGCGGTGTTGGGCATAAGCACGGTGTAGCGTCCGGCGAGCGACAGGTAGGTGGTCAGCGCCGCGCCCTTGTTGCCGCGCTCCTCCTTGACGACCTGCACCAGGATCACCTGACGCCGCTTGATGACCTCCTGGATCTTGTAGTGGCGCATGCGGCGCCGCGGCCGTGAGGGCAGTTCCTCGAGCGCATCCTCCGAGCCAACCTGCTCGACGTCCTCGGCCTCGGCGGCGGCTTGGCCGTTTCCGGAGGCGGGCACAGCTTCCGCCTCGCCACTGGATGCCGTCGTCGGCTCCGGCTCGTCGTCAGAAGTGGGCTCGTCGGTGGCATCTGCCGCCGGATGATCAGGGGCGGGCTCCTGCGCGCCGGTTTGGGTATCGTCAGCGGCGCCCACAGGCTCGGCTTCTGCACTCCGGCGCTCGTCCGCAAGTCCAGTGTCCTCGGCCAGCGCGTCTGGCGCTTCATCGCGGGCGGCGTAGGAAGAGTCGCCGCCTTCGCCGCCGATCTCGTCGACCTCGTCGTCGGGCGCCTCGTCCTCGTCGTCCTCGTCGTCGGCCTCGCTGGAGGAGGCGGATTCGCCGGCTGCGCCGCGCGCAGCGGAGCGCGCTGCCTGGCGCGCCGCCTCGCGGCGGGCACGGGCGTCAGCGCGCGCTTCGGCTGCTGCTTCCTCGGCGGCCTCGGCGGCGGCTTCTTCCTCGATCAGCGCCAGCCGGTCGGCGACGGGGATCTGATAGTAGTCTGGATGGATCTCGTTAAAGGCGAGAAAGCCGTGCCGGTTTCCGCCGTAGTCGACGAATGCCGCCTGCAGTGACGGCTCGACGCGCGTGACCTTCGCTAGGTAAATATTGCCACGCAGTTGCTTGCGGGCGGCCGACTCGTAGTCGAATTCCTCTACGCGGCCTCCACGCAGGACCACCACCCGAGTTTCCTCGGGATGCGTGGCATCGATGAGCATTTTGTTCTGTTCAGCCATTTTTCGAAGTCCTCCGCGCGGCGGCGTGCAGGCCGCCTCGGCGCGGCCGTAGGGCCTGCGCCGCGGCCGGACGGGCGACCGCGCGATTTGTTTGGAGTGGAATGGGAAAAATCGAGGTGATGGAGAGCGCAGGACGTGTGCCCGACGGCCGACGGGCGCCGGCCGCAGCCGCTAGCCCCGTTCATGGTCGTCGGATATGCGCGCGTCTTGCGAACGACTGGCATGGATCCCTTGGCTTTCCTCGGATCACGGGCCGCAGTGGACAACACGTGCGGCTTGTCCCGATGCATCCGGCGCTCTGCACCGGACGGGAAATCTGCTGTGCCGGCGGTGTCGGAGGTTGCCGGCGGACTGCTCCGACTCAGCTTCCAGCTCGACGGTACGGCCCTGGAAGTGTCGTGAGAGCGGGACGTGCGTTCAGGCAATCTGACGTATCGCGGTGAAACCAGTAACCGGCGGAGCCGGTCCGGTAGCGCGGTCCGCCAGTCTTCCGGATAGCCGAAAGCGCGGTCGAAAACCTCAACGCTGTCGTTCTCTACGAGGTGGTGGGGCCCGGGCGCTTCACGCGGCCAACATCTCGACATCCGCGAAGCTTTTCCGCAGCTTCGCCGTCTGCCTCGGGCAATAGCCCCCACGCGGTCACCGACACCGCAGAGCGACGCAAGACTTGTACGGGTTCGCCCAATCGAAGGCAAGAGTGTTATAAGGATTCGACTGGTCTTCTGAGGCTCCCCGTCACTGCGCTGCCGCAGGGCGGCGATGGTTGATTCGGTAAAGTTTTCAATATTGAACGACGGTTGGGGTGCAATTCGAGCGCCTGCGGAGCATGTGGTCTGGAGGCGCGGTGGTCTTCAGCTTTCGACAATGCTCGGGAGGGGTCGGCGAAACGCGTGGGACGAAGCGGCTCAACAGGATCATCGGCGGCGCAGGTCTTGCGCTTGCGCGCCCTGCCGGTCGGGTTGGCCCGTGCCGCGTGTGTGCTGTTGACATTGGGGGCTGGTACCCCCCAGGCGCGAAGTGAAGACCGCGCCGCGCCACCTTTCGACACGACGATCGCGCGCACGCCGCCCGCTAAGCCATCCGCCGAGCCCAAGACCGAGGATAAACCTCCTTCTCCACGGGCGGGTGCTGACGCAACTCAGGAGGGTGCTGCCTCCGATGAGCGGGTGGACGAGGATGCCGGTCCAATGCCGGCGGCGGGCGCCGCGGTCGTCACCAATGTTTCCCTGGGGGGCGATGGCAAACGCACGACTGTGTCCGTCGCGCTCAGCCGGGGCGTTCGGGCGGAGGTCTTTACGCTCGCTGCGCCCTATCGCGTGGTGATCGACCTGCCGGCCGTCGGTTTCCGCTTTGGCGCAGGCACGGGCAGCGAAGGGCGCGGGCTGGTGACGGCTTTCCGCTACGGCCTTTTCTCCGACGAACGCGGGCGTGTCGTCCTGGATGCGGGCGGTCCGGTCAGAATCGAGAACCCGCGCATGTCGGCGGCCGGCGGCGACGCTGTCGTTCTGACGATCGAACTGGTGCCGATCGGGGCTGCCGAGTTCGGTCGCGGCACGGGAACGGGGGTGGCATCAGCAACGCCGCGCGGGACGGTGCACGAAGGCCCCGCGCCCGGCGTGCGCGCCTCGGGTCGTCCGGTCGTCCTCATAGATCCTGGGCACGGCGGCATCGACCCCGGCGCTCTCGGTGCCAGCAATCTGATGGAAAAGACGGTGGCGCTCTCCGTCGCACAGAAGGTACGCCGGCGGCTCGAGTCGACGGGGCGCTACGACGTGCACATGACGCGCACGGGCGACGTTTTCGTTCCGCTCGACAAGCGGCTTGCCATGTCACGCGACCTTGGCGCCGACCTTTTCATCTCGCTGCACGCTGATTCGATCGCCTCGCGCACCTACGCGCCCGTAGTTCGCGGCGCCACCGTCTACACGCTCTCCGAGCGCGCGTCCGACGAACAGGCGCGGCTGATGGCCGAGAAGGAGAACGCCTCCGATCTGATCGCCGGTCTCAGTGAAGCTGCCGGAGACGACAACGACGAGGTGCGTGGCATCCTCATCGATCTCATGAAGCGCGAGACCGCGAATTTTTCCGCCGACTTTTCGCAGACGCTGGTCAATGAGCTGGGGCGCAGCATCTCGATGTCGCGCGATCCCCGCCGGTCGGCGGCTTTCAAGGTGCTGAAACAGACCCACGCACCGTCCGTGCTTGTCGAGCTGGGGTTCATGAGCAACGCCGCCGACGAGGAACTGATGAAGCAGGCCGAGTGGCAGGGGAAGGTGGCGGGCTCCGTCGTGGCGGCTGTCGAAGCCTTCTTCAAGCGGCGGCTGGCGAACGGCCCCTGAGCCCGCGGGGCCTGCGGGTGCTGTCGATCGGGAGCCACGCCGGCTTGGACCGCACGTTAACCGTTCCTCGCGAGTAGAGGTCACCGGGGAGCGGTGCTGCATTGCAGCATCACGAATTGCCATGTAGACGGATCATGGTTGGGCTCCTGCTGCCCTGCGCCGTCGCGGGGCTGGTGCGGCCCGAAGAGGTGTGGCCCGAAAAGGCTACGCCGAGAAAAATCCGCGCGCGCAGACAAGACGTTCTCACTCCTGTCCAAAACCCGCGGCCGGGCGACGACGTGATGCCACATTCCGTGCTAAATTGGGTGATGGCTACTGCGCGCTTGTCGTTGCAGTGCGGGATCGCGCCTGAGCCGGGAAGGGCTCCAACGCGGTCATCTGAGGTGCCGAGGGGTTCATGAGACCGCCGCCGATACCACCGCCGGCGCCGCCGAAGGCGAAGCGCCGCCGGCGCAGCCTGCTTCTGAGCTTCATCGGCTGGGCGTTCGCGTCGGGCGTGCTGCTGTTCGTCGTCGGCTCGGCTGTGGCCGGCATTATGATATATCAGGCCTCCCAGGACCTTCCCGACTACGAGAGCCTTTCGAAGTACGAGCCGCCGGTCATGACGCGCATCCACGCGCATGATGGCTCGCTCATTGCGGAGTATGCGCGCGAGCGCCGCATCTTCGTGCCGATCAATACCGTCCCCAAGCTGATGATCGCCGCCTTCCTGTCGGCCGAGGACCGCCGCTTCTACGAACACGGCGGTCTGGACTTCCAGGGCATCGGGCGCGCCGTGTTCAGGCTCGTCGAGGGTAAGCTCAAGGGCTCGTCGCGCCGCGCGGAAGGCGCTTCGACCATCACCCAGCAGGTGGCCAAGAACTTCCTGCTGACGAGCGACCGCACGCTCGACCGCAAGATCAAAGAGGCCATCCTCGCGGTGCGCATCGAGCGCGCCTACAAGAAGGAAAAGATCCTCGAGCTTTATCTCAACGAGATCTACCTGGGCCTGGGCTCCTACGGCGTCGCCGCTGCCGGTCTCAACTACTTCAACAAGGAGCTGAAGGACCTGACGCTGGAGGAGGTCGCCTACCTCGCCGCCCTGCCCAAGGCACCCAACAACTACCACCCGTTCCGGCGTACCGCTCAGGCTACCGCCCGCCGAAACTGGATCATCGACCAGATGTGGGAGAACGGCTACGTCAAGAAGGAGGTCGCCGAGGCCGCCAAGAAAAAGCCGCTCACCGTCAACCTGCGCCCGTTCGGCGCCCATATCTTCGCCGCCGAGTTCTTCGCCGAGGAAGTGCGCCGCTCGCTGCTGTCGCGCTATGGCGAAGAGAAGCTCTACGGCGGTGGGTTGTCTGTCCGCACAACGCTCGACCCGGAACTGCAGCGCTACGCGCGCAGGTCGCTCGCCGACGGCCTTGTCGCTTTCGATCGCAAGAAGGGCTGGCGCGGGCCGGTCAAGGCGATCGACATCGCCGGGGACTGGGGCAAGGCGCTGGCCGAGATCGAATCGCCCGCCGACATCGAGCCGTGGCGGCTCGGTGTCGTACTCGACGCCCAGAAGCAGAAAGCCATTGTTGGCCTGAAGCCGGAACGCAAGCAGGACGGCAATGTCGTCGAGAAGCGCGAGGCCGTCGAAATCGGCTTCGATGAGATGAAGTGGGCGCGCAAGGAAGGCGGTGGGGCGCCCAAATCCGTTCCCGATGTCCTGAAGGTTGGCGACGTCATATACGTATCGCCCAAGGATGCGACCAAGACGACGGGGGCATGGTCGCTGATGCAGATCCCTGAGGTGTCGGGCGGCTTGGTGGCGCTCGACCCCCACACGGGTCGCGTTCTCGCGGTGGCCGGCGGCTTCTCCTTCGCCATGAGCCAATTCGACCGCGCCGTTCAGGCGCGCCGGCAGCCGGGCTCGTCGTTCAAGCCGCTCGTCTATGCCGCGGCTCTCGACAACGGTTACAAGCCGACGAGTATCATCCTTGATGCCCCGATCGAGATCGAGCAGGGCCCCGGAAAGGATGTCTGGAAGCCGGACAACTACGACAAGGAGAAGTCGTACGGGCCCACCACCCTGCGCCTGGGCATCGAGAAGTCGCGCAACCAGATGACTGTGCGCCTTGCCCAGGACATGGGTATGCCGCTCATCACCGAGTATGCTCGGCGCTTTGGTGTGTACGACGACCTGCTGCCGGTGCTTGCCATGTCGCTGGGCGCCGGCGAGACGACGCTTCTGCGGATGGTGACCGCCTATTCGATGATCGCCAATGGCGGCCGCGAGGTGCAGGCGACCTTCATCGATCGCATTCAGGATCGCTGGGGCCGCACCGTCTGGCGCCACGACCCGCGCCAGTGCGCAGGCTGCAAGGCCGAGGCGTGGCAGGGCCAGCCTGAGCCAGAGGTGATCGACGACCGCAAGCAGGTGGTCGACCCCCACACGGCCTACCAGATCACCTCGATCATGGAGGGCGTTGTCCAGCGCGGTACCGCGACCTCGCTGCAGAGCCTCAAGATGCCGCTCGCCGGCAAGACCGGCACCACCAACGATGAGAAGGACGCCTGGTTCATCGGCTACACGCCCGACCTCGTGGTCGGCGTTTTCGTTGGCTACGACATTCCGCGTCCGATGGGCAAGGGGCAAACCGGTGGCGCCGTCGCGGCTCCGATCTTCGGCGACTTCATGAAGCTGGCCCTGGCCGACAAACCGGCCGTCCCGTTCCGTGTGCCGCCGGGCATCCGGCAGGTCCGCGTCAACATCAAGACCGGCTTGCGCGCGGAAGCGAGTGATCCCGACACGGTCGTCGAGTCGTTCAAGCCCGGCGAGGAGCCCGACGACGCATATTCGGTGATCGGGTTCACCAGTCCGGAAGCCGACACCGCGGCCCGGGGCGACGCCTATTCGGGCTCGCAGGGCGCCTCTCCTGCCCCATCGGGCAACTATCCGACGACAGGTCGCGGCGGCCTCTGGTGACGTCGGGCGCTAGCGCCGGAGGCGCTGTCGCGTCGCGTTTACAGTCGGCGTCCGCCACACTATATGTGCCGCTTCCCAAGGAAATCGCGCTGGTCGTCAGGAGGCAGCGATGCGCGCTGAATCGCAAAAGCACGTCGATTCCATCAAGGAGGCGCTCGCCCTCCTGAGGAGGCATCTTTGACTGGGATACAGCCGAAGCGCGCCTCGCTGAGCTGAACCGGCGAGCGGAGGATCCCTCGCTGTGGGGCAATCCGCAGGCGGCACAGAAAGTCATGCGCCAGCGCCAGCAGCTTGAAAGCTCGATCAAGAGCTTCATGCAGCTTGAGCGGGAACTCGACGACTGCGTGACGCTGATCGACCTCGGCGAGGCGGAGGATGATGACGCCACCGTCGCCGAGGGCGAGGCGGCGCTGGAGAAGCTCGATGAGACGGCGCAGCGCCGCTCAGTCGAGGCGCTGTTGTCGGGCGAGGCGGACGGCAACGACACCTTCCTGGAAGTGCACGCCGGCGCGGGCGGCACCGAGAGCCAGGACTGGGCCGAGATGCTGGCGCGCATGTACTCGCGCTGGGCCGAGGAGCGCGGCTACAAGGTTGCCCTCATCGAAGAGAGCCCTGGCGAGGAAGCCGGCATCAAGTCGGCGACGCTCGAAGTGAAGGGCGAGAACGCCTACGGCTGGCTCAAGACAGAATCGGGCGTGCACCGTCTCGTGCGCATCTCGCCCTACGACTCCAACGCGCGGCGGCATACCAGCTTTGCGTCCGTGTGGGTCTATCCCGTCATCGACGACGAGATCGACATCCAGGTCAACGAGAGCGAGTGCCGTATCGACACCTACCGCGCGTCTGGCGCGGGTGGTCAGCACGTCAACACGACCGACTCGGCCGTGCGCATCACTCACGTGCCGACCGGCATCGTCGTTGCCAGCCAGCAGGAGCGCAGCCAGATCAAGAACCGCGCCATCGCCTGGGCAATGCTGAAGTCGCGTCTCTACGAAATGGAGCTGAAGAGGCGCGAGGAGAAGGCCAACGCGGAAGCCGCCTCCAAGACCGAGATCGGCTGGGGCCATCAGATCCGCTCGTACGTGCTGCAGCCCTATCAGATGGTCAAGGACCTGCGCACGGGCGTCACCACGAGTGACACGGGTGGTGTGCTTGACGGCGACATCGATGGCTTTCTCGAAGCCTCGCTCGCGCAGCGCATCAAGGGCGGCGGGCCGGTCGAGGTCGATGACATCGACTAGGGTGGTAGCCAGATTTTGGGGAGCTGGATCGACGTGAAGCTTCCAATCGAGCGCCAGATCTCCCTCATCGAGACGCCCGGCTTCGCGGGCTACGGGCTGATCGATTCAGGTAACGGGCGCAAGCTGGAGCGCTTCGGCGCCATCGTCGTCGATCGGCCCGAGCCACAGGCTCTGTGGCAACCGGCGCTCGGCGCGCAGGCCTGGGCCAAGGCGCACGCGGTCTTCTCCGCATCGGGCGAGGACGACGAGAAGGGCCGCTGGCGTGTCGATCGGCCGGTTCCCGACAGCTGGCCGGTCGAGGCGGGTCGAGCGACGATGCTGTGCCGGCTGCAAGGACTGTGGCACCTGGGCTTGTTCCCCGAGCAGTATCCGCACTGGCAATGGATGCGTGGTGAGATCGACCGCGTGGCGGCTGCCGGGCCGGATCGCCGGCCGCGAGTGCTCAACCTGTTCGCCTACACGGGCGCTGCCTCGCTCGTCGCGGCGGCGGCGGGGGCGGAGGTGACGCATGTCGATGCCTCCAAGAAGGCTGTCGCCTGGGCGCGTGAAAATCAGAAGGCCTCGGAGCTGGGCGAGGCGCCGATCCGTTGGATCGTCGACGATGCGACGAAGTTCGTGGCGCGCGAGGTCCGGCGCGAGCGGCAATACGACGTAATCCTGGTCGATCCGCCAAAGTTCGGACGGGGTCCGGCGGGTGAGACATGGGACCTGTTCACGCACCTGGGTCCGCTGCTGTCGGACTGCGAGCGTCTGCTTGCGCCCGGCCCGTCGGCGATGGTGCTGACGGTCTATGCGATCCGCGCGTCGGCGCTGGCGTTCGGGCAGCTCCTCGCGCAGACGCTCGACAAGCGTACCGGGACTATCGACGTCGGTGAGCTTGCCATCCGCGAGCAGTCGGGCCGCTTTGCGGTGCCGACATCCTTGTTTGTGCGCTGGTCTTCGTCGCGCACGGGCAACCACGTCCCGGAGGCGACATGACGGGGAAAGATGGACGTCATGGGCCGGGCCAGCGCACCGGCGCAACGGTCGCCATAACGAGCCTCGTCAACGAGCGCATCAAGGCGATCCGCGCGCTCGAGATGCGCAAGGAGCGCAAGGCGACGGGGTTGTTCGTCGCCGAGGGCGCCGCGCTCGCCATCACCGCGCGCGATAACGGCTGGGTCCCCGACACCATGGTCGCCGAAAGCCATGCGCTGCACGACGGCGTCGCGCGGGAGCTGGGGCAGTGGGCGCGGCGGGAAGGCGCCGACGTGCTGGCTGTCTCCGAGGCGGTTCTCGCCAAGCTCGCCGCAAAGGACAATCCGCAGTCGCTGCTGACGGTGTTCCGCCAGCGCTGGGCCGCATTGCCCGAGCCGTCCGCCGCGCTCAAGGACGACGCGTGGGTCGTACTGGAGGAAGTGCGCGATCCCGGCAACCTGGGCACCATCATCCGCACCGCCGATGCTGTCGGTGCGAAGGGCGTGATCCTGGCCGGCAGCTGCTGCGATCCCTGGAGTCGGGAGTGCGTGCGCGCGACGATGGGCTCGATCTTCGCCGTGCCGGTGGTGCGGGCCGATGTCGCCGCGCTCATGCCGTGGCTCACGGCGTGGCCGGGCGACGTGGTCGCCACGCATCTTGACGCACGCGAGGACTTCCGGGCCGTTCGCTACAAGGGACCGGCCCTGATCCTGATGGGCAGCGAAGGCCCGGGCCTCAGCGAGACGCTGGCGGCGCGCGCGACGCGGCGCGTGAAGATCCCCATGGCCGGCCGCCTCGACAGCTTCAACCTCGCCGTGGCAACCGCACTCGTGCTCTATCAGGTGCGTGGTCCCTACCTTTCCCTGTGAGCAGAGGCCGAGCCCGGCATGCGCATCGAGTACCACCGCACGCTCATCGCCGACCGCCAGCGCAACCGTGCGCTGCGCGATGCGTTGGCGGCGGTCATCAGGCCCGGTGAGACGGTGGTGGCCGACATCGGTGCCGGTACTGGCCTCATCGGGTTGATGGCGGCGCGGCTCGGCGCTCGCGAGGTCTACCTCTACGAGATGGCGGAGGTCGCCGGTGTCGCTCAGGAGGTCCTGAAGCGCAACAAGGTGCGCAATTGTCATCTGATGCCGTGTGCCTCGACCGAGATGGTCGATCCTCCACGGGCCGATGTCGTTATCTCGGAAACGCTGGGCAACTACGCGTTCGAGGAAAACATCATCGAGACGATGAAGGATGCGCAGGCGCGGCATCTGAAGCCGGGCGGGGTGATGATACCTCAGCGCGTGCGCCAGTTCGTTGCGCCCGTCGTGGCTCCGCATTTCGACTCCGAACTGCGCGCATGGTCCGAACTCACCGGGGACCTTGGCCTCGATCTCGACTTCGCATTCGCGGGCGCTATGAGCCTCAACAACGTCTATGTCCGCAGGATCGGCGTCGATGACCTGCTGGATGCGGGGGCGAGCGCGGTCTGCTGGGACGACGTCGACCTCACGCGCAAACCATCCTCCAACCGCAAGGGGGAGGCACGCTTTTCGGCGCGCAACGCCGTCACCGTGCACGGTCTTGCCGTCTGGTGGGAGGCGCAGCTTACCGCGGATGTAGGGCTTTCGACCGCGCCTGGAGCACCGGCTACCCACTGGGAGCAGTTATTCTTCCCGCTCCTGGAGCCGCTCTCGTTGGCGCCGGGTGAAGCGCTCGACGTCGCGCTCTCGTCGCGCTCGTCGCACGAGGCAGGCACCCATCTGGCCTGGAAGGTGCGCCTCAACAATGCCAAGGGCACGACGCTCGCGCGTCAGGCACTTGATCTCGACAAGGGGTTCTTGCCCTGAAGGTGCGCTGAGCGCCGCGGGCGTAACCGGTCCGCCCGACTGATCCCGAAACCAACACCGGCCCACGGTGGCCGTAGCCGCCGCGGGCCGGTCACGCCGGATGTGATCCAGCGAAAACGTAATACTTCAACGCAGCCGTGTTCCCGCCCTGTCGGCTGGTGTCACCTCGGGAGCCGCGTCCGATGTCGTCAAAGTGCTCTCGACCGTGCGGGACGAGAACGAGAAAGCGTCGAGCAGTGACTGCCTGAGGTCGCCGTCTGCGCGCGGCTTGTAGATGGATAGGCCGAGTGCGGTGATGATCGCCAGTACGACGAGGATCGAAAAGGTCCAGCCCCCGACCTCGCGCAGACGAGAATGCACCCGCTGGCGGCGTGCCTTCTTCACCCAGCGCAGTGTGCTGGCGGCGTCGTACGTACGCGGCGCATCGTCGGCGAAGCCATCGACGTCGGGCTCGGTGCCCGGCTCCGATCGCGCGTCCCCGTCATCAGACGCGTTCGCTTTGCCAGCGACGCGCTCGAGGTCCTCATCCGCACCAAGCCATTGCACGTGGTGGGCGACCGCCCGGGTTACCGGCTTGCGCCGGCGCATGACACGCTCGATCTCCTCGGTGAGACGCTGCGTGTCCATCGGGGCAGTAGTTTCAGTGGCAATCGTGTCTCGCGCACGCCAGGGAGTCGAGGCTTCCTCGGTGCTGCGGAGTGCAACGTCAGTCTGTATCGACATGGCTCTGCTCGTACAGGATGTCGGAACGACGCCCGACGCGATCGTCGGGGCGGCTACGCTGGCTGGTGGCTGAGCGTTCGGCTACGCGGCGAAAAGGCGGGCCGGATTCGGACCGACGCGTGCGCAACTTGCTGAAAGACGGGAATACGGGCGCGGTGGTCGCGCGTGGCGACGTGACGTGGAGTACGCATACTTAGCTCCCCCACCAAGCGCCGCTCTTGGTGCAAAACACGAATGTTCGAGTGCAGTCCCTTGGAAGATCAGGTGAACGGACCCCTCGAACCGTTCCCTGTGGAAAACCTAAATGCTTCGACTTGTCTGAGCAATAGAAATATGACTACGGCCCAAGTCTTAGTGCGCTGCCGATGGGCGGGGGCCACGGCAGGGCTGCCAATTGCCCGGTGTGGCGGATAAAGTCTTCACAATCTTCAGCATTCCGGGGGTGAATATGATCCTGCTCGTCATCGGCCTGGTGGTCTTCTTCACGCTGCACTTGATCCCGACCAGTCCTGATCTGCGTCAGGGGCTCGTGGGACGTTTCGGCGAGCAGGGCTACAAGCTCGGCTTTTCTCTCGTTTCAGCGGCGGCCTTGGTCCTGATCGCGTTGGGTTACCACAAGCTGCAGGTCATGCCGGGCAAGAACCCGGTGCTGTGGGCTCCGCCGGTCGGGCTCCGGCACGCGACACTGGCACTGATGCTGCCGGCCATGATCCTGTTGGTCGCGGCCTACATCCCCTCCCGCATCCGCACCGTGACGAAGCATCCCATGCTCGCGGCCGTAAAGCTGTGGGCACTTGGGCATTTGCTGGCCAACGGCGACATGGCCTCGATCGTGCTGTTCGGCTCGTTCCTGATCTGGGCGATCTATGATCGTATCTCCGTCAAGAAGCGCGGCGCGACGGGGCCGCTTGGCGCGCGCGAAGGCACGATGTTCGGTGATCTGCTCGCAGTCGGCGTCGGTACGAGCCTCTATCTGCTGATGCTGTACTACGGGCACACCCTGCTCATCGGCGTGCCCGTCGTCCCGTGACGGGCCGCCAGGGCCTGCCGGGCAGACTGATCGGCATCGCGTGGCGTCCGGCCCGGCGTGCGCCGATGATCGAGACCCTTGGCCACGCGATAACCCTCGATGCGGGTCTGATCGGAGACCACAAAGGCAAGCGATCGAGATTGCGTGCGGTGACCGTGCTGGCGCGGGAGGACTGGGAGGCGGCGCTGGCGGCCGTCTCCCGCGCAGACGCCACCAGTCTGCAGGCGCTCGATCCCGGTCTGCCGCCAGTCGACCTGCCGTGGACGGCGCGCCGCGCCAACCTGCTGGTCGAGGGCATCAGGCTGCCGCGTGCCGTTGGCGCCGTGCTCTCGATCGGTCCGGTCGTGCTCGAGGTCACCGGCCAGACCTATCCCTGCCGGCGGATGGACGAGGCGCGGCAGGGATTGCTCAAGGCTCTGGCTAGCGAGTGGCGCGGCGGCCTTACCTGCCGCGTCGTGCAGGGTGGCGATGTCAGCATCGGTGACGACGTCGGTATCGCTTCCTCTCCGCCCGAGCGGGTTCGCAGGCTGCCCTGACGCTGCTCCGACGCTCTCCTGCGGATCGGCCGTCGGCGGTCTCGCGTGTGGCGAATGCAAGAGCGCCGCGCGGCATGAGCCAGCGCGGCGCTCTCGATCTACAACGGGGCCAAAGTGGGCACGCGGTAATCCCGTCGGCCGGACTTTAATGCTCGATGATGATGTCGGTACCCTTACCGGTCTCGCGGCTGATGCGCGCATCCGAGACGATCAGCGTGGAACCGGGCTTCACCAGCTCAACGATGCGATGGCGCGCTTCGTCGGACATCTCGATGCGGTCGAGCGCATTGCGCGCCGTGCCGCGCGGGGCTCCCTCGTCGACAACCTGCTGCTCCACATGCTTACCGCGGCGGCGCGGCGGCAGCTTGGGCGCCAGCTCGGTCAGCGTCATGGCGTGCCACACGAGGGACGTCTGCGATTCGTCCTTGTAGGTCTTGGCCGTGAACACGTGAGTGCCGATGTCGGAGTTGGGATACTTGAAGGTCACCGGCGCCTCATAGACGTCCTCGAAGCCCTGGCGCACGTAGATCTTGCCCGTGGCACGGCTGATGAGCACGGTCGCGGGCTTCTCGAACTGGCGGGTCACGGCGATGGCGCGCTTGTGTTCGGCCCGCGCGTCTTCAAGCGCCTGCTTGCGAGCGACATGGTCTTTCCGCGCGGCGACCAGATCGGCATCGACACGCTTGATGTCGGCTTCCATGGTGGTGACCGTCGTACGCTGCCGGACGGTAGCGGCGACGGCGGCCTCGGCCTCGTGCATGCGGTCGAGCAGCTCGGTCTCCAGTTCGCCCTCGCGCGTGGCGGCCTCTTCACGCGACTTGGCGTCGGCCTGGGCTTCGGCCTGGCGCGCTTCGGCGCGCTTGAGAAGCTCGTCGGCAGAACGGTCCGAGGCGGCGTCGGCGGCATGCGCCTCACGCCGTTGCTCTTCGCGCTTGGCGGCGCGCTCCATCTCGCGCTGCTGGCTCTTGATGAAGTCGGCGAGACGGCGGCGCGCAGCGCCTTCGAAACCTTCCGCCTTCTTCGCGTCGCGATCGACGGTGCGGATCGCATTCTGCGCGTCCTTCAGCGCGACGCGCCGTGCCTTGAGATCGCTGCCGAGTTCGGTGATGCGCTCGATGGCCTTCTGCAGCTCACCTTCGCGCTGGACGATGAGCGCAGCATGCTTGTCGATCTCAGCCTGACGCTCGGCCAGCGCCATGGCGCGGGTACGCACCAGAGGCAAGCCGGTCAACTCGCTCGATTTCGAGGCCAGTTCGATGGCCGCTTCCGCGGCCGCGGCCGGTGTGACGCCGAGCATCGCGGAAACCGAACCGACGCCGGTCGCAGCCGACTGAACGCCGTTGGGGTCCGGGCGGCGAACCGGGCTCGGGATCGCGGCCTTGCCCGGGGGCAGCGCGGCGAACAGGAAGGGATGCTCGAACGCGTCCGGCTCGACCATGTCGTCATTGACGATCACGCGCGTGCCGATGTTCGTCATCGAGAAGAGCTGCTTGGAGAACGCGTGCGGCAGGCGGATGCAGCCGTGCGAAGCGGGATAGCCGGGCAGCACGCCGGCGTGCAGGGCCACGCCCGACCACGTCAGGCGCTGCATGTTGGGCATCGGCGCGCCGTAGTACAGGTTCGAGTGGTGCACGCGGTTCTTCTCGAGCACCGAGAAGATGCCGGTGGGCGTCGGGTTGCTGCGCGTGCCCGACGAGATCGGCGAGGAGGCGACAAGGCCGTGGCTGTCGTAGACGTGCAGCCGCTGCTGCCCGAGCGACACGACGATGGTGAGCGGATCACCCAGGTTCGGCTGCCGTGAGATCTGGTAGGCGGCGTAGCGCCGGCCGGCCTCAGCAGGCACGCTGAGGGCCGCGGTCAATGCCGTCGACGCAATCAATGCAATTGCGATGGAGGCGACGACCCCCTGACGGCGGGAGCGCCCTTCGCTCCAGGTGAAATGCGACGTACGCACGTTACGCGAACCCCTGTATCAATGGCCAGAAATGTAGGCTCATAGCTATCTCACCGGACTGAATTCTTGGTTATCAGCCCGGAATTGAAGCGGCAATCTCGCGCCGCTGATCCCTTTGCAATTTTTGACAAATGTGTGTCCCGGGAGCAAACACTTCCCAACCAATTTGAAGGGCCAGAGTTAAAGCCCGTTAGGGCGCGCGCAGGCATGCCAGTTTTTTAAGGTTGTGGGCAGATTTACTGCCCAAGGATTGCGCAGTTTGGGGTTCCTGGCGTACCGCTGTCCGCCCGTGGCGATTCCACTTCACAGCGAACCTGCTCTAGGGTGCCAATCGCCTCGCAAGCATCTCGCGGAGACGAACTTCCAATATGTCCGCCCAATCCCCCGCCGGCAGTGGCCCGCAAAAGGTCAAGCGCCTGATGGCGCCCGACATCGCCGCCAAGAAGGGCGTCGAGCCCATCGTCTCGCTTACCTCTTACCATGCACACACCGCTGCGATTGCCGATGCGTATTGCGATTTCCTGCTGGTTGGCGACAGCCTGGGCATGGTTATGCATGGCTACGAGACGACGGTGCCGGTGCCCCTCGAACTGATGATCATGCACGGACGCGCCGTCGTGCGGGGCGCCAAGCGTGCGCTGGTCGTGGTCGACATGCCGTTCGGCACCTACGAGGAAAGTCCGTCGGTTGCCTTCCGCAACGCTGCGCGGGTGATGAAGGAGACGGACTGCGGCGCGGTGAAGCTGGAAGGCGGGCGGCGGATGGCCGAAACCATCCGGTATCTGGTCGATCGCGGCATTCCCGTGATGGCCCACATCGGCCTGACGCCCCAGTCGATCAACGTCATCGGCGGCTTCAAGGCGCAGGGACGCGAGGAAGCCCAGTGGGCAGCGATCGAGGAGGATGCGCGGCTGGTGGCGGAGGCCGGCGCCTTCGCGGTGGTGCTCGAAGCGATGGCCGAGCCGCTGGCAGCGCGGATCACATCGGCGGTTCCCATACCAACGATCGGCATCGGCGCTTCCTCGCAGTGCGATGGCCAGATCCTCGTCATGGAGGACATGCTCGGGCTGTCGCCGCGCGTGCCCAAGTTCGTCAAGGAGTTCGGCGAGGTCGGCGCCGCCATCGAACGGGCGATCCGCGGCTATGCCGAAGAGGTCCGCGCCCGCTCGTTCCCTGCGAGTGAGCATACGTATGCCATGCGCGGCACCGCGCCGGCCGCCGAGCCACGGGCCTCGCGGGCCACGAAAAAGTCGAAAACAGCGAGCAACTGAGACGCTGGAGGGGGCATGCGCCGCGGCACAGGCGGCTGCTTGCCGAGAAGCCGCTTTTCCTTGCGTCGGGTCGAAGCATCGCTATCAATGCGGGCTTCGTGCGCCCGGCTCCGGTACGTCGCGGAAAAAATCGCGACTCTGGAATGGCTTGGACGCGCACGGTTGAGTTTTAGGGGCGGGACGAGGGGCGATACGCTGCCCGCCGCAGGGCCGGGACGCGAGCAAGCAAGGCATGGCGAACAACGAAGACAACTTGATCCGTGAGGTCGAGGAGGAGCTGCGCCGCGAGCGCATGGAGCAGCTCTGGAAGCAGTATGGCTCTTTGGTTCTGGGCGCGGCCGTTGCCGTCGTGCTCGGCGTGGCCGGGTTCAAGTTCTACGAGCAGAGCCGCGTCACCGCGGCGCAGACGGCGGGTGCGGGCTTCGAGAAGGCCAGCAATCTGGCGACCGACGGCAAGAAGGACGATGCGCTTGCAGCATTCGCCGATCTCGCCAAATCGGGGCCTGGGGGCTATGCGCAGCTCGCCCGTCTGAGGCTTGCCGCCCTGCATCTGGAGGCCGGCCGCAAGAGCGAGGCGGTTGCCGCCTACGAGGCCGTTGCGGGGGAAGCGGCCGCCGATCCGCTGATGTCCAGCTACGCCAAGCTCCAGCTTGGGGCTCTGAAGGTTGGGGATGCACCCTTTACCGAGGTGGAGAATCGGCTCAACGATCTGGCTGCTGCCGAGGGGCCGTGGCGCGCCAACGCGCGCGAGCTGATCGCTCTGGCGGCATTGAAAGACGGGCAGACCGATCGCGCCAGGGCGATGCTCGAGGAGCTGCTGGCCGATCGGACGACGCCGCAGAACGTCCGTGAGCGGGCTCAGGTTTCGATGGGCCGCATCATTGCGGAAGAACTCGCCAAGGCGCCGCCCGCCACCGGCACCGGTGCCCCAGGCGAGCCGAGCAAGGGGCAACCGGCGCCGGCCGTGGAGCCTGCCATCACGCCGCCGGCGGCGGCGAAGCAGTAAGGAGGCGAAGCTCATGGGCAGTTTCTCGCGCTGGCCATTCCTGGCCCTGCTGCCTGTGGCTCTGATGGCTGCGGGCTGCGCCGACAGCCTGCCGAGCCTGCCCAAGATCACCGACCTCAATCCGTTCAAGGAAAAACAGGTTCCGCTGCCCGGCGAGCGGATCGCCATCATGCAGACCTCCGAGAAACTGCCGGGTGAACTGGCGGTGGCGGACAAGCCGATCGCACTGCCGCCGGAGCAGGACAACGAAGGTTGGGCGCAGCCGGGCGGCGTGCCCGGCAACGCGCCCGGTCATCTTGCGCTGGCCGCGGCCGTCCGGCAGGCATGGAGCGCCGACGCGGGGACCGGCTCGAGCAAATCCGGCCGGGTGACGGCGACGCCGATCGTCTATCAGGGCCGGGTCTTTACTCTGGATGCGGCTGGCCGGGTCAGCGCCTTCTCCGCTACGGGCGGCGGCGCCTCGTGGCGCATCTCGATCGTGCCGGACAAGGAAGCCGCCGGCGGCAGCATGTTCTCGCTGAGCAGCAGCACGCCGGGCGGCGGCTCCGGTGGCGGCCTTGCCGCCGATTCCGGGCGTGTTTACGCGGCGAGTGGTTTTGGCAATGTCGTCGCGCTCGATCCAGCGTCGGGAAAGAAGCTTTGGGAGCGCAACCTGGGCATTCCGCTGCGCGCGGCGCCCGCGGCAGCGTCCGACCGCGTGTTTGTGATCGCCATGGACGGCCGCTTCTTCTGTCTGTCGGGCATCGACGGTTCCGAGCTGTGGACGACGCGCGGCCTGCCGCAGCAGGCGAGCCTCGTCATGAACGTCAGCCCGGCCGTCTCCGGCGACATCGTGGTCGTGCCCTATCCTTCGGGTGATCTCATCGCCCTGAAGGTTTCGGATGGTAGCGCGGTATGGTCCGAGAGCCTGTCGCGCACGCGCACCGTATCCCAGTTGTCCTCGCTCTCGGACGCTGCGCGCCCCGCGATCGAGGGCGGTACGGTGTTCGCGGTCGGTCATGCCGGCCGCATGGTGGCGACACAACTCGCCTCGGGCGAGCGGCTGTGGTCGATCAACGTCCCCAGCACGCAGACGCCCTGGGTCGCTGGCGGCAGCGTGTTCGTCGTCGATACGGGCGGACAGTTGATCGCCGTGGCCCGTGACAACGGCAATATCCAGTGGACGGTGCAGCTGCCCGGTGGTGGCCCCTGGTCGGGTCCGGTGCTCGCCAGCGGCCGGCTGTGGCTCGCGTCCGCCAAGGGTGCGCTTGTCAGCGTCGACGCCGTCACCGGCAAGGTGCTCGGTCAGCAGGACCTGGGCGATCCGGTCTATATCCCGCCGGTCGTGGCCCAGCGGCGCATGTTCGTGATGACCGACAAGGCGCGGCTCATCGCGCTCAACTGACGCGCGCATCACGGCGCCCATTTGCAACGGGCTCCGATTGCGGCATAAGCGGCCACCATCGACAGCAAGGCGTCGGCCCCGGCTCGCAGCGCGCGAGGCGGGCCGTTCCGTTCCGCGCCTTCCGTGAAAGCACGTCCCGCGCATGCACCAGATCCCGCTCGTCGCCATCG
>JBFWNY010000007.1:0-130108 GCA_050250815.1 Hyphomicrobiaceae bacterium
GCTTGACAATCCCGACAGTCGACTTCGTCCCGGCGCCTATGCCGACGTCGTTTTCGAGGTTGCCACCGAGCAGCGCTTGTCGGTTCCCACCGAGGCGATCCTGATGAGCGGCGGCGGCCGCTATGTCGTGGCATCTTTGGGCACGGGCCGCTTCGAGCCGCGTGCTGTCACAACGGGGCTGACCTCGGGGCGCTGGACCGAGATCTCCGGAGAAATACAGGCCGGCGATGAAATCGTCGTCTCCGGCCAGTTCCTGATCGATTCGGAAAGTGCCCTGCGCGAGAGCTTCCGCAAGCTAGAGCGCCTGCAACTGCCGATGTCAGTGCTTAAGTTGACCGAGTCGCAGTTTGCGATGGTCGATCATTTCGTCGATGCCGCGCTTTACATCCACGAGGCGCTCGTCGACGGCTACGACGTCGATCCAAAGTTTCTCGAACCTGCCATTGAGGTGAAGTCGCTGCTGTGGCCCGCCTTCCAGCACACGCAGCTTGCCTTTGTCATGCAGGACGCCGTCAAGGAGATCAAGAAGGCACAGGCAGCGCGCACTTCGAGCGAACTTCACACGGCCCTAGCCGGCCTCGCCACGGCCTTGCGACCGTGGATGCACGACGGCGCGCCGCAACACTACGCGCAAAAGAAGGTTGCGCTGTACAGGGACACAGCGACTGGGCACTCGTGGCTGCAGATGGCAGGAAAGCCGGTCAACCCGTACGGAAAGGGAGAGGCCGAACTCGTGGCTTGGCCGGAGCGGCAAGCCGAAACGGAGCCTGCTCCCGAAACGTCAAAGGCGATCGGCGAACGCACCCCAGCTGCCGCCGCTGGCCATCAGCACCACTGAGCCCTCACCACTGCCCGAGGACAGGCGCAATGTCAGATCAAGCGCAGCATTTTACCGGCAAGGACCCAACGCGGTCTGCTATCGCGCGCATCATAGAGTGGTCGGTGACCAACCAGCTTCTGGTTTTCGTCGGGGCTCTGTCGCTGATTGCTGCCGGCTGGCTTGCAGTTCAGCGCACGCCGCTCGACGCTATCCCCGACATGTCCGACACCCAGGTCATCATTCGCACCGAGTTTGCCGGACAATCCCCCCAGATTGTCGAGGATCTCGTCACCTATCCGCTGTCGACAACGCTGCTGGGCCTGCCCCGAACCAAGGCCGTGCGCGGCTATTCCATGTTCGGCACCAGCTTCGTCCACGTCATCTTTCAGGACAGCGTCGATCAGTACTGGGCGCGCTCACGCGTCATCGAGGCGCTGTCGAAAATATCTGGTACGTTGCCCGCTAACGCCGCCCCCCAGATAGGGCCCGATGCAACCGGTGTGGGCTGGATCTTCCAGTATGCCCTTATCGACAGCTCGGGCCGTCATGACCTTGCCCAGCTTCGATCGCTGCAGGACTGGTTCTTGAAATTCGAGCTGGCCACGGTGCCCGGTGTGTCCGAGGTGGCCTCGGTCGGCGGTTTCGTCAAGGAATACCAGGTCCTCGTCGATCCCAACCGCCTCAGAGCCTACAACGTGCCGATCTCCCGCATAACGCAGGCCGTGCGGGCAGCGTCCAGCGAGGTCGGCGGACGCGTCATCGAGCAGTCGGAAACCGAGCTGATGATCCGCTCCTCGGGTTATATCCAGAGCCTCGATCAGCTCCGCAGCGTCGTCGTCTTTTCCGCCGCCGGCACGCCGGTTCTCTTATCGGATGTTGCCAATGTGGTCGAGGGCCCGGAACTGCGGCGCGGGCTCGTTGAGCTCGATGGCAAGGGCGAGGTCGTCGGCGGCATCATCGTCATGCGTTCTGGTGAAAACGCGCTGACGGTGATCGATGCCGTCAAGCAAAAGATCGAGACCCTGCAGCGCGGACTTCCCGATGGCGTGAAAATTGTCACCGTCTACGACCGCGCTCCGCTGATCCGCGGCGCCGTTGACTATCTCAATACCAAGCTGATCGAGGAAGGCCTAGCGGTCGCCATCGTCTGCCTCATATTCCTGCTGCATGTGCGCTCCGCCTTTGTTGCCATCATTACGCTGCCGCTGGGCGTGCTCGGCGCGTTCGTCATTATGTCGGCGCAGGGCATTACCGCGAACATAATGTCGCTTGGCGGCATCGCCATCGCCATCGGTGCCATGGTCGATGCCTCCATCGTCATGGTCGAGAACGCGCACCGAAAACTCGCCGATCTGGAAGGTGCTGATGGCAACGATCCCGCAGTCCGCCACGACGCAATACTCCTGGCCGCAAAGGAGGTCGGGCCGGGCCTGTTCTTCTCGTTGCTCATCATTACGGTCTCTTTCCTCCCCGTCCTGGCATTGACCGGCCAGAGCTACCGCTTGTTCGCGCCGCTCGCTTTCACCAAGACCTATGCCATGGCCTTTGCGGCAGCCCTCTCCGTGACGCTGGTACCGATGTTGATGGTTTGGCTCATCCGCGGCCGCATCATGCCCGAGGAACACAATCCGCTGAACCGGGTGTTCGTCGCGCTTTATCGACCGCTTCTGTCAGGTGCGCTGATGGCGCGCTGGTTCGTCTTGCTGCTCACGCTTGCCGCTATCGCATCTGTTGTCATTCCGCTTTCCCGTATCGGATCGGAGTTCATGCCGGCTTTGTTCGAAGGTGAATTGCTCTACATGCCGACCACGCTGCCCAGCGTATCCATCACCAAGGCCAAGGAGGTTCTCTCCCAGACGAACCGTCTGATCGGCACCGTGCCAGAAGTGGAGCGCGTCTTCGGCAAGGTCGGCCGCGCCGACACCGCCACCGACCCAGCCCCCATTTCCATGATCGAAACGTGGATCAAGCTGAAGCCGAAATCCGAATGGCGCGCGGGCATGACGATCGATCGGATCATCACCGAACTCGATCAGCGCACTAGGATTCCGGGGCTCGTCAACTCCTGGGGCTATCCCATCAAGATCCGCATGGACATGATATCGACTGGCATTCGCACGCCGGTCGGCATCAAGATCTCCGGCGATGATCTTGCCACCATCGAGCGCGTTGCCTTGTCCGTCGAATCCGCCGTCAAGAAGGTGTCCGGCACGCGCTCGGCATTCGCGGACCGCGTTCAGGGTGGACGCTATGTTGAGATCCGTCCAAACCGCCGCGAGTTGGCGCGGCGAAATATCGATCTGGCAATCTTCCAGTCGGTGATTCAAACCGCACTCGGCGGCATGAAGCTCTCGGAATCCGTCAATGGCCGCGAGCGCTACGACATCATCCTGCGCTACGACAGGCCCTTTCGCGAAGCGACCAGTCAGCTCGGCGATATTCTCGTACCCACGCCCGAAGGACAGCACATCCCGCTGGCTGAATTGGCCAGCATCGAGATCGTTGATGGACCGCCCATGATCAAATCGGAGAACGCGCGCCTCACCGGTTGGGTGTTCGTCGACATCGCCGGGCGCGACATCGGCAGCTACGTCAAAGATGCACAGCGCGAATTGGCTCAGACCATCGACTTGCCGCCTGGCTACGCAATCACTTGGTCGGGTCAGTTCGAGCAATTGCTGGAGGCAAGGCAGCGCCTGCAAATTGCGGTGCCAGGCGTTATCGCCATCATCTTTGTTCTACTCATGCTGCATTTCGGCAAACTCGATCGGACGTTGATGATCATGCTGTCGTTGCCGTTCGGTCTGATCGGCGGGTTGTGGGCCGTCGATCTTGCTGGCTACGACATGTCAGTTGCCGTGGCTGTCGGCTTTATCGCGCTCGGCGGGATAGCTGTCGAGACGGCCATTGTCATGCTGCTCTACATCGATAACCAGGTGCGCAACCATCCACCCGCAACTCGTGCCGAGTTGATTTCGGCCATCATCGCGGGTGCCGTAATGCGCGTGCGACCCAAGTTGATGACGGTCACCGTTATCGTCGCCGGTCTTTTGCCGATCTTCATGACCAACGGTCCGGGCTCCGACGTCATGCGGCGCATTGCATTGCCCATGGTCGGCGGCATGGTTTCGACGACCATTCTAACCCTCATCGTCATTCCTGTTATCTATCTAATCTGGGAGTCCCGGCACTATGCCGACAAGTTTCCAGATAGTGCTCAGGAAAAGGCACCACCCGCGGCGATTGAGCCCGCGACGTAGGCACGTCGTCACTCGGATTTCACCTCGATTTCAAACCTGCAAAGGAGAAGACCGACATGCACAAGTTGTTCAAAACCGCGCTCGCCGTGAGCGCATGCTTTTTCACTACGGCCGTGCATGCCACAGAAACACACAAGGGCCACGGCGACCATGGCGCAATGAGCCACGAAGCCAAAACCGACGTCACCGAGGCGGAAGGTGTCGGTGTGATCAATGCCATTGATACCACCAAGAAGGAGGTCAATCTGACCCACGAGCCCATGTCGACCCTTGGCTGGCCGTCCATGACGATGGATCTTCCCGTCACCGCCAAGGTCGATCTTGGCACGGTCAAGGCCGGTGACAAGGTGTCCTTCCGGCTCAAACTCGGCCGAGACAAGGTCTATCGCATCACGGAGATAGCGCCGGCCAAGTGAGCCTGATCTGCAGGAAGCGGCGACCGCAAGAAACGACGTGGTCGCCGACCCTGCTTTTGCCGCTCGAACGCGGCCGGGCGGCCGTCGCCTTGCGAAAGGATGTCTGTCCACTCCGATGCGAGAACACGCCCTTCGGCGTCTTGCCGAAAAGCGTCTAAAGCCATTGCAAGCATTTGATATTTGATGGTGGGCGGTACTGGGATTGAACCAGTGACCCCACGCGTGTGAAGCGTGTGCTCTACCGCTGAGCTAACCGCCCTTAAGTGAGCCGCCCTTATCCAGAGGCCCAGGGCTCGTGTCAAGGGCCGGGTCGCCGCCCATGGCGCGCAGGAGCAGCGCCAGGACGGGCTGCAAAGGACGCCAGCGGCTGCTCGGCCGATATGCCGCTGCTTGGGCTTTCTCTCGGGCGTGAATGGATCCGAAGATCAACGTTCGGGACGACAGAGCAGCGCGAAGCGGCTCACTGGTTACTCCGGACAACATCGTTGGGGCGGGCCGGCCGAGCGGACCGGATTGTCATTCCGGCCCCCGCCATTGGATCGAGGAGTAGCGTGCCATCACCAGCGGTTGCCTCGCGGATGCCGTCGTGTCCGACCACAACATGAAGCCGTACGGCGGCATCGACGACGCTGCGACACGGGCGGCGATCATCGAATTCCTCGCCGACCGGGGTTGAGCTAGGCATGGTTTGATCGCCAGCACGGCGGATCAGACGCAAGAATCGAAACTGCCCGCGATGGTGTGCATCGCGGGCAGTTTCATGTCGGAGCAAACCTCTCGTGGCCGCCTACTTCAAGGGCGCTTCGGGCTCGCCGAACTTGTACTTGATGCCCATTGTCACTTCGTACTGGTGCATCTCAAGTGTCACGTTCTGCGTTCCAGCGCCGAAGATCTGGTCGAACAGCTCGGGGCCGGTGACGCTGACCTTGGGCGCGTACATGCCCGACAGCTCCAGCGTGTAACCGCCACCGAGGTCGTAGGCGAGGCCCGCCGTGATGTGATGCTGCGTTACAGCCGGAGCGATGATGTTGAACGTCACGTCGCGGCTCTGAACCGGCTGCGTGTTGTAAGCGTAGCCGCCGCGCAGGGTCAGCTTATCGCTGTGGCGATACTCGATGCCGAACTTGAAGGCATCGACGTCCTTCCAGCCGAAGCCGGGGCCGTTGCTGCCACCCAGACAGAAGTTCGGATTGCCAAAGCAGCCCAGGATGTTGGTCGACGGGTTGCCGACCGAGTCGATCGTGCTGAACCAGATGTGGCGCCAATCGAACATTAGCGTCAGCGCCGGATTCACGTCGACGGCGAGGCCTACCTGCAACGAGGCCGGGATATCGAAACCGCCAGCTTCCGCAAACAGACCGGTGTAATGGTTCATCTTGCTCATCGCGAACGGCGTCGTGCCGGTCACGCCGATGCGGACGTTCTGCATCGGCTGAATTTCAATGCCACCGCGCAATCCGAAGCCGTAGCCCCAATCGTTCTCCTGGTTCTCGATTACGCCGCCAGGAACTGAGAAGCCGTTGAACAGCTGCAGGCCGCGTGATTCGAACGACTGCAGGGCAGCCATCGGCGCGATGCCCACCGAGATGCCAGGCGCGATCTGCTTGGCCATGGCGACGCTCATCACCATCTGCAGCAGGTTGACGCCGGTGCGGCCGAAGCAGAACGGGCCCTGCTGCGGTGTGCCGCCGCAGAACGGGCTCGTGTTGGGGAAGCCCGGGTAATTGGAATTCATGCCGCCGTTGCCGACCATCGAGAAGGCGAGGACGTCAAACAGCGGATTGGCGAAAGCGCGGGTGCTGATCGCCATGTTGGGGATGAAGAACCACGGCTTGTCGCTGTCCACGCTGATTGGACCGGGAAGCACGGGGCCGGCGCTGTCGGTGCTGAAGCCGCGTTCGGGGTTGAAGGCGGAGATCGAGAACACGATCTCGTTGCCGACGTGGGTGAGACCGGCGGGGTTGAGTGAGGCAGCAGTGGCGTCGCGCGAATCGGCGGCGCCGGCGCCAGCCAGCGCCTTGTGCCGGGCGCCGAAGCCGATCGCCGCGTAACCCTCGGTCGCCGAAGCTGGCGTGGCAAACGCGACAGCAGCCGCGCTCAGCAGCGCCGCCGTCGAAATGCGCCGAAAAATGCTCATCTGCGAGTCCCCCTCCGCTATCCCGCGGCCCTGATGCTAGTTCCCCCGGAGAAGCGTCGGCTCGCTTCCCACGTGGCGCGCCAATTATTCCCCGGCGTCGCCAAACGATATTCGCGTATGCTTATATTAGCGGCAATGTTCTGCATAAAAGGCAAGAGCCGCACCAGTGATTTGGCGCAGCTCTTGTACGATGTCAGTCAGACAGGTGCGGAACTGTCACATTTGAATGTTGCGATGCAACGGCATCCGTAACGCTCGCACGGTCAGGCGGTGTGCTTGATCACGAAGCGGTAGACGCCATTGGCTTCGCCGGTCTCGAGCATCGTGTTGCCCGTCGTCCGGCAGAACGCGGCGAAGTCCGCGACCGAGCCGGGGTCTGTGGAGAGCACCTCCAACGTACCGTCCTTGGGCACTTCGACGATGGCCTTCTTGGCCTTGAGGATGGGGAGCGGGCAGTTGAGGCCCTTGGCGTCGAGCGTCTTGTCAGCCATTTGATTCTTCCTTCTGATTTCAGGCGAGCGCCTCGCGGTCGCCTGGCGTTTGGATTCGAACGTCGGGCACGATCATGCAGCCGCCCAGGGCGGCTGCATTGCGGTCACGTGCTCGGCATCGGCTTAGATGTAGAGGTTGATGTCGGACTTGAGCGCCTTCTCCATATAGGTGGCGGCACCGCCGAGCTTCACACCGTCGATCATGTCTTCCTTCTTCATCTCGAAGAGGTCGAGTGTCATCTGGCAGGCGATGATCTCGATGTCGGATTCGATGGCAGCTTCGCGCAGCTGCGGAATCGAGGCGACGCCCTTCTTGGCGATGAGGTTCTTCATCATGGTCGTGGCCATGGCGTTCACGCCCGGCAGTACGCCGACAATGTTGGGCATCTTCATGTGCATGCCCGCGATCGGCATCGCCATGTCTGGCTTGCCCAGCGGCGAAATCTGCAGGTCGAGGTCCTTCTTGAGCAGGGCGAGCCCGTAGAAGGTGAAAAACATCGTCACGTTGACGCCCATCGCCGCGGCTGTCGTCGCCAGGATGAAGGGCGGATAGGCCCAATCCAGCGTGCCTTTGGTGACGATGATGGACATCTGCTTCTGGTTGGAATCGGTGGCCGTGGTCATTTCAGCGTCCTCCCTGGTGCAGTCGCATGCGCCGGCGGACGAGCTCCCAGAGCGGGCCGCCTTGTCTCCAGTTGTATTCATACATTCGAAAATTATGACATCGCAGTCAACATCGGCATGGGATAGTCGCATCCGCGACGCTGGCAAAAGTGTAGATTAACGGTACGCGGTGCAAGAGCGGCGAACAATGCCGCAATGCAATAAATGGGGGCGAGTATATTGCGCCGCAACATGCGCGGTGCGCTGCGAGTCATCGGGCAATTCGCTTGCCGGGCCGTTGACGAGGCATCTCGTCAGGGCTGGCAAATCCGCCACGCCGAGCTGCGTTCTGCGAGCATGCGGGGCGCGTAGGCAGCGCGAGAGCCGCCGGTGCCTTGTCATGCGCGGGAGGCCGGTGCAAGGCTCGAGCCGGCCGTGTCGATTCTTGGATTGCGAGGACAGCGATCCGCATTTCCGACCGGCTTCGAGGGGAAAGCGCGCTCGGCCTATCGGTCCGTGAAGCCCGAAAAGACGCGCTGGGATGACGCAGGGAGCGCAGATGAGCGAAGAGCCCAGACGCTCGTTCCGCTTTTCTTTCGGGCTGGACAAGCTCGGGCTTATAGCCCTCAAGGCGCCCTATGTATCGGCCGCAATCGTTGCGCTTGTCACGGTGCTGGCGGTCTTCGGGGTCATGCGGCTCAAGGTCGATGACAGCCTGTCGGAGCTGTTCCGGACCAACACCAAGGAGTTCCAGCAGTACGAGGAGATCGACCGGCGCTTTCCGTCGAGCGAGTACGACGTACTCGTCGTCGTCGAGGGCAAGCGGTTGCTGTCGCGCGAGGGATTGCAGGCCTTCGGCAATCTCGTCATCGAGCTGCAGCTCGCTGACGGCGTCAACGGCCTGATCTCGATGCTGTCGGCGCGCGACAAGCCGGACGCCAACGGCTATGCCGCGCCACTGGTCCCCGACGAGATGCCGGCAGACGATGCCGCGTTCGCGGCCCTCCTGGAGCGGCTCAAGACCAACGACATCGTCGCGGGCAAGTTTCTCTCCGCCGACGGTGAACTCGCCCTTGTCGTCATCTCGCTCGACCGCAATGCTGTCGAGGAGAAGGGCTCGCGGAGCATCATCGGCGGGCTTCAGGAAGCGGTCGATCGCGAGCTGAAGGACAAGGGGCTTGCAGCCAAGCTGACCGGCGCGCCGGTCATGCAACTCGAGATCCGCAATGCGGTGGAGCGCGACCGCCTGCTTTACAACGGACTGGGCTTCGTCGTCGGCCTCGTGGTCGCCTATCTCTTCTTCCGTCGCATCTCGCTCACTCTCATTGCGGTCGCAGGACCGGCAATCGCCATCCTTTGGACGCTGGGCGCGATCGGATATCTCGACTTCCGCCTCAACCTGTTTGTCAACGTGATCACGCCGCTGATCCTCGTGGCGGGCTTCTCGGACAGCATGCATCTGGTCTTCTCGGTGCGCCGCTCGATTCTGGCCGGCGTGGACCGCATTGAAGCGGCGCGCGCGGCAGTTCTCGATGTCGCCCCCGCCTGCCTTTTGACGGCGATGAATGCGGCGCTCGCGATCCTCTCGTTCCAGTTCGCCGAATCAGCACTCATCAAGACGTTCGGTACCGCCGCGCTGATGGCCGTAGGAATTTCGTATCTGGCGGTGGCCGTTGTGGTGCCCACGCTTGCCGCGCTGCTGGTCCGCGAGGAGCCGGCGATCCGGTCCGGCGACATCGACGAGGAGGAGGGCGGTGTCGGCGTGCTGCAGCATGCGACGGAGGCAATCGTCCGCCGCGTCGCTGCCTATCCGGTGCTGTTCTCGGCGCTCGGCGTTATGGCGGTCGTCGCGACGGGCATCGCCTACGCGCAGCTCGTACCGCAATACCGTCTGGCCGATCAGGTGCCCGACAAGGAGCAGGCGCTCGCGGGCACCGCCAAGCTCGACCAGAAGCTGACCGGCGCCAATCCGCTGCATGTCATGATCCAGTGGGGCGCCGAGCACTCGCTCTACGACGCCGCGACCCTCAAAGCGATCGCGGACGCTCATAACGTGCTCGAGCATCGCGCCGGGTTGGGCAATGTGTGGTCGCTCGAAAGCCTCAGGCGATGGCTCGCGGCCGCGGGCGATACGCGCATCGAAACGGTCAAGACCTACGTCGGCATCCTGCCTGAGCACCTCACGCGCCGCTTCATCGACAAGGACGAACGGGCCGTGCTGGTGACCGCGCGCATGCCGGACATCGACGCCAGCGAGATACTGCCCGTCGTGGAACAGATCGATACGGCGCTGGAGCCGGTGCGCAAGTCCAACCCGGGCTACGAGATCTCGGTCACCGGCCTGCCAGCGATTGCCGCCCGCAACTCGGCCAAGCTGATCGGGGAGCTGAACTGGGGCCTCGTCGGCGACATGTTCATCATCTTCATCTTCCTGGGCATCGCGCTGCGGTCGTGGCTTGCGGGCTTGGCAAGCGTGCTGCCCTCGCTGTTCCCGATTTTCGCGACGGGTGCGATGCTGTGGGCGAGCGGTCAGGGGCTGCAATTTGCCTCCATCATCGCCATCACGGTCGCCTTCTCGCTGGCCATCGACTCGACGATCCACTTCCTCAACCGCTACCACCTGGAGGAGGAGCGTCTGGAGGCGGATACGACGTCGGGATCGGCTCATACGTTCGCGTCGCTCATCCGTACGGTCCATCATATCGGCCCGGCGGTCGTGCTGACGACTATCGTGCTGGCTCTCGGCCTGGGTGTCACCATGCTCTCGGACCTGCCTTCCTTGAGGCAGTTCGGCGAACTGACGGCGGCATGCCTGTTTGCAGCGTTGATCGGCCAGCTCGTCATTTTGCCGGCGACGGTGGCGCTCATCCGCCGCTTCATCCCCGCACAAAAGTCCTGAAGATGCGAGGTTGGCGTTTTTCAGTCCTCGCCGCGGATAGGCACGCCCGCCTCGCGCTTGGCGCGACGGATCGAGAGGAATGTCTTGACGCTGGCGACGTTGGGCGAAGCGGTCAACTCGTCGAGCACGAAGGCGCGGAAGCTCTGCAGGTCACTTGCTACACACTTGAGCACGTAGTCGGTCTCACCCGACAGCATGTGCGCCTCGCGCACGAGCGGCCAGCCAAGCAGACGGTTTTCGAATGCCCTGAGGTCGGGCTCGGCCTGACTGTGCAGTCCCACGAGCGCGAAGGCGCTGAGCGGGAAGCCAAGCGCGCTTTCATCGACGAGTGCCGTATAGCCGGTGATAAGGCCCGCCTCCTCCAGCGCACGAACGCGTCGGAGGCAGGGCGGTGGCGAAAGCCCGACCCGGGCGGCGAGCGCGACGTTGGTCAGCCGCCCGTCCGCCTGCAGCTCCTTCAGGATGCGCCAATCGATGGAATCGAGCTTGACGCGCATCGCCGCTATGATCTCCCGCGCTGAATCGGCAGTCTTACGCAGACCGGATCATGAGATGCCGTCGCGCGCAATGAGATTGCGCATTAGGCAGTCTGAAGTTCTCATAGATTGCTCCAGGGGAGCCGACCATAAGCACGCCACCACCGTCCACCGAAGGCCCAGCGGAAACCCGGCCCGTTACGTCGGCGGTACGCGTGCGGCCGCTTGCCGGCCTGACGGCTTGGCTTGTCACCGACGGCAAGGCCGGACACGAGGCGCAAGCCGCGGGTCTCGCCGAGGCGCTGGGCGTCGTGCCCGTATGGCAGCGCGTCGCGCCGGAAGGCCTTGCGCAATGGCTGGCGCCGTGGGGGCCGGCCGATCGCAGCTTCGCGTGTGCGCCTCCCTACCCCGCGATCGCCATCGCCATCGGCCGGACGGCGATGCCCGCGTTACGGCTCATCAAGAAGCGCGCCGGGCTCGCCACGTTCCGCGTCGCATTGCAGGACCCGCGCACCAGCGCCTCGATCGCCGACGTCATCTGGGTGCCCGAACACGACCGCCGGCGCGGCGCCAACATCGTCACGACACTCGTTCCTCCCAACCGCTTCACGCCGGCCTTCCTCGACGCGCTGCGCGGCACCCCCGATGCCGTTCTCGATCGCCTGCCAGGGCCGCGCGTGATGTTGGCCGTGGGCGGAGCCTCCAAGGTCTGGCGCTGGACGGAGGACGATGCCCACCGGCTGGCGTCAGGCATCCGCGCGCTGGGCGAGCAGGGGGCGAGCTTCATGGCGACGCCGTCACGCCGCACGCCGGGCTTCGTCGCAGATGCGCTGGCCGCCGCGCTGGCACCTTTCCCGCATTCGATTTGGTCGGGGGAGGGCGAAAACCCCTACGCTCGCTATCTGGCGCTTGCCGATGCCGTCGTCGTCACCGCTGACAGTGTCTCCATGACAGGAGAGGGCTGCGCCACGGGCCGGCCGGTCTACGTGTTCCGGCCGAGCGGTGGCAGCGACAAGTTTGTGCGCTTCCACGAGCGCCTTCACGCGGCTGGTGCGACCCGTCCCCTTACACCCGACACCCGCCTCGATACGACCTGGCGGCCGCCGGCAATCCACGCGGCGGGAGACATTGCCCGTGAGATCGAGGGACGCTTTGAAAGCCGCGCGCGCGTCCTGGGGCTAACTCGATGTAGGGGCTAGGGAAATAATGCCGCAGTGGACCGTGCGCGCAGTGTGATCGCCGACACAGAGGCGACTCGCCCATGAGAGGAAGCATCAGCGGCTTCTTCAGGGGAGATAACGATCATGAGCTTGAGCGCACGCACGATCACGCCGATGCAGGTCGTCGAGGACATGGACGCGGCAGCAGAAGCGTTCGCAGCCCTGGGCTTCCAGCCGGTCTCGCAGGCCGGCGACTGCCCGTGCACCGGGTGGCAGGCAGAGAATGGTAGCGCGGTCGTCGTCATGCCGCGCGCGTTGATTGCCCGCGAGTTCGGCGAGGACGTCGCCGCCCAGGTCGCGAGCCGGGCGCTGAGCTATGTGACGGTCGAGTGCCTGCCCGACGCCATCGAGGAACTGGGTCCTGCAGGTCGCGTGCTGGCGCGAGCAGTGACGAGCTACGGCACGCTCGAGGCCGTGGTCGAGACCGCCGGCGGCCCCATGATTCTAGCCGAGCGCGTCGAGGGCTGATCCTCCGGCACGTCGATTGCGAAGGCTTGGTGGCGAGCGACGGTGTCGGTCGCCACCGCCGGCCTCAGGCGTGTCCGACCTGCCCCGTCGAGGGTGTGCGCGGCATCGCCAACCAGTCCTCGAGGATTTCGGGCAGGCCATCGAGCGGACGGTAGCCGGTCGTCACCATTGCGTAGCCGCTGTCGGTATCCCCGGCATAGAGCGTCGGGAACCCGGTCACGCCGGAGGCGCGCGCCGTCTCGTAATCGCTGCGGGTGGCGATCCGTGCCTGTTCGGTGCGCAGGGCCTTGAGAAAGCGTTCCTCGTCGAGACCGTGCTCTCCAGCAATCTCCGACAGCACCGTCTCGTCGGTGACGTCGCGCCCCTCCGCATAGAAGGCCCGCTGGACGCTCGTGAAGTAAGGCAGCATCACACGCGGATTGAGCAGGCGCATGACGACGATGGCGCGGTCGGCGGGCTCCGTGTCGTAGATGAAGCCGTCGCGGTCGAAGAACGAATAGTCGAATGGCTGTCCGGTGCGGCGCTCCACGTTCTCCCAGTGATGGCGGATGTCGGCTTTCATGGCGGCGGACATCGCGTCCTTCGTGCCGGGCCGCAGGCCGCCGATGATGATCGTCACCGGCAGGCGCTCGCCGAAATGCTCAGCCAGGCCATTGATGACGGGCGAGAAGCCCCAGCACCACGAGCACATCGGGTCGGCAAAGTAGACGAGGTGGCGGGGCGGGATCGGGTTGTCATTGGTCATCGGCGGACAATGTCACGGGAGGGGGCTTCTGCAAAGCCGGTCGCGCGTCGCCATGCTGCCGCCGAAAGCGGGCGGCCGTGGCGCCGCCACCAGCGCCATTGTCGCGCTGGCTCCGATCCGCTACATAGCCGCCAACTCCCTTGAAGCCGCACGCCAACCGAGGAGCGCCCGATCATGGCGAACCCGCAGTACGTTTTTCATATGCACAAGCTGTCGAAGACCTATCCCGGCGGCAAGCAGGTGCTGAAGGACATCAACCTGTCCTTCTTCCCAGGCGCCAAAATCGGCGTGGTCGGTCTCAACGGCGCGGGCAAATCGACACTGCTCAGGATCATGGCCGGGCAGATGACGGACTTCACAGGCGAAGCCTGGGCCGCCGACGGCATCAAGGTCGGATACCTGCCGCAGGAACCTGAACTCGACGCCGACAAGGACGTCATGGGCAACGCCATGGAAGGCGTCGCCGAGAAGAAGGCAATCGTCGACCGCTACAACGAGATCGCGGCCAACTACTCGGAAGAGACGGCCGACGAGATGACCGAGCTGCAGGACCAGATCGACGCGCAGGACCTGTGGGATCTCGACAGTCAGGTGGAGCAGGCGCTCGATGCGCTGCGCTGCCCGCCGGGTGACGCAGACGTCACGAAATTGTCGGGTGGTGAGAAGCGCCGCGTGGCGCTGACCAAATTGCTGCTGTCCAAGCCCGACATCCTGTTGCTCGACGAGCCCACCAACCATCTCGACGCGGAGTCGGTCGCCTGGCTCGAGCGATTCCTGAAGGAGTATGCGGGCTGTGTGATCCTCGTGACCCACGACCGCTACTTCCTCGACAACATCACCGAGTGGACGCTCGAGCTCGATCGCGGCGCCGGTGTGCCTTATCACGGCAACTACTCGAGCTGGCTCGAGCAGAAGGCCAAGCGCCTGGAAGTCGAGAAGGGGCAGGAGGAGAGCCGCCAGCGTGCGTTGAGGCGCGAGCTGGAATGGATCCGCTCGAGCCCCAAGGCGCGGCAGGCCAAGTCGAAGGCGCGCATCACCGCGTATGAAAAGCTTGCGGAGGACGCAGGGCGGGAGGATGTGGGCCGCGCCACCATCCACATCGCCACGGGGCCACGCCTTGGCGGCGTGGTGGTGGAGGCGGACGGCCTCAAGAAGGGCTTCGGCGATACGCTGCTGATCGAGGACCTGTCGTTCAAGCTGCCGCCGGGCGGCATCGTCGGTGTGATCGGCCCCAACGGCGCCGGCAAGACGACGCTGTTCCGCATGCTCACCGGGCAGGAGAAGCCCGACGACGGCACCATCCGCCTGGGCGAGACGGTCAAGCTGTCCTACGTCGACCAGAGCCGCGATCATCTCAACGACAAGAAGACGGTGTGGGAGGAAATCTCCGGCGGCCTCGACCAGATCATGCTCGGCGGCAAGAAGGAGGTGCCTTCCCGCGCCTACTGCGGCTGGTTCAACTTCAAGGGCGCCGATCAGCAGAAGAAGGTGGGCATGCTGTCAGGCGGCGAGCGCAACCGCGTCCACCTGGCCAAGCTCTTGAAGGAGGGTGGCAACCTGCTGCTGCTCGACGAGCCGACCAACGATCTCGACACCGAGACGCTCTCGGCGCTGGAGGCGGCGCTCGAAGACTTCCCCGGCTGCGTCGTGGTGATCAGCCACGACCGCTTCTTCCTCGACCGTCTCGCCACCCACATCCTGGCTTTCGAGGGTGACAGCCACGTCGAGTGGTTTGAGGGCAATTTCGAGGCCTACGAGGAGGACAAGAAGCGCCGGCTGGGCGATGCCGCTGTCGAGCCGCACCGCATCAAGTTCCGCAAGTTCCAGCGCTAGTTGAAGGCAATAGGTCGTAAGGGGTGGCCGAGGGTCGACGTGTCGATGGTATCGACATGTATTGGCTGATATGTACGCGTTCGGGCATTCGATCGACATATCGGAACACGGGAGGGGAGGCGGCCGAGAGGCATGGACTCACCAGCCTGGGCGGAGGGGACGGCGGAACCGAGCGAAGACCACGCCCTGATCGTCAGGACGCCGACCGTCGTCACGCTCGTGCACGGGACATTCGCGCGTGGCGCGCCCTGGACTCAGGAGGGCTCGCCCCTCAGGCGCGAACTTGCCGCGGCTCTCGCCGAGCACGACCGCTTGCCTCAGTTCGACGTCTTCCAATGGTCTGGCCGGAACACTCACAAAGCGCGCGTCAAGGCCGGTTATCAGCTCGCCGAACACATCCGTGGGCTGCGGCAGCGCCTGCCGCTCTGTCGGCACTTCATCGTCGCACACAGCCACGGCGGCAATGTCGCCCTCCTGGCGCACAAGCATCTGCCAGAAGGCCTTCACGCGCTGGGGGTCGCCACGCTGGGCACGCCGTTCGTCCATGCCCGGCTGGCACCGCATGTCGAGGGCAAATCGCTCGACCAGCTCATGGCTGATGCCGCGCCGGAGAACGACACGGTCGCAGGCTTCGCTGGCTGGGCAGTCGCCATCCCCGCAGCCCTCACCTACGACAACATGCTCGAGAATACAGCCTACAACGCTTGGTACTGGTTTGTCGGGGCCGCCGCCGTCACCGGCATGCTCGCTGGCTACCTTGCGTCACGCGTCGCGCCTCTGTTGGCAAGGGCATGGCATCGTGTTGGCGGCAAGCGCGCCGCGGTGCGCCTTGCAAATGCGGTGCGCTTCGGCCCGATGCCCGCAACGCACGTCCTGAGCTTCGCCTACCCCGGAGATGAGGCAGGCCGCCTGCTCGACGTGCTGGAGGTGACGACGGCGTGGCCGACGCGGGCCATCGGCTGGATCAAGGAGCGCGCCTCGGTTGCGGGCGGCTTGCTCTTCGTGCTGGCTGTGGCGGCGGGCGTCGTTTCCACGATCGCCGCCGACTTCATCGACTTCGACGCCAAGGCTGTCGAGAACTATGCGTCGTCGGGCTTCGCCTATGCCGTCGTGGCGACCGTGTACGTGCTTATCGCCCTGGCAGTGCTGCGCTACGTCCTGTCGTTTCTGCGCGGGCACCCAGCCGGATTTGGCTGGGAGCGGCCGTCGATCCACGCGCATGTGTCGATCAGTGCCGAGCCCTCCGCCGAGGTGCCGTCGGTGCGGTCGAATGCGCACCAGGAAGTGCCATTCACAGCGGCAGACGATGCGAAGCGAGGTTGGCGCCACTCGGGCCTGTACGAGGATCGGCGCATCCTGCGGGCGCTCGGCTACTGGATGGCCCACGTGCGCTGAACATGGGCGGCTCAAGAGCCAGCCGGCCGGAACTATCCGAGCCAGGCCGTCGCCATGATCGCGGTGGCGGTCGGCATCAGAAAGCCGAGAATATGGATGTCGGTCGCATAGCGCCGCTTCAGCCCGCGCCATTCAAGCCGCAGCGTGTAGAGGCGGAGTGTTGCGCCCAGCAGGATATAGGCGAGGACGATGCCAAGCAGGCCTTTGGCATCGAGCGATAGCCAGAGGGGCGTATCCGCCGGGAACGGGGCGATGAGTGTGCCCGCGTAGACGTGCGCCAGAAGGGCGAGCAGGACGGCCGCCGCGCCGATCACGAGCCACCAGCGGCCCATCGCGACGACCAGTCCATAAGCGGCCAGAACCGCGAACAGGAGGCCGGCGAGCAACCCCGCGTTGATGACGATGGGGCCGACGAGGTCGAGTGCGGGCACGGGCTCGGTCATGCGGAACTACAACTCAAATACTGAAATGCTGCCATGCCGGCGCCGCGGTCATACCGGGCGGGCAAGGCCCATTTTGGCCGGACATGGTGAATGGAATGCAAACGAGGGCGCTCCCCCCGCAATCGGGTGCTGCTTCAAATCACGGCAGTGCAACCCGCTGTACGGCTTCCCGGAACGCTGTAACGTCGGCTGTCCTCGCCTCGAATTGTGTTGAAGCGAGCGGCGATGGATCGGGCGGGCGCGTGGCGGACGAATGCGACATCGGTATGGGGGACGGGGACGTGCTCGTCTTCGGCGGGCCGTATTCCAACATCGAGGCGACGCGAGCGATGCGCGCCCGCGCCCGTGAGCTGTCCATTCCGCCCGAGCGTACCATCTGCACCGGCGACGTGGTGGCCTACGGGGCTGACCCGAATGCCACCTGCGCGGAAGTGCGCGATTGGGGCTGCCACGTCATTGCCGGCAACTGCGAGGTTCAACTCGCCGCTGGTGCCGCCGACTGCGGCTGCGGGTTCGAGGACGGCACAGCGTGCGATCAACTCTCCCGCGGCTGGTACCCCTATGCCGATGCAACCCTCGACCGGCAGCACCGCCTGTGGATGGCGAGGCTCCCCGGACGATTGAATTTCACCGTCGCGGGCTTCCGCTTCGCGGTGGTGCACGGAGCCGAAAGTGACATAGCGCGATTTCTGTTCGCCGGTTCGCCCGCTGCCGAGAAGGCGGCAGAGGCGGAACGGCTGGGGGCCGACATCGTGCTCGCCGGACATTGCGGCATCCCCTTTGCCGAGGTCGTCGCAGGAAGTGGACATCCCAAGCTCTGGTTTAATGCCGGCGTCATCGGCATGCCGGCCAACGACGGCACGTTGGATGGCTGGTACGGCGTGATTTCGCCAGACGGAAAGGCGGGCGGCAACGGCCACCGCCCGTTACGTTTCTCCCTGCACCGGCTGTCCTACGACGCTGCCGAAGCCGCCGCATCGCTCGAGCGCGCCGGCTCCGCTCCGGAGTATGCGTGCGCGCTGCGCACAGGCATGTGGCCGAGTCTCGACGTTTTGCCTCCGGCGGAGCGCGCGGCGAGGGGCGTGCCGTTGAAAGAGGCTGCGATGACATTCCCGTGACGACCGGCGATGTCGGATTCAATTCTGCGCCAGCACGGCGCTGCGGCGATGGCGGCCGGGCCTCCGGCCTTGCTAGGAAAGCGTAACGCTCGACAAACCCGAAAGGCGCCTCATGTCGGACAGTCTTCTCGTTCTCGCAGCCACCACTGCCGTGCTGGCGCTGGTGAGCATCTACCTGTCGCCGGCAGCACGCTCCACCGATGCATTCTTCAACGGGCGTGACGAGACCGGACGCGCACCGGGCGTTCTTTCGCTCACGTTCTCACAGGTGACCACCTGGATCTTCGCGCGTTCGATCATGAACGCGGCAATTCTGGGCTACGCATACGGTATAGGCGGCGCGCTTGCCTACGCGGCCTACTACCTGTCGTTTCTCACCGGCGCCTGGATCATCGCAAGCCTGCGCTTCCGTCACGGCTACGGCAGCGTGCAGGCGTTTTTGTCGGACCGCTTCGGCGTTGCCGGAACGACGAGCTACAACTTCGTCGTCGGCGTGCGGTTGCTATCGGAGGTTTTCGCCAACCTGCTCGTCATAGGCCTCATCTTCGGCACCACCGGCTCGATGGCCTATGTCGCCTCGATCCTGATCGTGGGCGTCGTGACGGTCGGCTACTCGCTGCTGGGCGGTCTCAGCGCGTCGATCCGCACCGACGTCTTCCAGATGGCACTGTTTCTTGTCGTGCTCGCTGCTCTCATGGCAGTGGCGGTCGGCACGGGCACCTTCGATGTCGCGCACATGATGGCGTCCACCCCGAATGCAGCGAGCCCGGGCTGGGTCCTGCTGGCGGTCGCGCTGCTGCAGGTGTGGAGTTACCCGATGCACGATCCGGTCATGATGGACCGCGGCTTCATCGCCGACCGTCGCACGACGATGGCGAGCTTCTATAACGCCGCCTGGCTGTCGACGCTGTGCATCCTGGCATTCGGACTACTGGGCGTGTGGGCCGGACTCAACAAGCTGTCGGGTGAGAGCTTCGTGCCGACGCTTGCGCGACTGATCGGCGAGTGGCCGATGCTGCTGTTCAATGTCGCCCTGGTCGTCTCGTGCATGTCGACGCTGGACTCCACGTTCTCGAGCACCGCGAAGCTGACGGTCATCGACATGCGGCTGGGCAAGCCGACCATGGCCAACGGGCGGATCGCCATGCTGGCCTTCTTTCTGGGCGGTCTTGCCATGGTGTTCCTCGGCTCGAAGGATCTGTTCGAGGCCGTCGCGGTTTCGGGTTCGGCGTCGATGTTCCTCGCCCCCGTTGTCGTGATCTCGTTATGGATGGGACGTGACAACGTTCCGGTGTGGAGCTACGTCGCGGCGTTCCTTGCGGCGATGGCCGCCGCAGTCCTCTACTTCACCGAAAGCTCCGGCTATACCGACTATGTGGGGCCGCTGACAGGCGTGACGCACAAGTACGCCAAGCTGCTCGTGCTGTCGGTTGCGACACTCGTTATCGGCTTCGGCGCCTTTGCCATCGGCATTCTGACCGGTGGCGAGCGGCGCCCCGCCGTCGCGGGCGGGGACGCCTAACGCTCAACGGCCGCCTGGAAACGCACAGCGGCCGGCCTCCGTGCGGAGACCGGCCGCCGCGTCTTGCGCCGTTACGATCAGTGGTGACGGCGACGGTAATGCCCACGGCGACCGTCGTAGTCATGGCGCTGGCCGAAGCGGAGGCGGAACACCGGGCGGCTATGGACCGAGCAGGCGACGCGGCCGCCGTACGGCAGGCTGCGGTGCCAGCCCCAGCGGCCGAGCTGGCAGCTGCGATGCACGCCGTGCACCTTCACGATACCGCTGGCGTCACCGGCCTTGGTGCCGGCGAGTGCGCCCATGGGCGCCGCCGATGCCATGCCGGCGGACCCGGCGATGAGGACGGCAGCCACAGCTGCGATCTTTGCAAGCTTCATGATCTTTTTTCTCCCTGAACTGGACGCCGGAGCTTTGGCGTCATGAACAGGAAACGGGAGGCTGCACGGCTTCCGTCGTGCCGCGCACTACATCATGAAGATACCTCGCGCAGGCCACAAACCCGCCTCAGCCGCGACCGCGGTAGGGCGCCACGCCCTGGTCGGGCAGCCAAACGCCGGGCGGGCATTCGCCAGCCTGCCAGAACACGTCGATGGGAATGCCGCCACGCGGATACCAGTAGCCGCCGATGCGCAGGAAATGCGGATCGAGCAGAGTGGCGAGGCGCTTGCCGATGGCGACCGTGCAATCCTCGTGAAACGCGCCATGATTGCGGAAGGAGGCGAGATACAGCTTCAGCGACTTCGACTCGACGATCCAAGTCCGCGGCACATAGTCGATCACCAGATGGGCGAAGTCGGGCTGGCCGGTGACGGGACACAGCGAGGTGAATTCCGGCGCGGTGAAACGCGCGACGTACAGCGTATCGGTGTGGGGGTTTGCGACCCGCTCCAGCACGGCGCGTTCCGGGCTGTCGGGGAGAGGGACCTGCTTGCCGAGAAGCTGCGGCCCGGCGGCCGGTACCTTGCGTCCCATCGTACTATTCCGCGGCAAGCCGATGGGCCGAGCGCGACGGGCCGCGATAGATGCAGCCCTCGCGACAGCTGTCGCGCGCGATCTCGATCTCGGCGAGGCCCGGTACGCGGTTGGCGATACGGTCCCACAGCCACATCGCGATCAGCTCGAGCGTCGGCGCAGCCAGCCCCTCGACGTCGTTGAGCATGCGGTGGTCGAGCGCTTCGCGCGCGTCGGCGACGGCGGACGACAGGTCGTCGAAATGCAGGACGACGCCGGTCGACGGATCGGGTTCGCCCGAGATCGTGACGCGGGCCCGGAACGAGTGGCCGTGGACACGCGAGTTGGGGTGCCCGAGCGGAGCGCTGGGCAGGAAGTGGGCGGCCTCGAAATTGAACTCTCGGTAGATCAGCATCGCATTCGGCGTGGTTTCAGGGACGGGGCTCATTGCTCTGCCCGCATCTGCGCTGGCTTCTACCGGCCCCGGCCCGGCAGGGCAATACCGGCGGTGTGGGCCTGCTGGGACCGGAACCTGGGCGGCAGGGGCAAGGAGCGGCCTTGACCGCCGGCGTCGCTGCAACCGCCGTCATCGTGCCCGCACAACGGGCAGCAGCAGCCTTCAGGGAATGCCGAGCAGCTTGTGGGTCTGAAGCGACAGGCGCCATTCAGGATTGGCCTTGCAGAAGGCCACCGCGGCGTCGGTGTTCTTCTTGAGGTCGGGGCCGTCCATCGGCTGGATGAAACGGGTGCGGAAATCGAGGTCGAGGCAATCCTCGGGGCTGAGGCCGACCTGCGGATAGACGAGTTTCAGCTCGTCCCCCGAGCGCTGGACCAGTTTCGTGCCGGCCTTTGGACTGACGCAGATCCAGTCGATTGCGCGCGGCACGCGGATCGTGCCGTTTGTCTCGATCGCGACCTCGAAACCCTCCTCGTGCAGGGCGGTGATGAGCGGCAGGTCCACCTGCAGCATCGGCTCGCCGCCGGTCAGCACGACCAGCGAGGGAGCGGCCTCATCGCCCGCCGCGGCGGCAATGGCATCCACCAGGTCGGCGGGCCGCTTGAACTTGCCGCCGCCGGGCCCGTCCGTGCCGACGAACTGGGTATCGCAGAACGTGCACTGGGCGGCGTTGCGGTCCTGCTCGAGCCCGCTCCACAGGTTGCAGCCCGCGAAACGGCAGAAGATCGCGGGGCGCCCGGCATTCGCGCCCTCTCCCTGCAGCGTGTAGAAGATCTCCTTGATCTGGTACATGGCGGCGACATCTGGAGAGCGTTGCGGTTACTGTCAAGCGCAGCGCGCGAGGGCTGATGCAACGCGACCGGATCGGCGAGGGAAGCGAGAGAGCCATGCCCCACGGGTCGGGACGCTTCAGATACTACGACCTCGTCATGGCGGCCTTCGTGACGGTGCTGATCTGCTCGAACCTGATCGGTCCGGCCAAGATCGCCGCAATCGACCTGCCCGTACTGGGGGCCTTCGTTTTCGGCTCAGGCGTGCTGTTCTTCCCCATTTCCTACGTCTTCGGCGACGTCCTGACGGAGGTCTACGGCTACGCGCGGGCGCGCCGGGTGATCTGGACGGGCTTTGCCGCGCTGGCCTTTGCCAGCCTGATGGCGGCAGTCGTCGTCGCACTGCCCCCCGCGCCGTTCTGGCAGAACCAGAGCGCCTACGAGATCGCCTTCGGTAGCGCCTGGCGTGTGGTCGGCGCCTCGATGATTGCCTACTTCTGCGGCGAGTTCGTCAATTCCTACGTGCTTGCCAAGATGAAGGTCTGGACGGCGGGCCGCTGGCTGTGGATGCGGACGATCGGGTCGACGATCTTCGGTGAAGCCGTCGATAGCGCGCTGTTCTATCCGCTTGCCTTCTACAACTCGGGTGTCATTCCCAACGAGGCGTTGCCGCATGTCATGCTTGCGCAGTTCCTGCTGAAGACGCTGGTCGAGATCGTGTTCACGCCGCTGACCTACCGCATCGTCGGATTTCTGAAACGCGCGGAGGGCGTCGACCATTACGATCGCGACACGGACTTCTCGCCTTTCAAGCTCGACGCGGGCTCATGACAACTGTCGGCACGCTCACCGGCGCGCACCCGCACAAGCCCCGAACGGATGAGTCCGATGACGGGAAATCGTCAGGCCCTGGCCGCCCCGCGCAGGATGGAGCGTCCGGCATAGGCCGCCACGTCGCCCAGTTCGCCCTCGATGCGGATGAGCTGGTTGTATTTTGCAAGACGATCGGACCGTGACAGCGAGCCGGTCTTGATCTGCCCGCAGTTGGTGGCGACGGCCAGATCCGCGATAGTGGAATCCTCCGTCTCGCCGGACCGGTGCGACATGACCGCCGTATAGCCCGCGCGGTGGGCCATGTTCACGGCGTCGAGTGTCTCGGTCAGCGTGCCGATCTGGTTGACCTTGACCAGGATCGAATTGGCGATGCCGCTGCCGATGCCCTGGCTCAGCCGTACGGTGTTGGTCACGAACAGGTCGTCGCCGACGAGCTGGCAGCGCTTGCCAATGGCGTCGGTCAGAATCTTCCACCCGTCCCAGTCGTCCTCGGCCATGCCGTCCTCGATCGAGATGATCGGGTAGCGCCCGACGAGATCGGCGAGGTACTTGGCCATGCCGGCACTGTCGAGCGACTTGCCCTCGCCTTCCATCTCGTACTTGCCGTTCTTGAAGAACTCGGTGGAGGCGCAGTCGAGCGCCAACATGACATCCTGGCCGGGCTTGTAGCCTGCGGCCTCGACCGACTTCATGATGAAGCTCAGCGCTTCGTCGGCGCTCTTGAGGCCGGGCGCGAAGCCACCCTCGTCGCCGATCCCGGTGTTGTGGCCGGCCGCCGACAACCCCTTCTTGAGATTGTGGAAGATTTCGGCGCCCATGCGGATCGCCTCGGCGCAGCTCTCCGCGCCCACCGGCATGATCATGAATTCCTGGATGTCGATGGGGTTGTCGGCATGCGCGCCGCCGTTGATGATGTTCATCATCGGCACCGGCAAGACGTGGGCGGCGGCGCCGCCAACGTAGCGGTAGAGCTGCAGGCCGGAGGCAGCGGCCGCCGCCTTGGCGACCGCCAGCGAGACGCCCAGGATGGCATTGGCACCGAGCCGGCCCTTGTTCGGGGTGCCGTCGAGCTCGATCATGGCCGCATCGATGCCGCGCTGGTCCTCCGCGTCCATGCCCGCAAGCGCGTCGTAGAGTTCGCCGTTGACCGCATCGACCGCCTTGGTGACGCCCTTGCCCAGGTAGCGGGCCTTGTCGCCGTCACGCAGCTCGACTGCCTCGTGCGCGCCGGTCGAGGCGCCGGAGGGAACGGCCGCGCGGCCCATCGAGCCGTCTTCGAGCGTCACGTCGACCTCCACCGTCGGGTTGCCGCGGCTGTCGAGAATTTCGCGGCCGACGATGTCGATGATGGCGGTCATGCTGAAGCTCCCACGTTTTGCGTTCGTTGGGGCCCTCGCCTGGGCCCGGGTGGCGTTGTCGTGCGGGTTTGTAGACTGCTTCCGCGGCCGGGCAAAGCCCCGAAAGGATGGCGCCGAACCCACCCTTTGGGGGTGTGCACAGCCGACAAAACGAGCGGTTCAGGGGAGCGGGCTCAGCAATTGCAGCGTGCGTGGGCAGGCCACCCCTCCGCAGACCTTGTCGCGTGCCGACGCATAGATGCTGCCGGGGCCCGCCGCCTCGGCGAACAGCGTCATGCAAGAGCAGAATTTCAGGTCGTCGGGCGTTCCGAAGATCGATCGAAGCGGACGGTCCTCAAGTTCGAGTACGCGGCGTGTGGCCTTCTCCAAGCGGGGGCCAAGCACGGGATGCGCGAGATAGGCACGGGCCTCTTCCAGCGACGAAATGCCGAAGGTCCAGGCCATCGGGCTGCTACCCAGCCCACGCATTTGCGGAAACACGAACCACATCCAGTGCGACGTCTTCCGCCCCGCGGTCAGTTCGACCATTGCGTCTGCGAAGACGTGTTCTTGCGCGGCGACGAAACGCGCCAGGTCGAATGGAGAGGGCGTTGACATCGCTCATCCCGGCAGCCATGTGATCGACCTGATCAGCCTAATGCGCCAGTCGCGCGGGTGCACGCGCTTGGCCGCATGTCAGCGCGAATTGGCCCAACGGAACCTGCAAGTGATGATCGAAAGCACAGCCCTTGTGCTGTTCTCAGGCGGGCAGGATTCAACCGTCTGCCTCGCTCATGCGCTCGACACTCATGCGCACGTCGAGACGATCGGTTTTGCCTACGGACAGCGGCACGCCATCGAGCTTGAGACGCGCCTCGACGTGCTGGATCGCCTGCGCACCGCGTTCCCGGCCTGGGCGCCCCGTCTTGGACCCGACCACGTGCTGGAGCTGCCCACGCTCGGCCGCATCTCCGAGACGAGCCTCACGCGCGGCATGGCCATCGAGATGGCGACGGGTGGCCTGCCCAACACCTTCGTGCCGGGCCGCAACCTGCTGTTTTTCACCTACGCGGCCGCGCTCGGCTACCGGCGCGGTATCACCACGCTGATCGGCGGCATGTGCGAGACCGACTACTCGGGCTATCCCGACTGCCGTCAGGGCACGCTCGACGCACTTGCCAGCGCCATATCGCTCGGCACGGACAAGGACTTTGAGATCGTCACGCCGCTGATGCATGTCGACAAGGCCGGCACCTGGGCGATGGCCGAGCACTTGGGCGGGGACGCGCTCGTGGACATCATCGTCGAGGCGACGCATACCTGCTACCTGGGCGACCGGGAAACGCGCCATGCCTGGGGCTGCGGTTGCGGTACATGCCCCGCGTGCGAGCTGAGACGCAAAGGGTGGGAAACATGGCAGCGAGCGAGGACATCCGCGCCGACCTCCTGACGGCTGTGGACGCGGCACTCGCCGGCCGCTGGAACGAGGTGCACGCCATTGTCCAGCGCCACGAGGGCAAGCCGATCGCAGACTGGCTGCATGCGGTCCACCACAAGGTCGAGGGCGATGCGGCCAACGCGCGGTACTGGTATGCGCGCACGCACATGGACTACGAGCGCTTCCCGGATGCGAAGATCGAACTGCGCGCCATCCTACACGAGCTCAATCACGAGAGTTGAGTGCATGGGCGCGCGGCAGCGAAAGGGCGGCGCACGATGACGGGCGAAAATGGAGAGACCGACGGCATGACGAGTAACGCTCTCATCATCCGGTTCGACGACTACGCCAAGCGTTGCGGCAACGGCGGGGCGGCCGACGGCGGCCAGCTGCAGGCGCTTGCCGATCATCTCGACGGCGTGCTGACCGCCGACGGCCTGGGTGAGCTCGACGGCTACGAGCTGGCGCATGACGGCAGCGTCGGCACGATCTACCTTTACGGGGAGGATGCGCGCGCCATGTACGCCGCCGTGAAGGATGCGCTCGAAGCCTCACCGGTCACGCGCGGCGGCATGGCGTTCCTCTACTTCGGTGACGTGACCGACGATGCGACGGAAGTCGAGGAGATCGAGATTGCCGACGCACCGGCTTGACCGATCCTCGCCGTACTGCAGCGGCCTCAAAAGAAAAACGAAAGGCCGGGGATAGCCCGGCCTTTCTGACTTCTTTTCTCAGGGTGAAGGGCGTGACGCCTCAGGCTGCGCCCATTGCCTTCTGTAAGTTCTCGTCGACCTTTTCGAGGAAGCCGGTGGTGGACAGCCACTTCTGATCGGCGCCCACCAGAAGCGCGAGGTCCTTGGTCATGTCGCCGGCCTCGACGGTGGAGACGCAGACGCGCTCCAGCGTATCGGCGAAGCGCTTCAGCTCGTCGTTGCCGTCGAGCTTGGCGCGATGGGCGAGCCCGCGCGTCCACGCGAAGATCGAGGCGATTGAGTTGGTGCTTGTCTGCTTGCCCTTCTGGTGCTCGCGGTAGTGGCGCGTCACCGTGCCGTGCGCGGCCTCTGCCTCGACCGTCTTGCCGTCGGGTGTCATCAGCACGCTCGTCATCAGCCCAAGCGAGCCGAAGCCCTGCGCCACGGTGTCCGACTGCACGTCGCCGTCGTAGTTCTTGCAGGCCCAGATGTAGCCGCCGGACCACTTCAAGGCGGACGCCACCATGTCATCGATCAGGCGGTGCTCGTAGACGATCTTCTTCTTGTCGAACTCAGCCTTGAACTCCTTCTGGTAGACTTCCTCGAAGATATCCTTGAAGCGTCCGTCGTAGGCCTTGAGGATCGTGTTCTTGGTCGACAGATACACCGGCCAGCCGCGCAGCAGCCCGTAGTTCATCGAGGCGCGGGCGAAATCGCGGATGCTGTCGTCCAGATTGTACATGGCCATGGCGACGCCCGAGCCCGGAGCCTTGAAGACCTCCCTCTCGATCACCTTGCCGTCCTCGCCGACGAACTTGATCGTGAGCGTGCCCTTGCCGGGAAACTTGAAGTCCGTCGCGCGGTACTGGTCGCCGAAGGCATGGCGGCCGATGACGATCGGCTGCGTCCAGCCCGGCACGAGACGCGGCACGTTCCTGCAGATGATAGGCTCGCGGAAAATGACGCCGCCCAGGATGTTGCGGATGGTGCCGTTCGGGCTCTTCCACATCTCCTTGAGCTTGAATTCCTCGACGCGGGCTTCATCCGGGGTGATGGTGGCGCACTTCACCGCAACGCCGTGCTTCTTGGTCGCGTTTGCTGCGTCGATCGTCACCTGGTCGTTTGTCTTGTCCCGGTGCTCGACGCCCAGGTCGTAGTACTCGAGATTGACGTCGAGATAGGGGTGGATCAGCTTGTCCTTGATGAGCTGCCAGATGATGCGAGTCATCTCGTCGCCGTCCATCTCGACGACGGTGCCGGCCACCTTGATCTTCTTCATGAGCTCCCTCGGGACTTGGCTGGGTTCCTGCGATGGGCGCGCACCTTAGACGCCCTGTCGCAGCGCAACAAGCCGTCGGAACGGATTAGGGCCGTCGTCGCATCCCGCCCGGGCTGGTTGATTTTCGCTGCGGGCCGAGGCTTGCCGCAGGCGGGCGGTTTTGGTCTTGTGCGGCGCTCAACGTCCGCAGCAACCGTCGCCGGTCTATTCGGTGCGCAAGGTGGGTGCGCAAGGCCGGTGCACGAAGCCGGTACACAAGGGAGGTCTCAACGCAGTGTCGGGCAGGGGAGATGTGAGCATCGAGGGGCATGCCGTCCGGCCACGGGATGCGAACGGGCAAACCCATGATTTGACTCTGGCGGATCTCGTCGAACGCGCGCACGAGGATGGTATCGACAGCGTTCTGGGGGAAGGCACTCCAATCGGCCTCGACCGCGACGGTCTTGAGCAACTGCTCATCTATTGTGCGGAGCGGCGTTGCGAGCGCGACGATGCCGCGTGCCCGGGCTGCCGCCTGTGGAACCAGCGCGCCGGCATCCGCACGCTGGACGATCTGTGCCGCAGGCATGCGTCGATTGCAGCGCAGGATACGGGATTGACCATCAGCGGCGGGGAGGGCCCCGGCCGCGAAGTGACGAGCCTTGACGAGCTGGCGCGCACGTACGCTGGCGAGGAGTACTGGTTCTGGGCCCGGCGCGTGCTGCGCAAGGTGCGCTATGGCCTGCGCCGCAGCGATGAGCTGTTCGACCCTGATTTCGCTGAGGTCAATGGTCCGGCGATCATCCTCATGGAGCCGCAGATCGCGGAGAACGTCGGCATGGTGGCTCGCGCCATGGCCAACTTCGGTCTCGATGAACTGCGTGTCGTCAACCCGCGCGACGGCTGGCCGTCCGAGAAGGCGCGTGCGGTCGCTTCGGGCGCTGCGGCGATCGTCGACGGCGCGGGCGTGCACACCAGTCTTCAGGAGGCGATCGCCGACCTCAACTATGTCGTCGCCACGACCGCGCGTCAGCGTGACATGCGCAAGCGGGTGCTGACGCCCGAGGAGGCCGCCGCCGAGATGCGCTCACGCATCGACCAGGGGCAGCGGTGCGGCATCCTGTACGGGCGCGAGCGCAACGGGCTGGAGACCGCGGAGGTGGCCGATTGCGACGCTGTGGTCATGATCCCTGTCAACGCCAAGTTCGCCTCCCTCAATCTGGCCCAGGCCGTGCTGCTCAACGGCTACGCCTGGCTGCGCTCGGGGGAGGTGGGCACGCTCGGACGCAAGACGCGCAACGACCGCCGGATCTCACCGGGGCTGCACCTGGGCCACGACGTGCCGGCCAGGCACGAGGAGATCGAGGGGTTCTTCCGGCATCTGGAAGAGGAACTCGACCGCCAGGGCTTCTTTACACCGGCCGAGAGGCGGCCGGTCACGACCCGAAATATCCGCTCGCTGTTCCTTCGGGCCGGTTTGACGGCGCAGGAAGTCCGCACCCTTCGTGGCATAGTTGCCACTCTGACGCGCAGGCGCCCGAAGGGTGCTGGATCGTCCACATGAGGCGCCTTATTCAAGACACGTTTTAAGCCGAGCGATGCGCCTCGACTGGTCATTCGATGAGCATTGGCAGCCGTTCGTCCCCCGAGTTCCAAGCGCGCCGGGGCGCGGAGAGGCTGCCGCCGTATCGGACCAGAAGGTGCTTTGCATCACAACGCGCACGTGGAAGCGCGGACTTGGGGCCGGGCGAAGCCAGGCCAAGACCGGAGATGGGGCCGGACGAATGGGGCATTGGGAGATGCGGACTATGGAGAAGAAACTCTCGACGGGGGCGAGCCGCCTGGTCGCGGCCATCGGGCTGGCGGCGATGCTGATCGCCTCCCCGGTCGCCGCCCAGGAGCTGAGCGACAAATCGGTCAAGACCTTCATGGACTACGCGTGGTCGCTGGTTCCGGCGCAGTTCACCATGCCTTCGGGCGAGGTCATCCAGATCGACAAGAAGAAGAAGGACGAGGTGATGGTGCCGCCGGACGTGGCGCGCGAAGTCATCCGCGTCGGCCGCATTTCGGCGCATGCGCAGGTCTGCAACCTCTATGAGGATCAGGTCGCCAACTACCGCTCGCTGATGAAGCGCGAAGGCGACAAGAAGTCCTGGACCCCGCAGCAGATGATCTACATCTCGCAGCTTCATCTGACCACGGTGATGCTGCTGACCGGCAAGATCAAGCTGGTCGAGACCCAGGGCGACAAAAAAGTCGTCATCGAGGAGCGTAAGCCGTCGGTGCAGTCGTGTGCGCCCGAGCAGGCGGCCAAAGTCAAGGAAGTGATCACCGCCTACGTCAAGGCGGGTCCCCCGATCTCGCTGGCGACCCCGGTTCCGGTGAAGCCCGAAGAGGGCGGCACGGGGGCTGGCGCACAGCCGGCGTCGGAGACGACGCTCGAGGTCCCCAAGAAGTAAGCCTCCAGCCTGCCCAAACCGCCGCGCGGCAGCGCGTGGTTGACGAGCGGGGCCGGCGCAGCTAAACACCAGCGTCTCACGCGGGCCTCGAGGGGCCCGCGTTCGTTTGCGCACCCGCGGTGGCGGCTGCCGGACCTTGGCGTCCGGTCTTGTCCGATCCACCTGTCGGTCGCCCGGCGCGGCTTTGGCCCGCGGGGTGGCAGAGGAGGGGGCGCTCCAACGCCCGTCCGAAGGCGGCCTCACAGGGCTGCTGGCGGTCGGGTTTTCGCCAACTGGAGTGCCACGATATGACCAAGCGCGTCCGCGCCAAGCACAAGATTGACCGCCGCCTGGGTGAGAACCTCTGGGGCCGTCCGAAAAGCCCACTCAACAAGCGCGAGAGCCGTCCGGGCCAGCACGGCGAGCGCCGCGTCGGCAAGACGTCCGACTACGGCCAGCAGCTCAAGGCCAAGCAGAAGCTCAAGGGCTACTACGCGGCGATGACTGAGCGGCAGTTCCGCCGCATCTATGACGAGGCCTCGCGGCTCAAGGGCTCGACGTCCGAGCACATCATCGGCCTGCTGGAGCGCCGCCTCGACGCGCTCGTCTACCGCGCCAAGTTCGTGCCGACGATGTTCGCCGCGCGCCAGTTCGTCAGCCACGGCCACGTCGCCGTCAACGGCCGCCGCGTCACGATCCCGAGCTTCCGCGTGCGCGTCGGTGACGCCATCACGCTGCGCGACAAGGCGCGCGACATGGCGCTGGTGCTCGAATCGAGCAAGAGCGCGGAGCGCGACGTTCCCGACTACATCGATGCCGACCATTCCAAGATGACCGCCAAGATGACGCGCGTGCCTGCGCTTTCTGACGTGCCCTACCCGGTGCAGATGGAGCCCAACCTCGTCGTCGAGTTCTATTCGCGCTGATCGGCAGACAGCATTCTCGCTATTTGCAGCGGCCGGGCTCATCGCCCGGCCGTTTGCTTTGGTGCCCCCGCATGCCCCTCGCGCGGATAAGCCTTGCACCAAAGTAGGGATTTGCTCCAAGCTTCCTCCAGCTTCGCAAAGAAGAAGCGGCTCAGCGGAGGAAACAACAATGAACAAACACCCCGTGCAGACCGAATTTTTCGGCGGCTGTCCGCACGACTGTCCCGACACCTGCTCGATGATCTTCGAGGTCAAGAACGGCATTGTCGAGAGCGTGCGGGGCAACCCGGATCATCCGATGACCCGCGGCGGCCTGTGCGTGAAGCTCAAGGACTACGAGAAGCGCCACTATCACCCCGATCGCGTCCTCTATCCAATGCGCCGCACCGGGCCCAAGGGCTCCAAGAGCTTTGAGCGCATCACGTGGGACGAAGCGCTCGACGAGATCGTGTCACGCTGGCGCAGGATTATCGACGAGCACGGTCCGCAGGCCATCATCCCCTACAGCTATCTGGGCAACCAGGGCCTCGTGCACGGCCTCAACGGCGGCGATGCGTTCTTCAATCGGCTGGGCGCGACGGTGTGCGAGAGGACGTTCTGCGGCGAAGGCTCGTGCACCGCATGGTTGCTGACTCTCGGCCCGACGGCGGGCCTCGACCCCGAGAGCTACATCCACTCCAAGTACATCGTCATCTGGGCCTGCAACAGCGTCTCCACCAACCTTCATCACTGGGCGATCGTTCGGGACGCACAGAAGGCGGGTGCCAAGGTCGTCGTCATCGACGCCTACCGGTCGCGCACCGCCAAGGACGCCGACTGGCACATATGTCCCAAGCCCGGGACCGACGGCGCGCTCGCCATGGCGCTGATCAATTCGATCATCGACCAGGGGCTCGTCGACCGCGACTACGTGGAGAAGTACACGCACGGGTTTGAGGCCCTTGCCGAGCGCGCCCGCAGCCGCACGCCTGAATGGGCGGAGAAGATCACGGGCGTACCGGCGGCCGACATACGGAAGCTGGCGCGCGAGCTTGCCACCAGCCAGCCGGCCGCCATCCGCATCGGCGTGGCGCTGGAGCGCCATCATGGCGGCGGTCAGACGATCCGCGCGGTCTCCTGCATTCCTGCCCTGACCGGCGCATGGCGCCACGTCGGCGGCGGCATAACGCAGTTCCCGGTGTGGGAGCATCCCTACAGGTTCGATGTCATCTGCCGCCCGGATCTCATTCCGGAGGGCACGCAGGTCGTCAACAACCTGCGCATCGGCCGCGCCCTGCTCGGCGAACTGGACCTCAAGGTGCCGATCAAGTCGGTGATGTGCTGGAACTCCAATCCCGTGACGCAAGCGCCCGAGACCGACAAGATCGTCGAAGGGTTGAAGCGCGAGGACCTGTTCCTTGTCTCGGCCGAGCACTTCATTTCCGACACAGCGGCCTATGCCGACATCGTCTTGCCGGCGACCATGGGTGCCGAACACGAAGACATGATCCTGTCGTGGGGGCATCTCTATCTGACCTACAACGCCAAGTCGGCCAGAGCGCCGGGCGAGGCCGTTCCCAACAACGAGATCTTCCGCCGCCTTGCCGCCCGTCTCGGCTTCGAGGAAGAGAACTTCAAGTGGTCCGATAGCGAGTGCCTGGAGAACTACGTCGATTGGAACGCGCCGGCCTGCAAGGGCATCGATCTCGACCACCTGCGGAAGCACGGCTTTGCGCGCCTCAACGTCGGCACCAAGGACGACCGTTGTCCGCACCGCGAAGGCAACTTTCCGACGCCGACCGGCAAGTGCATGTTCGAGGTTCAAGGCGCGAAGAACTTCGTCGCCGGCCCCTTCCGCCAGATGTACGAAGGCTTCCAGCCGGGAGAGGACCTCGACCCGCTGCCCGACTACACCCCGCCACGGGAATCGGCAGCATCCAATCCGCTGCTCGCCGAGAAATTCCCGCTCAACATCGTGTCGCCCAAGAGCCACGGCTTTCTCAACTCGTGCTACGCCAACATGGACGACAAGATCAAAGGCCAGGGTGAACAGTTCGTGCTCATCAACGTGGCCGATGCCGGACCGCGAGGCATCGAGCAGGGCGACCGCGTGCAGGTGAGTAACGGGCGCGGCGCGTTCAAGGCCGTTGCGCGCATCACCGACGACGTCAATCAGGGCGTGGTTGTTGCGACGCTCGGATACTGGCGGCAGCTCAACGATGGCACCGTCAACTCGATCAGCTCGGCGGAATTCACCGACATGGGCCATGCGCCGTCGTTTTCCGACAACCTTGTTGAAGTGACGCGGTGCAACTGACGTCGTGACGGCGCGCCTTCGCGGACTGCGGTGAGCGCGCCGCGCGAAGTGCTGTCGTGACGTCGGCTGCAGGTAGCAGAGGGCAGAATGAACCATCCCGTGCTGCTGGGCATCGGCGCGGCGCTGACCGTGCTGGGCATTGTGCTGATGCGCTGGGCGGGCCGCTACGATCCGACGGGAATTGCGGCCGATGCGGCGTGGCGCCTGGCCAAGACGCGCAGCGCCACGGGCGCACGCGATGAGTTCGGCCGGATCGTGGACGAGCACATGAAGGACATTCGTGAGGATGCCGCGCGTATCGGTCACGCGCGCACGGCCGTCAAGCACGGGGGACGCCTCTTCGTGGCGCGCTTCGTGAGCATGGCGGGGATCATTCTCACTCTGGTCGGCCTGGCGCTTGCCGCCGCCGCCTTCCTCGTCGGCTGAGCGATGCCCTCAAGGCTTCGGCCGCAGTGGATCACGTGATGGGATGAACCGCCGCCGGCGCGGCACGGGCTGCTCCATCGCGATGGGGGACGGTCCCACGTCGGTCCCGTCGTCGTTCGCAGCCAGCCTGTCCTGCGCGTCGGGATGCCGCCGCGCCGCCGGCACGGTATTGGCCCAGCCGTAGGCCAGCATCGTCATGATCGTGGAGGCGGCGAAGAAGTAGACGCCGGGCAGGACGCTCGCCTCCGTGTAGCCGGACGAGTTGATGTAGAAGATCATCAGCGCCAGCACCATCACGTCCGTCATCGAATACCGGCCGAGCCATTCCATGGTCGAGATCGAGCGGGCGCGGAACTCCGGGCTCAGATCGGGCGAGGTCACGAGCGTCAGCAGGTAGAAGAGCTTGAGGAACGGGAACAGGATGGAGACGGTGAAGACGACACCACAGAGGAAGAACTCTTCGTTCTGGTAGAGGGCGTAGATGATAGTCGCGATGGAATGCTCGTTGGTCCAGACGTAGACCGTGGTGAAGCGTATCACAGGCAGGATCACGCCCAGCACGAAGAACACCGTCGCGAGGATGATGATGAACGACAGCACGAAGTTGCGGACGCCGGAGTAGCGCGACGCCGGGGCCGGCAACGCCAGCACCTCAGGCTTGCGGGCCGCGTTCTCACCACCGCGCAACCAGGCGTAGGACAGGATCATCATCACGACAGCGGCCGTGAAGAAGTAGACCCCGGTCAAGCTGCGCGCATCATAGACGCCCTGGCTCTTGATGAAGAAGATCGTGAGCGCCAGCACCAGCACGTCGTGCATGGACCATTTGCCCAGCCACTCGAGCGCGCGCAGCCGCCTGTAGTGGCGCGTGATCTCCTCGATGGGCAATGTCGAGACGAGCAGCAGGTAGAGCAGTTTCAGGACCGGGAACACGATCGAGAACAGAGCGATGGTTAGGCCGAGGAAGGTCTGTCCGTCGCGCACGAGAACCAGCACCGTCGACAGCAACGAGTGCTCCGTGGTCCAGAATACGTACTTGGTGAGTTTGATGATCGGCAGCGTGACGCCGAGCGCTAGGCAGACGCTGGCGCCGATGATGGCGAAGCTGAGGAGGAACCGCCGGCCGCCGAGCCGCATCGTGCCTGTCCTGGCTCCTAGTGGCGGGGTCGCTTGGCCGCCTCATGCTAAAACGGGGCCGGGCGATGCACGCCGCGGCCCCGTCATTCTTAGAAAACCTGTCCTGGGCCAAATCGAGGCCGAAGGGAGCGCGTGTGTCCGTCAGGCTGTCATGCGCGACTTGTCGTAGGCGACGCCCTTGCTCTCGAGCAGCTGCTGCAGCTCGCCCGCCTGGAACATCTCGCGGACGATGTCGCAACCACCCACGAACTCGCCCTTGACGTAGAGCTGCGGGATTGTCGGCCAGTTGGTGAACGCCTTGATGCCGTCGCGGACGCTCATGTCCTCCAGCACGTTGACGTCCTTGTACTTGACGCCGAGGTAGCCGAGAATCTGCGCGACCTGGCCGGAGAAACCGCACTGCGGAAACTGCTGGGTCCCCTTCATGAACAGAACGCCGTCATTGGCGGCGATCTGCTTGCGGATCCAGTCGTGGATCTCCTGCTGGCTCATGAGCAATTCCTTCCCGTGCGTATGGCCCGCGGCGTGTGGCGGGCCGTCCTGAGAGTCCTGCGAATACATGGGATGCGCCACCGTGCCATGTCAATGACACCAGCAGAATGTGGGATTTGGCGCGAATTCGGCAAGTGTGTGCCGTGACGCGCTCAGATTTCAGGCGGGGCCGCGGTGGTCAGCGCCAGCGCGTGCAGCACGTCGCCCATATTGCCGCCGAGCGCTTCGTAGACGAGCTGATGCTGCTGGACGCGGGACTTGCCCTTGAACGCCGCGGATACAACGTGGGCCGCCCAGTGGTCGTTGTCACCGGCCAGATCCTTGAGCTGTACCTGCGCATCCGGCAGCTTCGCCTTGATCAGGGCCTCGATCTCGTGAGCGTGCATGGGCATTGTGTGCGGCCTTCCGTGGGGAGCCAAATCGCCCGTCGTATATAGGCGGCGAGCGTGCCGGCCGCAAAGCATGGTGCGATGCGTGCCAGAGCCGCAGGTACTTGAGAGAGCCGCAGGCACTCGAGATTCCCATGAGCGCCGCACCGTGGCGCGCGCTGCGATAATCGCGCAAGCCGCGAACGATCGAAGCAAATCGAGATTATCGGCTTCCTCAGCCATGCATGGGGACCTGCAGGCTGCCCCTAAGGCGAAAGTCCTGTTAGCCTTCCCCCGCATCCGCATCGGGGTGACTGGGTCCTCAGCCGATAATTCGCACCCGGTGTCGTGCAGAACCAAAGCTAAACAACAGACTGGAGGAGTCCCATGAAGCGTCTGCTCCTCAGCCGTGGTTCTGGCCGCTGCCGGCATGGCCGTCCTGGTGACATTCTCGGCGCCTGCATCCGCCAATGAGGTGGCTGGCCGTCCGGCGTTGCCCACGTCGTCGACCGCCGACTTTCATCAAGATGCGCGAGACCTGGGGCACGAAGCCCTCCAAGTGACGGGCGATCCGTGCGGCGCTGGTCGCGGCCGGCGCTGTCCTTCTTCGACCCGGTGGCATGGAGCCACCGGCTCTTTTGTGGTCCTGGCGATGGAACGTCAACTGATCGTTGGATGATGTAGAGGCGCTGCACGGATGATGGCCAAGCCCCATTAGCGGCCATTATGCAATTTTAGATTGTATTCTGGCGACACAAATTACTTGCAGTGGCGTCTCACCCCATCGAGGGCTTGTAGTGGAGTTATACAGTGTCGCGTTCCTCCCCCATCGTCCCGCGCCTTGCCGGGAGCAATACCCGGTCAGGTCGCCTCCGTCGCGCGCGGCGTCTGAATCCCGATGGGCGCGCCGCATCTTGCGCGGCCGCCTATCCTCCAAGCGCGATCAGGACGATTCCGGCCGCGATCAGGCTCGCCCATCCCAGGCGCCCGACAAAGCGCGTTTCGCCGAGCGCGACCGCTGCCAGGATCACGGAGAGTGGAATAGAGACCTGGCGCACGGCCGCAGTTTCGGCAGCACCCGCACCGCGCGAGAACGCGGTCAGGATGAGCGCGTACGAGATGTAGGAGACGAGACTTGCCGCCATGAGCCGAAGTGGCGAGCGCCGCCAGGCACCCGTGAGGTGCGTGCGTATCGGCCGCTCTGCCGGGCGGGTAGTGATGGCGAGGGCGGCGAACGCCGGCGCCACCATCAGGTAGATCCAGAATAGGAAAGGCGGTGCCGCGGAACGCGTCATGGCGAGGCTGTCGGAGATCGTGTAGCCAGCCGAGCCGGCCATGGCGAGAAGGGCGAGCGCCGCGGTGCGCGTGCTTGCCTTGGCCGCGGTGTTCTGGCGCTGGAGGGCGAAGCTCGCGACCACTACCAGCGCGATGCCACCCAGAACGGCGATGTTGTAGTCGCGCCAGCCCAGGCTCCACAGAACGGCGACGACGATGAGCGGGGAGGATCGGATGATCGGGTAGTAGATCGACAGGTCGCCGGTCTTCAGCGCGGCCATCGTGCCGTAATAGTAGGCCGTGAGGCAGAGCGCAGACACCACGGCGAAGCCCGCGACCTGGCGGTCAAGCAGAACGGCGTGATCCATCAGGGCGGAATGTGCAGCCGCAATCGGCACCCATCCCGCGACCACGGCGAGATAGGCGCTCTCCGGATAGTCGTGCCCCTTCAGCAGCAGCTCGCGCAGCGGATGGATGAGCGCGGACAGCAGCACCAGTGCGAGGGCTTCCGCGCCCATTTGGTTCGACTACTCGATGCCGAGCAGCTCCACGTCGAAGATCAGCGTGGCATTGGGCGGGATCACGCGACCGGCGCCACGTGCACCGTAGCCAAGGTCCGGCGGAATGATCAGCGTGCGCTTGCCGCCCACCTTCATCGTCGCCACGCCTTCGTCCCAGCCGCCGATCACCTGACCGACGCCAATGGTGAATTTGAACGGCTGGCCACGGTCGACAGAGGAGTCGAACTTGGCGCCCTTTGCACCCTTCTCATAGAGCCAGCCGGTATAGTGCATGACGCACGTGTCGCCGGTCTTGGGCGAGGGACCGGAGCCCTCCTTGGTATCCTCGATCTTCAGGCCTGATGCTGTGGTCATCGTCTTTCCTGCGGCTTGCGCAATTGATGTATGAGTGAGCGTCGCGCCCGAGAGCGCAGCGATGGCAAGGGCGAGCAGCGTACGGCGGCTCAGGCTCATGAGCGTCTCCAAGTCGTTGTCATCTCGCGTGGGGCCGTTCAGTAGCCTATCGCGGCCGCTCAGCCAAGGATTGACAAGTGCGCCGTTTCCTTCGCACATCCGCCTCCACAACAGGAGACCAGCCATGCCGACGATGTCGAACCAGCGCCGCAAGAAGATCCAGATGCGCCAGCGCAAGGCGGAGAATGAGAAGAGCCGCAACGCCAAGATCGCCAAGAAAGAAGCCAAGGCAGCGAAGAAGAAGGCGTGAACGGCAACCGCCTGAAAGCGGGGCTGGCAGCTACTCCAGCGGGTTTTCCATGTAGTCGGACAGCCAGTTCTCGTGCGCTGTGCGCAATTCGTCGAGCGGCAGCCACGTCTCGCCCTTGAGAGCGATGCTGTCGCCTCCGACGCGGCCGACGATGCGTGCGGGCAGCGCCAGCAGTCGGGCCCGCTCCAGCACCTCCTCGGCACGACGCGGCGACACGGAGACGATGTAGCGGCCCTGGTCTTCGCCGAACCAGATGGCGTGGGCGGGCAGCTTGCCCTCGTAGGGGAAAAGCTCGGCGCCCAGATTGCCAGCGAGCGCCATTTCGGCGATGCCGACCAGCAGGCCGCCGTCCGAGCAGTCGTGCACGGCCGAGACACGCTCCTCGCGGATCAGCGCGCGTACCAGCTTGCCGGCCTTCAGCTCGTCGGCAAGATCGACATTGGGCGGCGCTCCTTCCAGCTTTTCGGCATAGCGCAGCTGGTAGAGCGACTGGCCGAGCCAGCCCTGCTCGCGGCCGATGACGATCAGCAGGTCTCCATCACGTTTCAGGGCGATGTCGGCGATGCGCGCGACATCGGGTACCAGACCCACGGCGCCGATGGCCGGCGTGGGCGGAATACCAACGCCGTTCGTCTCGTTGTAGAGCGAGACGTTGCCCGACACGACGGGGAAGTCGAGCGCGCGGCAGGCCTCACCGATGCCTTTTACCGCGCCGACGAACTGACCCATGATTTCCGGCCGCTCGGGGTTGGCGAAATTCATGTTGTCGGTGATGGCGATGGGATCGGCGCCCACAGCGCATAGATTGCGCCAGCATTCGGTAACCGCCTGCATTGCGCCCATCACGGGGTCGGCAGCGACGTAGCGGGGCGTGACGTCGCAGCATGCTGCGATACCCTTTGACGTGCCGTGTACGCGCACGACGCCCGCGTCGCCGCCGGGGCGGATGACGGTGTCGCCCATCACCATGTGGTCGTACTGCTGCCAGATCCAGCGGCGCGAGGCGAGTTGGGGTGAGCCCATCATTTCCTTCAGCGCGCCGAGCAGAGAATTGGGCGCGGGCACCCATTCCGGCAGCATCGGCTTGGGCGGTACGGGCAGGAACCAGGGGCGCTGATACATGGGCGCGGAGTTGGCCAGCACCGGAACCGGCAGATCGGCTTCGGTCCGGCCCTGATGCTTGACAATCAGGCGACCGCTGTCGGTGGTGATGCCGATGACGGCGAAATCGAGTTCCCACTTCGTGAAGATCGCTTCGGCTTCGGCTTCGCGACCGGGCTTCAGGATCATGAGCATGCGCTCCTGGCTTTCGGAGAGCATCATCTCGTAGGCCGTCATGGCCTCTTCGCGTTGGGGCACGTGGTCGAGGTCGAGTGTAATGCCGACGCCGCCTTTGTCGGCCATCTCCGATGTCGACGAGGTGAGGCCGGCCGCTCCCATGTCCTGGATGGCGATGATGGCGTCGGTCGCCATCAGCTCCAGGCATGCCTCGATCAGCAGCTTTTCGGTGAAGGGGTCGCCCACCTGCACGGTCGGCCGCTTCTCGTCCGACTTGTCGTCGAATTCGGCGGACGCCATCGTCGCGCCGTGGATGCCGTCGCGCCCAGTCTTGGAGCCGACATAGACCACCGGCAGGCCGACGCCCTTGGCCGCCGAGTAGAAGATCTTGTCGGCCTTGGCGAGGCCGACGCACATCGCGTTGACGAGGATGTTGTTGTCGTAGCCGCCGTCGAAATTGGTTTCGCCGCCAATCGTCGGCACGCCCGTGCAGTTGCCGTAGTGCGCGATGCCGGCAACGACACCATTGACGAGGTGCCGGGTCTTGCGGTGGTCGGGGCTGCCGAAGCGTAGCGCATTTAGGTTCGCGACGGGGCGGGCACCCATTGTGAACACGTCGCGCATGATGCCGCCGACGCCTGTCGCGGCCCCCTGGAACGGCTCGATGTAGGAAGGGTGGTTGTGGCTCTCCATCTTGAAGATGGCGCAGTCGCCGTCTCCTAGATCCACGACGCCGGCGTTCTCGCCTGGCCCCTGGATCACTCGTTCGCCGGTGGTCGGCAGCGTCTTCAGCCAGTACCGCGACGATTTATAGGAGCAGTGCTCCGACCACATGACGGAGAAGATGCCCAACTCAGTGAGCGTCGGCTCCCGGCCGAGGATACGCAGCAGGTTGGCGTATTCGTCCCCTTTGAAACCGTGCTCGGCGACGATCTGGGGCGTGATGGCGGACGGGCGGGCGTTAGGCGTGGAATCGTTCATGCGGTCCGTCTTCCGGCAGCGTGGGGTCGTTCGTCGCGTGCTTATAGCGGCCGCCGCGCGCCTTGTCCCACCATGCCTGCAGCCGCGAGCGGGCCGACGGCCGGGGTGAGACGATTGTACGCCCCGCGGGCGAGTGTGGGCCGTGCTTTCATGAGCGCCCAAAGAGGCGTCTTCAGCGCCCGTGGCCGCGCAGAAGGCGCGTCGGCCGAGATTGAGCCGCGCCGGATTTGAGCCCAGGGAGGATAGGCGGTTCATGCTGCAGGCGCTGATTTTCGACGTGGACGGGACGCTGGCGGAGACCGAGGAGGCACACCGGGAGGCGTTCAACCGCGTCTTCTCGGAAGCGGGCCTCGCATGGCATTGGGACCAGCCGCTCTACCGGCGCCTGCTCGAGGTGACGGGCGGCAAGGAGCGCATCGCCTATTTCCTGCGGGATTTCGACCCGCCGCGGGACGGCGTGCCAAGCGACCCCTCGATGCTCAAGGATTGGATCGCCGGTCTGCATGCCCGCAAAACCACCATCTACAACGCGATCATCTCAGAGGGCGGCGTGCCGCTGCGGCCGGGTGTCGAACCGCTCATCCGGCACGCGCGTAATGCCGGCGTGAGGCTTGCCATAGCCACGACCACCAGCCTTCCCAACGTGGAAAGTCTGCTGGTGGCGACACTTGGACCGCGGTGGCCGGAGCTGTTCGAGACCATCGCGGCCGGCGATATGGTGGGGGCAAAAAAGCCGGCTCCCGACGTGTTTCTGCTGGCGCTGGAGCGTCTGGGATTGCACCCGCTGCAGTGCCTGGCGCTGGAGGATTCGGAGAACGGTGTCGCTTCTGCGCGGGGGGCAGGCCTTATGACCGTCGTCACCCGCTCCACCTACACGGACCACCAGACGTTCGACGGCGCAGCCCTGGTGCTGCCCGATCTGAGCGCACTCGCGGGCGATGCGGCTGCCAAGCCCGTCGAAGGGCAGGCGATCCTCACGGCTCTAAGGCAACTGGCCGCCGCTGGAGCCTGAGGCCGCGGCGGCCGGCTGCGCGCCCGGACGGCAGGTTTGCCTTTACGGATAGGTAAAGCCACTACCCGTTCGGGCTGTGACCGTTTCGCGCTGCAGCGCGCGCATTGCTGCTGTGCAGCATTGGCGCTTTTTCCCTGAGATTCCAAGGACTATTTCAGACCCACGCCGCTGAGGCGCTGGGTGCGCCGTCTGGCGGCCCAAACTCAACAACGGCTTGAATGATCACGAGCACCACGAGAAGGAGCACGACAATGGCAACTGTGACGATGAAGGGAATGCTGGCTGGTGTCGCCGCGGCCCTGACGATTGTGGGTGCCGCCGAAGCGGGAGCGCTGGATCAGGCTGGCGTGCTCAAGATGACGCCGCGGCACGGTGTCAGCTTCGACGTCGGCTCCAAGCGGGCGATCAGCTACTACCTGGGCGAGGGCGGCATCTGTAAGCTGACGGTGCTGGTTACCGACAAGGCCGTTCTCGACGAGATCCAGGGCGCGGCGATGCGCGTCACGATCCCGGTCATCCCCACCCGCACGGCGCGTGTGGACACGGCCGAGGGCAAGACGCTGGAGTTCAAGTGCGCGCCGTCGGCGTCGGCCATGTCGGTGTCGGTTCTGGACCGGGTGGCGTACGCCGCACCGCGCAAGTAGCAGCGCCGCGGGCATTGGTCCGCTTCGCATCAAGCAGACCGGGGGCGAGGGAGGCTGCGGGCCACTCTCGCCCTTTCGCTTTCGCTCAGCCCATGGCTTCCGCGAAGCCGACCAGCGCGCTTTCGAACACGCGCCGGCCGTCGGTGCCGCCCAGCGCACTTTCATAGAGGCGTTCGGGATGCGGCATCATGCCGACGATGCGCCCTGAGTCGTCGGCGATACCGGCGATATTCCGCTGCGCACCGTTGGGATTTGCCGCGTCGTCGGTATTGCCCGCCTCATCGCAGTAGCGTGCGACGATGCGGCCCTCGCCCTCCAGCCGATCGAGCGTGTCGTCGTCGGCGAAGTAGTTGCCCTCCGCGTGCGCGATGGGGATCCTGATGATCTGGCCTTCGCGGTAGGCGCGCGTGAAGAACGTGCGCTCGCTTTCGATCTTGAGGTGCACATCGCGGCAGATGAACTTGAGGGAGCGGTTGCGCATGAGGACACCCGGCAGCAGCCCCGCCTCGCACAGGATCTGGAAGCCATTGCAGACGCCCAACAGCGGCGTGCCTGCTCGGGCCTTGGCGATCACGTCACGCATGATGGGCGAGTGCGCGGCCATGGCGCCGCAGCGCAGATAGTCGCCGTAGGAGAAGCCGCCGGGCAGCACGATGAAGTCGGAGGCTGGCACCGAAGCGTCGCCATGCCAGACCATTTTGACCGGCGCGCCCGTTATGCGCTCGATGGCGACCTTCATGTCGCGGTCACAGTTTGACCCCGGAAAGACGATGACGGCGGCGCGGATCATTGGCGACTCGCTAGGGATGCTTAGCCTAGCGCCTCTAGTAGCAGCGCCGACCGCTCGACGGCAACTCAACCCCCTGTGTAAAAGCCGCTCGCGCTGCGCGCCGGTCGAACCCGGCGCGGCCGCGCCGCAGGCCTGTCGTTGAGCGCAGCACCGCGTCGGCTGAACGCTGTAGCGTCTAGGGCTTGGATTGCTCGGCGTGGGGGGACCCCGGTTCGACACGGCACATCCCGCTTTCCAGCGCTTCGATCTGCTGGCCGCGGAAGGTGGACGCCTTGAGCTGCAGAGTGGCGGTCTTCACGACGGCCAGCAGCAGCAGTTCGTCAGGGGCGAGCTTGTCGAGGCTCTTGGGCGACGGTGCCCAGAGCTGGATGTCGCCACCCGGCGACAGCGAGAGCGGGCAGCCGGTAGCGCACGTCTTCTCCTGCATCGCCGCGAGCGAGGCAACGTGCATGGGTGCGTGCACGAGTGGGCGCCATTTGCCGTCCTCTGACGCGCCGGCCGCGGCCTTGGCCCCTCGCTCGAGCTTCAGCAGGATGCTGCCGTTGGTGGCATTGGCGGCATTCGTCGCCACGAGCACGGCCTTGGTATCGCAGGCGAGTGCGACCGGCTTGCCGGCTTCCAGCGTCAGCCCGTCCGCCAACGTGTTGCTGGCGCCGGTCAGCACCGTCCCTGCCACGGTCACGACGGCCACGATGGTGCAGCGACGGTTCATTTGAGGAGCACCACGACGGCAAGGGTCGCCGCCAGCAACGGCACGAGAATGAAGATGGCCGCCTTGATGGCCATGAAACGCACGGCCTTGCCGGCGTCGCCTGAGGGCTTTTGCGCCTCTCCCAATCTCAGCCCTCGATCTCGTAGGAGTAATTCTCGATGACGGTGTTGGCGAGCAGGTCCTTGCACATGCGCTCCACCGTCTCGCGCGCCTTTGCCTCGTCGGATTCGGCGAGCTTCACCTCGATGTACTTGCCCTGCCGTACGTCCTCGATGCCCGAGAACCCCAGACTGCCCAGCGCGTGGGCGATCGCCTTGCCCTGCGGGTCGAGGACGCCATTCTTGAGCGTGATCCTGATGCGCGCCTTCATGACCGCAAGCCTTCTGTTTGTCTTCGCCCGGCACCGGAGAAGGCGTACCGACGCAGCCGCCCGGCGCGGCCCTGTTTGCCCGGTTTCAGTGGCCGGAGCAAGCCGGTTCCAAGCGGCGCGGGAAAACAGCTGCGGCGGCCGTGATCGGCCGCCGCGCTTGGTGTTCTTCGCCGGCTCCAGCGCCGGACGATCCCGGTCAGTTGGTCTTCGAGCTGCCATTTGACGCGACGAGCACGGGACCGGCGCCCTTGGGCGGACGGCTCTCGTTCAGTACGCCCAGGCGCTTGGCAACTTCCTGATACGCCTCGAGCATGCCGCCCAAGTCGCGCCGGAAGCGGTCCTTGTCGAGCTTCTCGCCCGACTGCATGTCCCACAAGCGACAGCAGTCCGGACTGATCTCGTCGGCGAGCACGATGCGCATCGTCTCGTTGTCCCAGAGTCTGCCGAACTCCACCTTGAAGTCGACGAGCCGGATGCCGATGCCGAGGAACAGGCCGACGAGGAAGTCATTGATGCGCAGCGCCAGCTGCATGATCTCGTCGATCTCGGTCGGGGCGGCCCAGCCGAACGCGGTGATGTGCTCCTCCGACACCATGGGATCGTTGAGCGCGTCGGCCTTGTAGTAGAACTCGATGATCGACCGAGGCAGCGGCGTGCCTTCCTCTAACCCCAGACGCGTAGCGAGGCTGCCGGCGGCGACATTGCGCACGACGACCTCGAGAGGGATGATCTCTACTTCGCGGATCAACTGCTCGCGCATGTTGATGCGCTTTATGAAGTGAGTGGGCACACCGATCTCGCCGAGGCGCTGGAAGATCACCTCGGAGATGCGGTTGTTGAGAACGCCCTTGCCCTCGATGAGCGCATGCTTCTTGGCGTTGAAGGCGGTCGCGTCGTCCTTGAAATGCTGGATGAGCGTGCCCGGCTCGGGCCCTTCGTAGAGCACCTTCGCCTTGCCTTCGTAGACGCGACGCCGCCTGTTCATAGGTAAGCCTCTGATCATAAGTCCGTTCTTGTTATACTGCGGGGGGAGGATGGTCGGCAGACAGCTTCGCGATTGAACTCACACACAAATTTGGACTACCTGCCACCTTGCGTCGGGTTCGGTCCCGACGCAATATTTTGCCGCCGACACTAGCCGAACGGCGCTCGCGAAACAATCTACACGGTGCCCGCGACGGTTACCGGAGGAGCCTGCCAGCCAACCCGTTGATTTCGCGGGACCAGCACGGTATTGCTCCGGCGCCACGGCTGGCGAAATTGTCACAATATGCACGTTTTTCGTGCGTCCTGCGACACAATACACGCTCTGATTGAGCGGAATGGAGACTGGGATGACGACCTTCGACGACCGCCAGAAGTCCTACGAGAAGAAGTTCGCTTTGGACGCGGAGCTGAAGTTCAAGGCCGAGTCGCGGCGCAACAAGATGCTGGCCGAGTGGGCCGGAGCCAAGCTCGGTCTCAGCGGTGCCGATCTGGAAGCCTACATCAAGGACGTGCGGAGGGCCGACCTTCAGGAGAAGGGCGACGACGACGTCTTTCGCAAGGTGAAGGGCGACCTCGACGCGAAGGCGATCGCGGTGAGCGATGCGGACCTGCGCGGGAAAATGGACGAGTTCCTCGCCAAGGCCGTGCAGGATCTCGAATCGGCCAAAAGCTGACGAGCCAACCAGCGGCCGGCCGGATCAGTGGCAGGGGCCGAGATCGAACTCCTCCCGCTGCTCCTTGGCGCAGTCGCGCTTGGGCGGTTGGGGACTGAGCTTCTGCTGCAGCATCTGAACCGTGTTGCGGGCATTCAGGAAAGCCATGTCGAATTGATCGGCTTCGCACTGCGAGCGAATGAGTTCGAGCTTGTTCAGATTGCCGATGTGCGGGTTACGGTCCCGTTCAATTTCTGCCAGTCCTGCGGGGCCAAGAACGTTGAGCACGTTCGTTCTGGTCAACGGTAGCGGCGCACCGCCGAGCGGGCGGTGGACTCAATCGCCGCCCAGCTGCTTCAGAAAACTGCCGAAGCGCAGCAGCCCTTCGGGCCACGGACCCTGACCGGAAGCGACGTTGATGTGCCCAACCTCTCCGGCATCGACGAGTGTCGCGCCCCACGTGCTGGCGAGAATGCGAGCTCGTTCGAACGAACAGAACGGATCGTTGCGAGAGGCCACCAACGTGGCTGCAAACGGCAAGGGATTTGTGGGCAAAGGCGCGAAGCCGTGGTGGGCGGCATCGAAGGTGTAGCCCTCCGTGACGGGCCAGTTCGCGGCGTTATCGACGTCGGCGGGTGCAACCAGGAAGGCACCTCTGACAGAACCGGTCGGTAAGCGCTGGGCGGCGTGCGCGACGGTTGCGACGCCCAGGCTGTGCGCGACGAGCACCACGGGAAGATCGCTGGCGGCTTTAGCGATCGTAGACACCAGCGTGCCGACCCAATGGTCGCGGTCGGGATGGTACCAGTCCGCCTGTTCGACGCGCCGCGCCGTCTTGAGGTTCCGCTCCCAGCGCGACTGCCAATGGTCGGGCCCCGAGCTCGACCAGCCGGGCACGATCAGTATCTCGACTTCGGATGTTTTCATGGCTGCCTTTTGGAGCCGGTACGGACAAAGCTGGGTCGCTTCGATCTTGCCGGCGGCCTCAACGCCCCTTCCAAACGGGTGGGCGCTTGGCGAGGAACGCTTCCATCCCTTCGCGGAAGTCGTCGGACGTATAGCAAAGCGAAATGAGATCGTCGTCGCGGCCCTTAAGGCCCTGTGCCTGGAGGCGTCGCAGCGCTTCCTTGGTGGCCCGCAGGGTGAGCGGCGCGTGCCCTGCGATCTGGTGTGCGAGCGAGTCGGCCCGCGCCATGAGGGCGGCGTGGTCATCGAGGATTTCGCTGACAAGGCCGATGGTCTTGGCCTCGCCGGCATCGATCAGCCGAGCAGTAAAAAGGATCTCCTTGGTGCGCGCCGTACCTATCAGAGCCGATAACCGTGCGAGGTTGCCCATGGACAGGCAATTGCCCAGCGTGCGTGCGATGGGAAAGCCGAAGCGCATGTCGCCTGTCGCGATGCGGATGTCGCAGCACGCGGCGATGGCTGCGCCGCCGCCAGTGCAGGCGCCCGCGATCGCCGCGATTGTTGGAACGGCGGTGGCCTCGATCGAGGACAGCACGGCGTCCATCTTGGACTCGTAGGCGATGGCCTGCTCGCGCGTGCCGAAGTCGCGGAATGCGGAAATGTCCGTCCCGGCGGCGAACGCTTTGGCGCCGGCCCCCGTGACGATGAGCACCTTAACGGGGCCGCCGGGTCGAATGGCGCGACAGCGCTCCGCTAAGCCCTCATACATGGCGAAGGTGAGAGCGTTGCGCTGGGCGGGCCGGTTGAGTGTCGCGATCGCGATGCCGTCGGCGCGCTCATCGTAGAGAAGCTCAGCGCCGCTGCCTGTCGCAGGGCTGCCGTCGATTGCTGCCATGGGGGAGGTTCCTCGGGCTATGTCACGGGGTGGCCAAGCTGCCACCACCGTGAAGCACGCCGGGCGGCGGCCGTCAAAGCACCGAGGCCTGAAACTCAAGATCTGGGCCGCGCGCTGGACAACCAGGGAAGCTGCCGCACGTCGCCTCCGAGCCAGCGGTGGGCGTAGCGCGCGGCGGGTGCGTTTGACCCTACCTTGCCTGGGAAGCGCGCGGCGTAGAGCCAGAGCCATCCCGAGCCCGCTTCCACTTCGCTCTCCTGGACCGTCCCTGCGCGCTCAGCGAATGAGGTCGGATCGCCAAGACCGGCAAGTGTCGCCCCAACAAGGCGATGCAGCCGACCGTCCCACATGCCGTAGAAGTCCTCTCCACGTGAGGCAGCGAGTTCCGCCAGCAGCACAAGTGGCGTCAGCGCGAAGACGTGGTAGTGGAGCGCGCGGCGTCCGCGCGCCAGTTCCATGGGCAGCAGGCCATCGTCGCGGATGTCGGCCAGTGCGTTGCCGTAGATCGAGCGCGCCTCAGTCCACATCTGCTGGTCGTTCTGGGCAATCGCAACCGCGCCCAGCGCCAGGCCGAGCCAGTACCAGTGGTTGTTGCGCTTGATGCCGGGATTGTCGAAGTCGGCCCGCGCCGCGTGCGCAAGGCCCGCGAGCCAGGCGCCGATGGACGTTCGCTGCTTGGCGGTCGCCTGATCAGCGACCTTGAGGTAAGCGAGTGCCGCGCCCGCCAGCGTCCATTTGCGCTCTGCAATCGCCTGCTTGGTCTGCATCTCTCCGGTGAGAGCCTTGGCCTCGGCCCAAGCGTCGAGCCACGTCAGCGCGCAGCGTGCCGCCGAACGGCTCGCAGCGCCCGACGTGCGGCGGTGGGCATCGGCATTGCGGGCAAGGCCCGTGAGAAAGGCTCTGAGGTCGGCCGTTTCTTCGGCGCGGCGTGCTGTTGCCACCGGAGTGGTCACGGTTCCGGCGGCATCGACATAGGGCCGGGACAACGCGAGATCGTGAACCGGTGTCGGCGGCGATGCGCACGTTTCAGCGTTCGCTTGCAGAGGGTAGACGGCGAGCAGCGCAGCGGCGCAGGCCGTGCACCGGCCTGCGGCCGATGCCCCGGGACGATCCGGGCGGGCTGAAATCCTGCATCCCATCCTGGTCTCCGTTGCGACAAACGGCCCGCATGTTCGCTGGGTCGGCTTCGCAACCTCGGTTGATGACCTGGCAGCCCGCTTGGCGCAGCCCGGAAGGGCCTCACGGCGGACTTTTCGATCCGGATCGACGCTACGATATTGGTATCGCGGGTGACGTGCGGATCGCGAATTTCGATCGGCGTCTGCGCGAAGAACGTGACGAGTTCGCAATCACGACACTAGCGGCGCTCGTTTGAGGATCGATTAAGCTGTATCACCGGATCGATTTTCGTGTTTTGAGCAGGGGCTTGGCACGTCGGCCTGGGGAGAACAGCCGGCCACTTGCCCAGAGAGTTGCAGGCTGGGCATCATAGCATGTATGCAAGAATGCGAATATGACGATAAATTGGTGTCGGGATCGCGCGGGGGGTGTGAGCGCCGCCGGTGCCCAGCGAGAAGACCGCCGAAGGGAAGGCCCGCACATGTCGTTCCATGTCGTTCAGCGCGCACCGATGTGCTGCCCGCGTGCCTCGGCCTTCAAATCAGTCTTGCGTAGCGAGGGCTGAGGCAATGACCTCGCTGCCGGAGCGCACGGGCAAGAAGCTCGGTCTCGTTATCGATCTCGACATCTGCGTCGGCTGCCAAGCCTGCGCGACGAGCTGCAAGGAGTGGAACACCGGCGGCTATTCCGCGCCGCTGTCGGATTTCGAGCCCTACGGGTCGAACCCAGACGGCGCCTGGCTCAACCGTGTGCACGCTTACGAGGTGAGTACGCCGGATGCGATCGGCGCTTCAGCGGCGGCGCGCTCGCGCACCGTGCATTTTCCGCGCTCGTGCCTGCATTGCGAGACGCCCGCCTGTGTCACCGTTTGCCCGACGGGAGCCTCCTACAAGCGTGTGGAGGACGGCATCGTCCTCGTCGATCCGGATATGTGCATCGGCTGCAAGCTGTGCTCATGGGCGTGCCCGTATGGCGCGCGCGAGTACGACCACGCGCATGGTGTCATGAAGAAGTGCACGCTGTGCGTCGACCGCATCTACAACCCGCATCTGGAGGAGCGCGACCGCATCCCAGCATGCGTGCGGGCGTGCCCGACCGGTGCCCGACACTTCGGCGATCTGGGGGATCCCGACAGCGATATTTCCCAGCTCGTGGCGGAGCGTGGCGGCTACGATCTGCTGCCCGGCATGGGCTACAAGCCGGTCAACAAGTATCTGCCGCCCCGCCCACGTCGCGACGGCAGTGGGTATGCGGAAGCGGGGTCCGCCGAAGCAATGCAGGCGCCCTTGGCAACCGGTGACGGCTCGGCGATCGAGCGGCTGTTCGCCTGGGCTGACCGCGTCCTTGCGCGATAAACCCCGCGCACAACCGATAAGAGAGCGATCGAGGCCCATGCACCCCGCCTACTCCGTCATTTTTTTCACCACGGCCTCCGGAGCGGGTCTCGGACTGCTCGCCCTGCTCGGCGTGACCAACGCGCTGGGTCTGTTGCCACCGTCGCAAGGGCTGGGCTTTTTCGGCACGGGCTTGGCGCTGGCGCTGCTGACCGCGGGGCTTCTGTCGTCGACCGCGCACCTGGGCAGGCCCGAACGCGCCTGGCGAGCCTTTTCGCAATGGCGCTCGTCGTGGCTGTCACGTGAAGGCATCGCGGCGGTCGCCACGTTCGTCCCGGCCGGATTGTTCGGCATGGGCTGGGGGCTAGCGGGCGAGCAGGGCGGGTACGTTGCCGTTTCCGGGTTGGCGGCGGCGGCGCTTGCCCTTGTGACGATCTACACCACGGGCATGATCTACGCTTCGCTGCCGACGATCCGGGCCTGGTCGCAGCCGTTGACGGCTCCGGTCTACATCGTGTTGGGGCTCGCTTCCGGCGCAGTGCTGCTGTGTGCGCTGCTGGCGCTGATCGAGGCGCTGCCTGCGTGGCCGGTCTGGCTGGCCGTGGCCGGCCTGATTGCCGGCTGGATGATGAAGACGGCCTATTGGCTGCGCATTGGTGCCGATCAATCGCCATTCACGCTCGCCGACGCAACCGGCCTCAAGGGCGGGTCTGTGCGGCCGCTAGATCCGCCGCACACGATGGCGAACTTCGTCATGCGCGAGATGGGCTTCGAGGTCGCGCGCCGCCATGCCGACAAGCTGCGGCGGATCGCCGTGATGATGGCCTTCGCGCTGCCCGCGGCGCTGCTCGTGCTGGCGCTGGCCGTCGGCGGCGGCACGATCACCGCAGCGCTTGCCGTACTCGCCGTCGGTTCACTGGCAGCCGGGCTCTTCGTCGAGCGCTGGCTTTTCTTCGCCGAGGCACGTCATGTGTCGATGCTCTACTACGGGCGGCAGGTCTAGGACCCGACGCGAGATGCCTCAGGTCCCAGGTTCGGTACTGGGATCGCGGTAGACGTGACGCTGGCCTAGACGGTCCACCAAAATGCGTGAGCGCGTTTCAGGATCGACCGGTCCGACGTGGTCCGCCGCCACCGGCACCTTGCCGAAGCCGCCGGGGATGTCGAGCACGTAGGCCGGCATGGCGAGCCCCGAGATGCGTCGGCGCAACTCCGCGACGATGCGCTGGCCCGCCTCTATCGACACGCGCAGGTGGCCGGTGCCCGGCGCGAGGTCGGCGTGGTGCAGGTAATAGGGCTTGACGCCAAGGGCAGTCAGCTCTCGCATCAGACGCTCCAGAACATCCGCATCGTCGTTGACGCCCTTGAGCAGAACGCTCTGGCTCACGAGGGACACGCCGGCGCCCGACAGCCGCGAGATGGCCGCGCGCGCCGCCGTGGTCAGCTCGCGCGGGTGGTTGCAGTGAATGGCGACGAATACCGCTTTGCCGGTCGCGGCTTGGAGCGCGTTGACGAGGTTCTTATCGATGCGCTCTGGCGCGACGACAGGGACGCGCGTATGCCAGCGCACGACGCGTACGTGCGCGGCGCATGCCAGCGCCTCGCCGACTTCGGCAAGGCGGCGCGGTGAAAGGAAGAGCGGGTCGCCGCCCGTCACGATCACCTCGAAGAGCTGCGGTGTCGCGGCGATGTAGGCAATCGCTGCGGCAAGATCCTCTGCACCGAGCGCGGCCTCGCCGCCCTGACCCACGCTTTCGCGCCGGAAGCAGAAACGGCAGTAGACGGGGCAGACGCTTGCCAGCTTCAGCAGCACGCGGTCGGGATAGCGGTGCACGATGCCGCGAACCGGCGCATACGCCTCGTCGCCGATGGGGTCTGCCAACTCGTGCGCAGCGGTTTGGAGCTCCGCCTCGGTCGGCACGAATTGTCGCGCGATCGGGTCGCCGGGGTCGGCGGGATCGATCAGGTCGGCCATGGCCGGCGTGATCGCCACCTGATAGCGCTGGGTAACCGCTGCTAGTCCATCGCGGGCCGCCGCGGGAACGAGTCCATGCGCGATGAGTTCATCGGCGCTGCGAAGTGTCGTCGAGAAGGGCTTGGTCATGGTTCCTCGTCCAGAGGCGTCCAGATCACATCGTCGATGCGCTCGGCCCCCGTCGCCAGCATGACGAGGCGATCGAAGCCCAGCGCGCAGCCCGACGCCTCGGGCATGCGATCGACCGCCGCGATGAAGTCGTCGTCGATCGGATAGCGCGTGCCGTAGCGGCGCTCGCGTTCGGCCATCTGCGATTCGAGCCGCGCGCGCTGTGCGGGCCCGTCGGTAAGCTCGCCGAAGCCGTTGGCAAGCTCGATGCCGGCGACATAGAGCTCGAAGCGCTCGGCCAGACGCGGGTCGGCGGCCTTCGGCCGCGCCAGCGCCGCCTCGATTGCAGGGTATTCGACGAGCAGCACCGGAGCGTCGTTGCCCAGTTCGCCCTCCAGACCGGCGACGAGGCGGCTGAAGACGTCGGACCATGTTTCATCGTCGGCGATCGCATGGCCCTTGGCGCGGGCGAGTGCGCGCAGGGCGACGGCATCGGGCGCGAGCGGGCTCGCGATGGTGGGCAGGATGTCGATGCCGTGATGGCGTACAATCGCATCGCGTACACTCAAGCGCACCGGTGGATGCTGCGCTGGGCAGGCGGTCTGCTGATGGACGAAAGCCGCGCAACCCGCCACTTCAGCGGCGATGGTCAGGATATGCGCGCAGTCCTCCATAACCATGCCGTAGGGCTCTTGGGCGCGATACCACTCGAGCATCGTGAATTCGGGGTGATGGAGACGGCCGCGCTCGCCATTGCGGAAGACGGGGGCGAATGTGTAGATGCGCCGCTCGCCGGCTGCCAGCAGCTTCTTGCAGGCGAACTCGGGCGAGGTGTGCAGGTAGAGGCGTCGTCGTTCGCCAGTGGTCATGTCCAGATCTGTGGCGAACGCGTGCAGATGGGTCTCGTTGCCCGGCGAGGCCTGCAGCGCCAGCGTATCGACCTCAATGAAGTCCTGGCTGTGGAAGTAGGCTCGGATGGTCTGCTTGAGGTGCGCCCGGAGCAGCAGGCGTGGCCGGCGGTCCTCGTGACGCTCTGGCGCCCACCAGGGGCTCGGCCGTCTGTCGTGCATCACTGTGAGCCTGCATCGCGCGCGTGGGGTGGAAGACGCCTCCCGGCACGGGGGCCGGAACCGTGCCGCACTTGGCGCGGGCGGCGGGAGGGAGTATGTAGCCCCGATTCTGAGCCTTACAAGGCGCTACGCACAAGGCCCGGGCCAACATCAGCGGCACGGAAACGGGCGTTGGCAACCGCAAACCGGAGAACGAGGAATCGTGGTCAAGATCATCGCCAGCTCGGTCCGCAAGGGCAACGTGCTCGACCTCGACGGCAGGCTGGCCGTCGTCATTTCGGCCGAGAACATCCATCCGGGCAAGGGTACGCCGGTGACGCATCTGGAGCTGCGGCGTATCGCTGACGGCGTCAAGGTCACGGAGCGCTATCGCACGACCGACCAGGTGGAGCGCGCGTTCGTCGAGGAGGTCGACTACAACTACCTCTACGAGGATGACAGCGGCTACACCTTCATGCATCCGGAGACGTATGACCAGATCCTCGTCTCGCGCGACGTCTGTGGTGATCAGGCGCAGTGGCTGCAGGAGGGCATGACGTGCAAGCTGTCGCTTCACGACGGCACTCCGATCGCCATCGAGCTGCCGCAGCGCGTCACGTTGGAGATCACTGAAGCCGATCCGGTGGTGAAGGGACAGACCGCGTCGTCGTCCTACAAGCCTGCCACGCTGTCGAACGGCGCACGCATCATGGTGCCGCCGCATATCGGAGCGGGTACGCGCGTTGTGGTCATGACCGCCGACGGATCCTACGTCGAGCGCGCCAAGGACTGACCGGTCAGCGTCTCGAAGCGATCGAAATTGGGAAGAGGCCTGCCGAGCGTGGTTCGGCGGGCCTTTTGCTTGCAGGCGGGCAGCATGCGAGCTGGGAAGCGAGCCCCTACGGCAACTGAGGTCGGAAGCGTCCGATCCGGCCCATCATTTCCAGGAGGATCAGGATGATGAGCAAGGTGCCTATCAAACCGGACGGCGCTACGCCCCAGCCGCGGCTGTAGCCCCAGGTCGGCAGGGCACCGATGAGCATCAAGATGTGAATGATGATGAGGATGGTTGACAGCGGCATAGGCGCCTCTCTTTGATCACGTCTGTGATGCAAGAACTGCGGCCGTCGGCGTCGGGTTCCCAAATGGAGCAAAACGCGCCCGAACCGGTCGCCCCTCGCTGGGGCTCAGCGTGAGCACACCGGGGCGCGTGTAACCAAACAGCCCATAGACGCATCGGCAGCAGACGATGCGGCGGAGGACGACACATGCTATTGAACCGCAACATCGTGCGACGCGCGCTAGTGACGTGCTCGCTGCTGACGTGCTCGCTGCTCACGTGTGCGGGCGCTTTGCTGTTCGATACGATCAGCACGGCGCAGGCCGGAAGCCGGGACCGCCGGGTTCGCACGGCGGACAGTTTCGCGATCAAGGATTGCACACGTTTCAACGGTCATTGGGGCTACTACGGCAACCCGTGGTGTTCACCGGCCCAGCAACGGGCCTTCGACCGCATTGAGACGCGCCGCTCGGGTCGCATCCGCCGATAACCAGGGGGAAGGGAGGCGCATCACGTGGAGCGCACGTACCGCACCCGTCTCACAATCGCCTTTGCACGGAGCGCGCCGAGGGCTGTCATTCTGCGGCGAGGGCCGAAGCGCCATTTCCACCTGATCGCGTGGAACATGGCGAACGACACATTCGTCCACGGCCAGTGGCTGAAGGGGATCGTCAGGCTTTGCGATCTGTCGCCCGACGGGGAAATGCTCGTCTACTGGGCCGCGCAGTATCACATCGCGCCTGGAGAGAATAATCGGCGCTTCCCAAGACGTGTCGCGGATGGTGACGAAACGGCGGCCTACGAGCCCGCGGGAGCGACGTTGGCTGAACTCAAGGCCTTTCAGAAGCGTCACCCCAAGCGCCGCGTACCTCGGTACATGCAGCAGGCAGCCGGTGGGGGCGCCCGACGAGTGCCGCCGCGCGCCAATCAAGGCAGCTGGACGGCCATTTCGCGGCCGCCCTTCTTCTCGGCGCTCGCCGTCTGGCCGTCATTCGGAACGTGGACGGGCGGGGGCTACTTCCGGTCCGGCAACCAGCTGGTCCTCGCTGAGAGCGACGACGGCATGACACCGGTCGAGAACGTACGGATGCCGGTAACGTTCCATGTTTCGCAGCTCAAGCGCCCAGATGGCGATCTCGAGCGGCGGATGGCCGAGGAGGCGGCGGCCTACGAAGAGGTCAAGCCGCAGCTGCTGGCAGTCCAAGCCGCGGTCGCGGCGGGCGGTCGCCGCTTTGTCGACCAGTTGGAGCCGCTCAAGAACGGCGCTCTCGTCATGGCAGTTGATGGGGTGCTCTACAGGCTCGCCGACTGGCGGCACGTGCCGCCGGAAGCAGCCTTCGACCGTGCCGCGCGTCTCGCCGACTTCAATGGGCTTTCGTTCCAGATGATGCGGCCGCCCGCCGAGGCCATGCGCTGGCCCTAGTGGCCAATGATGGTCGGTCGGGACTAGACCCCCAGGTCGCGCTTGACCTCGAAGATCTCCATGATCCGGCAGCCACGATGCGGACCGTCGCAGACGAATGTCCAACGACCCTCGGTGAAGGTGTCGCACATCTTGGCTCCCTTCACGAGGATCCAGTGCCCTTCCTTCCCCTTGTGGATGGCGAGAATGTAGAACGACCATGCGTTGCGCGGTTTCTGCATCCACGTCCATAGGGTCGGACGCTCCTTGCGCGCCAGGTGCATGAACGTGGCCACCGGCTTCATGAGGTAGCCGAAGCGGGCCAGCGCCTCCTCGACCTCACCGGAATGGGTGCCCTCCACGACCGGCTTGCGACCGTCGGGGACATCGCGCAGGTCCCGGACGACATCCTCGACCTTGGAGATCGGGTAGCCGGTGATCGCTGAGAGGACGTAGGGACCGCAAAAGGCGATGCGGCCGGTGTCGTTGTGTGCCGGGCCCAACGCCCCGGCCGGGCGGTTGGTCTCGTCGAGGGTGCCGGCGATGGGCATGGAAGGGGCTCCACGGTCAATTTGACGGGAATCGTGGGGTGCGTTGGTTAACGAATTCCTAACGGAGCCCCCTGGTCCTTTGTCCTCGCCGGGGTGCGGGCGTCTTGAAGCTGCTGATTTCGGATGCCAATTGAGCTTGCTATGGTGGCCCGTCGCACGGCCCACACCCAGCAATCGGATCGCGCCATGGCCACGAGCCGAAGTCCAATCAACGTCTCGTTCCTGCAGGAACTTATGAGCACGGTCGCCGAGCAGGGGCGCTCTCTGCTGCCGCGCTCGCTGTTCGCCGATCCGGGACACGAGAACATCGACGCGCTGGCCTCGGCGCTGATCTCAAGCCGTGGCGAGGCGTCGGGCGTCGCCATCGCGCGCCAGATCGTGGAACGATACCGGACGCTCGACCCGCAGGAGCGCCTGTCGTTTTTCGAGTATCTGGGGCGGGAGATGCAACCCGATGCGACCCGCGTCGCGGCGGCGGCGCGTGCTTATGCTTCCGCGCCCAGCGCAGAGGCGCTTTCCGAACTCCAGCACGCGGTGGAAAGCCCACGCCAGGAATTCTTCCGCCGCCTGAACCTGGCTCCGGGTGCCACCGCCGAGATCGTCGCGATGCGGCGGGGCCTGCTGCAGCACCTCAAGGGCAGCGTCATGCTGCAGCGCGTGGACGAGGATCTACGGCACCTGCTGTCCTCGTGGTTCAACCGCGGCTTTCTGGTTCTGCGGCGCATAGATTGGCAAACCCCGGCGTCGATCCTGGAGAAGATCATCGCCTACGAGGCCGTGCACCGCATCGAGAGCTGGGACGACCTGCGTCGCCGGCTCGACGCACGGGATCGCCGCTGCTTCGCCTATTTCCATCCCGCGCTCGTCGACGAGCCGCTGATTTTCGTCGAGGTGGCGCTGGCCCACGAGGCGGCCGACGCGATCCAGCCAATTCTCAATGCTGAACCCATCGAGCGGCCGATCGAGGCGCCGACGACGGCGATCTTCTACTCGATCTCCAATTGCCAGGAGGGCCTCAAGGGCATCTCGTTTGGCAACTTCCTCATCAAGCAGGTGGTCGAGGATCTGGTCCGGGAGTTGCCGACGCTGAAGACGTTCGTGACGCTCTCGCCCGTGCCGGGGTTCGCACGCTGGCTGTCGGGACGCGAGGGGCAAGCCACGGTCGCGGCGATGCCGCAGGACAAGCGATCCGCGCTCAGCCTCCTGCACCGCGCCCGCTGGCATACGAAGGAGCGCGCCCTGGTTGCCTTGCGCGAGCCGTTGCAGGCAGTCGCCGCCCACTACTTCCTTACCGCGCGGCGCGAGGATGGAAGGGTTGTCGATCCGGTCGCCCGCTTCCATCTTGGCAACGGAGCACGCCTGGAGCGGATCAACGTGATGGGTGACGTCTCCGACAAGGGCCTGGAGGAGGCGCACGGACTGATGGTCAACTACCGCTACGATCTCAAGGAGATCGAGAAGAACCACGAGGCCTTCGCGAACCAGGGCGTGGTGGCGGCCTCTCGTGGCGTCAAGTCGTTGTTGAAGCCGCTCGATGCCGGCAAGGTCGCGCCAGGGCAGGACACCGAGCCAGAGCCGATGCTGGCGCTCGAGCACAAGGCCGCGATCGGGCAGGAGCCGGCGAGCGAGGCAGCAGGTCAGCGCCCGGGCCCCAAACGCTCGCTGATGCCGCGCCAAACCACCTAGCAGGGACGGTGGAACGCCCTTGTTTCGGCAGTGGCGTCATGCATTGATCGCCACGCCTAAGGCGCCCGGGCGCCCGATGCAGCAGTCAGGATTTCGAGGAACCCCGATGCGTTACGACGACAACGACCGCAAGAGCAGCAATGTCGAGGACCGGCGCGGCAGGGGCGGCGGCGGCTTCGGCTTTCCCGGCGGGGGCATTCAGATCCCCATCGGCGGGCGTGGCGGCTTCAGCCTCACGACGCTGCTGATCCTTGGCGCGATCATGCTGCTGTTCGGCATCAACCCGCTCGACATCCTGCGCGGCGGGCCGAGTGGCGGAGGATTCCCCGACGTGCCGCAACTTCCGCGCATGGATCAAGGCACGCGGCCGACGGCTAACCGCAGTCCCTTCGATATCCCCGGACTTCCCGGCGGCGCCCAACGGCAACCGCAGGCACAACCGCAGGGGCAGGCGGGGGCGAGCGATCCGGACAAAGTCTTCATGGAGCGCGTGCTGGCCGACACCGAGGACGTCTGGAAGCGCGTGTTCCAATCGTTCGGCCGCACGTACAAGGAGCCCAAGCTCGTGCTGTTCGAGCGGGGCGTCAGCACCGCGTGCGGCACCGGGATGTCGGCAATGGGCCCGTTCTACTGTCCGCTCGACCAGAAGGTTTATCTCGACCTCACGTTTTATGAGCAGCTCAAGCAACGCTTCAAGGCACCGGGTGATTTCGCGCAGGCCTATGTGATTGCGCACGAAGTCGGCCATCACGTGCAGACGATCCTGGGGATTGCCGAGAAGGTGCAGCAGATGAAGGCGCGCATGGGCGAGCGCGAATCCAATGCGCTCCAGGTGCGCATGGAACTGCAGGCGGATTGCCTTGCTGGCGTCTGGGCCAACCTCAACCACCAGCTCAACAACCGTCTGGAGCGTGGCGACATCGAGGAAGGGCTCAATGCGGCAAGCGCCATTGGTGACGACATGATCCAGCGCCGGAGCCAGGGTTACGTGGTTCCCGACGCCTTCACGCACGGCTCATCCGAGCAACGCGTGCGCTGGTTCCGCAAGGGCTTCGAGGCCGGCAAGATGCAGGTCTGCGATACGTTCTCGGCCTCTGATCTGTGAAGCCACGCTGCAAATCGAGGAGGGACGACGTTGGCGCCGACCGAACAGCACGTGCCGCTGGAGGCGATCCCTGGCATCGATGAGGACGCACGGCGACTGCTCGCCGGGCGCACCGAGCCGGTTTCGGCGCCTGCAGGGGCGGTGCTGTTCCAGCCCGGACAGGCGTGCGAGCGGTTGGTTCTGCTGACGAGCGGGCACGTTCGCGTGCGCATGGTCTCGGAGACGGGACGCGAAATCGAGCTCTACCGCGTCAATCCGGGCGAGATCTGCGTCATGTCGGTGGCCTGCATGACGGGCGAAAGGCCCTACCAGGCCGAAGGCATCGCGGAGCGCCCCATCGAAGGCATCGCCATCGGCCGGGGTCTCTTCCGGGAGCTGCTTGGCGGTTCGGAAGCGTTCCGCGAGACCGTCATCGCGGTGCAGACGCGACGCATCTTCGACCTCATCAGCCTCGTCGACGAACTGGCCTTTCACCGTACGGAGTCGCGCCTTGCGGCGCGTCTGCTGCAGCGAGCCGGAAGCAGCGACAGCGTCGCCGAGACGCATCAGGAGCTGGCGCTCGACATCGGCACGGCGCGCGAGGTGGTGAGCAGGCGGCTCAAGCGCTTCGAGCACCAGGGGCTTGTCGCACTGGAGCGCGGTCGGGTGCGCATCCTGAACCGAGGCGGTCTGTCGGCACTCGTCGGTAGCGAAGCCTGATTGGCAACCGTCATAGGAATGGACTGTCCGTGTGATGTCGGTCACCGACCCCGTGCGAACGCTGAGTTAAATTCTTGTCAAGCCGGATTGCGTCTGGCTGGCAGCTGCTTTCACACCTGGGAGGAATGGCGAACATGTCGTCAAACGTCGGAACCATCGATCGCGTGCTGAGGATTATCGTCGGTCTTGCTCTCATCGCCCTGGCGCTGGGCTACCTGCCCAACGTAGCGGCCTCGCCATTGGGCTGGATCGGCGTCGTTCCGCTGCTCACGGGTCTGCTCGGCACCTGCCCGGCCTACTCGCTGATCGGCGTCAACACGTGTGGTCGCAAGGCCTGATAGAGTTCGGTTCTACTCGAGCCGCTGAAATGCGAAGGCCGGCGCCGCAGATGCGGCGCCGGCCTTCGCCGTCATGGCGCGTTGAACTCGGACTCGATGGGACCAGAGCCTATAGTGCATTGCCGGAGAAATTGCCGACACTGCACGGCACACCCTTGGCGGTGAGGCTCGAGCAAAGCGCGCTCGCGGCAGCGCCATCAGGCAGCGGGCCGGCGACGAGGGTGAATGGCAAACCCGGACCGCCAGCGATGTAGCGTGGTTCGAGCGAAGATACTTCGGTTCCGAACCTTTCGGTGAGCAGGCTCCAGCTCAGTCGCAGAGCATCGACGGAGGGCCCGGACGTGAGCCGCACGCCGACGCCGGGCGCAGCGGCGCGAACCACTTCCGCGGCGCCGAAGCTGGGTACCGCGGCAGCGGGACGCGACGCGATACTGCCCGTCTCAATTCTTGCTTCACGGGTCACGTCGGTGGTGAAACCTGCGGCCGGAGGCTTGGCAGGCAGCGCGCTGGTGCGCAGGCGCAATGATGCCGGTCGCTTTCCGGGTAGCGGCACTGCCACCTCGGTTCCAATGGCAGGCTCGTTCGTCTCGGGTGGAGCGGTGGCCGCCTCGGGTGGAGCGGGCGCCGCAGGTGCGGCAGCCGTAGCGTCCGGTGGGGTAACAGGAGCGCCGCTTAGCGCGCCACGAGGCTTGGCGTTGACGATCTCGAAGGTCACGGGTTCTGACGCGGGCGCGGCGACCGCCGCCGGAGCGGCGGCTACGACTGCCGCACCTGCTGCCGTCGCCGACGTGCTCGTAGGGGCGGCTGCGGCGGCCTGGGGCGCAGGGCCCTGGGAGGCCGTGGGGTTGGGCTCCGGCGCACGCTGGGTGGCGAGTTGACGCTCCGCCGCCTGTAGGCGCAGCTCCACCGCTTTGCGCGCAGCCGCTTCCCTGGCAGCCTCCGCACGTGCCCTGTCGAGATCGCCTCGGAGGCTTCGCAATTGTGGTTCGGCGCTGCCCTCTGCGTTGTTGCCCTGCGGTTGTGAGACCTTGGGTGTGCGGCGCAGAGGAACCAGCTCGGGCTTGACGGCGAGCGCAACGAGATAGCCGCCCGCAGCCAAGCCGATCAGCAGCCAGACGGCGACGTACAAGGTATTGATCGAGCGGCCTCCCCCGGCGGGGAGCAGCGCCATGGGCTGGGTCGGATTGAGCGTCATGTCTGTCATGCTCGACAGGATCCTCGGCAAATTTGGCCGCTGCCGGTGTACCGTGACTTCGGCAGCGGAAAGCGCCCGGCCTGCCCGGTTGCGCGTGCATCAAAGAGCAACGCTGTCTGAGTCCCTCTGGCCGGTCAAACCGGAGATGGCGCCTTGCGCCCCAGGATTGTGGATGGCGTCTCGACGGCTGCATGCGGCTGGCTCCGTATTTGCATTGCGTCGCAGCAAAGTGCTACGCCGGGCTGCCGGGCCGCCTGCTCGGGCCGCGCAGACCGGGCGATTGGGCGTGTGGATTGGGGGACCGCGGGTCTTCGGAAGTTCGCGCCGAATCGGATAGCCGTCGCGGAGGCGGCTCGGTTGTGGCTCCGCCGCATCGAGGGATCACGAAGCGCTATGGCGGATCGACCGCTCCTCACTATCGTTCTGGCTGCCGGCAAGGGCACGCGCATGAAGTCGGCGCGGCCGAAGGTCCTGCACGAGATCGCCGGTCGCAGCATGCTGGAACATGTGCTTGCGCTCGCCGCCGCGACGGGCAGCGCGCGAACGGCCGTCGTGGTCGGCCCGGGTATGGACGATGTCGCAGCGGTAGCCCGCCGTGCCGCCCCCGGCGCCGAGATCTTCGTGCAGCAGGCGCAGCTCGGCACGGCAGATGCCGTCAAGGCAGCGCTGCCGGCGATCCGCGAGCACCGGGGCGACGTGATCGTGCTCTATGGCGACACGCCGCTGACGCCGCCCGAGACGATCGCGAGGGTCCGCTGGTCGCTCGATGGTGGGGCCGCGGTAGTGGTCCTTGGATTCGAGCCCGACGACGCTGCCGAGTATGGCCGCCTGATCACCGATGCCGGTGGTGGATTGCTCGCGATACGCGAATTCAAGGATGCCTCCCCGACCGAGCGTGCCGTGCGCCTGTGCAACTCGGGCGTGCTGGCGTTTCGTGTGGAGGACCTCGCCAGCGTACTGGAGAGTATCGGTAACGACAACGCCAAGGGCGAGTACTACCTCACCGATGCAGTCGAGATCGTGCGCGCCGGCGGGGGCCACGCTGCCGTCGTGACGTGCGACGAGGCCGACGTGCTGGGCATCAACGCGCGCGATCAGCTCGCGGCCGCCGAAGCGATCTGGCAGCAGCGCCGCCGGACCCGCGCCATGCGGGAAGGCGCAACGCTGATCGCACCCGAGACGGTCTGGTTCAGCCACGATACTCAGATCGGACGCGACGTTCTCATCGAGCCCAACGTGTTCTTCGGACCCGGCGTCACCGTCGAGGATGATGCGGTCATTCGCGCCAACTGCCACATCGAGGGAGCTCGGATCGGCAAGGGCGGTCGCATCGGCCCGTTTGCACGCCTTCGCCCGGGAGCAGAACTGGGTGCGGACGTCCACATCGGCAATTTCGTCGAGGTGAAGAACGCCTCGCTTGGCGTCGGCGCCAAGGCCAATCACCTGTCGTATCTGGGTGACGGCAGCGTGGGAGCGGGCGCCAACATCGGCGCCGGCACGATCTTCTGCAATTACGACGGCTTCTTCAAGCATCGCACGGAGATCGGGGAGGGCGCGTTCGTCGGCTCGAACTCCTCGCTCGTCGCACCGGTGCGCATCGGCAAGGGCGCCTACATCGGCTCGGGTAGCGTCATCACCAAGGATGTGGCCGCCGACGCCCTGGCGCTCGAGCGCTCGAGTCAGGACGAGCGCCCGGGCTGGGCGGAGAAATTTCGTATCATGATGCGCCGGCGCAAGTCGGCGCAGACCTGAGGCTGGGACTTGAGGCATGTGCGGCATCGTCGGAATTCTGTCTGAGCGGCCGGTGGCAGGCGACCTAGTGGACGCTCTGAGGCGGCTCGAGTATCGCGGCTACGACTCTGCGGGCATCGCGACCGTCGAGAACGGCCATCTGGCGCGGCGTCGCGCGGAAGGGAAGTTGCGCAACCTGGAAGGGCGCCTGCTCACCGAACCGCTCAATGGCCACGTCGGTATCGGCCACACGCGCTGGGCCACACACGGCAAACCGACCGAGCGCAACGCGCATCCGCACATGAGCCCGCGCGTGTCGGTTGTTCACAACGGCATCATCGAGAACTTCCGCGAGCTGCGCGAGGAACTGACGGCGGCTGGCCACCAGTTCCAGACGGACACGGACACTGAGTCGGTCGTGCACCTCATCACCGAGCACATGGACCGCGGCATGGGACCGGTCGAGGCCGTCAAGGCGTCGCTGCAGCGCCTCAAGGGTGCCTTTGCCCTCGCCATCGTGTTCGCCGGGCAGGACAACCTGATGATGGCGGCGCGTGTGGGCAGCCCTCTCGTCATCGGGCATGGACAAGGCGAGATGTACCTGGGCTCGGATGCCATCGCGATCGCACCGTTCACCGATACGGTCAGCTATCTCGACGAAGGCGACTGGGCCGTGCTGCGCCGCGATGGCGTGGAGATCTTCGATCGCGGCGGCGCGCGGGTCGAGCGCCCGGCGGTCAAGTCGCAGGCCAATGCACTGCTGATCGACAAGGGCAACCACCGACATTTCATGGCCAAGGAAATCCACGAGCAGCCCGAGGTCATCAGCCACACGCTGTCCCATTACGTCGACATGGCCGAGGGTCTCATCCGCCTGCCCGATCTGGGGATCGATCTGGGCAAGGTGCCGCGCGTGACGATCTCTGCGTGCGGCACCGCCTATTATGCCGGGCTTATCGGCAAGTACTGGATCGAGCGGCTGGCACGCGTGCCGGTCGAGATCGATATCGCGTCCGAATTGCGCTACCGCGAGGCTCCCCTTCCCGAAGGCGGCCTGGCGCTGTTCGTCTCGCAGTCGGGAGAGACCGCCGACACGCTCGCCACGCTCCGCTATTGCCGCGAGCAGGGTCAGCGCATCGCCTCTGTCGTTAACGTGCGGACTTCGACGATCGCGCGCGAAAGCGATGTCGTGCTGCCGACGCTTGCAGGGCCGGAGATCGGCGTCGCTTCGACCAAGGCGTTCACCTGCCAGCTCACCGCGCTCGCTTGCCTCGCCTTAGCGCTTGCACGTGCCCGTGGCGCCATCGACGAGGACCGCGAGAGGGCGCTCGTCAAGGAGCTTATCGAGGTGCCCCGGCACATCGCCGACCAGCTGCTCGACGAGCGCCAGTACGAATCACTTGCCCACCAGCTTTCGAAGAGCCGCGACGTGCTCTACCTGGGCCGCGGCGTGAGCTTTCCCCTCGCCATGGAAGGCGCGCTCAAGCTCAAGGAGATTTCATATCTCCATGCCGAGGGCTACGCCGCGGGTGAACTCAAGCACGGGCCCATCGCGCTCATCGACGAGAACGTGCCGGTGATCGTTGTCGCGCCGGAGGACGGGCTGTTCGAGAAGACCATCTCGAACGTGCAGGAGGTGGCAGCGCGCGGTGGCCAGATCGTGCTCATCACGGATGCTGGGCCTAATGCCGCCGGCTGTGCGCTCGCCTCCCACATCGCTATGCCCAAGGCGAGCGAGTTCACAAACCCGATCGTCTACGCCGTGCCGGTCCAGCTCATCGCCTATCATACGGCCGTGCAGATGGGCACCGACGTCGACCAGCCGCGCAACCTCGCAAAGTCGGTCACCGTCGAGTGAGCGTGCAGCCCAGTGACGACCCCGGGCCGAACCAGTCGTTGGGCATCGGGGAAAACTCAGCCCCAACCGGGCCCTGTAGGGGCCTTAACATTGCCTCATGGTCTTGTTTGACCTAATCTGCCGGTGTTTTGGGCAGGGGGTTGACGTTTTCCGCCGCGCGGACGGCGGGGGTGCCGGCAGGCTAGCCGGCTACGAGGTCTTTTCCCGATCCGGGCCGAGCGGGGCGAGTTACCGGGGACGATCTTCGATAAGCTCGCGACTCAGCGAGGAGGGAGGAGCCGGCAACGCCGGCTGAGCGCCATGGGTCATGCCGCCACCACGTTCGCCGCTGTCGCGATGACGGTTGCCGTCGCCATTGCGGGCCACGTCGCGCCCGCCGGCGCGATGGACCCGGCTGCCGCTCCGGGTTCCGCGCCTGCGGCCAAGCCTGCCGCAGCAGCCGCCAAGCCCAGCGCGCCACCCACGCCGGCCGCCCGCGCCCTTGCGAAAGGGATAGCGGCCTACGAGGGCAACAAGCTCGCTCGCGCCGTCGGCGCACTCAGCTCCGCGCTCTCAACCGGTGGCCTGACGAGCAACGAAATGGCGCGCGCGCTGTATTTCCGCGGCCTCTCACATCGCAAGCAGGGCCGGCCGGCCCAGGCGATCTCCGATCTGACGGGCGCCATCTGGCTTGCCGATGGCCTCGACGAGAAAGACCGGGGTGCCGCCGTCGCAGCGCGTGCTCTGGCCTACAAGGATGCGGGTCTGCCGGATCCTGGCGCGCCGCAGACGGCCGCTGCGACCGCCGTGCCCGCCCCGGTTCCCGCGGCGCCACCGGCGTCGCATTCCTCCGCCAAGCGTGCGGAGCCCGCACCGGCTGCCGATGGGAGCTGGCAGACATCTGCGACGCCACGCGCGGCCACTGTCGCCCAGGCCGAAGAGCCTGCGGCGGCTGCGCCGTCGTCCGGCGGCGGCATCGCAGGTTTCTTCAGCAACCTGTTTGGTGGCGGAGAGTCTTCACCTCCTGCCGCACCGTCTCCTGGCAATGTGACGACATCCTCCACCGGTACGCCCCCGAATTCGGCCGTGTCGTCGTGGTCGACGGAAACGGCAGCTACGAGGGCCGCGCCGGCGGCGGCACCCGCAGTGAAGCGGACGCGAACCGCCGCGATCGCAGATTCCCCGCCGCCCCCGGCGCCAGCTGTTGCCGCGAAGCCAGCGCTGACCGGCAAATACAAGCTGCAGGTCGCCGTTGTACGCTCGCGCGCCGAGGCCGATCGCGTGCTTGGCGAGCTCACGGCCAAGCACGCCGCCAAGCTCGGGGCGCGGCATGCCGTGGTCGAGGAAGCGGTGTTCGGCAACATGGGCACGTTCTTCCGCGTCAACGTCGGTCCGTTCGCGACTGCCGCGGAATCGGGCAAGGTCTGCGACGCGCTGCGCCCGGGCGGCTACGACTGCCTCGTCGTTACGCAATAGCTGCCGCAAGAGTGCCGCCGTCCAAGCTCCTCAGCCCGCGAATGCCCTTCATGGCGCGGTTTCGGCCGTGCCGGGCCTTCAATCCACGCGCTGCTCGTGAAACAATGATCGGCGCCGCGGAATCCTCGTGATTCTGCGGCCGGCGGTTGCAAGCCGGTTCGTCCGCCCGCATGAACGGCCTTCATCGGCCCCCAGGGCGCCGAACTGGCTGGCGCAGCCGATCTTGAGGGCGTTACGTGCGGCAGCCTATCGCCGCCGGGATGATCATGAGCGCAAAACCAACCGACATGCGCGACAAGGCCGGCGGCGACAAGCCCGCCAAGACCGATGCGGAGCTGCGCGATCGCCTCAAGTCGCTGGTCGAGACCGACGACCGCGGCTGGCACCTGGGCGCGCGACTGCGCAACTACTTCCTCACCGGTCTCATTATCGTCGGCCCGGTGACGCTTACGGTCTACATCATCTGGTGGCTGGTCAACGTAGCCGACGCCTGGTTCAAGCCGTTCGTGCCCAAGCAGTATCTGCCCGATACCTATCTGCCGTTCGCAGTGCCTGGTGTCGGGCTCATCTTTGGCATCGGTGGCCTCACTCTGGTGGGCGCGCTCGCGGCCAACCTGCTGGGCCGCACGCTCATCTCCTACGGCGACCTGATGCTGGGGCGCATGCCCATCGTACGCAACGTCTACCGCGCGCTGAAGCAGATCTTCGAGAGTGTGGTCTCGGCCACCGATCCCAACCAGTCGTTCCAGAAGGTTGGGCTGATCGAGTTCCCGTCGAAAGGCATCTGGTCGATCGTGTTCGTGACGGGAGAGACGGGCGGCGAGATCAGCCGCGCCAAGCCCGGTGGCAACGAGAGCCTGTATACTGTCTTCATGCCGACGGGCATCGTGCCACCGACGGGCTTCATCTGCTTCGTGCCGCGCGAGGCCGTGCAGTTCGTCGATATGAGCATCGAGGATGCGGCCAAGATCGTGATCTCGGGCGGCATGGTCACGCCGCCGCAAGGGGCGCGAGGCCCGGGCGGGCCGGGCAAGGGCTCGGCATTCGAAGGGCCACTCGCCACGGCGTTGAGCCAATCGCCATCGGTCGCAACCGAGGCGCCTCCCGAGGTGGCGGACGCTCTGCGCCGCGCGAGCCGCCCCAAGCCGCGGTCGCGGCGGTAGGGCGTCGGCAATCAACGGCACACCGTGATCATAACAGGCCTCCTCGATTAGCGAGGTGGTACGAAACAGACCTCCAGCCACTTCGGCAGTAGAGCCACTTTGAGGCATCGCAATATTTGGCTCGTCGATGATCGAGGCGCGGTATAGTTTCAATAGATGGTATCAACTCAGCAGTGACAGCCATGTTGCGGTTCACATTGTTGCTGGCATGCGCAATCGCCATTGCCTCGCTTATTGCGGTTGCGCATGCCGAGGACGAAAGAACATTCGCCGAGCTGCCGCCATGGCTCGCCAACGGTCTTCTCGACTGCTACACATTTCACAGCATCGTTGCGGAGAGTGGAGCAACGAACCCCGGTCAATCACCGTCGCCTAGTCCCAAAGTTTTGGCCGAAGAGGCTTTGCAGGAATTGCTCGTAGAGCTGCGGGTTGCCTCTTCGCAAATGGAGCTCGTCAAAGCGCAACTTCTCGCGAAAGCAAATCAGCGCCGCCAGACAATCGAGGCCGAGAAGGCAAGGAGAAAGGGTCAAACGACAACGGCTCCGGCGACAATGCAGGTGCGGAAGTGGTTCGAGGAACAGTGCCATGCTTACCGGCGATCCACCTTGAGGCGGCCCCGTTTGAAGCAGCCACAATTGAACCCGCAGCGACCAAGGTATAGATCCGATCCGTCGCGAGGCCAGGAAGATATTCCCCGCGAATTGCGCGGAGACTACCCCAATGGTCCAGGTCCGCGCCCCTACTATCGTGGTACACCATCGCCACGTTGAGCCCCTGGAATTCCTGGCCCAATAAGATTCCTTGGCCGACCTCACCCCGAGCGAATGCGACGGCTACTCCCGTCGCTTGGCGATGTGATCGAGATAGGCCAGCAGGTCGTCAAGCTCCGCGTCCGGGAGTGCGGCCGTGTCAAACCCCGCCATCTTCTGCTCCGCCCAAGTGCGCACGCTGCCGGGGTCTCGGATGAGTTTCCGCAAACCGATTTCCGTCATGTATTCGGTTGGCCCCATCGGCCGGGCGAGATCGGGGCCCACGGACGCCTCTCCGGCACCATTGATCTTGTGACACGACAGGCAGTGCTTGACGAAAACGCCAAGCCCACGCCGCTCCGGTGCATCCGCGGACAATGTTGTCGCGACGGCCATTTGCGGCCAGCGTCGATCGGGGCTGCTCACACCTGACAACGCGGCCAGCGCGTAGGGCCATTGCTCCGGCCCCATCCTTGAGCGCTCGGGATGCTGCCAGACCAGAAAGAAGGGACCAGCTGATGTCGTCTTTCGGGGAAGCGTGGGCCATGGCTCACGCGGATCCTCGACGGCAATCCAGGGAACTGAACCGCCGGAGCGAGCCGATGCAACAAGAGACATTGGTATCTGTGACACGAAGCCGTCGGTCGCCCGGGCCTCGATCGTATCGAAGCTGTCGGCGCCAGCCCCCAGGAGGCTCAAGAGCGGGACAGCCTTGTACGTCATGGCTCGTCCGTAGGCGACATCTGCCGGAATTTCCAACGTCTGTACGTCGTCTCTGGCCAGCAGTTGCCTCTGCGTGAAACTTCGTTCGAATGTTCCGAATGACAATCGGAGGACGGCCTGCGTCGCAGTCGCATAGGCAGGCACTGCGATGACGAACCACGCCAACACTGCGACGATTACAGAAGAGCGCATATCAACCTCGGGTCGGCGCCGAGCAAGAGGCGGGAGACGTCTCGGACGGCTGTCGGCCGAACGTCTGAGACCCCACAATTGGCGCCACTGCGTTGCGGTGTGAACCGGCCGGATCGGCGGCAGCCATCAGTCGCCACCGCCGACATCCTATCGCGGTAGCTGACGATTGCGCCGCTTTCGTTTCAAGCACACGGTACTGCAGAACCGCGTCTCAGGCCGCGCGGAACAGGCGGACGGCCTCGTCGGCCTCGAACAGATAGAGCAGCGTGCGCAGAACGCGGCCGCGTGGCGACTCCAGATGCGCGTCGGATTCGAGCACGAGACGCGCGTCGTCACGCGCGGCCGCCAGCAGCACGTCGAAACCTGGAACGCCGGCGACGCGGAACTCCGGCAGACCCGACTGGCGTGCGCCGAGCACCTCGCCTCCGCCGCGGAGCTCCAGATCCTTCTCCGCGATCAGGAAGCCGTCCTCGGTGTCGCACATCATCTGAAGGCGTGCTTCCGCCGTTTCGCCCAGCGGCGCCTTGTAGAGCAGCATGCAGAAGCTCTCGCGGCTGCCGCGGCCGACGCGGCCGCGCAGCTGATGCAACTGGGCGAGGCCGAACCGCTCGGCATGCTCGATCACCATGATGTTGGCGTTGGGCACGTTAACGCCGACCTCGATGACGGTGGTGGCAACCAGCACCTTGAGACGGTTCTCGGCGAAGGCGGCCATGGTCTCGTCCTTGGCCGTGGCGGACATGCCGCCGTGCAGAAGACCGGCGACGTCGCCCAGGCGCTGAACCAGATGCGCATGCCGCTCCTCGGCGGCGGCCAGATCGCTCGCCTCGGAACTCTCGATCAGCGGGCACACCCAGTAGACCTGCGCGCCCTCGTCGAGTTGCACGCGGATGCGCTCGATGAGCCGCTCGATGGTGTCGATGGGGACCTTGCGGGTGACGATGGGCTTGCGCCCCGCCGGCTTCTCCGTGAGGCGCGACACGTCGAGGTCGCCGTAGTGTGTCATCAGCAGCGTGCGCGGGATGGGTGTAGCGGTCATAACCAGCACGTTGGCGCCGCCGTCGCCACCCTTGGCCTGCAAGGCGAGGCGCTGATGCACACCGAAGCGGTGCTGCTCGTCGATGACGGCGAAGGCGAGATCGCGGAAGACCACGTCCTCCTGGAACAGCGCGTGGGTGCCAATCAGTATGTCGATGCCCCGCGAGGCGAGATCGGGGCCGGGCGCCGCGAGGCGGGCGAGCAGGTCGCGGCGTGCCTTGCCCTTCTCGCGGCCGGTCAGCACCGCGACTTCCAGACCCGCGGCTTCGGCCAGCGGCGCGATGGTCTCCAGATGCTGTCGGGCGAGCACTTCGGTCGGCGCCATCAGGCAGGCCTGAGCTCCGGCCTCCACCGCGATTGCCATGCTCAGAAGTGCGACCACCGTCTTGCCGGAGCCAACGTCGCCCTGCAGCAGGCGCAGCATGCGGTGTTCGGCTGCCATGTCGGTGGCGATCTCGTCGAGGGCTTGCCGCTGCGAGCCCGTCAGCGCGAACGGCAGCGCGGCGAGTATGCGGGCACGGATCGATCCGTCGCCCGAGACGCGCCTCCCGCGTTGTCCGCGGGCTTGCTGGCGCACGAGACCCAGCGCCAGTTGGCCTGCGAGCAGTTCGTCGTAGGCCAGTCGCTGCCAGGGCTTGGATCCGGGCGAAACGTCGGCGGCGTCTTCCGGGGCGTGCAGGCGCCCGAGAGCGGTCGCGAAGTCGGGCCAGCCACGTTCAGCCAGCCAGTCCGCACGTTGCCATTCCTGAAGGCGAGGCAGGCGGTCGAGCGCCTGTCGAGCCGCTTTCACCAGGACCTTGCCCGACAGGCCGGCGGTCAATGGATAGACGGGCTCCAGCAATGGCAGTTCGCCGCGGCTTTCGGGCGGCACGATGTAGTCGGGATGCGGCATCTGCAGCGTCTCGCCGTAGCGCTCGACGCGGCCGGACACGTAACGCGTTTCGCCGACGGGAAGCTGGCGCTCCAGGAACTTACGTTCGGCGTGAAAGAACACCAGATCGAGTTTGCCGCTGTCGTCCTCGACGCTCACCTTGTAGGGAGCCCTGGAATTGCCGCGCGGCGAGGGACGGTGCCTCACCACGCGCACCTTGAGCGTGACGATCGCTCCTGGCTCGGCCTGCGCGATCGAGGGTTCGGCGCGGCGGTCGATCACGCCGGTCGGCAGATGCCAGAGCACGTCGACGACCCGGGCATCGGTCGCCCCGGGAGGCAGTGCCAGCGCCTTGCGCATCAAGACAGCGAGACGCGGCCCGATGCCGGCGAGCGATTGGGCGGAGGCGAACAGCGGATCGAGCGCGCTGGGGCGCATGAGTGAGGCTCCGTGGCCGGGCTGGCCGCATTCTGATGCCGTCAGTGGCCGGGATATGCAACCCGGGGCGGTCGGCTCGGCGCACCGGGCCGGGTAAGGCGCGTGAACGGGCTTCTCGATCCGGCGTCCGGGGCGTTATACACGCCGCGCGGCGCAGCAAAGCAACCCGGCCGGGCCGGGGGGCGTCAAGCGCGTCCCCGATCCGATGTTCCAGCACGGCCGTCTTCGTCGCGGTGGGGCATTCGAACCGGCAATCGAGAGTGTAGGGCAGGCAGTGGGCTTGGACATCGAAACCCGGCGGCGGCGCGCCGCCTATCGCGCGCATCACCGTGGCACGAAGGAGATGGACTGGCTGATCGGCCGGTTCGCCGATGCGCGCCTCCCTGGGCTCGACGGCGAGGAGCTTTCGCGCTTCGAGAGGCTCTTGGAAATGCCCGATCCCGAGCTGCACGGCTGGATCGTCGATCCGCAGCGCGTTGGCCATGGCGAGTTCGCCGAGGTTATTGCCGAGATCCGCCAGTTCCACGGTCTGGTGCTGGGAGGACCGTCATGAGCCGCGCTGCGGCCAAGGTGCCTCCCGTCGAGAGCGGCGCGGATACCGTCCATGCAAGCGTGCCCGAAGGGCTCGACGCGCTCGTGCTGTCGAGCCTCGTCCGCGACCGGGAGGGCGAGCAGGAGCCCGCGACGCTGCTGCACGTCGTTCGCGACGACCGGCGGCTGGAGACGCTCGCCCAGCAGCTCGGCTTCTTCGCCGGGAGCGTACGCGTCATCTCCTTTCCCGCCTGGGATACGGTGCCCTACGACCGTGTCGGGCCGAACTCCGACATCGTGGCCGAGCGGATCGCAGCGCTCGCCAAGCTCGTGGTGGCGGCGGGCCGGCAACCCACCATCGTTCTGGCAACGGCAAATGCCGTGCTCCAGCGTGTGCCGCCGCGCGCGTTTGTCCGCGCCGGATTGCGGCAGATCGCGCCCGGCCAGCGCGCCGATCTCAAGCGGCTGACGGAGCGCTTGCAGCTTGCCGGCTACCAGCGCACGGGCACGGTGATGGAGCCGGGCGAGTTTGCCGTGCGCGGCGGCATCCTCGACCTCTTCCCGCCCGGGCGTGCAAACCCCGTGCGCCTCGATTTCTTTGGCGACACGGTCGAGTCCATCAAGACGTTCGACGCGGAGACCCAGCGCACGCTGAAGCCTGTGCAGAAGCTCGTGCTGCTGCCCATGTCGGAGGTGGCGCTAGGCGAAGACGCGGTGGCCCTATTCCGCCGTCGCTATGTGGAATTGTTCGGCGGTGCGACCGGCGACGATCCGCTCTACGAGGCGGTGAGCACCGGCCAGCGCTATCCAGGCCAGGAGCACTGGTTGCCACTCTTCCACGAGAACCTGGAGACGCTGCTCGATTATCTTCCCGGCGTGCTCGTCAGCTTCGACCACATGGCCGACGAGGCGATCCGCCAGCGCTTCGAGCTGATCGGCGAACACTACGCGGCGCGCACCGACGCCAGCGAGGCCGAGCGTTTCGGAGCGCCGCCCTACAAGCCCGTGCCGCCCGACATGATGTTCCTCGACGGTGGTGCTTGGGCCGCGGCACTCGCGGGCCACGCGATTGCGCGGCTGTCGCCCTTCGAGCTTCCCGATGCGGCGAATGTCCGCTCGTGGGGAGGACGCGCGGGCCGCAACTTCGCGCCGGAGCGGCAGGCGGGCGACGTCAATGTCTTCGATGCCGTCGTGCGCCATATACGCCGCCTGCACGAGGAGAAGCGGCGCGTCATCGTTTCGGCTTGGACGGCCGGCGCGCGCGAGCGCCTCGCGCACCTGCTAACCGATCACGGCCTTCAGGACATCGACAAGGTCGACGATCTTGCCGCGGCGCAGGCGCTTCCCTCAGGCCACACGGCGCTCGCCGTCGTCGGCATCGACCATGGCTTCGAGACTCCGGAGCTTGCGCTCGTCTCGGAGGAAGACATTCTGGGCGACCGTCTGGTGCGGCCCAGGCGCAAGGCGCGGCGCGCTGCAGATGTCCTGACCGAAGCGACGAGCCTCACGGCCGGGGACCTCGTCGTGCACGCCGATCATGGCATCGGGCGCTTTGCGGGTCTCAAGACCATCCAGGCGCTGGGCGCGGCACACGATTGCCTCGAGATTACCTATCATGGCGGCGACAAGCTGTTCCTGCCGGTGGAGAACATCGAGCTGCTGTCGCGCTACGGCAGCGACGATGGCACGGCGCAGCTCGACAAGCTGGGAGGCGTTGCCTGGCAGTCGCGCAAGGCGAAGCTCAAGAAGCGGCTGCGCGAGATAGCTTCGGAACTGATCAAGCTCGCCGCCATGCGTCAGCTGCGCGAGGCGCCATCGATAGCGCCACCCGCAGGCGCCTACGACGAGTTCGTCGCCCGGTTCCCGTTCGAGGAAACGGAGGATCAGGCGGCGAGCATCGATGCGGTGGTGGAAGACCTGGGGGCCGGACGCCCGATGGACCGGCTGGTGTGCGGCGACGTCGGCTTCGGCAAGACCGAGGTCGCCATGCGCGCGGCCTTTGTCGCCGCTCTCAACGGCCTGCAGGTAGCGGTAGTGGTGCCCACAACGCTGCTTGCCCGCCAGCACTTCAAGACGTTCTCCGAGCGCTTCCACGGCTTGCCGGTACGTGTCGCTCAGGCCTCGCGGCTCGTCGGGACGAAGGAGCTCGCCGACGTCAAGGAGGGCCTGAAGACTGGCACCATCGACATCGTCATCGGTACGCACGCGCTGCTGGGCAAGCAGATCAAGTTCGCGCGGCTTGGCCTGCTGATCATCGACGAGGAGCAGCACTTCGGCGTCGTGCACAAGGAGCGGCTCAAGCAGTTGCGCGAGGACGTGCACGTGCTGACGCTATCGGCGACGCCCATACCGCGTACACTGCAGCTGGCTCTGTCTGGCGTGCGCGAGCTGTCGCTTATCACGACGCCGCCGGTCGATCGCCTCGCGGTCAGGACATACATCTCGCCGTTCGATCCCGTCATCGTGCGCGAGGCTCTGCGGCGCGAGCGCTATCGCGGGGGACAGTCGTTCTATGTCGTGCCGCGGATCGCCGACCTCGACGATGTCGCCGAATTCCTTGCCGAGGCCGTGCCGGAGCTACGGGTTGCCCGTGCGCACGGGCAACTGACGCCCACCGAGCTGGAAGACGTGATGACGGCGTTCTACGAGGGCAAGTTCGATGTGCTGCTGTCGACGGCCATCGTGGAGTCCGGCCTCGACGTGCCCAATGCCAACACGCTCGTCGTGCACCGCGCCGACATGTTCGGCCTCGCCCAGCTCTATCAGCTGCGTGGCCGCGTCGGACGTTCGAAGGCGCGTGCCTACGCCTATTTCACCACGCCCCCCAACCAGGCGCTGACCGAGGGCGCCGAGAAGCGGCTCAAGGTCCTGCACTCGCTGGACACGCTGGGAGCAGGGTTCTCGCTGGCAAGCCACGACCTCGACATCCGTGGCGCCGGCAATCTTCTGGGCCAGGAGCAGTCGGGTCACATTCGCGAAGTCGGCTTCGAGCTCTACCAGTCGATGCTCGAGGAGGCGGTCGCGGCGATGAAGGGCGGCGATTTTGCCGATGCCCAGGAGCAGTGGACGCCTGAGATCGCGCTCGGCACCTCGATCCTCATCCCCGAGACGTACGTCGCCGACCTGCAATTGAGGCTCGGCCTCTACCGCCGCCTGTCTGGCCTGGAGAGCCGCGAGGACATCGACGCGTTTGCCGCCGAGCTCGTCGACCGCTTCGGGGAGACACCCGAGGAGGTACGGCATCTGCTCGACGTCATGGAGATCAAGGGCCTGTGCCGTCAGGCCGGTGTAGCCAAGGTCGATGCGGGGCCGAAAGGTGCCGTCATCGCCTTCCGAAAGAACTCGTTCGCCAATCCGCCCGGACTGGTCGACCTGATGCAGAAGTCGCGCGGGCTGATCAAACTGCAGCCTGACCACAGGCTGGTGTTCAAGGCCGACTGGGACCTGCCAGAGAAGCGACTGAAGGGCGTGCGCGCATTCATTGCAGCGCTGGCGGACGTGGCGGGACAGGGCAAGAACGCGGCGTGAATTCGATGGTGCTGCGAACCGTGCATGTGAGGATCGAGGGGCGCGTCCAAGGCGTCGGCTATCGCGCATGGGCCGCGGCGACGGCGCGTGATCTTGCGCTCTCCGGCTGGGTCAGGAACCGCCACGATGGCGCGGTAGAGGCGGTGCTGCAAGGCGAGGCGGGTGCTGTGGCCGACATGTTGGGCCGCTGCCGGATTGGACCGCGCGATGCGGTCGTCTCGCGTGTCGAGATCATCGGCGAGGGCGGCGGCGCCTACGACACGTTCGAGGTGCGGGCCACGGCGTAGCGTCGTCGCAGGTTCAGGGCAAGGCTCCCGTGGCGTAGAGGGTTACCGAGATGCCGCCGTTGTCGACCGGCGGATGCGGCTTCTCGAACGGCAGTCCGGTCGCGCGGGCGAGCTGCGCATCGCTGGTGATAACTCCAACGCGCCAGCCCGCGAACCGCGTCTTCAACCGCTCTCCAAGCGCCCGGTAGAGTACGCCCAGACGCTGCTTCTCGCCGATGCGCGCGCCGTAGGGCGGATTGACGATGACCAATCCCGCCGGTCCTGGAGGAGGCACGATCTGGCTGGCGTCGAGCTGCGCAAACTGCGTCAGATGGCCAACGCCCGCACGAGTGGCATTGGCGCGCGCCATAGCGACGGCGCCGCCGTCGCGGTCGGACCCGTGAAAGCGCAGCAGTGTGTCGGCGGCCTCTGGTAAGCCCCGCATCGCGCTCCAAGCCCTCTCGTCGAAGGTTGCGAGCCGCTCGAATGCGAAATGCCGCGAGCGGCCAGGCTTCAGCCCAGCGGCGATCTCGGCGGCCTCGATCACGAACGTCCCCGACCCGCACATGGGATCGAGGACAGGCTCGTGACCGTCGTAGCCACTCAGGCGCAGAAACATCGCGGCGAGGTTCTCGCGCATCGGCGCCTTGGCGACAGCTTCCTTGTGCCCGCGCCTATGCAGCGGATCCCCGGTCGTATCGACGGCCAATGTCACGAGATCGTCCTCGATGCGCGCCTTGACGACGACATCGGCGTCCTTGCTCCCCTTGGTGCCGAGCGTCTCCTCGATGGCGCGCGCGATGCGCTCAGCGGCGGCACCCGAATGATAGATGCGCGAACTCCGGCACGTCGCTTCGACAGCGAAGGGCACGTCGCCGCGCAGCACTTGGCTCCAGGCGATCTTGCGTGCGCGCTTGTCGAGCTGGGCGAGGTGATGGGCACGGAACGAGCCCAGACGCGCCAGCACGCGCGCCGCGCCGCGCAGGTCGAGATTGGCGCGCCAGACCTCCGGCCAGCCGCCGCTTACGGTGACGCCACCCTTGATCGCCATGACATCGCGAAAGCCGCGCTCGCGCGCTTCAGCGGCGAGCACGGCTTCAAGGCCGGGAGCGGTGACAAGGAAGATTTCGAACCGGGAGGTAGAGGCAGCCGTCATGGCGCCTCAATATCGGTCGCACGCGGGCAGGGAAAGGGGTTGCGCGGCACGTCGGTCGAGAGGAGGGCGGCTGCGCTCGGTCCACCGCCCTCCCGCTCCGTCGTTCAGACGATGAAGTCGCCGGTCGACAAGTCGGTCCACGTCACGTCCTGGAGGATGATCGTCGAGCCGTTGTAGTCGAGCACGACGTCGTCGCCGACCTGCTCCATCATCGCCCAGACATCGTCCACGGTGTCGATGCCGTCGAGATGGCTGAGGTTGATCGCATCGACGCCGGCCTCGAAGTCGGCGACCGTAACGGAGACGTCGTCGAAGTAGAACTCGGTACCGAACACGAACTCGTCGGAACCTTGGCCGCCGATCAGAATATCGGTGCCGCCGCCGCCGTCGAGCGTGTCGTTGCCGTCGCCGCCTTCGATCGTGTTGCTGCCCTCGTCGCCTTCGAGCACGTCATCGTGCGCGCTGCCGACCAGGTTCTCGATGGTCTCGAGCGTATCGCCTTCCGCATGGCCGCCGGTGGCGACACCGAGCGACAGGCTGACCTGCACGCCGGCGTTGCTGCCAGCATAGCTCGCCGTATCGATGCCGTCGCCGCCGACGAGCTCGTCCGCGCCGTGGCCACCTTCGAGCGTGTCGTTTTCGGCGCCGCCGTCCAGCTTGTCCTGTCCGAAGCCACCGTCGAGCGTATCGTCACCGTCGGCGCCGCCCAGGATGTCGTCGCCGCCGCCGCCACGAAGCACGTTGTCGGCGGCATCGCCGTGGATGGTGTCGTCGAAGGTTCCGCCGGTGACGTTCTCGACCCCGGTGATGATGCCGTTGGTATGGTGGTACCAGGCATCGCCGCTCAGATAGTGTGATCCCGTGAAGCTGAACACGTTGTTGGCGAGATCGACGTAGACCCCGTTCTCCGGCTGCTGCAGTTCGCCGCCGATCGTGGAACTGCTGGGATTGATGAAAACGACGGTGTCGATGTCCTCGCCGCCATGGATTTCCACGCCCGTCCGCATGGCCTCGCCGGTCGCTGGATCGATGGTTTCCTCCGACCAGGACGCGTGGCTCTGGTCGTCCCAGATGAGGATGACGTCATCGCCGGCGCCGCCGTCGACCTCCTGCCATTGGCCATAGATGTCGACCGTATCATTGCCTCGTTCGCCACGTATGATGTCATCGGCCCCGTTGGAGCGGATGCGATTGTCGTCCGAGCTGCCGATGAGGACGTTGCCATCGGCGTAGCTGCCTTCCAGCTTCTCGATCGATACGTACGTATCGCCCGCGGCATCGCCCGCCGAACCAAAGCCCCGACCGAGATCGACCGTGACGGCCTCTTCCGACCGGCTGTAGTTCGCGAAATCGATGCCGTTACCGCCGTCGAAATGATCGGCTCCGGCATCGCCGTGGAACATGTCATTTCCGTCTTCGCCGTAGAAGGCGTTGTCGCCGGATGTGCCCTCGAACGTGTCGTGGAATTGCGAACCGCGCGCATCCTCGACACTCGTGTAGGTATCGCCGTTCCCAGACGGCTGGTTGTGCAGACGAACCCATACCCCGTAGGCCGAGTCGCTGTAGTCGGCGAGATCGCGGCCTTCCCCGCCGTCGAGATGGTCGGAACCAGCGCCACCGTTCAACTCGTCGTTGCCTTCGCCGCCGCGCAGGGTGTCATTGCCGCCGCGGCCGTAGAGGAAGTCGCGGCCGTCGCCGCCCTCGATCACGTTGGCGTAGTCGTCGCCCCAGAGCCAGTCCTGGTAGCCGGAGCCGACGAGATTCTCGATGCTGACGTAGGTATCGCCCGCGGCGTCGCCGAGTTCACCTGTGCCAGCGAGGTCGGCGACGACGCCGCTGCCGGCGTTGGCATAGGTCGCGGTATCGACGCCTCTGCCGCCATCGAGCAGATCACCACCCGCGCCACCGTCGAGCACGTCGTCGTTGCCACCGCCGTAGAGGAAGTCGTTACCGTCCCGGCCGGCGAGCGAATCGTTGCCCGCTCCGCCTTCGATGACGTTGCCTTGCCAGTCGCCGTACAGCCGGTCGTCGAAGCCGGAGCCTGTCACGTTCTCGATGCTGACGAGGCGATCGCCGTGTGCAAAGCCGCCGCGGCCGGCCCCGGTTTCCAGATCGACACCGACGGCCGACGGCGATGCCGAGTAGTCGGCGGTGTCGATGCCATCGCTGCCGTGCAGTTCGTCGGCGCCAAGGTCGCCCATGAACGTGTCGTCGTCGCCCAGGCCGTAAAGGAAATTGTCACCTGCGTTACCGTAGAGGACGTCGCTTCCGTCAGTGCCGTTGATGTTCTTCCTGAACATCTCGATGTCGTTGGGCGGCTTGACCTGCTCGCGCTCGGCGGACGAGGACGTGTCGGATACAATTCGAAGTGCCATGTCGCATATCTCCAATCATCGAAAGTTGAATTCGCGTGATGGAGAGATACGGGCAGCGGCCGTTGCTTGCAGTTCCAAAGGAAACGCTTGGGAGAAATGATTTCAGCCGAGCGCGCGGCGCATCAGCTTGCCGTTTGCCGTACGCGGCAGCTGCGTGACGAACACGATTTCCCGCGGGCACTTGTAGGGTGCGAGAAGGCCCGCCGCGAATGTCGTCAGCATGTCGGCATCGGGCGGCGCCGAAGGATCGCGCGGCACGACGTAGGCGGCGATGATCGACAGATCGGCGCGCACGCGGCGCTCTGCGCAGGCGACGTCCGCGACATCGGGATGCAGCGCGAGTGCCGCCTCCACCTCCTGCGGCGCGACGCGATAGCCCAGTGCCTTCATGATGTCGTTGGCGCGGCCCTTGTGCGTGACGTAGCCGTCGGCATCGATCGAGGCGAGGTCGCCGCCGACGAACCAGTCGCCGCGGAACACTTCGGCCTCTTCCTCCGGGCGCTGCCAGTAGCCGAGCATGAGGCCCGGGTCGGAGCGGTGCACCGCGAGCAGGCCGGTCTCGCCCGTCGCCAGCAGTTCGAAGCCGCCATCTTCAGGCAGCACGGCGATGGCACGACCCGGTTGCGCGCGCCCTGACGTGCCGGGCCGCGGCGGCACATGGGGACCTGTCGACACGTAGGTCGATATCTCGCTCATGCCGAGCGCCTCGTAGAGCGGCGTTCCCGTCGCCCGGATCCACGCCTCGTGCAGTCCTTGCGGTGGGGCCTCGCCCGCCATCAGGCCGTGCCGCAGCGCCGGCATCGCCGCCAGGTCGGCGGCTAACGCATATTTCAGGATCTGGCGGAACAGCGAAGGGACTGCTGCGAACAGCGTGGCGCGTGTTTCGGCGATGAGGCGCGGCCACAGCGCGGCGTCCTTCTGACCCGTGAAGACAATGGCGGTCGCGCCGTTCGCCCACGGGTCGGTGAGGCCGGTGCCCAGCGTATAGGTCCAGTTGAAGGCGCCCGCGTGCAGCATGCGGTCGCTCTCGTGCAAGCCGTACCAGCCCTGATACATGGGACGGCGGCCCCAGGCCGCGCGCTGTGCGTGCACGACGCCCTTCGGGCTCGCGGTCGTACCGGAGGTGTAGACCATGTAGGCCGGGTCGTCGGCCAAGGTCGCAGCGTAATCGGCGCGCCGTCCGCTCCGCATCATCGAGGCGACGTCATCCGGCGCGAGCAGGAGCAGGCCGTCCGGCAGTGCCGAGCGCGCAAGCCTGTCGCTGAGTGCGACGGCACGCGGTGCGCAGTCGGCAATGAGGAAGGCCGCTTCGGTCTCGCTGAGGTGCGTCGAGGTGGCGAGCGGCACCAGACCGGCGGCGATGGCGCCGAAAAACAGGATCGCGTAGGCGGATGTGTTCTCGAGACGGATGAGCACGCGGTCGCCGCGCGCCAGTCCCAGGTCGGCGAGTGCGCCGGCCACGCGCAAGACCGCGTCTTCGAGGCGACCGAACGTCCAGGTCTCCGATGGTGCAGCGCCCGCCTGCGGCACGACTTCGAGCGCGATGGCCCCGGGCCGCCGCTCAGCGGCCCGGCCCACGACATAGCGCGCCATGTTGAAAGCGGCAGGAGGAAGCGTGCCGGAGTACATCGCGGTCGTCTCCGGTTGCTGCGGCGCTCGGCGCGGCGGCGGATGCAACCCGGCTCGCCTCAGCGCGCCGGCGGGCTCGCCTGCCACCACACGTCGATGTTGTAGCCGAACAGCGGCGTGCGCTTGGGATAATCGAGATGCCGCCAGTGCGCCACCCACTGCTTGGGCAAATGGAATAGCGGAATGACGTAGTCACCCGACAGCAATGCGCGGTCGAGCGCGCGCGTGGCCGAAACGAAACTGTCGCGGTCGCGCGCGGCCAGCAATGCGGCGATCATGGCGTCGACCGCGGGGTTGGCGACGCCGGCCCAGTTATAGGTGCCCTCGGTCGACGCCATGCGCGAGTCCCAGCGGAAGATCTGCTCGTTGCCCGGCGAAAGAGACGTCGGCCACGTGCCTTGGATCATGTCGAAGTCGTAGCTCGTCACGCGGGACTGGTACTGGGCGCTGTCGACGACACGGATGGTGGCCTTGATGCCAAGCTTTTCCAGAGTCGAAACGAAGCCGCCGAGCAACCGCTCCTGCGCGGTCGACGTTGCTAGCACTTCGAAGGTGAGCGGCGTGCGCGACTTGGCCTCGACGAGTGTCCGCCCATCGAGCACGTAGCCGGCCTCCTTCAGCAGCTCATAGGCGCGGCGCAGGTTGCGGCGGTCCTGCCCGCTGCCATCGGAAACGGGAAGGGCAAACGTGCCCGCCAGAACCTCGGGTCTGACCAGGGTGGCGTAAGGCGCCAGCAGCGCGCGCTCGCGCTCGTCGGCCGGTCGGCCAGCAGAGGACAGCTCCGAGCGCTCGAAGAAGCTCTGCGTGCGCTTGTAGAGGCCGTGATAGAGGTTGCGGTTGATCCATTCGAAATCGAACAGCTCGATCAGCGCGCGACGGACGCGCTGGTCCGAGAACACCGCGCGGCGCACGTTGAACACCAGAGCCGTCATGCCAGCGGGCAGCCCGATGTCGAGCTCCGTTCGCATGATGCGGCCATCCGATACCGCGGGAATGGCGTAACCGCCGGCCCAGCGCGCCGGGTCCTCCTCGTTCCATGCGTCGATGTCGCCGGACTTGAACGCCTCGAACATGGCCGCTCCGTCGCGGAAATATTCGAAGCGCACCTCGTCGAAGTTGAAACGTCCGCGGTTCGCCGGCAGGTCGCGGCCCCAATAGTCGGGGTTGCGCCGGTAGGTGATGGTGCGGCCGGCATCGACGCTGCCGACAACATAAGGGCCCGAGCCCACCGGCGGCACGAGCGTGGTCTGCTCGTAAGTGTCGGGGTTGATGAGGTGCTTGGGCAGCACTGGCATCAGGCCGAGGATCAGCGGCATCTCCCGGTCGCCACTGCCGTCGAATACGAAACGCACGGTCCTGTCGTTGTCCGCCGCCTCGGCCTTTGCAACCTTGGCGTAATAGGCGCGGTGGTTCGGACGGCCCTTTTCGCGCAGGAGCTGCCACGAGAAGATGACGTCGGCGGCGGTGAGCGCATGGCCGTCGGAGAAGCGCGCAGCAGGATCGAGGTGGAAAGTGATCGAGTTGCGATCCTCCGGCATCTCCACCGACTTGGCGATAAGGCCATAGAGGGAGAACGGCTCGTCGATGCTGCGTGCAAGCAGCGTTTCGAATACGTACTCGCGCATGCCGGCAACCGCGTTGCCCTTGACGATGAGCGGATTGAGGTTGTCGAAGCTGCCGGCGACGCCAAGTGTCACGCGCCCGCCCTTGGGCGCCTGCGCATTGACATAGCGGAAGTGCTGGAAACCGGGAGGCTCGGCCGGAGCGCCGTGCATCGCGATGCCGTGCAGATGCGCGCCGTCGGCTCCGCTCACGGTCCCGGCCTCAACCGCCAGCGGCAGCAGGGCAGCGGCCGCAACCACCGCCATTGCTGCGCGGCGGAGCGCCGTCCGCGCTGGCGGCAAGCTGACGCGGTCTCGCGCCGCAGACGGTCTACTAGGCACGTTGCTCCTTCATCTCCCGCTGTAGGATGGGCCGGGCTCCCCGGGCCGCCGTTGCGCCGATGCCACGAGGATATGGCATCTCTGTGAGTATCGCGCCAAGGCCCGAAAGGCAGCCACGGGATTGCCGCAATCGGAGCCTTACTGCCCGGCAGTTCGGGCCCGATAGGCTTCCGGGAGCGCTGCTGCGTGAACCGGGCTGCCGTGACCGGCCGGCGGGCGCCCAGTGGCGCGCAGCCGAGGCGGGACGGGGGGCTTCAGGCGGTTTTTTGGGGTTGCGGCGCGGACGAGCCTTGTGGGGGTCGCGCGCTCAAGTGGGGTCAGGCTGGCTCGCCAGCCCTCAAGCAAGAGGTTCGAAATTTTGATGTCACAATCTGCACGCAGTTCGTTTGCCGCACTGGTTTCCTCCGCGCTCGTCCTGGCGGCCTTCGGCATCGGTGCCCCGGCGCTCGCTCAGAAGAAGGACGAAGCTGCCAAGCCCGCGGCGGCCGCAGCCGATGACGCAGCCAAGCAGAGCGCCTGGGTCAAGCTTTGCGAGAAGGCCGCTTTCCCCAAGAAGGGCGAGGACGGCAAGATCGCACTCGACAAGGACGGCAAGCCGCTAAAGGACGAGAAGCAGATCTGCCTGACGCACCATGAGCGCCTCGATGGCAACACGGGCATGGTGCTGGTGTCGGCCGCCATCCGCGAGGTCGAAGGTCAGGACAAGAAGAGCCTCATGATCATGGTGCCGCTGGGCATGGCCATCCCGGCCGGCGTGCGCGCTGCGGTCTATTCGACCGACCAGTGGGACAAGGCGTCGAAGAACGAGAAGATCGACGAAGCTTCGCTGAAGCCGGTCGAGCTGAAGTTCTCCCTGTGCCATCCGGCCGGCTGCACCGCCGAGGCTGAGGCCGATGCGGCTTTGGTCGACTCGATGAAGAAGGGCGGCGGCATCATGATCCTGGCGCTCAACGCAGGCGCCCAGCCGATTGGCTTCCCCGTGCCGCTCAACGGCTTCACGGCGGCCATCGAAGGTGCACCGGTTGACAACGAGGCCTACAACAAGGCTCGCGCCGAACTGATGCAGAAGATCCGCGCGCGGCAGCAGCAGCTGGCCGAGAAGGCCCGTGCCGAGGAGATCGCCAAGAAGGAAGCGCTGAAGCTTCTCGATCCGCCTCCGGGTGCCAAGACCGAGGCGGTCGGCGAGAAGAAGGCTGACAAGAAGGCCGAAAAGAAGAAGAAGGAATAGTTCGGTCTCTCATACCGGCAAGAACATGGAGGGCCACCCGGCAGCAACCGCCGGGTGGCCCTTTCCGCATCCGGTGTCGGCGTTCAATGCCTGCTCAGGAAGAATGGCTCGTAGTTGCCATCGTCATCGACATTGAACATTTCCGAGACGCGGGGATGCCGCAGAGGCTTACCCGTGGTGTCGGGAAGCAGGTTCTGCTCCGACACGTAGGCGACGTACTCAGTATCGGCGTTCTCGGCGAGCAGGTGGTAGAAGGGCTGGTCCTTCGCGGGACGGATCTCCTCGGGGATGGCCAACCACCATTCCTCGGTGTTGTCGAAGACGGGATCGATATCGAAGACAATGCCGCGGAAGGGATAGAAGCGGTGGCGCACGACGTCACCCACGGCGTACTTGGCCGTGCGCGCGCCCCAGTCCTTGCTCTCCTTCTTCCGGCGCGACATCGCGCGGCACCCCTGGCTTCTGTCGGCGCCTTCCGGAAATGGCGGCCCGTAACGCTGCGATCATTCGATTGGAGTGCGCGATTGCTGTCAAATTCAATCGGCTCTGCGCTTCGAGGCCGAGGCGATTTTGCGCGTTAGGTGGGTCGATGTCACAGTCCGTACGTCTCGGCCATCTGCGGGTCTTTCGCGGCGACGAGGCGGGCGAGGTCGACGATCACCTTGGCCTGCTTCCAGGTGGCATCGTCCTGCATCTTGCCGTCGATCATGACTGCGCCGGTGCCATCGGGCATTGCATCCAGGATGCGCTTGGCGAAGGCGACTTCCTTGGCGTCGGGCGAGAACACGCGCTTGGCGATGTCGATCTGCGTCGGATGCAGTGACCAGGCGCCCAGGCATCCCTGCAGGAAGGCGTTGCGGAACTGGCTCTCGCAGGCCGCCAGGTCCGAGAAGTCGCCAAACGGGCCGTAGAACGGCTTGAGGCCGTAGGCGAGGCAGGCATCGACCATCTTGCCCACGGTGTAGTGCCACAGGTCCTGCTGGAACCCGGTGCGCGGCGCCTTGGAGTCGGATCCGGCATCGGCGAGCACGGCGTAGTCGGGATGGCCGCCACCGACGCGCGTCGTCTTCATGCCGCGGGAGGCGGCGAGATCCGCGGGCCCCAGGCTCATGCCATGCATGCGCGGTGAGGCCGCCGCGATCGCCTCGACGTTCTTGACGCCCTCGGCGGTCTCCAGAATGGCGTGGATCAGAATTGGCTTCGTGACGCGATGGCGGGCTTCCAGCTGCGCCAGCAGCTGGTCGAGGTAGTGGATGTCCCACGGCCCCTCGACCTTGGGCAGCATGATGACGTCGAGCTTGTCGCCGACGTTGCTGACGATCTCGACAATGTCGTCGAGCACCCACGGGCTGTTGAGGCAGTTGATGCGCGTCCACAGCCCCGTATCGCCGAAGTCATTCTCGCGCGCCATCTTGATGAAGCCCTTGCGCGCCGCTTCCTTCTGATCGGCCGGGATCGCGTCCTCGAGGTTCCCGAGGATGACATCCACCTTGGGAATCATCTCGCCGAGCTTGGCCTGTATCTTCTCGTTGTGCGGCGGCACGAAGTGGATCATGCGCTCGATGCGCACGGGCAGCGCGCGATAGGGCTCGGGCGCGCCGATGGCAAGGGGGGCGAAATGCTTTGCGGGGGTACGAGTTGTCGTCATCGGCGCTGGTCTTCCCGGTGAGAATTTGTGCGCTGCAATGTAGAGGGGGACGGTGCCGTGTCAACGCTCGTGCGGGGCGCATTCAAGCCGGCAGGGCCCGGCATTGCTGCCGGGCCCTGCGCGTTCCCGTTTACCGATCGAGCGGGCCTCACATGCGGACGACGGCACCCGAGATGGATCGGGCCCGGGTACGCACGGCGCCGCCGTCGTTGCCCGACTGCACGAGCCAGCGGCCGTCAGAGGAACGCCCCACGATCTGGCCGACGTGATGGCGCCAGACCACCACGGCACCGACCTGCGGTGCCGCGGCGCTGCCGTACCTGCGCCAATTCCAGGCGAGGTTCATCTCAGGACCACCGCCGCGCTGGGTGCGCATCCACCAGCCGCACCACTTGGCGGGCCGGCCGCCCGCGCTCGAGCGAGACGGCGTGTAGGACGAATAGCTCGACGAGCCGCTGGTCTCGTGACTGGCCGCGCGGCTGCGGTAGGAGCGGCGCACGACGCGGCGCTCGCTGCGGTGCGCGTGCCGCTGCACACTGCGGCCGGACCTGCGCGCAACACGCGTCGCCTTGCGCTTGGCGTAGATCTTCTTTCTGGCGTGGGGGACGCGGGCGTGATGGTGGCCGTGGGCACCGTGCTTGGCCGGACGGGCCTCGGCCGCGCCGCCGAAAGCCGGCAACAGCAGCAGCAGAAGTGCTGCGGCCAGCGCCTTCAGTCTCATGCTCATCTGGAACTCCCTGTACATCTGTTTTGAGCACGCGCCAAAAGCCCGCCCGGCCAGCCCAAATCAAGGCTTTGCGGAGTTGGTGCGACAAAATGTGTCTATGCAACAATCTGTTGTGCTGGATTTGAGATACTTTGGTTGAACAACTGCGGGTGAGGGCAAGGCCGTGCCGCCGGGCCCGTGGACGCGGGGTTGGCCTTGGGCCTCCGTGCCGGGCTCTAGCCGAGGCCGAGTCGCTTCCATCCGGGACGATCAGGCTCTAGAACCCGCGCGAACGCGGGCATCGGACAAGGAGAAGGGCATTGGCTATCGCATTGGTATTTCCCGGACAGGGCAGCCAGGACGTGGGCATGGGCAAGGCACTGGCCGACGCATTCCCCGTCGCGCGCGAGGTGTTCGCCGAGGTCGATGCGGCGCTCGGCCAGAAGCTGTCGGCAATCATGTGGGAAGGGCCGAAGGAGACGTTGACGCTGACGGAGAACGCGCAGCCGGCGCTGATGGCGGTGTCGATGGCGACCATGCGCGTGCTGGAGCGCGAGCGCGGCTTCAAGCTGGCCGACAAGGTGAAGTTCGTCGCCGGGCATTCCTTGGGCGAATACTCGGCGCTGGCCGCGGCCGGTGCCTTTTCGCTCGCAGATGCAGCCCGTCTGCTCAAGTTGCGTGGTCAGGCCATGCAGAAGGCCGTGCCGGTCGGTGAGGGCGCGATGGCCGCATTGCTTGGCGTCGGTCTCGACGTTGCGCAGAAGGTGGCAGAGGCGGCGGCCGCACCGGGTAAGGACACGGGCGACGTGTGCCAGATTGCCAACGACAACGACCCGACCCAGGTCGTCTTGTCGGGTCATAAGCGGGCCATCGACCGCGTGGCCGAGGTCGGCAAGCCGATGGGCGTGCGCCGCGCAATGCCGCTGCCTGTCTCTGCACCTTTCCATTGCGCACTGATGCAGCCGGCAGCGGACGTCATGGCCGAGGCGCTCGCCAGCGTGTCGATCGCACGGCCGTCGGTGCCGGTGATCGCCAATGTCCTTGCGAGCGCGATCTCCGATCCTGAAGAGATTCGCAGGCGCCTCGTAGAGCAGGTGACAGGTACAGTGCGCTGGCGCGAGAGCGTGCAGTACATGGCGGCCAACGGCATTACCGACGTCTACGAGATTGGCGCGGGGAAGGTGCTGGCTGGTCTTGTCGGCCGCATAGAGAAGGGCATCAAGACGGCGAGCATCGGAGCCCCGGCCGATATCGAGGCGGCGGCCGGACTGTTCGCCTGAACGTCCGGGGCGATTCAGGGCGGGCCACATCACCGCCGGGTGCCGCCTGCCCAGAAGGCTTGCGTGCGGGTTCGGAGTGCGCTTATTCGCTCGGTTGATATTTCAGCAGCAGGAAATGGGCAGGCCACGCGCCCGCCGCGACCCGAGGACCTTGAGGCATGTTCGATCTGACAGGCAAAACGGCACTCGTGACGGGTGCCACGGGCGGTATCGGCGAGGCGATCGCGCGGGCCTTCCACAAGGCGGGTGCGACCGTCGCCATATCTGGTCGCAAGGTCGACAAGCTCGAGGCGTTGGCCGCCGAACTCGGTGACCGCGCCGTGGTGGTGCCCTGCGATCTGGCCGACCGCGCCGCCGTGGGCAAGCTGATCGACGAGGCTGTGAAGGCGCTGGGCGGACGGCTCGACGTCCTCGTCAACAATGCGGGGCTCACCAAGGACAACCTGTTCATGGTGATGAAGGACGATCAGTGGGACGACGTCATTGCGGTCAACCTGACCTCCACCTTCATGCTGTGCCGGGCTGCCGCGCGCCACATGATGCGGTCCAAGAGCGGGTTCGGCCGCATCGTCAACATCGCCTCGGTTTCGGGCGTATTCGGGAACCCCGGCCAGGGCAACTACGCCGCCTCCAAGGCCGGCATGATCGGCATGACCAAGTCGCTCGCACGCGAGGTGGCTTCGCGCGGCATTACGGCCAACTGCATCGCGCCGGGTTTCATCAAGACCGCGATGACCGACGTGCTCAACGAGAAGCAGACCGAAGAGATCGCGAAAATGATCCCGGCCCAGCGCTTCGGCGCGCCCGAGGATATCGCGGCGGCTGCACTATACCTGGCGAGCCCCGAGGCCGCCTATACCACCGGCCAGACGCTCCACGTGAACGGCGGCATGGCCATGATCTGAACGGCTGATGCCGGGCCCGGGTCGCCCGTGGGCGGAGAAGGCTGCTGCCGGTGCCGCAAAGCCCGCCGCAGTGCAGCGGCGCCGATGCTGGTCAAGCCCGGGGAAGTGTGTTAACGAGCGCTCGGTTTTCGACTGCGGAAACTGGGGAAAACCCCGGCGCCCAAGGGCTCGGCCGATGCCTCCGTAAGAGGACTCTGATACCGCCTGTCGCCTGGGAAACCAGGGCGCGACGGGCCGGAGCCAGCCTCGAGCGAAGGCGCAGGCGCGGACGACGAACGGCTGCTACCGAACAACAACTCTTGAGCTTAAGGACGCGAGGAATTCAGATGAGCGATGTCGCGGAGCGCGTGAAGAAGATCGTGATCGAGCATCTTGGTGTGGAGGCCGAAAAGGTCACCGAGAATGCGAGCTTCATTGACGATCTCGGCGCCGACAGCTTGGACACGGTGGAGCTGGTCATGGCCTTCGAGGAGGAGTTCGGCTGCGAAATCCCCGACGATGCCGCCGAGCACATCCTCACGGTCGGTGACGCCGTGAAGTTCCTCGAGAAGAACGCTTCGGCCGCCTGATACGGCTGAACAGAAGGCCCGCCGCGCGAGCCGCGCTGGCGGGCCTTTATTGCGACGTTCGCGAGGGCTGGTGGTCCGTCTGCCGGCAACGCATCCGGCGATGGGGCACCGCGGCGCCGGACGTGCACACCGGCTTCCCTCTGGGCGAGCGCAAGCTGAATTCCCGGCCGTGGCCGGCGCACATCGACCGCGCCGTCCGGACGGATCGAACGCGTGGATTGCAGCGCGTCGGCCTGCCGCCGCTCGAGCCGAGCGGCAAGCGGCCCAGCGCTCAACCACGCCAGCGAAGCTCGTTTCGTGGGGGGCGCTCATGCGTCGTGTCGTTATCACCGGTATCGGTCTCGTGACACCGCTCGCTTGCGGCGTGGAGGCTTCGTGGAAGCGGCTGCTCGCCGGAGAGAGCGGGGCCCGCCGCATCGAGGAATTCGAGGCCTCCGACCTGTCCTGCCAGATCGCCAACTTCGTTCCGCGCGGCTCCCTCGCGGACGGCAAGTTCAACGGCGATGACTGGATGGAGCCCAAAGAGCAGCGCAAGGTCGACGATTACATCATCTACGCCGTCGCCGCGGCCGATCAGGCCATTGCCGATTCAGGGTTCAAGGCAGACACGCTCGAGAAGCAGGAGACAACCGGCGTCCTCATCGGATCGGGGATCGGCGGCTTGTCGGGCATCGCGGATACGTCACTGCTTCTGCGCGACAAGGGTCCGCGGCGCATTTCGCCGTTCTTCATTCCCGGCCGCCTCATCAATCTCGCGGCCGGCTACGTCTCCATCAAGCATGGACTGAAGGGCCCCAACCACGCGGTCGTGACGGCCTGCGCCACGGGAACCCACGCGATTGGCGATGCCGCCAGGCTCGTGGCGCTGGGCGACGCCGAGGTAATGGTGGCGGGTGGCACGGAGAGCCCCATCTGCCGGATCGGCATGGCCGGCTTCATTGCCTGCCGCGCGCTGTCGACCGGATTCAACGACACTCCGCACAAAGCATCGCGCCCCTACGACAAGGATCGCGACGGTTTCGTCATGGGTGAGGGCGCCGGCGTCGTGGTGCTCGAAACGCTCGAGCATGCGAAGGCGCGCGGTGCGAAGATCTACGCAGAGGTGATCGGCTATGGCATGTCGGGCGATGCCTTCCACATCACCGCACCGGCCGAGAACGGCGATGGCGCGTTCCGCTGCATGCGCGCGGCGCTGAAGAGCGCCGGGGTGTCGACCAGCGACATCGACTACATCAACGCGCACGGCACCTCGACGCCGATGGGCGACGAGATCGAGCTGGGGGCAGTCGAGCGGCTGTTCGGCAATACCGCTGCACGGGTTGCCATGTCGTCGACCAAATCGGCAATCGGCCACCTTTTGGGGGCAGCGGGCGCGGTCGAAGCGGTGTTCTCGGTGCTCGCCATGCGCGACAACATCGCGCCGCCGACGATCAACCTCGACAATCCGTCGATCGAGACGGTGATCGACCTCGTTCCCCACAAGGCGCAACCGCGTGAAATCAACACGGTCCTGTCGAACTCGTTCGGCTTCGGCGGCACCAATGCCTCGATCGTCATGCGGCGTGTGGCGTGAGCGGGCCGGTCTCAAACGCCGCATTTCCGGCCGCGTCGGGGCCGGCGCGATACGCTGTTTTGCCATATTTGGACCCTCCGTTAGACGCCGGGACCGGGGGCTGGCACAAGGCTGACGGGCTTGCCGTCGCGCCTCCTGCGGCACCGTGTTTGGCGCACCACGGCGACCCGGAACGGGGGCGACAACGCCCCGTCCGAACTACCCGAGCCTGATGGACCGGCGCGCCTACTCGAAGTGGCCGGCACCGTCTCACGCAGAGGCAGCGAGTTGAGGGCGATGAGCAACCGGCATGCTGATCCCGCAGGCCGCGACCGCGAGGTGACTGGGCCGACGCGCCAGACGCGTCCACGCAGTCCTTCCGAAGCGCTAGAGCCAGCTCAGGCTCCGTCGCGGCCGCGACGGAGCCGGCGCGAGCCTTCGCGGCGCCTGATGGGCCTCAGCCGTGTCGGCAGTGGCCTGCTGACCCTCCTGCTGGCCATGCTGCTGGGCGCGGGTGCGGCAACGCTCTGGCTGTTCCACGAGTTCGAGCGCCCCGGTCCGCTGACCGTCTCGCGCACGTTTGGCGTACCGCGCGGCGAAGGGCCAATCGAGATTTCGGCCCGTCTGGAGCGCGAAGGGATCATTGCCAATCGCTGGGCCTTCGTCACCAGTCACAGCCTGCGCTCGATGCTGAACCGAGGCAAGCCTCAGCACCTCAAGGCCGGCGAGTACGAGTTCAAGAAGGGCGCCAGCATGAGCGATGTGCTGGCGACGCTCGTCGAAGGCAAGTCGATCCTGTCCAAGATCACGTTGCCTGAAGGTTTGACGAGCCAGCAGATCGTCGATCGCCTGATGGCGGAAGAGGATCTGGCAGGCGAGGTGAGCGAAGTGCCGCCGGAGGGTTCGCTGCTGCCAGATACGTACCGTTTCTCGAAGGGCATGTCGCGTCAGGAGTTGATCGACCGCATGCGGGCCGAGCAGCAGCGGTATGTGGCGAGCGTGTGGGAGAAGCGCCAGCCCAACCTGCCCGTGTCGACACCAGAGGAGGCCGTCGTTCTGGCCTCGATCGTCGAGAAGGAGACGGGCCGCGCGGATGAGCGCGAGAAGGTCGCGGCCGTGTTTGTCAACCGCCTGCGCAAGGGCATGCGCCTGCAATCGGATCCGACGATCATCTACGGAATCGTCGGCGGACAAGGTTCGCTCGGGCGCTCGATCACGCGCTCCGACATCGATGGAAAGACGGCCTACAACACGTATCAGATCAAGGGGCTGCCACCCGGCCCCATATGCAACCCTGGACGCTCGGCCCTGGCCGCAACGCTCGGTCCCGCCGCAACCGGCGACCTCTACTTCGTTGCCGACGGCAGCGGTGGCCACATCTTTTCGGAGACCCTGCGGGACCACAACGCAGCCGTCGCCAATTGGCGCAAGGTTGAGGCGCAGATGGCGCGAGAGGCCGCAGCGCGCCCCGAGCGGGCGCCCGATGCCCCACCTGCTCCCCAGCAGGCCCAGCCAGCATCGATGGAAGTGCCGGAACAGAAGACGCGAGCCGTGTCGCGTACCCCGCCCGGCTCGGCAGCGGCGGAGGCGCAAGGCGGGGCCGGGCAGCCATCGTTGCCTGTCGTGACGACGCTCAATCCGGGCGGGACGGCCGCGAAAGAGCCAGCAGTGGCGGCTCCTGCGCCTGCGGCCGACTCGGGCAACGTGCCGCTGCCGGTGCGCAAGCCCAAGCGTTGATCGTGCCGGCAATCCAATCTCACGCCATATCCCTGCGCGAGGGCGATGCCCGCTTGTGACGACGGCGAGCCCCGCGATAAGGTGCGGCCCGCCGATACCGTCAATTGCTTCGTTCGAGCGACGTTGCCGGCAGTAGAGATGCCGCCCGGATCGACTTGAACATGAGCCTTAATAGCATGACTGGCTTCGGCCGCGCCGAAGGCGGCGACGGCTCCGCCCAGTGGGTCGTTGAAGCGCGCAGCGTCAACGGACGCGGTCTTGATGTCCGCCTGCGGCTGCCGCCAGGTTACGACGCCATCGAAACGCGCATGCGCGAGGGCGTGACGCGGCATTTCGCGCGCGGCAGCATCAGCCTCGCTCTGCAGGTGCAAAAGGACAGCGGCAACGGTCTCGAGATCCGGCTCAACGAGACGGCGCTTGCACAGGTGCTGGCGGCAGCAGGGCGTGTGCGCGAGCTGACCGGATCGCTCGAGCCAACGGTAGAGGGCCTGCTTGCCATCCGTGGTGTGCTGGAGGCCGTGGAGCCGACGATGAGCGAAGCGGAGACGCAGCTCCGGCACGAGGCGATCCAGGCAACGTTGGAAACCGCACTGGTGCGTTTGGCCGAGGCACGCGCCGCCGAAGGGCAGCGGCTCGCTGCGACGATCACCGCTCAGGTCGACGAGATCGAACGGTTGACGGCTCTGGTTCGCGAGAGCCCGTCGCGGACGGCTGATCGAATTGGCGAGCGCCTGCGCGAGCAGGTTCGGCGGCTGCTGGACAATTCGGCCGGGTTCGATCCCGACCGGCTCGCCCAAGAGGCCGCGATGATCGCGACGCGCGCCGACATCGCCGAGGAGCTGGAGCGGCTTTCGATGCATGTTGCCGCTGCCCGTGAATTGCTCTCCGAGAGCGGCCCGGTCGGGCGAAAGCTCGACTTCCTGACGCAGGAGTTCAATCGCGAGGCCAATACGCTGTGCTCCAAGTCGAATGCCGCCGACGTCACGCGCTCGGGCTTGGCACTCAAGGCCGTCATCGACCAGATGCGCGAGCAGGTGCAGAACGTCGAATAGGGTGGCGCGGATGATTGGCCGGGCGAGGGGGATCGACCATGGCGGATGAACGTGGTGCGACGGTGCCTCTGAAGCGGCGCGGGTTGATGCTCGTGCTGTCCTCGCCGTCGGGAGCGGGAAAGACCACGCTGTCACGACGGCTGCTCGATGCGGAGAAGGATCGTCTGCACATGTCGGTTTCGGTCACGACGCGGCCCGCTAGGCCCGGCGAGATCGATGGTCGCGACTACGCGTTCGTCGATGTGACGCGGTTCAAGGCGATGCGCGATGACGGCGCATTGCTGGAATGGGCCGAGGTGTTCGGCAACTTCTATGGCACCGAGCGCGCGCAGGTCGAGGTGGCGATCGGAGCCGGCCGCGATGTGCTGTTCGACATCGACTGGCAAGGTGCGCGGCAGCTCGCCGAGACGATGGCGGCCGATCTGGTGCGTGTGTTCGTGCTGCCGCCTTCGGGCCGCGCGCTGGAGGATCGCCTCAAGGCCCGCAATATGGATAGTGCCGAGGTCGTCGCCAAGCGCATGGCCAAGGCCGCTGACGAAATCAGCCATTGGCCCGAGTACGACTACGTCATCGTCAATCATGACGTGGACGAATGCTTCTCACAGTTGCGCGCGATCCTCTCGGCCGAGCGCCTGCGGCGCGAGCGACAAGTGGGCCTGTCCGCATTCGTCCGCGCCATCCAGAGCGAACTTTAGCCTGCGCCGCGATCGAGGATCTGGGCAAGGCGGGCGAAGTCGTCCACGGTGAGCTGCTCGGCCCGCTCCTGCGGCGACAGATTTGCCTCTGCCAACAGCAGTTCCGGCATGGGTGTCAGCGCCTTCAGGCTCTGGCGCAGCATCTTGCGGCGCTGGCCGAAGGCGGCGGCCGTGACGCGGCCCAGCGTCGCCACGCGGCACGGGGGCGAGGGAGCTGCACGCGGCTCTAGCAGGACGACGGCAGATGCAACCTTGGGCGGGGGCGTGAACGCTTCGGGTCCGAGCGATAGGACGATGCGCGCTTCCGCCCGCCATTGTGCGAGCACCGCAAGCCGCCCGTACGCCTTGGTGCCGGGCCGCGCGACGATGCGCTCCGCCACCTCCTTCTGGAACATCAGCGCCATGCGGTCGTACCACGGTGGCCAAGGATCGGCTTCGAGCCAGTCGACCAGCAGGCGCGTTGCGATGTTGTAGGGCAGGTTGGCCGCGATCACGACGCGGTCCGCGACGCTGAGACGCGCGAACGTGGTCCGCCAATCGATATTGAGTGCGTCCTCGCCCAGCGCCGTCAGACGTTCCGGATAGCGCACGGCAATCTCGTCGAGCGCCGCGAGTGCGCGATCGTCGCGTTCGACCGCCACGACACGCGCCGCGCCTTCGAGCAGCAGGGCCCGCGTCAGACCACCAGGGCCAGGCCCGATCTCGACCACGGTGCGGCCTTCGAGCGGCCCGGCCGCGCGTGCAATGCGCCGAGTGAGATTGAGATCGAGGATGAAGTTCTGGCCCAGGCTCTTCTTGGGCGATAGGCCGTGAGCAGTGATGACATCGCGCAGCGGCGGGAGCCCGTCGGGGCTCGCGCCCGGGCGAGGGGCGCCGCGCGTCGCGCCGTTCATGCCGTTGCTCCGGATGGCGCGAGCGCGCGGCGCCTGGCCATCTCAGAGGCCATGACGAGTGCTGCGATGAAGCTCTCGGGCGAGGCGCGCCCGGTTCCGGCGACGTCGAAGGCGGTTCCGTGATCTGGCGAGGTGCGCACGAACGGCAGCCCCAGCGTGACGTTGACGCCGGTATCGAAGGCGAGCGTCTTTGCCGGGATCAGCGCCTGATCGTGGTACATGGCGAGGACCGCGTCATAGGTCGCGCGGCGCGCTGCGTGGAACAGCGTATCGGCGGGATGCGGGCCGCTGACGTCGAAGCCCGCCTGCCGCAAAGCACGTATTGCGGGCGCGATGGTTTCGATTTCCTCGCGGCCCATCGCACCATCCTCGCCGGCATGGGGGTTGAGACCGGTGACGGCGATCCTGGGCGCGGCGATCCCGAAGTCGCGTGTCAGCGCGGACGCCATCACGCGCACTGTCGCGTTGATCGCCGCGGCCGAGATGGCGCCAGGCACTTCGGCCAACGCGATGTGAATGGTGAGGGGGACTACGCGCAGCGCCTCGGAGGCGATCATCATGACGGGCTGCGGGTGAGAGCCAGGCCACTGCTTGGCTGCAAGCGCGGCCAGAAATTCGGTATGACCGGGATGAGCGAAGCCGGTGGCGTAAAGCTCAGACTTGGCGATGGGGCACGTCACGACGGCCGCCGCATCGCCACGCCGGACGGCGTCGACGGCACGTTCGATCGAGGCGATGACGGTACGCGCGTTGGCGGGGGAGGGGACGCCGGCCGCAACTGGCCCCGGTAGCGGCGTGTCGATGACCGGCAAGGCGGCAGCGAAGACACAGGGCGCATGCTGCCATCGCTCGATGGCTTCGACAGGAACGCCGATACCGAGAGTGCGCGCGCGTGCTTCGATCGCGCTGCGGCAGCCGATGACGGCGAAGGGTGGCAGGCCACGTTCTTCGCGCTGGAGCCAGGCGAGGCAGAGGACATCGAGACCGATACCGGCCGGGTCTCCCAGGGAGACCGCGAGCGGCAGTCTCACATCATCGAGCATAGGCCGCTCTTGGCGTCGGCACGGCAGTCGATCACCGCATCCTGACGCAAGTCCTTGAGATGGCGCCGGGCGAGAATATCGAGCTCCTTCTGCCGGCGCTCGTCCTTGGCACTCGCCTTCTGCGGCTGCGGCCCGGCCCCGGCGGCAGCCGAAGCGCCGGCCTTGCGCCCGCAGATCACCCACAACTCGATGCCGTCCGGGCCGACATTGGGCGGGATCATCTCGCCGTCCTTGGCGCTGAGCAGCATGGTGCGGGTCGGCTCACCGATGGAGGCGGGATCGCGTGCACCGAGGTTCTGGAAGGTGGCGCCGGCGCCCTTTGCGAGCTTGGCGGTCGTGCTGCAACCCTTGAAGGAGCGGCGCATCGCGTCGGCATCACTGAGGCGCTGCGCCATCAGCTTCTGATCAAGGCCACCGGCGATCGGGAACAGCACGCGCTGCACCGTTACTTCGGAGGCGCCACCGCCGTCGGACTCGCCGTCACCCAGGCTCGGATCGACGAAGCGATCGACGTCGCGCTCGGAAATCGCGATCTGGTAGCCGAAGCGGCGGCGCACGACGTCATTCCATGAGACGGTCGCACGGAAACGCTGCTTCATGGTGGAGATGTCGATGCCCATGCCCGCCAGATGCTTGGCGAACTGCTCCTCGGTCATCTTGTTGCGCGAGGCGATCTGCTTGATGATGCCGCTCACCTGCTCGTCGCTGACGACCACGTTGTTGCGCTTGGCCTCCTGCAGCTTCAGGCGCTCCTCGATCAACTCCTGAATGGCTGTGCGCTTGACCGTCGGCAGTACGCCGGTGCGAGCGCTGTCCACGGCCTGCTTCTGCAGTGACAGGGCGTACTGCTTCTTGCGTTCCTCGAAAATCTTGACCACGGCATCGCGGCCCTTGGCCTTGTGCTCCTCGATTGTCTTGTTGAGGATCTCCTTGAGGCGCGCGGTCGTCTCGGGTCTTTTCAGCAGGGCCTGGAAGGTCGTCTTGGCGCGGTCGCCGATGTTTGCGGACAGCGCGAGCAGGCGCTGGCGCTGTTCGATCTCGTAGGCCGTGATCGGTTCGTCGTTGACCAGGAAGACGATGGCGTGGCCGCTCGTTCCGTTCGACGATGTCGACGCCTTGGGCGCCGCCGTGGCGGTGGAGACAACGGAGGTGCCTGCCGCCGGCAATGCGAGCAGGGCGGCCGCGCACACGAGCAGCGCGCCGCGGACATACCGCCGCTCGATGATGTCGTTGGTCACTGGACCACGCATGTCAGCTCGTTCCCGCCGAAGTTTCCGTCCGCGACCACGACCGCTCGCCCCCCGGCGGGGCTGATCGCGATTCGCATCATCAGGCATTCTATCCGCGCGCGCGCCCGGGAGCGTCGCTTATCCACACTAACCGTGGCGCATCCGTGGCAATCACTGCCGGCAATCGAGCCCGGGATTGCCCGCAGATGCAGCCAGTTGGCGCGTCTGGCTGCTACAGCGTGGCAGGGCAGCAGTCTCGTTGCCGATCGGCCCCAAGTCCAGCGGTACAACGGCTCACTCGGTCGGCTTCTGCTGGTCGCCGAACACGAAGTCGAGCGCATCGGTCTTATACTGGTAAGCGCCCAGGTGCTTGAACTGGAAGTGCAGCATGACCGTGCGGTCGGGGCGCAGGTCGCGGTTCACATCGGTAATGAAGCTCTCCGCATACGTCGCCGTCAGCACGAAGCATTCGTCGGAATAGCGGATCTGCAGACTGTCCGTCAGGCGCTTCTCGTCGTCTATGTCGTAGCGCATCATGCCCAGAACGCTCCAGCGATCCGTCAGGCGCAAACCAAGTGCTGCGGTGATGTCCTGCTGATCGTCGTCGAGGATCTGCGGGTCGATGGTCGAGAACGTATAGGTCGCGGTACCCGTGAACGGACCGATCGTAACCTCGCCAGCGACATCCGCCCGGCGCAGGCTCAGCGTTTCCTGGTCAAAGCGGGTCTGAGATATGAAACGGAAGATGCTGTTGGGCGCGACATAGGCACCGAGAACGTAGTCGGACCTGTCGGTTTCCAGACCGCTCGCCGGGTTGAAGTTGTTGCGCCCGTCGAAATCCGTGCCGGGCGTCGTGAACGGGTTCTCGCCGGACAGATGGTAGCTTTGGCCGGCCAGGAAGCGGGCGTAGAAGCCGCTGTTGGCCTGGAAGGTATACTGCAGGCCGACGTTGGCGCGGGTGCCCGTCTCGATCCGATCGTAGCCGGAGAACTTGTCAACCTCGAACAGCGTCGTGTCGTCGAAGATGAGGCTGCGCGCGTCTTCGACGGGCAAGTTGGCCTGCTGCACGTGCGCCTGCCGGACGATGATCTGGCCGATGGGCTCGATCACGTGGGAGCCGCGGGCATCGTTGGCCACCCAAGGATAGCTCACGGTGGCGCCGCCGGCGGCGAGACCGCGGACGAAGCTCGTGCTCTCGTCGACCGCCGTCGCGGTGTTGTTGTAGCCCGCATAGGAATAGGCGTCGGCGCGCAGATGAGCGAACGGCGTGTAGCTGATACCGATCGCATCCGTCATCTGCCGACGCCACTTCAGCTCCGTGACGGCGCGGGTCAGATCATGATGCGCATTGAACTGCGAGCCGGGGATCACGATGCCGTTGGGATTGTACCGGTAGAAATCGCCGTCGCGCGAGAAGCTCAGGATGTTGGTGTTCCACTTGAGTTCACCGCCCAGCACAGGGTCACGGAACACGTAGTTGTGGTCGATGATCGGGTGGACGAGGCTTTCGGCTGTGTCACTGTCCTGGAACGTGAGGCCGCCGAAATGATAGAGGCGCGCAGCCATGTAGCTGCGGTCCGCAAGGCCCTCCAGGAACACCTCGTTGACGCGGTCCGTCAGCAGGACGCTGTCGAGCTTGTAGAAGCGGCGGAACGTATCGTCGCTCTCGAGCGTGACGTCCCAGCCGAAGTTCCACCAGCTGCCCAGCGAGAACTTGCCCTTGGTCTCGATGGAGCCGCGCCAGCCGTCGAGGTCGCGGTTGTCGAACGCGGGGTTCTTAGGCGCCGGAAGGTCGGTCCATTCCTGGTCGATAGCGGCGAACTTGATCGAGTACATGCCGGTGGCGAGGCGGTGGCGCCACTCGCCCTGCCACAGCACGCCCATGCGCGCCGAGTACATCGGGTGGAACAGGAAATCGTAGTTGGGTGAGAGCGCGAAGTAGTAGGGCACCTCGGCGTGGAAGCCCAGCGTCGAGCTGGAGGCGCCAATGCTGGGCGGCAGGAAGCCCGACTTGCGCTTCGTGGCTGGATCGGCGTGCTGGAAGTAAGGCAGGTAGAGGATTGGCTGCCCGAACAGCTCGAACTGGGCGTCGTGATAGGTGACCGTACCGGCCTGCTGGTCGTGAATGACGCGCGCGGCCGAAACGCACCACAGCGGCGGCATGCCGCCATCGCTCTTGCAGGGCGTGAACCTGCCGTTGGTGAACTCGGTGACGTTGCCCTCGCGGCGGACGGCGCGCTCGGCCGCGATACGCGTGTCGTCGCGGGCGACGATGGACAGCGATTGGACGAAACCGTCGCGGAAGTCATCGGTCAGCGTGTAGCGATCGGCGCGGACGATGTTGCCGTTGGGTTCCTTGAGCATGACGTTGCCGGCTGCCGTCAACGTCTGGGCGCCCTGGTCGTAGATGACCTCGTCGGCGGTCAGGATGTAGTTCGAATAGTAGATCTCGACATTGCCGCGCGCGACAACACGGTTGCCGGCGTTGTCGTAGATGAGCTGGTCACCCTGCAGGTAGAGCGGCTGGGTCTTATCGGGCGCCTTCACCGGGCCGAACATGCTGCCGGATTTGGCCGGAAACGCCTGTGTCGAGGTGACGCCCTTGTTGCTGGCGCGCGCGGTCGGAATGATGTTGCGCTCGAGGCTGGGGTCCTGCGCGAAGGCGGGAGGCGCGAAGCCGAGGATCAGTAGGGCAAGGGTGGCGAGCAGCGCGCAGCAGGGCGCGGTCGCGCGCGAGGGCACGCGACGATCTCTAACGCGTGGATGTCCGCAACCCCTTTGCGGTTTCCGCGCGACACGCATCACTCAGCCGTCCTCCTGGTGCATCAGCACCGTCAGCGAGGCGAATATCGTCAACAACACCGGAAGCCATACCGCCGCCCAAGCAGGCGCCAGCCCGGCAATCCCGAGTTGTCGTGAGACTTCTGCCAGCAAGAAGAAGCCGAAACCCCCTATCATTCCAGTGAGGACCATAGTCTGGATGCCTCCTTGCCGGAATGACTTCAGCGACACAGTGGCGGCCAAAAGAACCATGGCGATGCACAGCAGTGGCCGGGACAGGAGCAGCTCGTAGCGTATCCGCAACCTTGAGGATGAAAGAGAAGCCTTTTCAGCGACTTCGATGAGGGCTGGAAGCTCCCAGAAGGAGACGGTGGCGGCATTGCCCAGCGCGTCGGCGACACGTCCCGGCGTGAGGTAGGTCGAAAGCAGGTAGGTCCCGTATTCCTGGGCCGGCTCGCCCACCCGCGAGACTACTGCCCCGGCAAGCTGCCAGTAGCCGTCCCGAAGCTCGGCCGAGCGGGCCTCGACTCGCTCGCGGAACAAGCCCTTTCCGTCGAATACGAAGGCCGAAACGCCGGCAAGCTTCATACCCTTCTCGGTGGCGCTGGCGGCCGACAGAATCGACTGCCCATCAGCGCCGTCCTGGCGCAACCAGGCGCCGCCGCCATCGTTGCCGAGCAGGTTGGCGGTGTCCTTGCCGAAGACCTCGGTGTACAGTTGTTCCGCTTGTGTTCTGGTCAGTGCTGCAAGCGGGTTGTAGGCCATGACCGACAGCGAACCGATCAGGAACGCAACGATCAGGCCGGGACGCAGGAACAGCCAGACCGACATACCGCTGGCGCGCATGACAGTGAGTTCGCTCTTGCGCGCAAGCATGAGCAGGGCACCGATCGAGCCGGTGAGCACGGTGAAGCCCAGCAGGAACTCGGTGTAGGTCGGCAACCGAAGCAGGGCCATCCAGGCAAGCGTCGACAGCTTGACGGCGCCGTACTTGCCGGACAGCCGCAGCAGCTCGACCATGTCGATCATGAAGATGAGCAGCGCACAGATGGCGAACGTTCCGGCGATGCCGAGCAGGAAGCGGCTCGCGATATAGCGCTCGACGATCAAGAACCCGGGGATTCTCACGTCTCAATTCCTCCGCCTGCTGTTGCCGTCCTGGGCCCGAGGCGGCGCAGGCGGGCAAACAGGGGACCCAAGCGCTCCGACACAACATCTGCCCAGGTCGTCGTCGAGCGTGGACGCGTGCCTTGCACGATGAGCACGGCGGAAATGACGATCGCGATCGCCGGCAGGCCGTAGAGCAGGGGGACGAAACCCGCCTTGAGGGTGGTGAGGTTGTTGAGTGCAAAGCCCGCAATGCGGACGCCGGCGGCAGCGACGAACCCGATGACCAGACGCTCGTTGCGGTTCTGCCGCGTGCTCTGCACGCTCCCCGCAGCGGCGAGCGCGATGAGAACGAAGACGATTGGATAAAGCGGGTTGGAAAACCGCTCATGCAACTCGGAGCGGATCTGCCCCTTGACCGCCCTGTCGTACCCCGGATTGGAGGACGGCCCCAGCAGCTCCGACAGATAGCGTTCGCGCGGCTTCAGGACGGCTGGCCCCGCGACCTTCCGGTCGAAGCTGTCGAGATTCACGATGTAGCGGTCGAAGACGATGATCTGCGGTGGTTCCTTGGGCTTTGCCGTCCGCAGAATGTGGCCATCGCTCATGACAAGGTAGGCGGTATCCTCCTGCTTGGCGATGATGCCTTTCTCGGCCATGTAGGAGCTGATCTCGGGCGGCTTCCTCGCATCGTGAATGAGCAGGCCCCGGAGTTCGCCGTTGGGACTGCGGTCGCGAATGTGGAAGGTGAGGTTGGGCTCCGGTGTCGAGAACAGTCCCGGCTGGATCACCTGCTGCAGTAGGTCGGTGCGCGCCTGAAGAACGTAGCCCTTCAGCGTCTGCAGACTCCACGGCTGGACAATGTGGTTGACGAGCGCAATCACCACGGCGACCAGCGTCGCCAGCAGCACGACGGGTCGCGCTATCCGCCAGATGCTGCCGCCGGCTGCGTTGACGACGATCAGCTCGCTGTCGCCTGTGAGCCGGTTGAGCGTGTGCAACGTGGCAATCAGCAGCGCGAACGGGGCGATGACCGCCATCAGGCTTGGCACCGCAAGCGTCGTCATCTTCAGAAGGGTGAGTGCGTCCTGGCCCTGGGAGGTGACGACATCGAGCTGCTTCAAGGCGAGCGCGATCCAGATGATGCCGCCCAGCGACGACAGGATGAGCGCGAGGGCTCCTGCCACCTGCCGGAAGACATAACGCTCAAGCAGTCCCATCAACGTCCCCCGCGGCCGCCACGACCGCATCCCCCCGCACCGGTCGACTCGCTTCCCCCAAGCCGCCGCAACCCTCCGCTTCCATAGCACGGTGGCAGAAACTTGGCCCTGGGCGACGTTCGAGCTGCCAGTGCGCTCGAATCGTTCACGTTTCCGTGGCCGCAGGCGGGGCTCACCTTGCACTTTGGTAAGGAGCCGCTAATGTGCGGTCTCCTTTCGCCACGTGGCGTGCGACCCCGTTCGGAGGCCGCATCGGCCGTTCGGCTTGCCTTCCCGTGTCGACCGGCAGCGCGGAACCGCATGGCTCATGCGGTCTGCTCGCCGCGCCTCGACACAATCCCCGCGCCTAACGCGCTGCTTTCGCCCCGCAACTTCGGAGCCCATACCCCATGACCGATCGTCTCGACATCGCCTTCTCCGCACTCGACAAGCGACCCGAGGCTGCGATGGCGCTGCTCGTCGGCAACGGTCCGGAGCTGGGCGCGCAGGGGCGTGATCTGGACGAAGCCGCAAGCGGACTGCTGTCCAAGGCCGCCGATGCCGCCGACTTCAAAGGCAAGTTGAAGACGGCGGTCGAACTGCTGGCGGTGCCGGGCCTGACAGCCAAGCGCGTCGTGCTGGTCGGTGTCGGCAAGGCAGGCGACGCCAAGGACAACGACTGGACGATGCTCGGCGGCTACGTGCTGGGCCAGCTTGCGCAACGCAAGACCGAGACGGCCAGCGTGCTCGTCGACATCGAGGCCGGCGACGGCACCGGCATCGACGAGATCGCCGCGCACATCGCATTCGGCGCGGCCATGCGCCACTACACATTCCGCAAGTACGTGACCAAGAAGAGCGACGACGGCAGCGGTTCTGAGGCCACCGAGGGCAAGGACGGTTCAGCACAGCAGAAGAAGTCCGCCCAGCGCCGTGAGGGAATGCACCGCTTGGTGATCCATTGCGCTCGGCCGGACAAGGCGAAGGCGGCGTTTCAGCGGCTGAAGGCCATCGCCGACGGCGTGATGCTGGCCCGCGATCTCGTCAACGAGCCCGCCAATGCCCTGGGTCCGGTGGAGTTCGCCGCCGAGGTCGCAAAGCTCGAGAAGGTCGGCGTCGAGGTCGAGATCCTCGACGACAAGGAGCTGAAGAAGCTTGGCTTCGGTGCGCTGCTGGCTGTGGCGCAGGGCAGCGTGCGGCCGGCGCGAGTCGCCGTCATGTCGTGGAACGGGGCCAAGTCGAAAAAGGCGGGCAAGCCCGTCTGCTTCGTGGGCAAGGGTGTCGTATTCGACACCGGCGGCATCTCCATCAAGCCCGCGCAAGGGATGGAGGACATGAAGGGCGACATGGGCGGCGCCGCCTGCGTCACCGGCCTCATGTATGCGCTTGCGGCGCGCAAGGCCGCCGTCAACGCGGTGGGTCTCATCGGCATCGTCGAGAACATGCCGTCTGGGACGGCCACGCGGCCAGGCGACATCGTCACGTCGCTGTCGGGCCAGACGGTCGAGGTGCTGAATACGGACGCCGAAGGGCGCCTCGTGCTGGCCGACGTGATGCATTACGCCATCGACCGCTTCAAGCCGCGCTTCGTCATCGATCTGGCGACACTGACAGGCGCCATCATGGTGGCGCTCGGCAAGGAGTACGCCGGCCTCTACAGCAACGACGACGGTCTCGCAGACCAGCTGCGCGAAGCCTCCGCCGCAACCGGCGAGAAGGTCTGGCGGATGCCGCTCGACAAGGCGTACGACAAGCTCATCGATACGAAGAACGCCGACATGAAGAACATCGGCGGGCGCTGGGCGGGTGCGTGCACCGCGGCGGCCTTCCTGCAGCGTTTCGTCGGCGATACGCCGTGGGTGCATATCGATCTTGCCGGCACAGCCATGGACTCCGGCCGCAACGACATCAATCAGAGCTGGGGTTCGGGTTGGGGCGTTCGGTTGCTCGATCGCCTGGTGGCGGATCACTACGAGAAGTGAGATGGCTGGGTGGGCGCCGGAACCACTGGCGCCAAGGCATGACCCTAATTATTTGTTAAACATTATATATCAACAGCAATATTCCATAATATGTATTACGCGAATTGGTTCCGGTGCGCTGCGTGGCGACGTATCAAAGCGGTCTTGCTGCCTCGTGGCTGACGTCTAAAGCAACCGGTCTTCGGTCCCAACGACGGCCTCGGCGATGATCACTGCATAAACCGCCGCAACGAAGCCGGTCAGGACGTTGACACTGACGATGACGCCGATTGAATTCGCCCAATCGGTTCCGACCACCGTGCTCAACAACTTGACGATCACACCATCGATATAGAGCTTCAGTTGGAACAGCAGCTCGCTCGCCTGCTCCAGCGTCGGCCGCGACGGTGTCTCGAACAGGATGGTTCGTCCCAGATCGCTCAGTCCTGGCGTCTTCACGAGCCCCACGCTGCCCAGAGCGGCGACGCCCAGCGCAAACAGCAGCCCCAGTGGCGGAGCCAAGCGGAAATAGCCCCAGCGGGACGGCCACGCCTCCAGCCGCACGGCGAGAAAGCGCAGCAGAGCAGACCCCAAATAGACCGTGGCGGCGAATACGATTGCGATGAGGAACAGCCGGTCCTTGTCGGTGCCGGAGAACGTGACGAGCGCTATGAGACCGGCGACACCTGCGCGAATCAGGGCGTTCACGCCCGCGACCAGTGGCACGACCAGCGCGGCGCGCGACGACCGCTTGCCGAAGTAGAACGGCAGCTCGTGCTCGAGCCGCCGGTACTCCAGCACGAGCCCGAGAGCCAGGGCCAGAGCCGCCGTCAGCGCCGCGAAAGCCTGCGGGTGATGCAGACCCAACCAAGCCGCACCAACCACCGCGGCAAATTCCGCGGCCATGATCATGCCATTGACGAGGACACGCACGCCGACCATACCCCCGGACTGGTGAGAGGGCCCCTCCCCCACCCCTCGATAACGGAACGGGACGACGGGAACAATGACGGACGAGTCTCAGCGCTCTCCAGCAGGCACGCGGCCCCGCATCGGAGCACTGGAAAGGCTCCTGGACGTGATGGACGCGCTGCGCACGCCGGTCACCGGCTGCCCGTGGGACCTGGAGCAGACTTTCCAGACCATTGCCCCCTACACGATCGAGGAGGCCTACGAGGTGGCGGATGCCATCGAGCGCGGTGACATGGCCGATCTTGAGGAGGAGCTGGGGGACCTGCTGCTGCAGGTGGTCTACCACGCGCGCATGGCCCAGGAGGCGGGCTCCTTCGCCTTTGCCGACGTGGCGGATGCGGTCACGGCCAAGATGATCCGTCGGCACCCGCACGTGTTTGGATCCGAAGAAGAACGCGCGGCCGGCGCAGCGCCCGGGTTCTGGCAGCGCCTGAAGGCCGAGGAAAAGCGTGAGAAGGCAGCGTTGCGGGCACGGCTGGCGGCCAAGACGCAGGAGGCCGGCGCTCCGGGACGTGCGGTGCAGTCCGATGATTCCGCGGATGTACCATCCCTGCTCGCTGACGTACCCATGCCCCTGCCCGCGCTCTCCCGGGCCGTCAAGTTGCAGGACAAAGCTGCCGCCGTCGGCTTCGACTGGCCCTCGATCCGGCCGGTCTTCGACAAGATGCGTGAGGAACTCATCGAACTGGAGGAAGTGGCTGTCGCCGCCGACCCGCGTGGCGCCGCCGAGGCTCGGTCGCCCTCGCCCGCCGAAATGCGGCGCATCGAGGAGGAACTGGGCGATCTGCTGTTCGTGATGGCCAACGTCGCCCGCCATCTGAAGCTCGACCCGGAGAAGGCCTTGCGCGGCGCAAATGCCAAGTTCACCCGCCGTTTCAGGCACATCGAGCGACGGCTCTCCGGCATGGGCAAGACTCCGGCCGACAGCGATCTCGCCGAGATGGACGGCCTGTGGGACGAAGCACGCGCCGCCGACAAGGTCACGGGCGAACCCATCAAGAAAAGCGAGCGATGAGTTGCGGATCCCGACGCGGGCCTTGACATGCGATCGCGGCAAACGCCCTTGCCACGCCGGACCACTCACCCTATAACCCGCACCGCAACCGTTTCGGCTGGAGGCTGAACGGGAGGGTGCGGCTGCGCACCCAGCCAAAGCTGCTGATGCCTTCTGGGTACGGCGGCGGACGGCAGGGCAGCAGGCGCTTCCAGGGGCTCGCTCCGTCTCCCCGTGTCTCCACTCTGACCAGATCTCGAAGGCCTTTCCGAGGCTTGTCGAGAGGCTTCGCGCCGGGGCGGACAACACGAACAGAAGGGCCTAAGCATGCCGCTCTACGAGCATGTCTTCCTGGCGCGCCAGGACATTTCCAATCAACAGGTCGAAGCACTGACCAAAGAGTTCTCGGACATCGTGACCGAGAACGGCGGCAAGATTGCCCGGTCGGAGTACTGGGGTCTCAAGTCGCTCACCTACAAGATCAAGAAGAACCGCAAGGCCCACTTCACGATGCTCAACATCGATGCGCCGCCGGCCGCCGTGGCCGAGATGGAGCGCCGCATGGGCATCTCGCCCGACGTCATGCGCTTCCTGACCGTGCGCGTCGAGGCACACGAGACCGAACCTTCGGCGATGATGCGCAAGTCCGACCGCGACGAGCGCGGCGATCGCGGTCCGCGTGGCGACCGTGGTCCGCGTGGCGATCGCGGCCCACGTGGTGACCGCGGCGACCGCGGGCCGCGCGGTGATCGTGGCGACCGCCCCGACCGCGGGGATCGCGGTGACCGCCCACCGCGCGGAGATCGCGAAGGCTCCACCTTCCGTGCGCGTCCGCCGCGCGACTCCAACCCCGGCTCGCAGGAGTAAGCCATGGCCGATATCGCTCAGCTTCCTGCCCGCAGGCCGTTCCATCGCCGCCGCAAGACCTGCCCGTTCTCCGGCGCCAATGCGCCCAAGATCGACTACAAGGACGTGCGGCTGCTCGGACGCTATATCTCCGAGCGCGGCAAGATCGTACCGAGCCGCATCACGGCGGTGTCGGCGAAGAAGCAGCGGGAACTTGCACGCGCCATCAAGCGCGCCCGGTTCCTCGGTCTGCTGCCGTTCGTGGTGAAGTAAGGAAGATCGACCAGAGCTGTGCCGCGCGAGCGCCGCAGCCCCGGTTCAGATCGAGCATGGTTGGGACGGCGCTCCTGGACGGGCACCGTCTCTAACCGCGGCAACGCGGGACAGCGAAACAGCATGCGTACCAATCTTCTTATCGGCATCGCCGCCGGGTTAGTCGCGGCCGTGGTCTTCCTGTCCGCGACCACGGGACCTCTGCCCGTGCGCGTCATCCTGTTCTTGCTGACGCCGCTGTCGCTGTTCCTGGCCGGACTGGGTTGGGGTTGGCTGACGTCCATAGCAGGCGGACTGGCCGGCACCCTCGCCGTCGCGCTGACGACGGCGCCTGCCATCGGCCTCGTGTTCGCCGTCTCCAACGCGCTCCCCGTCGCGGTACTGACCTACCTCGCTGGTCTTGGGCGTCCGGCGTCTGCGCCCGGCCCCGATGTCGATCCTGCAACCGGCACCGAGTGGTATCCGGTCGGCAGGCTGGTGATCTGGGCGGCTGCCATATCGGGCGCGATGTCCCTCATTGTGATGCTGATGATCGGGGCCGACCTCGACACCCTGCGGGACGCGGTACGAAAGCTCATCGACGAGGTCCTGAAGGCGCAGATCGAGGCAATGGCGCAGGGCAAGCCTCTCGATGAGGCGGATCTGGCGCGCCTGACCGACGTCGGCGTCTACCTGCTGCCGGCGCTGACGGCGCTGTCGTGGATGATGACCATGCTGTTCAACCTCTGGCTCGCGGGGCGCATCACCGCGACATCGGGTCGTTTGCCGAGGCCTTGGCCGGACATTCCCGCCATGCGATTTCCCCGCGGCACGCCGCTGGCTCTGGCGGCGGCATCCGCCGGCACGTTCCTGCCGGGCTATGCGGCGCTCGGCGCCTCGGCGCTCTCAGGAGCGCTCTACTTCGCCTACGTGCTCATGGGTCTCGCGGTCATCCACTACGTGACGCGCACCCAGCCGTGGCGGCCCATCGCGCTTTGGTCCCTCTATGGCGCGCTGCTCATCCTCAACACCGGCATCTCGATCTTTATCGCCCTGCTGGGGCTTGCCGACAGCTTCATGCCGCTGCGGCGCAGCCCGCCGCCGGGAACGAACCCGCCTCCGGCGCGTCCCCCTGGCCCGATGGGCTGAGGCGCGCGCCTCCACCAATCAACGAACACAACGATCCTAAAGAGCCAAGAAGGAGTGAACCTCATGCAAGTCATTCTACTTCAGCGCATCGCCAAGCTCGGCCAGATGGGCGATGTCGTGAAGGTGAAGGACGGCTTCGCCCGCAACTATCTGCTGCCGCAGAAGAAGGCGCTGCGCGCGACCGACGAGAACCGCAAGCTGTTCGAGTCCCGCCGATCGCAGCTGGAAGCCGACAACCTCGCCCACCGTCAGGAGGCACAGCAGGTCGCCGAGAAACTCGACGGCCATAGCTTCATCGCCATCCGTCAGGCGGGCGACACCGGCCAGCTCTACGGCTCTGTCTCGACCCGTGACATCGCCGAGGTGGTCACTGCCGGAGGCTTCACCATCGATCGCAATCAGGTGGTGCTCGAGAAGCCGATCAAGGCGCTGGGCGTGCACGAGGTCGAGGTCGCGCTGCACCCGGAAGTTTCCGTCAAGGTAAAGCTCAATGTCGCCCGCTCCGAGGACGAGGCCGAACGTCAGGCCCGCGGTGAGGACGTCACAGTCATCAAGGACGAAGCGCTCGACATCGAGACGTTCAACCCCGACGAGATGTTCGAGGGCGACGCCCAGGCACGCGAGGCCGACGAGGCCTGAGGGCTCGTGCAAGCGCATCGTCGACACGGCCGCGCGCCGCCTCCCCTTCGGGAGCGCGGCGCGCGAACTTGTCTGGGGTTTCTCCGCTTTGCGCCCCAAAAGGTTGCACATGCGGCAAGCATGGTGCCGATTCCCGCTCAGGCAAGCGCCTTCTTGCCGGCTTGTTGATAGCGTGGACACCGCCCGCTGAAGGCCCCGACCCGGCGACTGGGAGGTTCCGGCGACTCACGCAAAGGGGGTAGCCTGCCCGGCAACAAGAGAGATCGAGCCGGGAACCCAGATGAGCGTCACCAACCCCAAGCAGCAAGATGCCCTCCTGCCCGTCGAGAAGCTGCGGGCGGCTGCCCAGGCCGAGGCACCGCTGACCTTCCGTCAGCCGCCGCACAACATCGAGGCGGAGCAGGCGCTGCTTGGCGCCATCCTCGTCAATAACGATGCACTCGACCGGGTGGCCGACTTTCTGCGGCCCGAGCACTTCTACGATCCGCTGCACGCCGAGATACTGGACGTTGCCGCCCAGCTCATCCAAGTCAACAAGCAGGCCAACCCGATCACGCTCAAAACGTTCTTCGAGAACGCCGAGCCGATCGATCAGCATCTCACCGTGCCGCAATACCTCGGCCGCCTCGCTGCGGCCGCCACCTCGATCATCAACGCCCACGACTACGGCCGCACGATCTATGATCTGGCCATACGGCGCCGCCTGATCGACATCGGCACCGACCTCGTCAATACCGCCTACGACAGCCCCGTCGACCAACCGCCGGAAACGCAGATCGGAGACGCTGAATCGCGCCTCTACGAGTTGGCCGAGTCGGGCAAGTACGGTCAAGGCTTCCAGAACTTCGGCACGGCGCTGACGACGGCGATCAACATGGCCGACAGCGCCTTCAAGCGCGCCGGGCATCTGTCGGGTCTCGCCACCGGCCTCACCGATCTCGACCGCAAGATGGGCGGCCTGCAGAACTCCGACCTCATCATCCTTGCCGGGCGTCCGTCGATGGGCAAGACGGCTCTCGTCACCAACATCGCCTACAACGTCGCCCGGCACTTCCGGCCCGCGGGAGCCAACGGCGCGGACGATCCCGGCGACGGCGCCATCGTCGGCTTCTTCTCACTGGAAATGTCGGCCGAACAGCTCGCCACGCGTATCCTCTCCGAACAGTCCGAGATCGCGTCCGAGAAGATCCGGCGCGGCATGATCGAGCAGCCCGAGTTCGACCGTCTGGTCAAGGTCAGCCAGGAAATGGGCAAGATCCCCCTCTACATCGACCAGACGGGCGGCATCACCATCGCCCAGCTCTCCGCCCGGGCTCGCAAGCTGAAACGTCAGAAGGGGCTCGGATTGCTAATCGTCGACTACCTCCAGCTGCTGGCGGGCTCGTCGAAATCGGCTTCGGCGGGTCGTGTGCAGGAGATTACGGAGATCACGACGGGCCTCAAGGCGCTGGCCAAGGAGCTCGAAGTGCCCATCATCGCGCTGTCGCAGCTTTCGCGTCAGGTCGAGCAGCGCGACGACAAGCGTCCACAGCTCTCCGACCTGCGCGAGTCGGGCTCGATCGAGCAGGACGCCGACGTCGTCATGTTCGTGTTTCGCGAGGAGTACTACGTGGAACGCAAGAAGCCGGCGGAGGGCACCGAGGAGTTCTTCAAGTGGCAGCAGGAGATGGACAGGGTGACCGGGCGCGCCGAGGTGATCATCGGCAAGCAGCGCCACGGTCCGGTCGGCACCGTCGGCTTGTCCTTCGAGTCGAAGTACACGCGCTTCGGCAACCTCGCGACGGAGTATCAGGTGCCCGACAGGTGAGCCCTTGAACGGCAGCGATACAGCGACATCCGCCGGTGCCGCCGACGTGGCCCTGCCCGCAGGGGCGACAGGCGTCGTGACCGTCGACCTGGACGCGATCGCGGGCAACTGGCGTGCGCTCGCCAGGCTGGTGCGCCCAGCCGAATGCGCCGCCGTCGTCAAGGCGGATGCCTATGGCCTGGGCGCGGCACGCGTCATCCCGGCGCTCTGGGGCGCGGGCTGCCGGACGTTCTTCGTCGCAACGCTCGCGGAGGCGATTTCAGCACGCGGCTTGGCACCAAGCGCGACCATCTACATGCTCGACGGGATCGTCGAGGGGGCGGCCGATGCAGTGCGCGAAGCGGGCGTGCTGCCTGTCCTGTCTTCGTTGCCTGAGATCAAAGCATGGGCCGGTCTCTCCCGCTCGCGGCAGGATCGGCTGGCTGCCGGGCTGCATGTCGACACCGGCCTCAACCGGCTCGGCCTGTCGGCGTCCGACGTACAGGCGCTGGTCCGTGACATGCACGCTCTCGATCGCCTCGACGTTACGCTCGTGATGAGCCATCTCGCCTGCGCCGACGATCCCGCTTCACCCAAGAACCACCAGCAGCGCGACGTCTTCCAGCGGCTGGTTCCCCTGCTGCCGTCCACTGCCCGGTCACTCGCCGCCTCCGACGGCCTGATGCTGGGCCGCGACTACCACTACGACCTCGTGCGGCCGGGCTACGCGTTGTATGGCGGCCAGGCGTTTCGTGGCGGTGCGACGCCGGTAAACCCCGTCGTACAGGTGCACGCCAAGGTCCTGCAGGTGCGCGATGTGGCACCCGGGCAGAGCGTCGGCTATTCGGCAACGTGGTCTCCCGGCGTCGCAAGTCGCATCGCAGTGGTTGCTGCCGGCTATGCCGACGGACTGTTTCGACACCTGAGCCGGAGCACGTCAGGGCCAGGCGGACAGGTCGCGATCGGTGGACGGCTGGCACCGATCGTCGGGCGCGTCTCGATGGATCTCGTTACCGTCGACGTCAGCGGTCTCCAAGGCGATGAGGTCAAGCCCGGCGATCTTGTCGAACTTGTCGGACCCAACGTGCCTGTCGAGGCGGTCGGCGCGGCGGCTGGCACCATCGGTTACGAGGTTCTGACGAGCCTCGGCCGGCGCTTTCATCGCGTCTACGTGGGCGGAGGCGCCTGAGCATGGCCAAGGCCGCCAAAACGACCTACGTCTGCCAGTCCTGCGGTGCGCTATCCGCGCGCTGGGCCGGCAAATGCCCCGGCTGCGGCGAATGGAACACGATGGCCGAGGAGGCGGTTGACGTGCCGCCACCCGGATCGGGTGCGGTCAAGGCCTCCGCCGGGCGCCGCGTCACGCTGGAAACGCTCGCCGGCGGCGCGGAGGAAGCACCCCGCTTCACGACCGGCATAGCCGAACTCGACCGGGTCACCGGCGGCGGCATCGTTCCGGGCTCCGCCATGTTGATCGGCGGTGAGCCCGGCATCGGCAAATCGACCCTGCTGCTCCAGCTCGCGGCACGCATCGCGATCGCCGGCCGCCGCGCACTCTATTTCTCCGGCGAGGAAGCCGCCGCCCAGGTGCGCCTGCGCGCCGAGCGGCTTGGTTTGTCGTCGGCGCCGGTCGCGCTTGCCGCCGAGACCAACCTCGCCAACATCCTGGCGACGCTGGCCGCCGAGAGGGGGCGCGCCGACCTCATCGTCGTCGATTCCATCCAGACGCTGTGGACCGATGCACTGGAGGCGGCGCCCGGTACGGTGACGCAGGTCCGCGCGGCGACCCAATCGCTCATCCGGTACGCAAAGGCGCATGGCGCAGCCCTCATGCTCGTCGGTCACGTGACGAAGGACGGGCAGATCGCGGGCCCGAAACTCATAGAGCACATGGTCGATACGGTGCTCTATTTCGAGGGCGATCGGGGGCATCCGTTCCGCATTCTGCGCGCCGTCAAGAACCGCTTCGGCGCCACCGACGAGATCGGCGTCTTCGAGATGGTGGGCGCCGGCCTCAAGGAGGTCGAGAACCCCTCCGCGCTGTTCCTGGGCGACCGCGATGCCGCAAGCCCCGGCGCGGCGGTTTTCGCCGGCATAGAGGGAACGCGCCCGATCCTGGTTGAGATTCAGGCCCTCGTCGCGCCCTCGCCGCTGGGCACGCCACGCCGCGCCGTGGTCGGCTGGGAAGCGAGCCGGCTCGCCATGCTGCTGGCCGTTCTGGAGGCCCGCTGCAACATCAGCTTCGCCCAATCGGACGTCTATCTCAACGTCGCGGGTGGTCTGAAGATCACCGAGCCCGCCGCGGACCTGGCTGCCGCCGCCGCCCTGCTCTCGTCATTTTCGGGTGTTGCGCTGGCACCCGATCACGTCTACTTCGGAGAAATCTCGCTGTCCGGGGCCGTGCGCGCGGCATCTCACATGACGTCTCGCCTCAAAGAAGCTTATAAGCTCGGCTTCAAGAAGGCGGTGCTGCCGGCCGCTGGCGACGTCGATGCCGGCTCGGTCAGCCTGTCTCTGGAACGGATCGACCACCTGAAGTCTCTGGCAGAGGCGCTGACGTGACGACGACCGCTGCTTTCCGCCGCCGGCCTGCCTGCTACAACGTGCCAGCGTGCATGACACCCCAGCATCCACCGTTCCAGGAACCTCATCGATGATCGGGCCGCTCAGCTATCTGGACGCCGCGCTACTGGCGATCTGCTTCATCTCCGGACTGCTCGCCATGTATCGCGGGCTGACGCGCGAGATGCTGTCCATTCTCTCGTGGGTGGTGGCCGCCGCCGCGACGCTCTACTTCGTGCTGAACTACAAGGCGTTTGCCGCCGAGATGGCGCAGCAGATGGGAACGCAGGTCGCCATCGCGCAGATCGCGGTGGGCGCGGTGATCTTCCTGATCGTGCTCATCGTCGTTCACCTCATCACCGCCAGGATCTCCGACACGGTGCTCGACAGCCAGGTCGGCATGATCGACCGCATCCTGGGCTTTGGGTTCGGCGTTGCCCGCGGCTTCATCCTGATCGTCATCCCCTACATGCTTTACGAGGCATTCGTGGTCGATCCCAAGAAGCCGGAGAGCGAGTGGGCATGGGTGCGTCACTCGCAGTCGTTGCCCTACATCCAGTCCGCCGGCAACTCGATCAGGTCGGTACTGATAAAGTACATTCCCTCTTCGCTGACCGCTCCGCCAGCTGGCGACCAGCAACAGGGCGGCCTTGAGCCTCCCGACAGCGGCTCCAGTCCGGCGTGACCCAGACCGGCCTCTAGCGCTTCGCTTGGCGTGGAATGATTTTCTAACGCCGCAGGGTGCGACGCCCTCGTCACACTCCCTGTTCGTGTCTCTTTCACTCTAGCTTTCCGCCTGCACTTTCATATATGTGTCACGCGAACGGGCCAGCGGGACCGGCGCCGTTCGCAGGTGCGGACACGTTGAGGTGCGGGAGACGGCCATGAGCGATGGCGGTGCGGAGCATCCTCCGGCGCAAGCCGAAGCCGAAGCGGGTGATGCGCCCAGCTCGGCTCCAACCTTCGATCCGGGATTTTCCAGGTACGGCGACGACAGGCTCCGCGAGGAATGCGGGGTCTTCGGCATTTTTGGGCACCCCGATGCCGCCGCGATGGCCACGCTTGGCCTGCACGCGCTCCAGCATCGCGGCCAGGAGGCGTCCGGCATCGTCACCTACGACGGGCGGCAGTTCCACCAGGAACGGCGCATGGGGCTCGTCGGCGACAACTTCAACAAGACCGACGTGATCCGCCGCCTCAAGGGCGAGATGGCCGTCGGCCATAACCGCTACTCGACCACGGGTGACACCATCCTGCGCAACGTGCAGCCGCTGTTCGCCGACCTCAATACTGGCGGCTTCGCCGTCGCCCACAACGGCAACCTAACGAACGCGCTCGCGCTGCGCCGCGACCTCATCCAGTCGGGCGCAATCTGCCAGTCGACGTCCGACACCGAGGTCATCCTCCACCTCATCGCGCGCTCGACGAAGGGCCGTATCATCGACCGCTTCATGGAGGCGATCCGCCAGATCCAGGGCGGCTACGCGCTCGTCTGCCTCACCAACAACATGATGATCGCCGCGCGCGATCCGGTCGGCATCCGTCCGCTGGTGCTGGGTCGCCTGGGCGCGGCCTACGTCTTCGCATCCGAAACGTGTGCGCTCGACATGGTGGGGGCGGAGTTCGTCCGCGAGATCAAGAACGGCGAGGTCGTCGTCGTCACCGAGGACGGACTGCAGACATTCCGGTCGCACCCCTCGCGCCCCGCGCAGCCCTGCATCTTCGAGTACATCTACTTTGCAAGGCCCGACAGCATCATCGATGGCCGCAGCGTCTACGACATCCGCAAGCGCATGGGGCTGGAGCTTGCACGCGAGTCGTGGGCCGAGGCTGACGTGGTCGTGCCGATCCCCGACTCCGGCGTGCCGGCAGCGATCGGCTTCGCGCAGGAATCGGGTATCCCCTTCGAGCTGGGCATCATCCGCAACCACTATGTCGGCCGAACCTTCATCGAACCCGAGCAGCGCATCCGCGCACTGGGCGTGAAGCTCAAGCATTCAGCCAATCGCGGGGTGATCCGCGGCAAGCGCATCGTGCTCATAGACGACAGCGTCGTGCGCGGCACCACATCCAAGAAGATCGTGGAATTGATGTACGAGGCGGGCGCGCGCGAGGTGCACATGCGCATCGCCTCCCCGCCCATCACCCATCCCGACTACTACGGCATCGATACGCCGAGGAAGGCAGACCTGCTGGCCGCCAATTTCGATCTCGAAGGCATGCGCAGCTTCATGGGTGCCACAACGCTCGCATTCCTGTCCGTCGATGGCATATATCGCGCCGTTGGTTACGATCAGCGCGACCCTGGTGCGCCGCAGTTCACCGATCACTGCTTTACCGGCGCCTACCCGACCCCGCTGACAGACCAGGACGCCGAGCCCACGCACAAGAACCGGCAGCTTTCGCTGCTGGCCGAGGTGAACTGATCGCCGCCCGAATGCTGGCCGGAGGGCCGATGCCGGGCAGGGCGCCTGCGCACCGATAATTGGTTGCATGGCCATGTGTTCGCACCAATCCCGTGGCATCATGGGAGAATGCTGATCGTTGCGCAGAACAGACAAGCAAAGAGCCGCCCCGCCATGCTCGGCGCGCTCTGTGCCTGTGTCATTTTTCTCGGCACAACTCCGGCCGCCGCCCTACCTCCTGACAAACCGGCAGCAAGCCCGGCGGGGACGGCCGCGGCAGGCCGCATCCACACGGGTGGTGATGCGGGCGCTTATCATATGAGCTTCTGCCCTCCGGTCGCGGAGGCACTCGCCGCTGGCGGCTACCCGCAGACCTGCACCCCAAGCCTGGGCACCGAGGACAACATGGCCCGCGTCAGGGATGCGCCGGCCGACCTCGCCTTCGGCCAGTTCGACGTGTTCGTGCTCCGCCGCCCCGACTTCGGCGGGCCACGCGCGCTCACGCCCGTCCGCGTGGACGATGCCCGCGAGTGCATCTATGCGGTGACACGCAACGAGACGCTGACCAGCCTGGGCGATATCGCGGTCAGGGCGCGCCAGCTCCGCATCGTGCTGCCCCCGAAAAGTTCTGGCTCGGCCGGCACGTTCCGCTTCCTCCAGTCAATCGATCGCGATCTGGCCGCGGTGCGCGAAGTGATCAACGTTGAGACGACGGAGGAGGCGATCCGCTTCGCACTGGCCGCCGACGACACGATTGCCGTGTTCGTACAGTTTCCCGATCCCGACAACGCCCGCTTCCGGCTTGTCGGCGAACTGGGCGGCCACTTCGTGCCGCTCATCGACCGCTCGATCCTGTCGCAGAAGATCGACGGCCAGTACGTTTATTTTGCGCAGGAGACGGAGGTTGCCGACGCGCGTTGGCTCAAGAAGGCAACCAGCATCGTTACCGCCTGCACGCCCATTGTCCTGTTCACCGGCGCGCCGGGGAGTTTCACCAATCCTCAGGAGCGGGCCGCCCAGGAGGCGCGTATTGGGTTACTGCGCAAACTGCAGGCCGACAAGCTTCTGCCCAAGGACAGCTTGCTCGGCCTCGTGCTCAAGAAGACGCGTGCGCTGTCCGCAGCAGCGGCGGAGAACCTCATCTCGCTATCGGACAAGGCACGCGAGAAAACAGGTCCGCTGATCGAGAAGGCGCAGGAAGCGACGTCGAAGGCGCTCGAAGGTGCCAAGCCGCACATCGACAAGGCCAAGGAAAGCGGCGCCAAAACCCTGGAACGGGCGAAGGACACGGTCAAAGACCTGATCGAGCCCGCCAAGCCGGAATAGAGTAGCGTGCCCCCGAAGTCTCGCGGGGCGCGCGCCCAGGCTTGCCCGCGGGCTGCAGGGCGATTAACACCAGCCCATCCACTCGTGTGACGATCGGGAGCCCGCTTCATACCATTCGGCCCGCTCGATCTGAATCACACTAGAATTGTGATTTTGCCAGTGTCGTTCAGATCGCGAGGACCGTGGTCGGCGCCGCGGACAACCATGGATCTTTGATGACAGCGCAGCAAACTCTCAACGGCCGGATCGCGCTCGTCACCGGTGCGTCGCGCGGCATCGGCAGGGCCGTCGCGCTGGCACTGGCTCGCGCCGGCGCGCATGTGATCGTCACCTCGCGATCGACGGGTATGCTCGAACAGGTCGACGACGAGATCCGCGCCGCTGGCGGATCGGCGACACTGATGCAGCTCGACTTGCGCAAGGGGGACCGTGTCGACGCCATCGGGCCCACGATCTATCCGCGCTGGGGCAAGCTCGACATCCTGGTGGCTAATGCCGGCATTCTAGGCACGCTGTCGCCGCTGCCGCATGTCACGGCGGATGCGTGGGACATGGTCATGCGCGTCAATCTGGAGGCCAACTGGCGGCTGATCCGGACGACGGAGCCGCTGCTGCGCCTGTCCGACGCCGGCCGCGCCGTATTCGTGACATCGGGTGCGGCGAGCGGCCGGCACGCCTATTGGGGCCCGTATTCGGTCTCCAAGGCAGGTGTGGAGGCACTTGCGCGCACGTGGGCCAACGAACTGGCCAACACGAATGTCCGTGTCAACGTCGTCGATCCGGGACCGGTGGCGACGCAGATGCGCGCCAAGGCGTTTCCCGGCGAGGATCCCGCGACGCTCCCCAAGCCCCAAGACATCGCGCCGCTGTTCGTTGAGCTGGCCTCGCCGCGCACCGAGAAGACCGGCGAGACGGTGTCAGCGCGAGCATGGCTTGGCCAGCGCAACCCGGCCGTGGCCTTCGCCGGCACGGACGGCAACGACTGAACGGCCACGCGCCTCAGTCGAAGGCGATCTGCATGCCGTCGTAGGCCGGCTCGACATGCGCGGGCAGTTCGCGCTTCAGTGCCGCGTAGTCGAGGTCGGCCGTCATGTGGGTAAGAATGCCGCGGCGGACCCCCAGCCGTTCGATCCATTCGAGGGCCTGGCGGACGTGGAAGTGGCTCGGATGCGGCGTATAGCGCAAAGCATCGACGATCCAGGTTTCGATGCCTTCAAGCATGCTCAAGGCCTCACCCGGCAGCTCCGAGACGTCAGGCGAGTAGGCGAGGGTGCCGACGCGCAGGCCGAGCGAGGCAATGTCTCCGTGCACCTGTGGGAACGATCGCACCGTAATGTCGCCACCCGCGCCACTGATCGTTACCGTTTCGCCGGCCGAGAGGTCGTGCGGCACCATGATCGGCGGATAGCTGGATCCGGCCGGCGTGTTGAAGCAGTACGTGAAACGCTGTTCGAGGCTCGCTCGCGTGGGCGCGTCGAACCAGACGTCGATGCGCCTGCGCATCGCGTAGGCCACCATGCGCAGGTCGTCGATACCATGCGTATGATCGGCGTGATCGTGCGTGAAGATGACACCATCGAGTGCGTCGACGCGCACGTCGAGAAGCTGCTCGCGGATGTCGGGCGGTGTATCGACCAGAACGCGCGTTACACCGTTCTTCGCGATGCGCTCGATGAGCACGGCGCAGCGCCGGCGACGGTTCTTCGGATTCTCCGGGTCGCACTTGCCCCACATCGTGCCGATGCGCGGCACACCGCCCGATGAGCCGCATCCCAGGATCGTCAAGCGGTATGTCATGCTCTGGCGCTCGCCCGGGCGGTTGTGTGCGGGGTTCGCACCCTGGTGAAGAGGCGGAAGAAGTTCTGGGTGGTCGCATCCGCCAGTTCGTCGGGCGTGATGCCGCGCGCCTTGGCGATGGCGGCGGCCGTATGCACGACAAAGGCAGGCTCGTTGGTCTTGCCGCGGTAAGGCTCAGGCGCCAGATAGGGCGCATCGGTCTCGACCAACAGCCTGTCGAGGGGCACCGCGCGCGCGATCTCGCGCAAGGCGTCCGACTTCTTGAAACTGACGACGCCGGTGAACGAGACGTAGAGGCCCAGCTCCACGGCGCGCATCGCCAGATCCATGCCGCCCGTGTAGCAATGCAGGATCGCAGGGAACGGCCCCTTGGCGTGCTCGTCCTCGAGGATCGCCTTGCAGTCGTCGTCGGCGTCACGCGTGTGGATCTCGAGCGGCAATCCCGTGATCCGCGCCGCGGCGATGTGACGGCGGAAGCCTTCGGCCTGATTCTCCCGCGTCGATTTCTGATAGTAGTAGTCGAGCCCCGCCTCGCCGATGGCCACGATCCTGTCGTGTGCGTTGGCGATGCGCACGAGGTCGTCGGTCGTCACGTCCATCTCGTGGTCGGCGTTGTGCGGGTGCGTTCCAACCGAGCAGTAGATGGCGGGATCGCGCCGCGTGAGCGCAAGCAGCGTGTCGATCTGCTTCACCCGCGTCGAGATGGTGACCATCACGCCCACTCCGGCGGCACGGCCACGCGCGATCACACCCTCCAGATCGCCGGAAAGCTGCGGGAAATCCAGATGGCAGTGGTGGTCGATAAGCATCCGTTCGTTCGTCTCACTCAGGTCCAGACGGGCGAGAGCTATGTGCTCCCGCCCTTGTCCTTCTGGCGGTTGGCATCCTTTTTGGCCTGCTTGGCAGCCTTGGCCGCTGCCTGCGCCTCGGCGGACTGCGAGCCCCCCTTCCTGGCTTCGGCCGCCGGATCGATGTAGCGCGGGAACACGCCTTGCGGCTCTGGCAGCAAAGTACCGGGCTTCAGCCGTCCACCCTCGCCCAGCGCTATGAAGCGTCGCGCATCGCCATCGCTCTGTGCGAGCAGGCCGAGCAGTTTGGCCGCGCTTGCCGGCATCGCTGGCTGTGCGAGGATGGCGAGCTGGCGCACGACCTCGGCCGTCACGTAGAGGATGGTACCGCGCCGCTCATCGCTCAGAGACTTGTCGAACGGCTTCTCGCTCGCGAAGTAGCGATCACCTTCGGCCACCACGTCCCACACCGCGTCGAGCCACGACTTGATCGCCTGCCGATCCATCGCCTCGCGCGCAATCCGGTAGGCGTCGTCCGCCTTCGCGAGCAGCGCCTTGTCCGCCGCCGTGAACGGTCCCGGTGTCGGCACTACGCCGCCGAAGCCCTTGGCGATCATCGACAGGCAGCGCTGTGCGAGGTTGCCAAGGCCGTTGGCGAGATCGGCGTTGATGCGTGCAGCAATCGTCTCGGGCGAGTAGCTGCCGTCGGCTCCGAACACCACCTCGCGCAGGAAATAGTAGCGCACCTGGTCGACGCCATAGTGCTCGACAAGCGCGAAGGGGTCGACGACGTTGCCGACCGATTTCGACATCTTCTCGCCCTTGTTGAACAAGAAGCCGTGACCGAAGACCCGCTTGGGAAGCGGCACGCCCGCCGACATCAGGAATGCCGGCCAGTAGATGGCGTGGAAGCGCACGATATCCTTGCCAATGACGTGCACGTCGCACGGCCAAAACCGCTCCCGCTTATCGCCGCCGCCGAACAGACCCGTCGCTGTCGCGTAGTTGTTGAGCGCATCGACCCACACGTACATGACGTGGCCGGGATGGTCCGGCACGGGAATGCCCCAGTCGAGCGTCGTGCGCGAGACTGACAGGTCTTCGAGGCCCGAGCGAACGAAGCTGACGACCTCGTTGCGCCGTTCCGGAGGCAGGATGAAGTCGGGGTTCTGCTCGTAGTGTGCAAGCAGTGCGTCCTGATACTTCGACAGCCTGAAGAAGAACGTCTCTTCCTCCTGCCACTCGACCTCGGTGCCGGTCGGTGTCGCGATGCGCTGCCCATCGTCGCGGACCTCCGTCTCGCTTTCCTTGTAGTAGGTCTCGTCACGCACCGAGTACCAGCCACCGTACTTCTTGAGGAAAATGTCGCCTGCCGCCTCCATGCGCCTCCACAGCTCCTGGCAGGCAGCGTAGTGACGCGGTTCGGTCGTTCGGATGAAATCGTCATTCGAGAGGCCCAGCGCCGCCACCATCTCGCGAAAGCGGGCCGAGTTGCGATCGGCAAGCTCACGCGGCGAGATGCCCTCCTTCACGGCCGTCTGCTTCATCTTGAGGCCGTGCTCGTCCGTGCCGGTGAGGAAGAACACGTCCCGTCCGTCGCAACGCTCGAAGCGCGCAATGGAGTCGGTGGCGATCGCCTCGTAGGCGTGCCCGATGTGTGGAACACCGTTGGGATAGGAAATGGCGGTTGTAATGTAAAACGGACTAGCGCGGCTCATCGGCGGTCTCCTCGCTTGCAGCCCGCGCGATCCGCGCACGGCCTTCAGCGGGTCGCAGCCTCGAGCCGGGAAACTGTTCGGATAATCAAGGTCTTCCGGTCGAGATTTAGGGCAACGGTCTCCGCCTTCTCGCGCGCCACTGTTTCCCACAACAGGGCCAGCGGCGCAAGCCGCGCAGGCGGCGCGAGGCGACCGGCGAGTTGCATCTCCTCGGCTGCCCCTGCCGCCGTTGCGCCGGTGCGGACGAGGCCCGCTATCGCGTCGAGCAGCAGGTCGAAGAACAGGGTGAAACGCGCCTCCGCGGCGCCTGGCGACAGCGCGTCCGCCAACTTGTGCACATGAGGCCAATTGACCCGTGGCAGGTGCGTCAGCAGCTTCGCGACGTCGTCGTGCAGTTCGATCCCGCCGCCCGAGTTGAGCGCCAGTGCCCGACCCGGACTTCCCGCCGCGAGCCGGGCAAGGCGCGAGAGCGCAGCCTCTGGCGGCGGGTCGGTCCCTGCAGCGGCCACGGCGGCACGGATGGCCTGCTCGAAATCGCTATCGGCTAGCGGCATTAGGGGCAGCCTGCGGCATCGCGAACGAATGGTCGGCAGCAGACGGCCGGGCTCGGAGGAGACGAGTAGGAACAGCGTGCGGGGCGGTGGTTCCTCAAGCGATTTCAGCAGCGCATTGGCGGCGCTGATGTTGAGTTCGTCGGCGCTGTCGACAATAACGACGCGCCAGCCGCCAGCCACCGCGCTCAATGCGAGAAAGCCGCGCAGCCGGCGCACCTCCTCGACAGGGATGGTAGCCGGAAATCGCTTGTCCTTTGCGTTATAGGCGCGGCGCACGACGAGCAGGCCCGGATGCGACAGCGCACGCACCTGCCGGACAGATCGCGCGGCCGCAGGGATGGCGAGCGATACACACTGCGCGTGGCGCTCGTCCGGCTCTGCAAGCGCGAAGGCGGCGGCACGATAGGCGAGCGTCGCCTTGCCGATACCCCGCGGCCCCGTGATCAGCCACGCGTGGTGAGCGTTGCCGCCCGCGATCGCCCGAGCAAGGTCTTGCTCGGCGGCACCATGTCCGAACAGCTCCGCGGTCTCGCGGGGATGCGGCAGGCCCTCGATGCGATCGATCTCGGGCAGTGCCTCGATCTCTGTCGTGCGGGCGGGAGCGCGCGCCATGACCTCATCCAGCCTGGGTGCCGAAGCGGCTTTGCACCAGCCGCCAGACGTCGTCGGCGATGATGGCACTGTCGCGGCTCGCATCGACGACGACGCAGCGTTGCGGCTCGGCGCGGGCGATGGCGAGGAAGCCGTCGCGTATGGCCGCGTGATAGCCGTCGTTTTCCGCGTCATATCGACTGAGAGCCCCGCGCCGGACGGCCCGAGCGCGGCCCGCGTCGGGAGCGATGTCGAAGATGATCGTGAGGTCGGGCCAGGCGACTTTGACGACGTGATCCTCGATGGCACGCATCAGACGCGCGTCGATTCCGGCGGCAATGCCCTGGTAGACCCGCGTGGAATCCACATAGCGATCGCAGACGACCCAATTGCCGTCGACGAGGGCGGGGAGGATGCGCTTGGCAATGTGCTCAGCACGGGCCGCGGAAAACAGGAGGAACTCGGTGTCCGGCGCCGGCCGGCTCGCCAGTATGATTTCGCGGATTTGCTCGGCAATCGGCGTGCCGCCGGGCTCGCGGGTCGGCACGACGCTGATGCCCGCCGCGCACAGCTTTTCGGCCAGCAGGCGCGCCTGGGTGGACTTGCCCGAGCCCTCCCCGCCTTCGAGCGTGATGAACCTACCGCGTGCCATGCCCCGCTTCCCCGGCTGTCTTGCCGCGCAGCGGCTGGCGCATTGAAGCACGATCGGTGGGCTTTGCAATCGCCGGCAAGCAGGGCGGCGCGCGCCGCCTCACAGCTTGATCCAGCCAATCGCCATGTGCACGAGGCTGTCGAGCCCCTGGCGTACGATGCTCGCCTTGCCGACGTCCTCGGCGGCGTAGAGAGGCACTTCGCTCATCGCCGAGGTCGATGACGTGACGCGCAGCTTCGCCACCTCGTCGCCTTTCCGGATGGGAGGCTTGAGCGGACCCTTGTAGATGATCTCGGCGCTGAGCCGCTGATTGGCGGGATAGCGGGGCAGCACCACGGCGACGCCGTTACGGCCCTCCAGCGGCACGTAGAAACTGCTGCCTCCCCAGACGCGCGCCGACCCGACCACCTCGCCGGGCGCAAACAGCTTGAATTCGCCGAACGAGCGGAAGCCCCACTCCAGCATGCGGCGCGCTTCGTCGCGGCGATCGTTGGAGGTGTCGAGCCCGTTGACGACGACGATCAGACGGCGGCCGTCCTGCGCCGCTGTGCCGACGATGCCGTAGCCCGACTCTTTGATGTAGCCGGTTTTCATCCCGTCGGCGCCGATATCGAGAAACAGGAGCGGGTTGCGGTTGATGAAGCGGTGCTTCCGGTACTTGAACTCGCGCTGGGCGAACAGCTCCATGCGCTCAGGGTATTCCTTGGTGATGAAGCGCGCGAGCTGGGCTAGCTCCCGCACCGTCATCAGGTGCTCGGGGTGGTAGAGCCCGGTCGCATTCCGGAACGTCGATTTGGGCAGCCCGATACGCCGAGCCTCGTTCTGCATGATCTGCGCGAATCCGGGCTCGCTACCGGCGATGCCTTCCGCTATCGCGATGCACGCATCGTTGCCCGACTGGACCGCTATCCCCTGCAGCAACTCGGCGAGCGTCACCTTCTCGTTGACGGGCACGAACATCGCTGACGTGCCCGACGGCGCACCGCCGGTCCGCCAAGCGTTGACGCTCATGGTGAACTCGTCCTCGAGCTTCAGCGTGCCGTTCTTGAGCGCGCGGAACACGACGGCCAGTGTCATGAGCTTGCTCATGGACGCTGGCGGTGTGAGCTCATCGGCCTCGTGCTGGTAGAGCACGGCGCCCGAATCGGCATCCATGAGGATGGCGTGCTTGGCCTTGGTCTGGTACGTCGAAGATTGCGCGTGCACTGGCGCACTGCCGCCTGACAGCATTGCAACGACAGCCGTTACGACTGCGAGCACCAGCGCTGTCAGGTTGCGACAACTGAAAGGCGTGGGCTGCAAAGACATGAACCTCGTCCGTTATGAAGACGCCGGCACTATCGAAGCCCCGAACGCATGATGTCAACGATGGATGATACGGCAGAGCACAGTCGTGAGCCCGCGCCGCCCCAATTTTGCGCCGACACTCGCCGTCTTGCATCCACACGTTATCTGCGCGGTGTTGCAGCTCTAACGTGGTCCGCCCAGACCCATTACCGGATTGGACAGTGAGGCGAGCGGTGAGCCGCCGCGATGCCAGGGCTGGCTCGCCAGGAACTGCTCCTCACGACGGCGGTTGCCGTCGAGCGGAGCGCGCCCCGCATAGCGCACGCGAACGTCCGCGATGCCAACGCGCTCGAAGCCGAGCACCGTCGCAACACGATGCGACAAGTCGATGATGCGGCCATTCGCATATGGACCGCGATCATTGATGCGAACGAGCACCGTGCGCCCATTGGCGCGGTTGGTGACGTACACATACGACGGAAGCGGCAGTGTCGGATGCGCACCGGTCAGTGCGTACTTGTCGAACGTCTCGCCATTGGCGGTCAGGCGCCCGTGGAAACTGTCGCCGTACCAGGACCCCTTGCCGACGCGATCGTAGTCGGGCTCCTCGCGCGGTACGTACCAGCGCTCGGCGATCTTGTAGGGCTTGCCCAGCTTGTAGTAGCCGCCGCCGCGGCGAGTGATAGGACCCGCCCCCGAGACGCGCGGGCTCGCCGCGACCTGATACTCGGACGGCGCAAAATTCACCGGTGGGGCGCGCTCAACACCCGTCGCCCAGCGCCCCGCTGTCTGGCTGCTCGTTGCCGATCCGCTCGAGTTGGCACAGCCCACCGTGAACAGCGCAGCGGCCAGAACCGGCACCAGCGCGAGCTTGCGCGCCCGCGCCTCGCCGAGGAGGCCCTGCCCTGGCACGCGAACGTGCCTTGCCACGCGGCGCCGCTCATCGCGATGCGCTGGCCTCTGCCACGACATCAGCAAACCCATGCCCTCTCGTGCCGGCCCCTTTGCGGAGCTCTAACCCTCGATCCACGTCGCGGATGGGGCTTCCCTGTCCGTCCCAGACTCACCTCGCGGCGTGTCGGGACGAGGGCCGTATCATGGCATTCCGGGCTTAGAAATAGGTAAAGCGGGCCGGACTTGAGAGGCCTTGGGAAAGGGGTTATGAGGCGTTCGGCTGTGATCGTGCCGCTGAGCTCCGGCGCATCCCGTGGCTCGTATCGAGGCACAGTTGCATGTGCGATTTCGCCCCCCCGAGCGCCAGCCGCGCAACTGCAGGGGGCAGGCGACGCGTGGCGGGAAGGACCGCCGTGAGGATGGGTGGCCGAGTGGTTTAAGGCAGCGGTCTTGAAAACCGCCGTGGGTTCACGCCCACCGTGGGTTCGAATCCCACCCCATCCGCCAGAACCCATGCACAATGCGTTGTTTTTATTGTTGTTTCATATTTTAGTTGGGCCCTCACCCCAGCGCTCACCCCAGCGCATTGCACGGACAAGAGCGAACAACCGCGAACATAGATTTGGTAAATAGGCGGTAGACAGAGTGGCGACACCGAATAGAGTGTCGACCTCGTTGCCAGCAATTCTTGTCGAGTACCGCAGTGTCTCAGCGCGAGGCTGATCTCTATCCGCACGTCTATAATTTCCTAGAACTACGGTTTCGCGAACAAGTGAACCCGCTGCGCGGAGACTTGCGGGCAATCAGCGCGATTACGGCGACCGCAGGCGGATCGGGAACCGGCATCTGGTCCAAACCCGACTTGTGCTTTGTCGCTCTTTGGCGACACAAATTCGGGACCACATGGAAGCTGGATATCCACGGCTTCGAAGTGAAGCCCAAGGGTCGCTGCTCGGCCGATGCTGTTCATGAAGCGCTGAACCATACATCGCACGTCCACTACACGCACCTCGTCTGGCACAAGCCAGACTGGAACTCCTCCGACAAAGCGTGCGCCGATTTATTTGGTCATTGCCGCCGCTTCGGGGTTGGCCTCATCACAATCGATGATCCATCAGCTGCCAACACCTACACCGTCCGGCTTGAGGCGGAACGCCAAGACCCCACGGGAGATGCGGTAGACGAGTTCCTGGAGACACGTCTTCCCGAAGATCGCAAACAGCTCTTGCTGGATTGGCTTGGGGAGCTGCGCAGATAGATGGCAATTCGCATCGCTATCGCAAACCACAAGGGCGGGGTGGGCAAATCAACCACGACAATGATGCTCGCAGATGGGCTTGCGCTCAAAGGATATCGGGTCTTGGTCATCGATATGGACCCACAAGGCATGGTGAGCCGATTGCTACTGGGTCGTTCAGGCGTCGCAGCCGCAGCAACACAAAGGCGGACCATCGGTGATCTGCTATCACGACTTGCCACTCAACAACCCGTGCAACTGGCTGCTCATGTTGTTCGAGGAAGCGATCTCATCGAACTGAGAGATGAACGCCAGTCGGGGCTTGTAGATGTCGTCTCCGTTGACGATCACACGTTGGTGCAGGAGATTCGTAAGATTGAAGATGCTCTCCGCAAGATTTCAACGCGCAAGCGACTAGACATAATTCTGGCAGAGTTGCTCGCCCCGTTACTCAACCAACACGACAAGAATTATGACTTTGTTCTCTTTGATTGCCAGGCAGGGACGCCCCCGCTTGCACAAGCCGCACTTCGCATAGCAACCGAGGTCATCGCACCGACCAACCTTGAAGAGAATGCATTTTCAACCCTGATGGTATTCATCCGCAATGTCGTAGGCGATGACCTTGGCCTAGCCGGCCAGTTGAGATTTCACGTATTGCCAACGCGGTTTTTGGCAGGAAACTCTGAACAAGAGCGCTTGCTCGAATATATTCGCGATGACGCCGATCGCATCAATGCAATCACTCGCCCTATCCGCGAAACGGTATCTATTCAACGCGCCTGCGAGCACCCTGGCGCGGGCGCGTTCAGGAAGCTACGCGAAAAGTACGACACAGCCACATCCGATGTGAATGCACTTGCGGATGTAGTCATCAGCCGGATCATCCAAAGGAGTATCTCATGAGCGAGCGCCCGCAGATCGGACCTGATGAAGCGCTTGAACGTCTCTTCGCTGTCATTCGCGATGAAGCCTCTCGCAATCCGACATTTGCTCGACGAATGCTAGACGCAGTCGGCACTCCGGTTCGATTTTTGGGCTCAGAAGCAGCCTCTGCTGTTGATCCGATCTTGACTGCTGCACGCAACGAGTTCCCCACCTTTAGGGAAATGTTCGACACATTCTCGGACAAGGAACTCAAGGCCCTAATCAAGGGATTTGGTCTCGCAACCGACCAGCAGGTCAAGGCGGTAAAGACGAAGCCGAAAAAGATCGGCCTAATCGAATTGATGTGGGATGGCGCAAAACGCAAGCTGGCTGATCGCGAAGGTCGGTAAGCTAGACAAGCAGTTGAGGCCGTGCCTCCACGTCCGAAAATCGAGCATAACCGGTCGCGCCATTGTGATGCCAGTGATGCTCACCATTGACCCCCAACAGACTCCGTGCCCGTGCGCAACACTTATGTTGCACGCGACGTTGGCGAGCAGCATGTCTCGGTGTGCGCTGCAATAAGCAGCGATGTGACAACAAAAATGCTGAATGTCCGGTCTGCCCCCAGGCGCGTTCAGGCATCGATTTCACTGAGGGCCATGTGCGGAACAAGTCCCTCGCGGACGATCTGAGAGCCTGTGCTTCGACTGCAATTCAAGTTGGCAGTCGTAGCCTCGAAAATCGCTGCAGCGCATCACGCGCGGAGTGGATCCCGGTGTCCGGCGACTGCTTTCGATCCTATCGCGTCGGTGGGCAGCCAGTCGCCGGATCGTGCATTTTTGATCCATCTCTGCCGTCGTGTCGACGAGCAATACGCAAGTTGCAAATCTTGCAGGCACTTGACGCGAGCCTGACCCGATGTAATCGGTTGCGGTGCGGCGGAGCCTTAGCTATCGTCCATCGAGATGAGGACCTGCCATCTGAAGCGAGGCGCGCAATGGCATTCGAATGACCAGTATTGCATGGGCTCGCGCCGCATATAGATCCTAAAGCGCTTCACCTGAAGTTCTCCCTCATGGACGACAGCAATGAGTAACCCCATCAATCGCATTAGCTATCAAAAATATTGGTTTGTGAACCACAACACTACACTTCGTCTGTCACTGTTTATCGTATCGTTTTCGCTGCTATTTATTCCTATGGCGCATCCAGTCTTTGCGCAAATGGATCTTCGCAGTTGTTTGAAGGTCGAAAAGGATGACCACAAAATAGGCGATATACACTTGAACTATGCCTTGAGAAACGTTTGTATTTTCGGCCTGCGTTTCCTCTTGGAAACTACAATACGGGGACGGGCCGATCGAGAGACCCATACACTCGAACCTGACACGACCCTTTCCGGATGGAGTGACCCTGGTCATGAACCGAGAGTTTCCGAAATATGTGCTTATGGCTCTGCTGGTTGCACCACCGTTGATTGAGACAGCCAAATGACACTCGCTCAACTCCTCGTTTGCATTGCGCTACTGGTAGGGATGACGGTTCGCTCTGTAGCGAGCGATGAGCCGTGCATTCCGGAGTCACGGTGCCAATATAGTGTCAAAGACTTCAAGGGGACCTATCCGCCCGAAAAAGAAAGAACGTACTGGAGTTGCTATGATAGGGCCTCTAAAATAACAATTGGCTGCAATTTCATTCGCGGTGATAACATAAAGAAGTTTTCGCATGTTTTTCGTAAACACGAGGAGGATCTTGACACCTACTGCAATCGGTTTTGCACTTTTGGGGAAATCATGGGCAGCCGGACGCATCTAGATCTGCCGTGTTATTATAAGTGCAAAGAAAAGGGCTACCGTTAGAGGTTCCCAAATTCCAAATTGGGGTGAGCTCGCGAGCCTCGCTATGCGGACAACCCTCGCACCTACGATTGTTTGGCCGCTCATAACGACGCCTGGGTAAGGCGAGGTGTTGCGATGCATGCCTCGGTACCCAGGAATGTTGCGACCGCTGCCAAGCCAACGCAAAGCGGTAAGGTTCACGCTCGTCTGATGATCCGCTTCGCGGCACGTCTGCAGCTGGCCCATAGTGTCCGCTGCTCTTGCGCCGCCCATTGTCCGCAAATTGGGGTATCGCATCCGACCGGCTATACCCCCATCTTCACCAACGCACCCATCTGCCCCAAGAGCCCGCCCCGAGTGCGCGCAAGGCGATGGCCGATCTCGCCGTTTATCTCGACAACCAGTTCCGCGCGCTGGGCCTTCAGCGTCTCGAATGTCGTCCCCCGCATGTGCGCCGGCTTTTTGTCCGGCACGTCACGCCAACTGTCGCAGCCGAGCCTCCATGCGATCTTATCGGCTTTCCGCATCAGTCGCTGCAAGGGGCGCTCGCGCCGGCTCGCCCAGGTGACACTCCCGCAAGGCCCGCAGCGCAATTGACCCTGCCCCCTGAAATGCCCCCGATCTGATGTAGAGTCCGTCCCAAGACGAGGAGACGGACGTCATGCGTAAGAGCCGGTTCAACGAGCAGCAGATCATCGCGATCCTG
>JBFWNY010000008.1:0-120219 GCA_050250815.1 Hyphomicrobiaceae bacterium
TAAGGCCGCCGAGGCGCGGGATGCGGCGGCAGAACGCGCGCGGGCTGAGGCTGAGCGCAAGGCCGAGGCCGACCGCAAGGCCGCCGAGGCGCGGGATGCGGCGGCAGAACGCGCGCGGGCTGAGGCTGAGCGCAAGGCCGAGGCCGACCGCAAGGCCGCCGAGGCGCGGGATGCGGCGGCAGAACGCGCGCGCGCTGAGGCTGAGCGCAAGGCGGAAGCCGACCGCAAGTCCGCCGAGGCGCGGGATGCCGCGGCAGAACGCGCGCGCGCTGAGGCTGAGCGCAAGGCGGAAGCCGACCGCAAGTCCGCCGAGGCGCGGGATGCCGCGGCGGAACGCGCGCGCGCTGAGGCTGAGCGCAAGGCGGAAGCCGACCGTAAGGCCGCCGAGGCGCGGGATGCGGCGGCGGAACGTGCGCGCGCCGAGGCTGATCGCAAGGCGGAAGCCGACCGCAAGGCCGCCGAGGCGCGGGATGCCGCGGCGGAACGTGTGCGCGCTGAGGCTGAGCGCAAGGCGGAAGCCGACCGTAGGGCGGCTGAAGCCCAGTATCGAGCGGCGGAACGTGGACGCATTGAGGCGGCGCAGGCCGAGGCAGCCCGTAAGGCTGCCGAAGCGCGCAAGGCAGCTGCCGAGCGTGTCCGTGTTGAGGTGGAACGCGAGGAAGAACGGAAGGCCGAGCGAGCCCGTCGCGCGGAAGAGGAGCGCTCGGTTGCCGAAGAGAAACGCCGCACGGTCGTTCGCGAGGACGTCGATGGGGAGCTGCACGGGCCGCGCCGAGTACGACGTGCGCCGGGAGTGCCGAAAGTCGCCGGCTACCGCGCGCGTCGTTGTGCCGGTCCAGCGGGGGGCCGCATCAGGATACCGGGCACCTACACTGTGGCGTCCGGCGATAGCCTGTGGCGGATCTCGGAACGCCACTACCGGTTCGGGTACCTGTATCCCATCATCCTGCGCGCCAACCGCCGCAAGATCGTCGATCCCGACCTGATATACCCATGTCAGCGCTTCTACTTGCCCCGTCCAAGACGCCGTTGAGGCTTTAGGCCGTGCGCGCGAAGGCCGTCTCGACAAGGAACGGGCGATGTGCAAGTCAGGCGTCACAGGCGCGTCTTGACGCGTTGGCGCGCCCGCGCCGCGTGAGCTGGTCCGGCAGGATGCACAACGCTCGCGCCTGACGGCCGTGGATCGCTGGAGCGCGGTCTTCCCTACAATCGCGCTGGCGCTTCGTGCGCCGCCGCCGCACGAGATGTCATGCGCCACCTTGCCCGCCCCTCCCCAACCGGCCCCGCTGCGCGCTCGCGGGGTGATGCCGCACGCCTGTCCGCCAGAGCTGATCACTGGACAGTCGTGCGCGAGCTTCTGCCTTTCGTGTGGCCGGCGGGCCGTCCCGATCTGCGGCTTCAGGTCGTGCTCGCGTTTCTTGTGCTGCTCGTTGCCAAGGTTGTCACCATCCTGGTGCCGATCGCCTTCAAGGAGGCGACCGACTGGCTCACGGAGCACGCGCCTGCGGCCGGCTCGGCCGGCGGAGTGCTGGGCGTGACGGCCACGGCTCTGATCGTCGCCTACGGCTTCGGACGCGTCATGATGATGGTGCTGAACCAGGTCCGCGACCTGTTCTTCACCAAGGTCGGCCAGCATGCGGTTCGCGCGCTCAACAACCGCACCTTCCAGCACCTGCACCGTCTTTCACTCCGCTTCCATCTGGAACGGCGCACGGGCGGCCTGTCGCGCGTCATAGAGCGCGCGGCGCGCGGCATCGAACTCATCATCCGCATGGGATTTCTGCAGCTCATCCCCACCGTGCTTGAGCTGCTGCTCGTCTGCGGCGTGCTGCTCTACTATTTCGACATCTATTACGTGCTCGTCGTGCTGGCGACCGTGGCGCTCTACATGTGGTTCACGTTCAAGGCCAGCGAGTGGCGCATCCATATTCGCCGTGAGATGAACGACAGCGACAACGATGCCAACACCAAGGCCATCGATGCTCTGCTCAACTTCGAGACGGTGAAGTATTTCGGCAACGAGGACATGGAGTCACGCCGCTTCGACGGCGCCATGGAGCGCTACGAGCGTGCCGCGATCAAGACCTACTACTCGCTGGGCGTGCTCAACTCGGGTCAGGCGGCGATCTTCACCGTCGGCATGACGATCGTCATGTGGCTCGCTGCGCGCGGTGTCATGGCGGGCACCCACACAGTGGGCGATTTCGTCATGATCAACGCCATGATGATCCAGCTCTACATGCCGCTCAATTTCATGGGCATGGTCTACCGCGAGATCAAGCAAGGGCTCGTCGATCTGGAATCGATGTTCGCCTTGCTCGAGGAGCATCCGGAAGTGGAGGACAAGCCGGGTGCACCGCCGCTGCGGATCGAGAAGGGTGCCATAAAATTCGAGAACGTATCGTTCTCCTACGACCCGGAGCGGCAAATTCTCAAGGACGTTTCGTTCGATGTGCCGGCTGGAAAGATGGTTGCGATCGTCGGGCCATCGGGCGCGGGCAAGTCGACGATCAGCCGGATACTGTTCCGCTTCTATGACATCGGCTCCGGCCGCGTGACGATCGATGGGCAGGACATTCGCGATGTGACGCAAGCCTCGCTCCGGGCGGCGATCGGCGTGGTGCCGCAAGATACCGTCCTGTTCAACGACACGATCTACTACAACATCCGCTATGGCCGGCCGGACGCCACCCGTCAGGAGATCGAGGCGGCGGCGAAGCTTGCGCAGATCGACGGCTTCATCGCCGATCTTCCCGAGGGCTACCAGACGATGGTGGGCGAACGCGGGCTCAAGCTTTCGGGCGGAGAAAAGCAGCGCGTGGCCATCGCACGGACCATCCTCAAGGGGCCACCGATCCTGATGCTCGATGAGGCAACGAGCGCACTCGACAGCCATACGGAAAAGGAGATCCAGGACGCGCTGGATCGCGTTGCACGCGACCGCACGACGCTGGTCATCGCCCATCGCCTGTCGACGATCGTTCATGCCGACAACATCATCGTGCTCGACGCGGGGCGGCTCGTGGAGCAGGGTACGCATGCGGAGCTGATCGCGCGCGACGGACTCTACGCCTCGCTCTGGAACCGCCAGCGGCAGGCCGAAAAGGCACGCGAGGAGCTGGCCCACGCGCTGGAGGAAGCTGCGCGCGCCGGCGTACTGCCTGCAGGTGCCGGCGTACCGATTGACGGCTAGTGTCGCGACCGTGAAATTCGTCATACTCTGGGGCTCACGGCGAACGACTCTTGCGATCTGAGCGGCCGAGCCGCAACCTGCCGAGCCATGACGATACCTTCGCCAGAGGATGGGCGCGACGTTCCTGCGGGCTGGCGCCGGCAGGCGGCCGCGGTTTGGCGTCTGTTGCGCGTGCCCCTCGTTGCCGCACTGAACCTGCTTCTTGCTCTCATCCTGATTTTTGAGGAGTGGGGCTGGCGCCCGCTGGCAGCGGCGATTGCGTGGCTCGCGCGCTTCCGAGTCGTGGCGCGCCTGGAGGCGCTGGTGGCGGCGCTGCCGCCGTATGCGGCGCTCTTCGTTTTTGCCGCCCCGAGCCTCATTCTTTTTCCGGTCAAGCTCGGCGCACTTTGGCTGCTTGCGGCAGGCAAGGTGCTCTACGCTGGCTTGCTGCTTGCAGCAGCCAAGGTGGTGAGTACCGCGCTCGTTGCCCGAATCTTTATGCTGACTCGGCCGGCGCTCATGCGCATCGGCTGGTTCCGGCGGCTCTATGACGTGTTCATCCCTTGGAAGGATGCTTTGTTCGCGCGTATTCGGGCCTCGTGGACGTGGCGGTACGGGCGGATGGTGAAGTCGCGACTAAAGCAGATGGGGCGGCGTGCCTGGACGGCGCTCGCGCCGCAACGGGCAGCGATCCGACAGTTCGTGACGCGCCTGCTGAGGGGGCAGGGGGCGTCAGATCCGCCGTCAAGCAGGCCAGATCCAGAATAGATAGAGGCAATAGGAAGCGAGCAGCAGCGCGCCTTCCATGCGGCTGATGCGGAGCGCGGAGCGCGCAAAGACCAGCATCATCAGCGAGGCCGCAAGCATGACGAGATTGTCGAACGATACGATCTCAGGCGGCACGATCGTCGGTGCAATGAGGCCGGTCGTTCCTGCGATGCCCAGGAGATTGTAGACGCACGAGCCCATGACGTTGCCAAGAGCCACGTCGGACTGCTTGCGCAATGCCGCAACGGCACTCGTCACGAGTTCGGGCATCGATGTTCCCACAGCAACGATCGTAAGGCCGATGATCGTTTCGCTGATGCCCCAGGCTCGGGCCAGTGAGGTTGCGCCGTCGACGAGCAGCTTGCCGCCCGCGACGATGATGGCGAGACCGGCAAGTGCGGCCAGCAGCGGCAGGACCACGCCTTCCCGGCGCAGGCGATCCGCACCGGCGATCAGCGGCTCGGGCTCGACGCCCTCGACTGCCGCGGCCATGCTGACGGGTGCCGGCTCGCCTTCTTCGGGTGCCGTGCGCTCCTGCCGGTAGGCGAGCCAGATGTAAGACGCGAGCATGGCGAGGAATGCTGCGCCAACCCAACGGTTGAGCGTCAGGAAGTAACCGACGAGGTTGAACAGCAAGGCAGCCAGCGCCACCGTCGTGCCGTCGCGACGATAAGCCTGCTTGGAGACGGTCATCGGCGACAGCAGCGCAGCCACGCCCAGGATCAGCAGGATGTTGGCGATGTTGGAGCCGACCACGTTGCCGACCGCGATGCCGGGCGAGCCGGCAAGCGAGGCCTGAATGCTGGTGACCAACTCCGGCGCGCTCGTACCGAAGCCCACGAGCGTGATGCCGATCACCAGCGGCGACATGCCGGCAAGCTGTGCCACGCGAACCGAGCCGCGGACGAGGATTTCTCCCCCGGCGATCAGGAGGGCAAAGCCCGCTAACAGGATGGCGATGTCAGTCATGGATGCGCTTCTGCTCGAGGCGAGTGCCCCGATTACACGCGCGCGTCTGGATTGGGAAGCGCCAGACCGTCAGTTCGCCGGCCGGCTTGTCAGTTGGTATGTGCCGCCTCGACCGAGGCGAGCCCGATCTGTGACGGGGTTCGTGCCGCTTCGTCGGCGGCGGAGGCCGTGATGACGGTCGCAAAGTGCGCTGTCGCCGCGCGCGTGAAATCGGCGATGGCGAAGGCGGCGAGGATGGCGAGCGCGTAGGCGAGCAGCTTGGATGGCATGCGTGTTCCCAAGTGGAATGGGCAGGGGGAGCACTGCGACATCACGCGGATTGACCCGAGACGACCCGACGCTGCACGAGGCCGGAATTCTGCTGATTCGGGCGTGCTGCGTCGAGCACAATTCGCTCCGCCCGCCGGCCTATGTCGCGCGGGCGATGTGCTCGCGGTCCGCGTATCCCTGCAGGTAGAGGAGCGCGGTGAGGTCGCCATGCGTGATGACCGCGCCGCCCGGATTGGAAAGTGCGGCCTCGCGCACCTTCGGCTTGGCGCGGAAGGCAACGCCGAGTCCAGCCGCCGCGAGCATGTCGAGATCGTTGGCGCCGTCGCCGACGGCCAGCGTGAGAACGGGATCGATACCATGTTGAGCCGCGATGCGTTCCAGTGCAGCGCGCTTGGCCGCGCGTCCCAGGATTGGCGGGATGACGCGTCCGGTGATTTTACCTTCGATCACCTCTAACGTGTTGGCCTGATGCTCGTCGAAACCAAGCCGCTTGGCAACCGGCGCGGTGAAGCAGGTGAACCCGCCCGAGACCAGAGCGCAGTACGCTCCGTTGGCTTTCATTGTGGCGATCAGCGTCTCGGCGCCGGGCATGAGGGTGATGCGCTCCGCCGTCAGCCGGTCGAGGATCGATGCATCAAGGCCTGCGAGCAAGGCAACACGCTCGTTGAGCGCCGCCTCGAAGTCGAGTTCCCCACGCATTGCGCGCTCGGTGATGGCGGCGACCTTGTCGCGCAGGCCGATCTCGCCCGCCAGTTCGTCGAGCATTTCCTGCTCGATAATCGTCGATTCCATGTCCGCGACCAGCAGCCGCTTACGCGTGAAGGCGATGTCGTCGGCAACGACATTGATATCGAGGGGGCGGTCGGCGAACGCCAGCCGCACGCGGTCGCGCAATTCGGTCAGGCTGAGGGTTTCCGGAGCGACGAACAGGGCGCGGCAGGCCGTGCCGGGGGAGAGGACGTCCTCCTGCAGCAGAGTGAAGTCTCTAAGGGTGGACGAGGCTTCCCTGCAGACCTCCGGCACGACGCTTCCCGCATCCGGATCGCCCGTGATGACGACGGCCCGGCAGAGCATCTCGGCCATCTTGCCTCGCATGTGCTGACCGACATACGCGTCGGATGATTGCTGGAGAGCTATCGCGACGGTTGCAGCACTGCGCTATGCAGAGGCGATGAGCAGAGTGCGCCAACCGAGGGCGATCCTTATCGCAGGGCCGACCGCGAGCGGCAAGTCGGCGCTCGCGCTACAGCTGGCGTGCGAGCGTGACGGCGTCGTCGTCAACGCCGATTCCATGCAGGTTTATCGCGAGCTGCCGATCCTGACGGCGCAGCCCTCCGCCAAGGATACGGCCAGGGTGTCGCATCGGCTCTACGGGCACGTCGCGGCCAGCGAGCCCTACTCCGCGGCACGCTGGGTCGAGGACGCTGCAGCTGCAATCAGCGAGGCGGGCGCGGCAGGCCGATTGCCAATCATCGTTGGAGGTACGGGGCTCTACTTCAAGGTCTTGCTGGAGGGTCTGTCGCCCGTGCCGCCAATCCCTGCCGAGGTGCGGCAGCATTGGCGGCGCATTGCGGCCGAACACGCTGCCGCCGGTCGTACGACTGCGCTGCACGGCGAACTCCATATTCGCGATCCGCAAATGGCCGCGCGCCTTCCGGCGATGGACACGCAGCGGGTTACGCGGGCGCTCGAGGTCATCGATGCCACCGGCCGCTCGCTGGCGGAGTGGCAGGCAATGCCGGGTGCGCGCGTACTCGATCCGGCAGAGTGCGAGCGCCTTGTCGTCGTGTTGCCGCGCGAAGCCCTGCACGTCCGGTGCGATCGGCGGTTCGATGCGATGGTGGCCGCTGGTGCGCTCGACGAGGTGCGGGCGCTGATGGGGCAGAGGCTATCTGAGGACGCACCCGCGATGCGCGCTCTGGGCGTGGCGCCGCTTGCAGCGTACATCGCCGGCAGCATCACGATCGAGGAGGCTAGCGCGCGGGCCAAGGCCGAGACACGTCAGTACGTGAAGCGGCAGCAGACCTGGATCAAGAAGCATATGATGTCGTGGATTTCATGTGTTACGTAACAAAATTATAAACAAGTGATCATCTACATTACTTTTGTTCAACATGGTCGTTGACGTGCGCTTTGCCGGCCCGTAGGTTCCGCGCTGCACAATTCGGCACGGCCGGGCCCTGCGGTCCTGACGACGATCGCGACTTGAGGCTCGGTAGCCCCGTACGATGGAGAGGCATGCGCATGGCACGGCAGATGAGCGGCGCTGAAATGGTCATCAAGGCGCTCCAGGATCAGGGCGTCGAGGCGGTCTTCGGCTATCCGGGCGGCGCGGTGCTGCCGATCTACGACGAGTTGTTCCAGCAGGACAAGGTGCGCCACATCCTCGTCCGCCAGGAGGGTGGTGCGGTTCATGCCGCTGAAGGCTACGCCCGGTCGACCGGCAAGGTCGGCGTCGTGCTGGTTACGTCGGGCCCCGGCGCGACCAATGCCGTCACCGGGCTCACCGACGCGCTGATGGATTCCATTCCTCTGGTGTGCCTCACCGGGCAGGTGCCGACGCACCTCATCGGCAACGATGCTTTCCAGGAATGCGACACGGTGGGCATCACACGCCCGTGCACGAAGCACAACTGGCTGGTCAAGAACGTGAACGACCTGGCGCGCGTGCTGCACGAAGCGTTCTACATCGCCAAGAGCGGCCGTCCCGGCCCCGTCGTGGTCGACATCCCGAAGGACGTACAGTTTGCAACCGGCAACTACGTCGGCCCGTCCAATATCCAGCACAAGACCTACAAGCCCAAGCTGAAGCCCGATCAGCCGGCGGTGCGCGAGGCCGTGGAACTGCTCACCAACGCCAAGAAGCCCATCCTCTACACCGGCGGTGGTGTCATCAACTCTGGCCCCAAGGCGAGCCAGCTTCTACGCGAGCTTGCGCGGCTGAGCGGTCATCCCGTCACCTCGACGCTCATGGGGCTGGGCGCGTTCCCCGCATCCGACAAACAGTGGCTGGGCATGCTGGGCATGCACGGAACCTATGAAGCCAACATGGCGATGCACGACTGCGACGTCATGCTGTGCGTCGGCGCGCGCTTCGACGACCGCATCACCGGGCGTCTCGATGCCTTCTCGCCGAAGTCCAAGAAGATCCACATCGACATCGATGCCTCGTCCATCAACAAAAATGTCCATGTGGACGTGCCTATCATCGGCGACGTCGCCTACGTGCTGGAGGACATGCTGCGTGTCTGGAAGGCGAAGGCGCCGCAGCTCGACAAGGCGGCGCTGAAGGCGTGGTGGAAGGAGATCGACGGCTGGCGCGCCAGGAAGTCGCTCGCCTACAAGACCAATAAGGACGTCATCATGCCGCAGTACGCGGTGCAGCGGCTCTACGAGCTAACCCGCGACAAGGACGTCTACATTACCACCGAGGTCGGGCAGCACCAGATGTGGGCGGCTCAGTTCTTCCATTTCGACGAGCCCAACCGCTGGATGACGTCAGGCGGGCTCGGTACCATGGGCTATGGGTTGCCGGCGGCTATCGGCGCGCAGCTCGCGCACCCCAAATCCCTGGTCATCGACATTGCCGGTGACGCCTCGATCCTGATGAACATCCAGGAGTGCTCGACGGCCGTTCAGTACCGACTGCCGGTCAAGGTCTTCATCCTCAACAACCAGTACATGGGCATGGTGCGCCAGTGGCAGCAGCTGCTGCACGGCAACCGCCTCTCGGAAAGCTACACCGAGGCGCTGCCTGATTTCGTCAAGCTCGCCGAGGCCTATGGCTGGAAGGGCATCTACTGCGACAAGCCCGCAGATCTCGACGATGCCATCAAGGAGATGATCGAGGTCAAGGAGCCCGTTATCTTCGATTGCCGTGTCGCCGCGCTCGCCAACTGCTTCCCGATGATCCCGTCCGGCAAGGCGCACAATGACATGCTGATGGGCGACGACGTGTCCGATGAGGATGTCGGCAAGGCCATCGGCAAGGAAGGCAAGGTGCTGGTGTAAGTCCGCGACATGCATCTCATCATCGCCAACAAGCTCTACTCGTCCTGGTCGATGCGGCCGTGGCTCGTCATGAAGGCCGTCGGGCTCGACTTCCAGGAGACCGTCATTCCGCTGCGGCAGGCGGATACGGAGCGGCGCATCCGTGCCTTTTCGCCTTCGGGCAAGGTGCCGGTGCTGATCGACGGCGACGTGAAGGTGTGGGAGAGCCTCGCCATCATCTCCTATCTGGCGGACATCCACCCCGAAAAGCCGATCTGGCCGGAGGGGCGCGTCGCCCGTGCCTACGCCAAGTCGATCTCCATGGAGATGCACGGCGGCTTTCAGGCCCTGCGGCAGACGTGCCCGATGAATCTGGGCAAGCGCTTCAAGACGCCTGCGATGAACGATGATCTCAGTGCCAACGTCGCGCGCATAGAGGACATCTGGCGCGACACCCGCGCACGCTTCGGCGCCGGTGGTCCCTACCTGTTCGGCGCGCGCTTCACGGCGGCCGATGCCATGTTCGCCCCGGTCGCAACGCGCCTCGACAGCTACTCCATCCCCGTCGCGTCCGACACGCGCGCCTACATCGATGCCATCTACGACTATCCGGCCTTCCTTGCCTGGCGCCATGCGGCGCTGAAGGAGCCGTGGACCGTCGAGGCCTACGAAGAGGGCCTCCAAGCGATCATGGACTTCCGGCACCCGTCCGCCTGAGCGCGCGGAACGTGTCACGAGCAACAATCACCTGCGAGACAACGAATGGTCCAGACCCAGAAGCAGAGCCACTATCCCTCGCTCATCACACAGGAGAAGGCCGTCAGGCGAACGCTGTCGGTGACTGTCGACAACGAGCCCGGCGTGCTGGCCCGTGTCATCGGCCTGTTCTCGGGGCGCGGCTACAACATCGACTCCCTGACGGTGACGGAAACCGAGCATGAGAAGCACGTCTCGCGCATCACGATCGTGACGCAAGGCACGCCGATGGTCATCGCGCAGATCAAGAACCAGCTTGAGAGGCTGGTGCCCGTGCACCGGGTTCACGACCTGACGGAAGAAGGCAACCCGCTGGAGCGGGAGCTGGCACTCGTCAAGGTGGTGGGTAAGGGTGAGAAGCGCATCGAGGCGCTGCGCATGGCGGAGATCTTCCGTGCCAACGTTATCGACGCTTCGATAGAGCACTTCGTGTTCGAGGTGATCGGCAAGTCGTCGAAGGTCGAGCAGTTCATCTCCATCATGACCGATCTGGGTCTTGTGGAGGTGGCGCGGACCGGCATCGCCGCGATTGGGCGCGGCGCCCAGCCCGGTTGACATCTCGGCCCGGGTTGCGGCGGTTCAGTGACCGCCGCGGCCGCGGCCCGCGTGCGCCTCGAACTTAGTCTGGGCGTGCTCCGAGAAGGTCAGCTCCTCGGTGTCCTGCGTGTAGGTGTTGTTGGACAGATCGCGGAAGCCGGCTTCGCCCTTGGGATGGGCGTAGAGCGGCTTCGCCTCAGGGGGCGTCGATTCGATAATCAGGAAGGCGAGCAGGCTCGGCCGGTACTTTGCGTTGGCCGTGAACTCGCACTTGCCTTCGCCTTCCTTGGCGACGCAGGCGCGCAGCGAGCTGTAGGTCGGCGCATCGCGCTCGTGGATCTGGACGGCCGAGGCCATGGCGGTTGCGCAGTCCTCGAACGTCAGGCGACCGGCGTCGGCACAATCGACCGCCGTCGTGTAGACGCCGCGCTTGGCTGCCTCGGGTCCCTTAGCGCTGGTGGAGCCGCCTCCGCAAGCCGAAAGGCCCGTGGCTGCCAGGACGATTACGGCGGCCGCAGCCAACCGGGAAGATTTCGACACGTGCATCACCTCACACCCCTCGCATCCTCCACCAATAGCGGGGGCAAGTTGTCATTGCGTTAACCGCGGCGTGGCGAGGGTCCGCCGCGCGTCGAATTCGACCCGAGAACCGGCGGGCGGCAAGCCCTCCCGGCCGGCTGTAATCCAGGCGCCCGAGGGGCGCTGTTCGTCGTTGAAATCGGGAGGCGTTAAGGCTTAATGTCCCGCACCTTTCGCGGCCCGGCCCTCTGTCGGGCGGCACTTCCCACAGCCAATCGCCGGACGTTTCGAGACACGCCCGCAATCAAGAGGCAAGACCATGCGCGTTTATTACGATCGGGACGCCGATCTCAATCTGATCAAGGGTAAGAAGGTTGCGATCGTCGGATACGGCAGTCAGGGCCGCGCGCACGCGTTGAACCTCAAGGACTCCGGCGTGAAGGATCTCGTGGTCGCGCTGCGGCCGGGCTCGTCGACCGCCAAGAAGGTGGAGGCCGACGGACTGAAAGTGCTTTCGGTCGCCGATGCCGCCAAGTGGGGAGACCTGCTGATGATGGCGACGCCCGACGAACTGCAGTCCGACATCTACAAGGAACATATCGAAGGCAACATCCGCGACGGCGCGGCCATTGCGTTCGCCCACGGCCTCAACGTGCACTTCAATCTGATCGAGCCGAAAAAGTCCGTCGATGTGATCATGATCGCGCCGAAGGGACCCGGCCACACCGTGCGCGGCGAGTACCAGAAGGGCGGCGGCGTGCCCTGTCTCATTGCGGTCAACCACGACGCGTCAGGCAACGCGCATGACATTGCGCTGTCGTACGCCTGCGGCGTCGGCGGCGGCCGGTCCGGCGTCATCGAAACGACCTTCAAGGAGGAGTGCGAGACCGACCTGTTCGGTGAGCAGGTGGTTCTGTGCGGCGGCCTTGTCGAGCTCATTCGCGCCGGTTTCGAAACGCTGGTGGAAGCCGGCTACGCTCCGGAGATGGCCTACTTCGAGTGCCTGCACGAAGTGAAGCTGATCGTCGACCTCATCTACGAGGGCGGCATCGCCAACATGAACTACTCCATCTCCAATACGGCCGAGTGGGGCGAGTACATGTCCGGCCCGCGCGTCATCACCGACGAGACGAAGGCGGAGATGCGCCGCGTGCTGCGCGAGATCCAGACCGGTCAGTTCACCAGCCAGTGGATGCAGGAGTGCAAGGCGGGCCAGGCGCGCTTCAAGGGCATCCGCCGAGTCAACGACGCGCACCAGATCGAGGCGGTTGGCGAGAAGCTGCGCGGCATGATGCCGTGGATCGCCAAGAACAAGCTCGTCGATAAAACGCGCAACTGATAGGCCGCCGTCTCGCGCCGCGGCGCGCCCGGTCCTCAAGACGCCCGTCTCGGCGCAAGCCGGGCGGGCGTTTGGCTTTTGTCCCCGCACGCATTGAGCCGCCGCGCTGGCCGGACGCTCCAAGACATGGTAGCGCTCGCGCAGCAACGGCGGCAGATACAAGGCAAGCGGATGAGCCTGCCACGACGCCTGGGGGATTGGAGATGGGACAACTCGATACGGTGCGCTTCGACGGCACCCAGTTCCTTGTTGAACGTGGTAATCCGCACGCCCAAGACTTCTGGCGTGACGAGCGTCTCGCCGGCTGGGAGCCCGACACGATCGCCTTCATCAATCGCACCGTGACGCCTGGGACCTGGTTCCTCGACGTCGGCGCGTGGATCGGACCGACCGCGCTTATTGCCTCGCGGCGTGCCGAGCGCGTCATCGCATTCGAGCCCGATCCGATCGCCCACGCGCAGATTGTCGCCAACTTCGCCGCCAACGGCGTGGCCGGCGAGGTCCATCAGGCTGCCATCGACAAGACGAGCGGCAAGCTCGACCTGTTCAGCGTCCGCGGCGCCGGCAGCTCGTGCACCAGCGTGCTCGACCGTGAGGGCGCCGGAGAGAGTTTTTCCGTGCCGACGATGACGTTGCAGCAGATGGCGGCGCTCGTGCCGCCGGACAAGCGCATCGTGACCAAGATCGACATCGAAGGTCACGAGTACAACCTCGCCGACGATATCGTCGCCCATTTTGACGACCCGCGCGTTCGGGCCATGCATCTGTCGCTGCATCCAGGCGTAATCTGGCGCGCGGGGCGGGACGGTCGCACCGCCGCGCGCGGTCGGCTCGAACTGTGGCGCGCGACCATGGGTCTCGTCGGGCGCTTGGCCCGAAACGCGATCCTGACGCCGGGCCGCGGCTACATCTCCCACAAGATCCTGACCCGCTGGACGGTAGGCAACCTTACGGTGATGCTGGTCAAGCACGACCCGGCATGAAAGCTCGGCTCAGCCGCAGCTCCGATGAAATTTGCCTGTTCACCGTGCATGTGCGGCCCTAGCGCGCCGCATACGGCCCGTCGTAAGCAATTTCCTCCGGAAACCATGGAGGATTGGTCCGATGCTGTCGCGAATGATGTCTGTGCTTGCCGTCGCCGCTGCGTTTGCGCTGGTCGCGCCTGGAGTAGAGGCCAAGACCGCCAAGAGCGCACCGAAGGCCGGCAAGGGCGAGAAGGTCTGCCGCTACAAGTTCCCCACCGGAGAGAAGCGCGCCTGGGTCTGCAAGAAGGAAGAGCCCTGCTGCGCCTGGGATGCCATCAATTATGTGAAGTGCGGCTCGACCATTACGGGCTGCCTATAAAGCGACTTTTTAAGAAGAAGGGTGGCCGGAGAACCCGAAGTGACGCTGGGGAGGGAGGTGTGTGGCGGTGCGCCCCGACAAATCCTCCGGCCGGTGCCCGCGCAAGGGTCGAGGTGGTGGCTCGAGCCAGACGCGAGTTCAATGGGCGGCGTGGTTGCGGGAAACCACGCCGCCCGCCGCACCGCTCTGAAGCGGCACGAGGGTCATCGCGGCAGCCACCGAGGGCGCCGGAGTTAAACGCTCCGAAGGGAGTGGCTGACTGAAGACCCTTTGCTAACGGGCGGCCCCGTGCACGGCGCTTGCGGCGCTATGACGGCGCGGGGCCACCCAAGTCGAATTGCGCGCCGGGCGTGGCGGCGGCAACGATCCGCGCAAGGCGGAATCTTTTTCGTAGTCCCCCATGCATCATTTCCCCCGTGGCGATGCGAGCCATTGCGCCTGCTGGCGCCTCGAGCGTGAGCGATCCCAAAGTGCAACTCCTGGCGTCATTTCGCGGGTGGGTTGCGACTCACTCAACACAATAGATTTGACCGTTGAATTGTTGCCTCATCTTGATCGGAAATGGGCTTTTCGGCGGCAGCTGCTTTTTTCACTGGAGAGATAAGTATTTAACGGCAAGAACTGAGGAAGACATTCTGCTCCAAATAAGGAGATCTTGCGGACCGATTGTGCGCGTTGGTTCAGCGCTGCGGAGCCGTTTCGGTGGCGGCAGAGTGCTGGAGGGCGGCATCGCCAACTGGTCTGCGCGCGCGTGCGCGGCTCGGGCGTGCTCCACCAACTGAGGCAGCGTGACTAGGACGAGGACAAGGCACAAGGAACGCAGCGGGAAGATCATGGCACGCAACTCTGAGCTAGGGCGGGAGACGCAGACGATCTGTGCTCCGACGCTGCTTGCATCGTTAGGCCGGGCTTGGTTTATGCGCCCTTAAGCAGCGTTCACCGATGACCTGGATTGCCCGGGGCGGGACGTTCGGTCGCGGGGCCTGATCCGTGCGCGCTGCCGGATGCCGGCAGAGACGAGGGAACGCTTGGGAATGCAGGAGGCTGGGCAGTCGTGGTCACGCGAAGGCGCTGTGGTTTGGGTCGACGACGTCGAAATCACGGTGGCGGCGCACGACTGGGCTTTCGCCAGCGCGCATGAGCGGGCCATCGAAGCACACTGGCTGAGGCGGAAGGCCGCCAACCCTCGCTTCTTCAATGGCACCGTGCACCTCATGCGCAACTTGGCGGTGGAAGACGGGCGTCTCACGGCACACTGCTTCCCGACCGAGTTCCGAAATTACCTCTACTGGCGTGATATGCGCGGCCCGGACGCCAGTGTCATCGACGGCTTCGGTTCGGCCCTCGTGGTTTCGGCCGATGGCGGCATCCTCGTCGCCCGGCAGCAACCGGGCTTCATCAATACCGGGCTCTACTACCCGCCCGGAGGGTTCATCGACCAGCGCGACGTGACCCCCGACCGGCAGGTCGATATCGTGGGCAGCGTGCTGCGCGAGGTCGAGGAGGAAACGGGGCTCTCGCCCGATGTTCTGGCCCAGGGGCGGAAATTTGCAGTCACGCGCCTTCTTGCCAGCACGGGTCCAATGGCATCGATCTCTCTCGTGCTGCGCAGTCGCCTCCCCGCTGAAGAGCTGCGCCGGGAAATTCGCGCCCATCTCGCCTCCGAAAGCGAGCCCGAACTCGACGATGTTCTGTTCGTGAAGACGTCCGCCGATCTCGCCCGCCTGCCGGTCGCCGAGTATTGCGTACCGCTGTTCGCGGACCTTCTCGGCAGCGATTTTCTCACACGCGACACGGCGCTTTGATGGGCGCCGCTTTTGAGGCAGAGTGCGCGCCGCATCGCAGGGCGCCAAACGGCATCGGACCCTCGCGCGTGCATGCGCATGAGGGGGCCGCGGCGGCATGGACTTCGACTACCACATCCTGGACGTGTTCACTGATCAGCGCTTCGGCGGCAATCCTCTGGCGGTCGTTCTAGGTGCGGGGGGCCTGCCGCCGGCGCGCATGCAAGCGATCGCGCGCGAGTTCAATCTGTCCGAGACGGTTTTCGTTCTGCCGCCCGAAAACAACGTGCATTCGGCGCGGATGCGAATCTTCACGCCGGAAAAGGAGCTGCCGTTCGCCGGTCATCCAACGATCGGAACAGCCGCTCTGCTTGCCGACCTGAGGTCACCGGCGGCCGTGAACGGCGAGCGGGATGCCATCGTCGCCCTCGAAGAGCAGATCGGCACGGTGCGCGTTGGCGTGCGCATGCGCGAAGGACAGGCCGCGTTCGCCGAGTTTGATGCACCGCGGCTGCCTGAGAAATGCGGCGAGCCGCCGCCAGCGGAGCAACTGGCCGGTGTGCTCGGTCTCATTCCGCGAGAGATCGGATTCGAGAACCACCGTGCGACGCTGCTGTCTGCGGGTGGCCGGTTCCTCCACGTTCCGGTTACGACGCTCGATGCCATGTCACGATTGCGGCTCGACATGTCGGAATGGCAGCGCGTCGTTACGCCATTGCAGTGCATCGGGCTCTACGCCTACACGCGGCAGACGGTACACACGACGTCTTCGTTTCATGCGCGCATGTTCGCACCCGACGCCGGCATTATGGAGGATCCAGCAACTGGCTCCGCGGCAGTGGGCTTTGCCGGCGCGATCTTCGACTTCGACGATCATCCCGACGGCGTGCATCGCCGTGTCGTCGAGCAGGGCTATGAGATGAGCCGGCCGAGCCACATTGCGCTGACGCTCGTAGTGAAGGGCGGCAAGCTCACTGTGGTTCGCATTGGCGGTCACGCGATCCGCGTTGCGCAGGGCCGGCTGTTTGCTTGAGGGCAGGTCCCCGATGGGGCGCGCGCGGGACATCGCGGTATCCCGATTAGCGGGCGAGCACGAGGCCCGAGTCGATCAGACGGCGCTGGAATGCGAGGATCCGATCGCGATCGGGGCAATCCGAGAAGCGCCCGCCGCAGGCCGTGATCAACCTCTCGCGCGAGCGATAGCTGTCGGAAAGCGGCAGCGCGGCGGCACGCAGCACCACGGTGCCCAAATAGGGCACGTCGAGCGTACCCGGCAGAGCCTGCTGGGCTGGCTGGAAATTGACGCCATTGATCGCGAAGAACGTGGTGAACCCCTTGCTGTCGGGCTGCAGCAGGATGTCCTCGGCTTCCGCCGTCTTGCCCCACCCCAATAGGAAGCGGGTCGCCACCGGTTGGTGGTCGCCGTAGCGCACGATCAGGAACCGTTCAGAGGGGAAGCGGCGCGCCAACTCTCCGACGAGGTAGTCGTAATCGATCTTGGCGAGCCACAGCCGGCGCAGGTACTCGTTGATCTCCGGATGTGTGTCCGGGCCGCCGCCGGGTACGGCTGCTTCTGGCGCATAGGCGAAGTGATAGGGACCGTGCGCCGCCATCGTCTCGACGAGCGTGAACATCGGCTGATGTGCCCGGCTCTCAACATGGCGCGCGAGTTCGTCGAGCAGATTGGCGTAGTAGAAGCGGTCGCGCTCGTCGACGCGCCGCGCCTTTTGAGCTTTCAGGTCCATGATCTCGGGGATGCCGACGCCGTCGAAGAATTTCTCGGCGAAGACGAAGCTCTTGAGCATCGGATAGAACAGAACGTTGCGATAGCCGCAGTCGGCTAGCGCGTGGGGTAGGCTGTCACGCACCTTGCCCGCCATGAGCCACTGTACGAACTGGCGCATGCCGCCGAACGCTCGAGTCGACAGGCCCGTGAGGACGGAGAATTCCGTCATCGTGGAGGCGCCGCCGTAGGTCTCGACGCGTAGCTGGTGGCCGGCACCGTCGTCGGACTGGAAAAAGCTGTCGAGGCGGCGGTCGTACGACAGCGTTGGGAACAGCGAGGGCTGTACCAGCGACTCGTGGTGGATGAGAATGATGTGCGGTGGACGCTCCGCCGGCTCGCATGATCGAGGTATGCGGAAGGCCGGACCATCAGAGGCGGCTGCGGCCTCCATGAGCTGGCCGCGCCAGAGCGTCTCGATCGTCTCCGGCCAGGATTGGAAGAAGCTCGTCAGATAGAGATCGGGCCAGCCCATCTGCAGGTGTCGACGCTCGCCCATACCCTGTGCGGCCGCTGCCGAGCCGAGCGCGAAGGCGACCGCGGCCGTTGCTGCCGCCGTCCGCGGAATGCGCGTCGCGTCCAGACGGTAGGCGAGCACGATGGCCGTGGTGGTAGCGATTAGTGCCCCCAACGCTCCGGCCACGAGTGCAGGATAGCTGTTCCACAGGAACGCGATCGTCGTCCACTGTGGCAGGTAGAAGACGAGGTCGTAGGCGTGCAGCACGAGGTTGATCGACTCGCGTTTGAAATGCGCGGCGGTCGATACGAGCACGACGAGGGCGGAAGCAGCGACCGTGCCGACGAGCAGGCGGCGGGTCAGCAGTACCGCAACGGCGCCGAACGCAGCGCAGATGAGACCGGCGTAGAGATTGGTCCGGATGTCGCCCTCCGCGACACGCAGCCGCCACGTGATGGCAACGACCGCAACAGCGGTGATGGCAATCGCATAACGCGGAGGGAGTGCGGCTCGGGCGGCCGGCTGCGCGCGCTGCTTGGGCGCAGCGCCGGTCGATGTCGTCGATGGCGTCCGGGACATTCTGATCGCGGCTCTTGGCGGCAGCACCACATGGTGTGGCGTGCCAGTTCTGCCGGTCAGATTGTCATAAAAGTGTCATGCAACAGAAGGGACATATCATTCAGTTGGCGGAATTATAGGCGCAGGCGCGCAGTCGCTCGCGCTCCCGACCGGTATAATCGTGCGGTACGATCAGCTGTGCTACCGGGCCATCGCTGCGGATGCGGACGGGTGTCAGAGCCGCATCGTCGCCGTCGGCCTCCACCGGAACGGGCATGGCCGAGGCCACGTCGACCGTCTCGCACCTCACGACGTGAACGCCCGGCGCGTTCTTGAGACGTCCGGTCGCCACAGCCAGCAACTGGCCAAGGCGCCCTAGCCGACTATTTGCCTTGAACAGCACGGCGACCAGCACCGGCTCCAGCAGTGAGGCGCCGGGTGCAAGCACGAAGCCGCCGGCGTAATGGCGTGCCCGCTGCACGACGATCCAGTCGGCCGCGTGCGGGGTACCATCGATGCGCACGTCTAGCTCGGGTCTGGCCGCAACCAAGGCGCGGACCATGGGCCCCGCGTAGGCGAGCTTGCCGATGCGTTGCTTCAGACGCTGGTCGAGACGGGCGACGATGGCGGCGTCGAACCCCACACCGGCCATGAGAAAGAACGGTTCGTTCCCCACGAGACCTCCGCGAACGGCGACGGTCGGGCCGTTCAGAATTACCTCCGCGAGCGCGGCCGGGTCCCGCGGCAAGCCGACCTCGTGCGCGAAGACGTTGCCAGTGCCTGCCGGCACGCAGGCGACGGGAACGCTGGATGCGTGCACCTGGCGCAGCACCGCGCGCAGCGTGCCGTCGCCGCCTGCTGCAACCACAGCATCCCAAGCGCGGGCATCCGCAAGCCTCTCGGCAGCGTCGATGCTGCCGATTTCGGTCATGCGGATGCGCGCGCCCCGAGCCTCCAGCGCGGCGGCCACACCGGGCAGGCCTCGATTGCCGGCGCGGCCCGCCTTGGCATTGTGGACCACCAGCAGGCGGCACCGCTCGGCTGCGCGCATGAAATCTCCAAGACTGTGGGACGGGGCAAACGGGATACCCTTGAGCCGAGCCGAGCCGAGCCGAGCCGAGCCGCGCACGGCGCCGGGCAGCCATGCGCGACGCTCAGGGGTCCCTTCCCATTGATCCCGAACTTCCCATCTACCGGCAAAACCGCCGGTATGCGAGGGCCGCGCAAGGGCCTGGTGCCGCACCGTCCGGCGCAAGCGAGAAAGGAGCCGAAGTGATGAGAGACGTTCTGGCCATCAATGCGCCGCCCGCCCCCCACTGGGTCGGGGACGGCTTCCCTGTCCGTTCGCTGCTGTCGCATTACGCGCACGGGGCCGCGGTCAGCCCGTTCCTTCTGCTCGACCATGCCGGGCCTCGACATTTCGATGCGACGAGCGAGCGCCGTGGCGTCGGGGCTCACCCGCACAAGGGGTTCGAGACGGTCACCATCGTCTACGACGGCGAGGTCGAGCACCGGGATTCGACCGGCGCGGGAGGCGTCATCGGCCCCGGCGACGTGCAATGGATGACGGCCGGCGCCGGTATCGTCCATGAAGAGCGTCACTCCGCTGCGTATGCGCGCAGCGGCGGGCCGTTCGAGATGGTGCAGCTGTGGGTCAACCTGCCGAAGCGCCACAAGCAGGCGGCGGCGGGCTATCAGGCGCTCACTGCAGGTGAAATACCCGTCGTGGCCCTACCCGGTGGCACGCTGCGCGTCATCGCCGGCAGCTACGGTGGCGCCAATGGGCCGGCCCGGACGTTCACGCCGCTCAACGTCTGGGACGTCCGGCTCAACCGCGATGCCGCCGTGTCTCTGGACATTCCGGAGGGCCATACCGCGATCGTGGTCGTGCTGGCCGGGACGGTCGAGATCGACGGCCGGGCGATCGTGCGCGAAGCGCAGAGCGTCGTGCTCGGGCGCAGCGGCGGGCCGGTCGGCATCGAGGCCAATGGCGAGGCCAAGCTGCTCGTCCTGTCGGGCGAGCCGATCGATGAGCCGGTCGTCGCCCACGGCCCCTTCGTGATGAACACGGAGGCGGAGATCCGTGAGGCGGTCCGCGACTATTCGGCGGGCCGGCTCGGCACGCTCGAGCCGCAGGTCCCGGCCTGACGACGGGCTCTTGACGTCACACCTGGAGCGGGGCGGCGCTGGCCGTCCCGCTTTCGGCTTGCAAATTAACGCTCCCTTCGGCTATCTGGCCCCAACATGCGGCAAGCTCCAGCGCTGTCTGCGGGCATGCCGCGCGTCAGTAGCTCGGATTTTCCACGTCGGAATCGATGACACCATGCGCCCTTGCGCCTCGACATCGATGATCTTCTCGGCGGCCGTCTGCGGACGGTGCGCGCAGCTGGCGCTTGCCGCTGCCCCTTCGCGTGTGATCAGCCGCCCGAGCCTTCTTCTCCTTATCAGCCCCTGAGCATCGGCGGCTCCGGATGTGTTCCGGGGCGGGCGTTCAGGGGATCGACAGATCGAGACGAGGGTTCAACGCCAGCGCGGCATCGCGGCTGGCACGATGGCAAGGAAATTGACCCATGACTGACAGTATCGAACGCGCCCCCGCGCCGAGCGCCCGCCAGATCGTCGAGAGCGACGCAGACCGCGTGCTCATTTTCGACACCACGCTGCGCGACGGCGAGCAGTGCCCCGGCGCCACGATGACATTCGAAGAGAAGCTGCAGGTCGCCGACTGCCTCGATCAGCTCGGCGTCGACATCATCGAAGCGGGCTTCCCGATCGCGTCCGAGGGTGACTTCGAGGCGGTCTCGGAGATCGCTCGACGCGTCAGGCGTGCGACCGTGGCAGGCCTCGCGCGGGCAGGCGAGAAGGACATCGACCGAGCCGGCGAGGCCGTGCGCCACGCCGTGCGTCCGAGGATTCACACGTTCATCTCCACCAGCCCCGTGCACATGAAGTTCAAGCTGCAGAAGACGCCTGAGCAGGTGCTGGAACTCGTCACGAAGCAGTGTCAGCGTGCGCGCAACTGGGTTGACGATGTGGAGTGGTCGGCCGAGGACGCGACCCGCACCGAGCACGACTTCCTGTGCCAGTGCGTGGAGGCCGCGATCCGGGCCGGCGCCACGACGATCAATATTCCCGACACCGTGGGCTACACCGTGCCCGAGGAGTATTTTCAGCTCATCACCATGCTGCGCCAGCGCGTGCCCAACATCGACAAGGCGACGCTTTCGACGCACTGCCACAACGATCTGGGCATGGCGGTCGCCAACTCGCTGGCGGGTGTGAAGGCCGGAGCGCGGCAGATCGAGTGCACCATCAACGGCATCGGCGAGCGCGCAGGCAATGCGGCGCTCGAGGAGGTCGTCATGGCGCTGCGCACCCGCGGCGACGTCCGGCCCTATTCGACCGGCGTAGAGATGACGATGTTGTCGCGCGCCTCGCGGCTGGTGGCGGCGGGGACCACCTTCCCCGTGCAGTACAACAAGGCGATCGTCGGCCGGAACGCGTTCGCTCACGAGAGCGGCATCCATCAGGACGGAATGCTCAAGCACACGCAGACATACGAGATCATGACGCCCGAATCGGTCGGCGTGGCCAAGACGGCGCTCGTCATGGGAAAGCACTCCGGCCGCAATGCATTCCGCACCAAGCTCAAGGACCTGGGCTATGAGCTGGGCGACAACCAGTTCGAGGACGCATTCAACCGCTTCAAGGCGCTCGCCGACCGCAAGAAGCACGTCTACGATGAGGACATCGAGGCGCTGGTGGACGAGGAGATCGCCCACATGCACGACCGCACGAAGGTCGTGGCGCTGACGGTGATCGCCGGCACGATGGGTCCACAGACGGCGACGCTGACCCTCGACATCGAGGGGCGGCAGCAGACGGTGCAGGCTGCCGGCAACGGTCCGGTGGACGCGACCTTTGCCGCCATCCGCCAGATCATGCCGCACCAGGCCAAGCTCGCGCTCTATCAGGTGCACGCCGTCACCGAGGGGACAGATGCGCAGGCCGAGGTTTCGGTGCGTCTGGAGGAGGACGGCCGAACGGTGACCGGGCGCGGCGCCGACACCGACACGCTTGTCGCTTCAGCTCGCGCCTACGTCTCGGCACTCAACAAGCTGACGGTCAAGCGCCAGAAGACGGCAGGCGCTCAGCAGGCGATTTGACCTCGCGCGCGGCAGTTCGCGTTGGCCAGGCTCTTGCCCCGGACCGATCCTGTGCGATCGGTTCGGGGTTTCCTGCTGTTTGGACCCTGAATGGCCCGCCAAAGTCGGGGATTGCGCCGCAAATTTACTCCGCGCGCAGATTTTGGAGCGGGTTTCGCTCGTTCCATTGGCGGGCCCCGCGGTTCACGCTATCATGGCTCCGCGGTTGACATTTCCTATGGAGGCTAGGGACTTGTGTGACGGCGTGCGGTGGCTTTGGCCGCGCGTGCCGTAGCACGTGCGCGCGGAAGCCTCAGGGCCGCAGGCCCAGGAGCCGTGCGCAAGTTTGGTCTGGTCCGGCGCCGCCGAGAGGGCCGCCACCTGCCGGGAGCCGGGGAAGTTTGTCATGCGTCTGGGTGTCACGAGCGCATTTTCTGATGACATCGCCATCGATCTGGGCACAGCAAACACGCTGGTGCACGTATCGGGGCGCGGTGTGATCCTGGACGAACCCTCGGTCGTGGCCGTCCATAACCGCCGCGGCGTGCGCGAGGTTCTGGAGGTCGGGCACAAGGCCAAGCTGATGCTCGGCCGCACACCCGAAAGTATCGAGACGATCCGCCCGCTGCGCGACGGCGTCATCGCCGACTTCATCGCCACCGAAGAGATGCTGCGCCAGTTCATCCGGCGCGCCAAGACGATGCTGGGTTTCCGCCGTCCGCGCATCCTCGTGTGCGTGCCGGCCGGTGCTACGCCAGTCGAGCGCCGCGCCGTTTACGAGACAGCTGTCTCGGCGGGTGCGCGTCGCGTCTATCTGATCGAGGAGCCGGTGGCCGCGGCGCTGGGCGCCGGCCTGCCGGTCGAGGAGCCGACCGGCTCCATGGTCGTCGACATCGGCGGTGGCACCACCGACATCGCGGTGCTGTCGCTCGGTGGCGTCGTGCAGGCGCGGTCGCTGCGCTGTGCCGGCAACCGCATGGACGAGTCGATCATCCGCTTCGTGCGTCGTCGCCACCAGCTGCTGATCGGCGAGACCAACGCGGAGCGGATCAAGATCGAAGCCGGCTCCGCGTCGCAGGTGGTCAATGGCCACCATGCCGAAATCCATATCCGTGGCCGCGATCTGAGACACGGGAAGCCCAAGAGCATCGTGCTCGGGCCCACCGACATAGCCGAAGCGCTGGACGATCCGGTCGAGGAGATGGCCGAGTTTATCCAGCGTGCGATCGAGGACCTGCCGCCTGAGGTTTCGACGGATGTCTGTGAGCGCGGCGTCAACCTGACGGGCGGCGGGGCGCTGCTCGAGAAGCTCGACAGCGAGTTGGAGCGCCGCGTCGGCGTCAAGTTCGCGGTGCCGGACAAGCCGATGCACTGTGTCGTGAAGGGTTCGGCGCTGGTTCTGGATCAACTGGACAAGTGGGAGCATCTGCTCATCAAGCCCTGATCATGCGATGGGCGAAGCGGCGCCCGAGAGGCCGCGCTGCTTGAGGTAACGGGGGCAAACCGGCCGTCATGGCAATCCTGAAGCACGACAGTCACGATCTCATACGACGCGGCGGGCGTAGCGGCCGGCGGCAGCCGTTGAGTGTGATGCTGGCGCTGCTCGCATTCGTGGCCGTGGCGCTGCTGATGTTGAGCCGTCTCGATCATACGTATGTGCGCCAGTTCCGTTCGTACTTCGCCGAGGCCACCGCGCCGGTGATGGACGCCGCGCAGGACTATCTCGAGCCCGTGCGCCGGGCCGGCCGGCAGGCGGCGAGCTATGTCGAATTGGCCGGGCGTATCGAGGAACTGGAACGGCGCAACCAGGAACTCGAGAGCTGGCGGTGGCGCGCCAAGGAACTGGAGCGCCAGCTCCAGGATCTTTCCCGCGTTGCGCGTGTCGTCCATGAGGAAGAGCGGCCCACACTGACGGCGCGCGTCATCGCCACGTCGACTGGAGCATTTGCCCGCAGTGCCATCGTCAATGCCGGGCGGGCGCAGCTGGTACGCGTCGGCTATCCGGTGGTCAACGGCGACGGACTTGTTGGCCGCGTCGTCGATGCGGCGGAGCGGACCTCACGCGTACTGCTCGTCACCGACATCAACAGCCGCATCCCCGTGCACGTGGGCGACACCTCGGTGCGCGCGCTGATGGTTGGCGACAACGGCAGTCGTCCGCGCCTCACGTTCATCAGCGAGGGGGCGACGATCGCCGCGGGCATGGACGTCTTCACCTCGGGCGTTGGCGGGCTGTTTCCGCGCGGACTACGCATCGGAGAGGTGGTAGCGACCGCTTCGGGCTTCGCTGTCGCACCGCGCGCGGCGCTCGATACGCTCGAGTATCTGAGTGTCCTGTTCTTCGCTTCACCCGCACTCGAGCTGACCGACCAGGAAGGAGGCGTCGGCACCGGGCGGCGCGCCGCGGCCGGCAGTGTCGGAACTTCGAAGGCGGTGCCTTAGGTGCCACAAGAGAGTCCGGTGTGGATGGTGGGCGCGCCTAGCCTGACCGACGGGCCGCTTGGGCTGTCGAGTGACGAGGTATGACGACCGTTCGCAGAACTCTGTCGCCCTTGATCGTGTTGGCGCTGGCTGTCCTCGCGGCGCTCCCCTGGGGGCTGGGCGATCATTTGCGCATGTTGCCGCCGTTCATACCGGCACTGGCGATCTACGTCCTGGGCACTGAACGCCGCGGCGCCGTTCCAGAAATGATCGCGTTTATCGCTGGTCTCAGCGTCGATGCGATGACCCAGGGGCCGCTCGGCTATTGGGGGCTCATCTACCTCTTCGCCAGTTTTGCGGCCGTTGTCGTGCCACCGCCGGCGGGTCGTGTGCTCGCGGGTTGGGCGATGTTCGTCCCCATATCCATCGCTCTGGTCCTGACGGCCTATGTCGTTGGATTGGTGTATGCGATGGCCCTGCTTCCACTGGCGCCGTTCGCTGCCGCGGTGGTGCTGCTCGTGGTTGCCTATCCGTTCGCCGCGATCCTGCTGGCGCCGCTTGTGAGAAGCCGTGCCTCGCCTCAGCGCCCGCTGGTCCGCGGAGGAAGCGCCTGATGCTGCGGCCCGAGGCGGAAGAGAAAAGGGGCAAGCTGCAATTCCGCCGGCGGGCATTCCTCATCGCAGGGCTGCAGGCGGCCGGTTTCGTCGCGCTTGCGGCACGCCTGCACAAGCTGCAGGTCGTCGACCAGAACCGTTACGGCGTCCTGTCGCTGAACAATCGGGTCGCCTTCCAGATCGTGCCGCCGGAGCGCGGATACATCTCTGACCGCTTCGGACTGCCGCTGGCAACCGGCGAGGAAGCCTACCGCGCCACGCTCGTTCCATCGTTCTCCCCGAATGTCGAAGAGGTCGTTTCTCTGTTCGCCCGCGTGGTGCCGCTTCCCGAAGGGCTCAGCGAGCGCCTCATTGCGCGGGCTCGCAGGCAGCGGCCCAACGAGCCGATCGTTCTGTCCGGCGATCTCACCTTCGAGCAGGTGGCGCATCTGGGCCTTCTCGCGCCGCAGCTTCCAGGCGTGCAGGTGGAACGGGCCGAGCGGCGGCGCTATCCCCAAGGTACGGTCGGCGGCCACGTGGTTGGACACCTGGGCAACGTCGAGCAGGTGGCGCTCGACGACGATCTCGCATTGCGGCTGCCCTGGATCCGCGTCGGACGCACGGGGTTGGAGCACGGTTTGGAAGCCGATGTCGGCGGGCAGTCCGGCCGCGCGATGCTGGAGGTCGACGCGCGCGGCCGCATCGTGCGTGTGCTCGACCGTGTCGAGGCGCGGCGCGGCAAGAACGTCTCGTCGTCGCTCGACATCGTGCTGCAGGCGACAGTCGAGCGGCGGCTTGCCGAGCACAGGGCGGCGGCGGCCGTCGTCATGGATGTGCGCGGTGGCGAGGTTCTGGCGATGGCGTCGGCGCCCGGCTACGACCCCTCGCGGATTACCGACCGCATGAGCGTGGAGGATTGGCGCGCGCTCGCCTCCGCCAAGGACGATCCGCTGCTCAATCGCGCGATTGCAGCGCAGTATCCGCCCGGCTCGACCTTCAAGATGGTGACGGCGCTGGCCGCGCTGGAGGCGGGTGTCATAACGCCGGGCGAGCGTGTCGCCTGCACCGGCCGCCACCGCTATTTCGATCAGACCTACCGCTGCTGGAACCGCGGTGGGCACGGACGTATGGGCCTCGTCGATGCATTGCGCGAAAGCTGCGACGTGTTCTTCTACGTCATGGCCGAGCGCGTCGGCATCGACCGCCTGTCGGACATGGCGCATCGCCTGGGCCTGGGTGAGACATTCGACTGCGGTCTTACGCATCAGCGGCCGGGAGTCATCCCCGACAAGGACTGGAAGCGTGGCCACCTGGGCCGCGGCTGGCTCAGCGGCGAGACGCTGCTGGCGGGCATCGGTCAGGGCTATGTGCTGACGACGCCGCTGCAGTTGTGCGTCATGACCGCCCGGATCGCCTCGGGGCGAGCGGTCGCGCCCACGCTGGTGAAGCATGAGCCCGGTTTGGCGCCGGCGGCCGCACTCGATCTGACTGCCGATGCGCTGGCAATGGTTCGGCGCGGTATGTACGAGGTTGTGAATTCGCGCGGCGGCACGGGGGGGCGCGCGCGTCTCGAAGGGCGGCCCGAGCGGATTGCCGGCAAGACCGGAACCGCGCAGGTGCGCCGCCACAGCCGCAACGGCGACGATGTGCCCTGGGAACATCGCGACCATGCGTTGTTCGTCGCCTATGCGCCATTCGACGACCCGCGCTACGCGGTCTCCGTCATCGTCGAGCATGGCGGCGCGGGTGGCGCCACAGCAGCGCCCCTTGCCCGCGACATCATGGAAGACGTGCTCGATCGCGATCCGTTGAAGCGCGGCGATGGTACGGGCGTGACGGCACCCGCCGTTCCTTCGCCTTCGCGCCGCCCGGCGGCCGGCGAAGAGGAGCACGGACGCGGATGAGCGTGAACGCCTTGCCTACGGCGGTCCGCCGCCCGCTGACGTTGCTTGAGAAGGTGCTGCGCGTCGACTGGATCGTTCTGCTGCTTGCCAGTCTGGTCGCGGGCGTGGGCCTCGCGACGCTCTATTCGGTTGCTGGCGGCAGCTTCCATCCTTTGGCCGAGCGCCATGCGCTGCGCTTTCTGGTGGGTGTCGGCCTCGTACTGCTGATGGCGCTGGTGCCGCCGCGCGTATGGATCGGTCTCGCCTACCCGGTCTATGTGGTGGCGGTCTTGGCGCTGGTACTGGTTGCCCTCGTCGGTGCAGAAGCCATGGGCGCTCGCCGCTGGATTGCGCTGAGCGGCGGACTGACGTTCCAGCCCTCCGAGCTCATGAAGGTGGCGCTGATCGCGGCGCTGGCGCGCTACTACCAGTGGCTCGCGCCTGCACGGGTCTCCGAGCCTCTCTGGCTCTTGCCTCCGCTCGCCCTCATAGCGCTTCCTGTTCTGCTTACCCTGCGGCAGCCGGACCTGGGTACGGCGGTACTGTTCGCGCTAGTCGGGCTGGGCATGATGTTCCTCGCCGGAGTCAACTGGCTCTACTTCGCGACGGGCGCAATCGCAGTCGTGATTGCGACGCCATTCATCTGGGACGGCTTGCACGACTACCAGCGTCGGCGGATCGAGGTGTTCCTCGATCCCGATCGCGATCCGCTGGGTTCGGGCTATCACATCACGCAGTCCAAGATCGCGCTGGGTTCCGGCGGCATCGATGGCAAGGGCTTCATGCAGGGTAGCCAGAGCCATCTCGATTTCCTGCCCGAGAAGCACACCGACTTTGCATTCACGATGTTTGGTGAAGAGTGGGGGTTCGTCGGCGCCATTCTGCTCATCGCGCTCTACGCCAGCATGATCGGCCTGCTCATGCTGCGTGCGGCGGGGGGAGCTAGTCAGTTTGCCCGTCTGGTGACTGCCGGTGCTGCGATGACGCTGTTCATCTACGTATTCATAAACATCGCCATGGTGACGGGGCTCGTGCCCGTGGTCGGCGTGCCGCTGCCGCTCGTATCCTATGGCGGGTCGGCGATGTTGAGCCTGATGGCGGCGCTGGGGCTGGCGATGTCGGTCAAGGTGCATGGCCGCGACACCCCCCGCAGGACCGACATCGGTGGGCTCTGGTGACGGCGCGCGGGGCCTGGGGCACTAGCGGGTGCGGGCCGTGAGAGCCGTCGTCGAGCGTGGGGCTCGTCGGCCACCGTGTCGGCGCGATCGAGCCCGCTGGTCCGGGGCTGGACAGCCTCGGACGTTGGTGCTATCGCAGGCCGCTCGGGGCCTTGAGGGCCCCGTTGCCGTCCGCGGGGTGTTCAACCGGTTTGCCGGCGAGGCCCCCGACGGTTGCCGCTTGCGGCGCGGGTGATTAGCTCAGTTGGTAGAGCAGCTGACTCTTAATCAGCGGGTCGAAGGTTCGAATCCTTCATCACCCACCAATGATTTCAACGAGTTAAGAGTTGCACGCGATCTCGCGAGAACCGCCGCGTTCTTCGCTCATCGGTCCGCAGCCTTCGCAGTGTCGCGAAGGTGTTGAATCGGCTAGGCAACATCGCGCCGCTGCTCGAATGTGCCGATGCCCTCGCATTGTGAGAGACGCTGTGAGCGGGGCGATCGTCGATCGACCGACCTAGTCTGGATAAATCACCTTCCAGTCGTTCTTCATATCGACGACTGTCCAGCCCTTTGCCTTTGCCTCATCGAGCGCAACGTTGAGCTGCCCTATGTGCGAATTTCGATCATAGGCCCATTCGCGCTCAGCATCAGTGTGATGGACAATCAGGCCAAAGCGCGCGCCGGAGCCGCTCGTCGTCCATTGCAACATCTGGAGATCGCCGTCCGAGTTGCCGAAGGCTGCGACCGGTCGGCGGCCGATATGCATCTGAATGCCGACAGGCTTGCCGGCCTTGTCATCTATGAAGTTGAGTTCTGGCAGCCTCACCAGTACTGGCTTGCCGTCTCTCATCTCGAATTTCGTCTTGATGCTGGACCCAATGACCTGTTCCGGCGGAATGCCATAGGTCGCTTCCGTCCATGGGCGCATGAACTCGATGCCGCCGCCTGAGACGATGAAGGTCTTGAAGCCTGCTTCACGCAGGTATGAGAGCAGCTCGAGCATCGGCCTATAGATCATTTTCGTGTAGAGGCGCCCTGTCTTCGGATGCTTGGCCGTGCCGATCCAGTCGGTTGCGATCTTGGTGAACTCCTCCGACGTCATGCCGGCATGAGTGACCATGACGATCTCCGCGATCGCGTGTTCGCCGCCAGCTAGAGCGGCCTTCATGTCTCCCTTCAAAAGGGAAGCAAAGGGCTCCTTCTCCTTCCATTCGGGATGCTGAGGTGCAAGCGCCTTGATCCTGTCCAATGCGAAAGCAAGCTGGAAGTACACCGGCTTCTCGGACCAGAGCGTGCCGTCGTTGTCGAACGTCGCGATGCGCTCCTCTGGCGGAACAAAGTTTGGTGAGTCCTTGCTGGTCACGCTTTCCACGAAGGCAATGATTGCTCGCTTCGCAGCCCCATCGTTCCACGAGGGGAGCACCTCACTAGCGGCACAAACGCGCAGTGGGATGAGCAAGCCCAGGAGCGTGATGAACGCAAATCGCAACATGGACCCGTGCCCTCTTATGATCGCTTGTTAGACGTGAAGCGCGGGAGATCTGCATGGGAGTCCAGACGCTGAGGTGGTTCAAAGGCCGCCTCGCTCATCTCTCCCGCACTTGGAGCTTGCAGATCAGACATCCGAGCGGGTCCGGGAACGGTCCCGAAAGGATGTCTGATCTCTCTTGCCCAGCGTCAGCGCATCGCGGGGCATAGTTTTGTCGGGACCCGGCCGCTGTCGATCAGCGGCCGCCCATCGTCATGGCCTTTATCTGTTCCTCCAGGGTATGGAGGCTCCAGTCACCAGGCGTTTGGCTGGGCGGATAGTCCTTGAGCGTGAGCAGGAACTTGCTCGCGACGACCTGCATCGGACCCATGAGGTAGGCTCGGTCGATATACCAGTCCTCGTAGGTATTGGCGCCGATCTTGGCCTTTTCGAATGGATCACGGCGCAGATTGTAAAGGTCCGGGGCACGCAGCTGGACGAACGGCTCCTTCCAGATCTGCAGGCGGTCGGCTCGATTCTCGGCATAGACGGCCTTCCAGTCACCGACACGGATGGAGACGACGTGGCCGCCGTCGTCAGTGTAGATGAACTGCTGTCGCGGTGACTCGCTGACCTTGCCTGAGAGGTAGTCGAGCAGATTGTAGCCGTCGATATAGTTCTTGTATGTCCGTCCGTTGAGTGCAACGCCTTTGAGCAGCTTCTCCTTGATGCCAGCGTCGCCAGCGACAGCGGCGAACGTCGGCAGCCAGTCCTCGTGCGAAACGATGCCGGTGAGTGTCACACCCGCCGGGAACTTGCCGGTCCAGCGGATGAAGGCCGGCACACGGAAAGCGCCTTCCCAATTCGAGTTCTTCTCGCCGTGGAATGGCGTCGTTCCGGCGTCAGGCCAAGTATTGTAGTGGGGGCCGTTGTCGGTCGAGTAATAAACGATGGTGTTATCGGCGATCCCGAGGTCGTCGACCAACTTGAGCAGCTCGCCGACATGCCGGTCGTGCTCGACCATGCCGTCGTGATACTCGTCGCCGCTCGGACCGGAGATACCCTTGTGCTCCGCCTTCACGTGTGTGCGGAAGTGCATCCGAGTGGCGTTCCACCAGGCAAAGAACGGTTTGCCCGCCTCGTGCTGACGTTTGATGAAGTCCTTCGCGCGGGCGAGCGTTTCCTCGTCGACGGTCTCCATGCGCTTCTTGGTCAGCGGGCCCGTATCCGAGCAGGTCTGTCCACCCTTGCCGTCGGCCTTGCAGTCCAGCACACCACGCGGACCGAACTGTTCACGGAAGGTCTTGCCATTCGCCAGCTTCAGATTGGCGGGATAGTCGCGGTTTTCCGGTTCCTCTTCCGCATTGAGATGGTAGAGGTTGCCGAAGAACTCGTCGAAGCCATGCATCGTGGGGAGATGCTCGTCGCGGTCACCTTGGTGGTTTTTGCCAAACTGGCCCGTCGAGTAGCCCAAGCTCTTCATGACGGTCGCCATGGTAACGTCAGTCATCTGCCAGCCTTCCTTGGCGGCAGGCATGCCGACCTTCGTCATGCCTGAGCGCACCGGCACCGAACCATTGATGAACGCGGCGCGGCCTGCGGTGCAGCTCTGCTGACCATAGTAGTCGGTGAACGATAGGCCCTCCTTGGCGATGCGGTCGATATTGGGTGTCCGATAGCCCATCATGCCGCGGTTGTTGTGGCTGATGTTCCATGTGCCGATGTCATCGCCCCAGATAACAAGAATGTTGGGCCTGCCACCTTGCGCCGCAGCGACGACCGTGCCGAGCATTGTGAATGCTGCGGCTAAGGTCGCACGCAGTAACGTTTTAGAGCGTATAGTGCGCATACCTACTAACCTCCTACCTACAAACCCCAGCTGAGGGCTAGGAATTTCTTGAACGATTTTTATGACAAGCGTTGCTCGAAAGACGCTTCAGCCTAGAGCCAAACCCAGAGCGAGATTGTCAAAGATGATCCAATTCGGGCAAGAAATTCTCGACCCGCTCGACAAGGTGGGCTGGCTCGCGAGCCAGCCCAACACATTTTTGCAGTGGGCTGCACAAATAGGCAGATGGAAGACATTTCAGAAGGGTCAATTCCTCTACCACTCGGGCGATCCTCCGGACGGCATATACGGGCTTGCTTCCGGAAGTCTCCAGCTCACCTTCCCACTTGTCGGCGAGGAGCCGGTCGTCCTTCACCGCGCTGAGTTGGGGTTCTGGGTTGGAGACCTGGCGGAGCTCGCAGGTCAGCAGCGCATGGTGACCATCATGGCGGCCTCGACGTCGAGAATCCTCCATCTGCCGAGCTGGTCGATCAAAATCCTGCTGGCGAACAGCCCGGAACATTGGCGTTCGTTCTATCAGCTCAATGCCATAAACATGCGTTTGGCCATTACTCTCCTGGCCGAGGCGCTGTCATTAACCCTGCGTGCGCGCGTCTGCCGCCGTCTGCTCGAACTCTCGAACGAAGCTCACAGCGCATCGATCACTCAAGGCGAACTCGCGAAGTTGCTGGGGGTGACGCGGCCAACCCTGCGTCGATGTCTGACTGACCTTCAGGCGCAGGGTGCGATCGAGACACATTATCGGAACGTCCGCGTGCTCGACCTGGCTCTGCTTGGCAAGTTCAAGGACGAGCAATAGGCCGTTTGCTGTCGAGTTCCCGTGCCAGCGGATTTGCGACGACTGCTCCCGAAGGTAAAAAAGTACCCAATCTTCATTTCTTGGTTCGTTGTAACCCGTCGGCCATACCAAGAAAGCCGCCAATCGCTTATGAGCTTAGAAACTGCGAATTGGTTCGTTCGCGTGCAGCCGACGGAACGTGTTGACCGCAATTTGATCCGGCATGGCCAGTCGATGCGCGGGTGCCGCAATGGTAGCGGTTTGCGCTTCGGATGCTGACGAACTGTCGGCAATAGATTCAAGCCAGGGCGCTGTGGCGAACCCGCTGGGGGGCACTATGAAGCGATTGACGGCAATCGTCGGAGCGGCTCTTACCCTTCATGCGTTTGCGGGCGCGAGCCCGGTCCAAGCGGCCGAGGGTGCCGCGGGCTTCTATCTGCTGGGTTCCCGAACGAGCATGGCAGGTTTCCTGCCTCCCCCAGGGACGTACGTGCAGAGTGCGAACTATTATTATGCCGGTGATGCAAACGCCAATCTGAGCATAGGCGGATTGACGCTCTCGGGCGGCGTCGATGCTGACGTTTTCTACTCCCTTTCGACGGGCATATGGGTTGCCCCAGGCAATGTGATGGGCGGCAACTTCGCTCTGTCGGTTGTTGCTCCGATCGGATGGAAGGATGTCTCCGCGGTTGCAAGCGTCGCCGGTCCCATGGGTGGAATACTGGCGACGAACCTGCGGGACGATGAGACGAAATTCGGAGATCCAGTTGTTGGTGCGACATTGGGTTGGCACCGGGGCAACTACCATTGGAATATTGGGGCACTCGTGAACGTGCCGATTGGGTTCTGGGAGCGCGGCAACCTCGCCAACATCGGCTTCAATCGCTGGGCGGTCGACTTGAACGGTGCCTTGACCTACCTCGATATGGCGACAGGCATTGAGCTTTCGAGCGCTGTAGGCTTCACATTCAATGGCGAAAGCCGCGATACGGACTACAAGACCGGAGTCGAGTTCCATCTTGAACTTGCTGCCATGCAGAACTTCTCCAAGACTTTTGCTATGGGTGTCGCGGCCTACTACTACGACCAGATTACCGGGGACAGCGGAACCGGTGCGCGTCTTGGCGATTTCGAGGGCCGTGTGTTTGGCATCGGGCCGGCGATCAACCTCACGTTCCTGCTCGGGCAAATTCCGGTCAGCACGAACCTGAAATACTTCCACGAGTTTGGCGCCAGAAACCGCCTTGAGGGCAGTGCAGGATTTGTTACGCTTACTATGCCGCTCTCGGTTGCCGGTCACTGAAGGAAGACCGCAAAGGACCGCGGGCCATCCCTCTGCGATGAGGGCTTCGATGGCATTTGCAGCGTCCGTGAGGTAGCCCCACCTTATGAAAGTGGTCTTTCATGCTGCAGGTCGAACGGCCAAGCGGGCACGTCGACGAGTTGTCGGGCGCGGACCGCTGCTCGGCTTAGCCGTGCTCGCAGCGGGTTTACTCGCCCCAGTGTCGCACACGGGGGATGCGGCCCCCGCCAACACCGATGACAGCGATAAGGCACACTTCGTCGGCTCGCAGGCCTGCAGTTCCTGCCATGGCGAGGCGTACGCACAGTGGCAGAACTCACATCACCATCGGGCGATGCAGGAGGCCACCGAGAAGACGGTGCTCGGAAACTTCAATGACGCGGACTACATCAAGGACGGTATCAAGAGCACGTTTTTCAAGAGGGACGGCAAATACTGGGTCCGCACCGATGGCCCCGATGGCGTGCTCGCTGATTTCGAGATCCGCTACACCTTCGGCTTCTCGCCTCTTCAGCAGTATCTGATAGCGTTGCCTGGAGGAAGACTCCAGGCGCTCGGCATCGCATGGGATGCGCGTCCGACAGACGAGGGTGGCCAGCGCTGGTATCACCTCTATCCCGACCAAGCCATCAAGGCCGGTGATCCACTGCATTGGACGGGGATCGACCAGAACTGGAACTTCCAGTGCGCATGGTGCCACTCGACGAACCTTCAGAAGAACTACAGTACCGAAAGCAAGACATATCGGACGACATGGTCTGAGATCAGCGTTGGTTGCGAGGCTTGCCATGGACCCGCGTCAGGTCATGTCACCTGGGCCGCGAAGGCTGGTGGCGATGGAAGCACAGACCCGGCGAAGGGCTTCGCATTCAAGCTGGATGAGCGCCGCGGTGTGAGTTGGCTCATGGGTGCCGGCGGACAAGCGGCGCGCTCGCAACCACGCGCATCAGCCAAGGAGGTCGATGTCTGTGCAACCTGCCATGCCAGGCGCCAGCAATTTTCTTCGGACGCGGGTTCTATTGGCCGCTTGTTTGATGCCTTCCGGCCGTCGCTTCTGGAGGCAGGGCTCTACCACGTAGACGGCCAGCAACGGGATGAGGTCTACAAGTATGGTTCGTTCATCCAGAGCAAGATGTTTGCTGCGGGTGTCACCTGCTCCGATTGCCACAATCCGCATTCGGGCAAGCTGTACGAAAGCGGCAATGGCGTATGCACAAAATGCCATGCCTCGGAGAAGTTTGATGGCAGTGCCCATCATCGCCATCCGGCTGGCACCGTGAGTCTCACGTGCGCGGCCTGCCATATGCCGGCGACCACCTACATGGGGGTCGATGCACGCCACGATCATTCCTTCCGCATTCCGAGACCTGATCGGACGTACCTTCTCGGGACGCCGAATGCCTGCAACTCGTGTCACAAGGACAAGCCCGCGTCATGGGCGAGAGATGCGGTCCGCGCGTGGCATCCTTCGCCCAATCCCGGCATGCAGAATTTTGCTGAAGCTTTTGACTTGGGCGATCGCAGAGCTCCGGGTGCTCAGCTGGCCCTGGCAAGGATTGCGGGGGAGCCTGGGGGGGCCAACATCGCCCGGGCCAGCGCCCTCCTTCGGTTGAGTAGTCTTCCTTCCCCCTTTGCGCTCGACGTCGCGACCAGATCCCTTGCCATAGATGATCCGTTGGTGCGCGTCGCAGCCATTTCGATTGTGGCTGGCGCCGACGTGACGACAAGGCGCTCTCGCCTCGTTCCGCTCTTGCGCGATCAGTCACGTTTGGTGCGCATGGAAGCAGCAAGGTCGCTCGTAGGCGAGCCGAGCGCGGGGCTTCCCAGTGATGAGCACGCCGCGTTCGACACGGCGATCGGCGAGTATGTCGCCGGACAGCTCTTCAACGGCGAGCGTCCAGAGGCGCACGTCAATCTGGGCAATCTCTATCTGGAACAGGGCAAGCCCGATGCGGCGCGCGCATCCTTCCGTACCGCGGTCGAGCTGGATCGCAGTTTTGTAGCCGCCAGCATCACACTGGCGGAGGTCGAGCGTTCGCAGGGCAATGAGGCAGCCGCCGAAGCGATCCTGCGCTCGGCTCTGGAGTCCAATCCCAATTCGGGTCTCGTCGAGCACGCACTCGGCCTCTCCTTCATTCGCCAAGGTCGCGTCGATAAGGCCATGGAGTATCTCGCGCGGGCGGCGGAACATGCTCCCGATAGCGCACGCTTCGCCTACGTGTTGGCGGTAGCTTTGCACGATACAGGCAAAGCGCGTGAGGCGATCGAGGCCCTCAAGCGTGGGCTGCTTCGCAATCCTTACGATCGCGATTTGTTATCTTCGCTTGTTTCGTATGAGATGGAATTGGGCAACTTCACTGCCGCTCTCGAGCAGACAGAGCTTCTTGATCGGCTCGAACCCAACAGTCCCTCGATCGCTCAGTTGCTTGCGCGTCTTCGCCGGCAGGTGCACTGAACGAGGCCGACGGGATTTGACGTCCGCAGCTCGACGCCAACGCCGTTCCTGCCCCGATGGTCTGAAAATACTTCGTTCCTCAATCCGTCAGGTCAGCCCTTCAGGCGCTGTTTCCAGGCAGCACCCTTGGGTGAGGAGGCGCCACGAGATGAGATCCATCTCCTTCGCCTCGGAGAGGGAGCTGCGGCAGGGCAATTGCGTCTCCCGACTTGAGGACTCCCGAAACCGAACTTCCACTGCACGGCGACCGTTGCACTAAGTCCAACTGCGTTCGCCCGGCGCGGCGGACTCCTCAGCTTTTCGCCGGAACGAAGCCGTCGGGCTCTGGCCAGTCGTCGATAACGATGGCCGAGAGTGTCTCAAGACCTTGCAGATAGGCTCGAGCGATGCGATGTGCACCGTCCAGAACCTCGCCAGCAGACGTCATGATGATTGGAAAGCTGATATCCGCAGCAAAGATATCACGGGCGCGTTCGGCGACCTTGCGCACAGTGGGTCGAACGTCCCTGGGGCCGCCGAACCACACGACTTCGTCCAGAATGCTCAATTCATCAATACGGACGGCAACTACCGCTCCGCCTTCCGCTGCGGCCCAAATCGTCCGCATTCGCCAAAATTCGACGGTGCCGTCAGGACGAGGCGGCCCGTAAAGGATCTTCTGATCGGCCTCGGTCATCAACCCGTGCTCCAGCACATGTGAGGGTCAGAGTGGCGCTAGCCACCGTCCAGCAAGGTGCCTTCGGAAACATCAGGGAGCAACGTTGTTGCGCCATGGAGCGGGATGGGATGGGAGGTTCTGGCGGAGAGGGAGGGATTCGAACCCTCGATACCCTTGCGAGTATGCCGCATTTCGAGTGCGGTGCTTTCAACCACTCAGCCACCTCTCCGGGTCGACGCAAGTGTCGGGAAGGCAGGCTTTTTGCCCGAACTCACCGGCCATTGCAAGGGGCCGTGCAGCGATCTTTCCTGCCTCGTCGATCCGCCCCAGAACTATGGCGCGACGGGCTCTTCGAAAGCCGGCTACAGCGGAGCCTTTCGGCTGCAGTGGGGGGCGTTCGAGGTTCAGTCGATCGGTGTGGCATCCGCTGCCGCCCTGCCAGGGTGGGAGCGGCCCAAGTCAGGGACAACGTCCTCGAAAAGGCAGTCCTGGTGGATCAGCAATCCTGCCAGTGGGTGTTCGAGGTCGAGAGTGAACTGGAAGCGGTGGGCCTCGATCTGACGGTGCACAATTCGCATCCGGCCGGGTTCGAGCCAGCGAGGCAGCCGCCAACGCCATTGGGTTCGCGGCAAAGCGATGAAGTAATGGTCCGAACTGAAGACCAGTGCTCCGTCCTCTACGGTAAGCCGCAGGGCCATGCCGATGCCGCGGCCGACGTATTCTTCAAGTCCCGTCGGGCCCGCGAACCGCTTGACTGAATGCACAACCTGGGGGAAGCGGCCGGCTCTCCGGTAGATGCGCGTCCACAATTGTCCCCCCAGTTCCGGCGCCGCCGTCACGGAGACGACGGCGGCTCCCGTTGCGCCATCCGTATCGGGCAGAGGCGTTCCGAGAAGTGCCGCTGCCCGCGCCAGCAGACGGCCGGGCCATGTCAGGCGCGTCGCAGCGACCCGCCCGGAGTAAAGCGTTGCGTCAGGTTCGTGTGGCTCTCCGCCGAACCGTGCGCGCACCTCAGGTGGCAGCCTGTGCCAGGCATCGGCGCCCAGCAGTGCCGCAAAGGGGCCGGCGTCGTCATCGGGCGAGCGCATGCGGACGTCATGCGACGCACGGGTTCGGGCGGCAATCGCCCGCGACATGGCTCGGCTCAACAGGCTGCAGCGGGCCCGGGGTGCTGCCATGCGGTATCGCGACGATGGCGAAAGGAGTGGTGTTGGGGTCGCCGACGGCATGTCACTCTCCCCGGTTTACAGCGAACAACGGCTCACCGCGCGTGGCGTCTTGGTGCGACGAGTTTTGCTACCGCTCCGCCCATGCGCATCAAACGAAGCAATGTCGGAGACGGGAGCCGAAGCAGTTCGTCGAAGGCTTTGTCGAACGCCTGTGTGAACTGCAACATGGCGGCGAGCCGGGCGCGCGCATCCGCACTCACCTGCTTGTCGCCGGCGGCTTCGGCAGCGCACGAGCGCAACAGCCCGATGGTCGGATCGAGTTCGCGCGCCTTGCGGCCCTCAGCGATACGGCGGACCATCTCCATCATGTCGCCTTCCGCGGCATAGAAGTCGCGGCGATTACCCAGAACTTGAACGCGCTTCACGATGTCCCATGACAGCAGCTCGCGAAGGCTCGTCGAGACGTTGGATCGCGCCAGATGCAGCGTCTCGGCGATGTCCTCGGCGGTGAGCGGCCGGGCCGCCACGAACAGCAGGGCGTGGATCTGGGCCACCGAGCGGTTGACGCCCCAGCGCGCGCCCATTTCCCCCCAATGCAGGACAAAACGCTCGATCGACGGGGGCAGGTCGGAGCTGGCAGATATTTCTGTCATGACAGAAATATCTGATGCGGGAGGCTGTCTGTCAAGACGCGACGGCTCGCAGCCAAACTGCGCTCATGTTTCCACAGCACTTATGTATCCGCATGGTGATCCACGAATTTGTGCGTGGGCCTCCACCACGCGCGCCGCTTCGGATCAGCGCAACGGCGGCGGCATCATCGGGCGCGTGTGATTTCGGGAGAGGGATTTTGGGGGCTCACACTCGCCTGAGAAGGAGTCGGTGCCTATTTGGCCCGCCAACTTTGACGGCAGGCGGGGAACCGTGTAGCCGTCCTGGAGACGGCCCCGTAGCTCAGCTGGATAGAGCATTCGCCTTCTAAGCGAATGGTCGCAGGTTCGAGTCCTGCCGGGGTCACCATGCAACCCGATGGCCTGGCCCTGCCGTTGGATGAGCCGCACAAGCGCCCAGGCAGCAACGCGTCATGGTCGGCCTTGCAACGACCTCCATGGTTCAGCACGTGCGAACCTTCGCCGCCTGTTGGGAGCTTTTGGACACTGCCGATCGTCGGAGGCCCGATCGAGTTGCCATGTCAGCGGGCGGCCACGGCCCGATCCGCGAGCAACAAGCCCTAATAGCGGTCAAGCGCGGCAGGCTGAGTGCCCCGCGGACACGACGGTTCTGCCGCGCCCGGGCAGACCGGCCATCCGTCGTTGACATCGACCCGCATTGGGTGATGGTGACGGCATCAGACTTGATCGACTCGGGGGCTAGAATATCGCTCAAAGCGAATGCCAGCGGGTCGCCGGAGTGCCCTAGCCGATGGGGTCGCGCGCTTTGCGTCGCAACGCGGGTCGCGACCGGAGACAGATGTCGAACCCAGTTCTCATCGAGGTGACGCGTGGGCCGCTCGTCGAGAGCGCGCATACGGGGTCTGTCGCCGTCGTCACACCGGCGGGCGCGCGCGTCTTGACTTTAGGCGATGTCACCCGGCCCGTTTACCCCCGGTCGTCGATCAAGGCGTTCCAGTGCCTGCCACTGGTCGAGAGCGGAGCCGCCGACAGGTTCGGGTACGGTGACGCCGAGATTGCGCTGGCCTGTGCGTCCCACACGGGCTCGGAGCGGCATGCGCGGCTTGCGGGAAACATGCTGGCGACGCTGGGGCTTGGCGAGCAGGCGCTGGGCTGCGGTGCGCACATGCCGCTCGGGTCGTCGGCCATGAAGGCGCTGATCCGCAGCGGTTCGGAGCCGACCCAATTGCACAACAACTGCTCGGGCAAGCACGCCGGCATGCTGGCGACCGCACTGCACCTGGGCGAGCCGATCGGCCAGTACTGGAAGCCGGAGCATCCGGTGCAGCGGCGCGTACACGACGCTCTCCAACAGATGTCCGGCTTGTCGTTGGGAGTGGATGTGATGGGGCTCGATGGCTGCTCGGTTCCCAACTGGGCCATGCCGCTGGAAACCCTTGCCCGCATGTTCGCCAAGCTCGTCACGCGAGCCGGACTTGGCCGCGAGCGGCGGGCCGCCGTCGATCGCATCCTAAAGGCATGCTGGGCCGAGCCAGAACTCGTCGCCGGTCCCGGACGTGCGGATACCGTCGTCATGCGGCGGCTGCCGGGACGCGTCTTCATCAAAACCGGTGCCGAGGGCGTTTATGCCGGCGGCTTTCCTGAACTCGGCCTGGGGTTCGCGCTCAAAATCGACGATGGCACCACGCGCGCCTCCGCCGGAGCCGTGATGGCCTTGGTGGAGCGCGCGCTGCCCGAGGCGCGGGGCCTCATGGCGCGCAAGGTTCTGCGCAGCTGGCGCGGCATCGAAGTCGGGGAAATCCGCACCGCGCCGGCGTTGGAGCGGGGGCTTGAGATCATCGATTCGGCGCTCGCCCGGGCATCGGCCTGATACCCCTTCGTTGAGGCGGCCGGATGCCACCCTCCGGCGTGGCCCTGGAGCCTCGCCGGTCGGCATTTCTGACCGCTATGTGACGCAAACGGCGGATGGCTGGGGGCGCCGCCTTGTCCCTGGCGCATTCAAATGTCAAAAGCAGTTTGAATAACTTGTTCTCGAATCGGGGTGGTGAAATGCCAACAAGGCTGACGTTCCTCGCGTTGAGCATGATGCCCGTCGTCGCTGCCCTTTCTGGCAGTGCTTGGGCGCAGACGGCTGGCGCGGGCGAGGTTGCTTTCCCCGCCCAGATTCGCGCGCCGGGAGATAGCGCCGCAGCGCAGGCTCCGGTTGCGCAGGCCCCCGCCGCGGAAGCACCGGCACCGCAGGCCCAGGCTCCTGAGACCCCGTCTCCGCAGACGCAGGTTCAGCAGACCCCAGCCCCGCAGGCGCCCTTATCGACCGAGACCCCAACCGAGCGCGTGGTCGTGTTCCCCGCCGAGATGCGCGAGATTACCCCCACAGCCGCTGTTCCCGAGACGCCCGACAAGAGCGGCTCGACGCCTGCGAATTCGACCGCCGCGGCACAGCCGCCAGCTTCAGCGACCCAGACCGGTACGCCGCAGACCGCTTCGCCCGAGTCCGGCGCGCCGCAGTCCGTGGCCGTGCGCTCCAGCGAGCCGGCAGACAGCGCTGCTCGCGCACCCGAGCCGGCGCCGGCCGCCGACGCGGATGCGGACGCTGCTCCCGTGCCGGAGTCGGGCGCTCCCGATCCGCTAACGCCCAAGGAGGTGGTCGGACCGCCGCCGCAGGCGCCCGGCGCGCCCACCGCCGCTCCGCAGGCCACTGCAGAGCCCCAGGTCGAAACTCATCCTGTCATCGCTGCCGTCCGCAACGCCATCTCGCTCATCCCGCAGCCTCGCAACAAGGGTGAGGCCGAAGATCTCGCAGGCGCCAAGGCCTTCTACGAGGCTCGCGCGGGCGCTCCCGTCTGGGTCGACGACAAGGGCTTCAATGCGCGCGCGCGTCTGGCCATGGGCGAGATTGGCAAGGCCGACGACTGGGGCCTTAACACCGCCGACTTCGACCTGCCCGTCATCGAGGACACGGCGCCTTCGGTGCTGGCGTTGGCGGAAGCCGAGATGCGGCTTTCGTTCGCGGCCATGAAGTATGCGCGCTTTGCCCGCGGGGGCCGCTTCGACCCCTCCAGCATCAGCCGCAAGTTCGATCAGAAGCCGGTCATCTTCGATCCGCGCTCGGTCATCGAGGCCGTGGCGGCGAGCGACCAATCCGATGTCTACCTGCGTGGTTTGCATCCAAAGCACGAGCAGTTCCAACGTCTGCGCGAGGCGCTTCTGAAGGAGCGTGGAGCGGTCGCAGAGACGGCCTCCGAGCCCACCAAGAAGACGCGCAGCAATGGCAGCCGTGTTCAGCGAATCCTTGTCAATATGGAGCGCTGGCGCTGGATGCCCCCGGAACTGGGCCAGTTCTACGTGTGGGACTCGATCCCCGAGCAGATGACCCGCGTCTACAAGGACGGCAAGCAGGTGCTGTCTGAAAAGATCGTGGTGGGCAAGCTCGAAACGCCGACGCCCGTGTTCTCGGCGGACATGCAATTCATCATCTTCCATCCCTCGTGGGGCGTGCCTCCCGGCATGAAGTCGCAGGAGCTGGCGCCGCGACTGCGCAAGTCCGGCAGCGGTGGCTGGTTCAGCTTCGGTCCGTCCGCCTCGTCGATCCTGCGTGCGCATGGGCTCACGGTGACGCGCGGCGGTGTGCGCATCGATCCCGACTCGGTCGACTGGTCGACCGCCAACATTCACAGCTACTCCTTCACGCAGGCGCCGGGCGCCTCCAACGTGCTGGGCATCGTAAAGTTCCGCTTCCCCAACAAGCACGACGTCTACATGCACGACACCACGGAGCGTAATTTGTTCGGCGGACGGGTGCGTGCGTTCAGCCACGGCTGCATGCGCGTGCAGAACCCGATGCACCTCGCGGAGGTGCTGCTGGGTCACGACAAGGGCTGGTCGAAGGCAGAAGTGACGGCCGCCCTCAATCGCGGCGCGGATGTCGAGCTGACGACGCCCATCCCCGTGCACGTCACGTACTTCACCATGCACGTCGGCGACGACGGCCGTGTTGTCGAATTCTCCGATCTGTACGGGCTCGATAGCCGTGTCGCCTCGGTGATGGAGCGCCGCGAGGTGCGTCTGGTGCAGACATCCTCGATCGAGCGCGCCGACGAAGGGGAGTCCGCGACGGCGAGTTCGTCCGACGAACCGGTTGTGCGCCGTAGCAGCCGTCGTACGCGGTCGCGCGTCGAGCGCAAGCCCGAGCGCGTTCCCAACCCGCTCAACATGTCGAATCCGTTCGGCAACTGACCGCCGCGATCCGGCCACGAGGCCTGTGCTCGCGTCAGCTGCGAAGCGCGTGAATTTCTTGAGAGGTGGTAGCGGGACCCGGACTTGAACCGGGGACCTACGGATTATGATTCCGCCGCTCTAACCAGCTGAGCTATCCCGCCGAAAGCGCGCCGCGCCGGTTTCCACCGGCGCGGCTTTCGCGTGTATAGGTATCGGTGGCCGGAACTGTCAAGCTCGCGCCCAGATCGCGGAGCCGGGCGCGCGGCTACTCTGCGGCGACGGGCCGGAGGCTCATCTGCTCGCTCTTTTCGAACTCCAGCATCGTGAACAAGCCGAACGGGCGGATCGACCGGCGCTGAACCAGCCGCAGGTCACCGCACACCATCACCCGGTCGAGATCGAACACCGAGCGCCAGCCGATTTTGTCGGCGAAGGGCGCCATGCGACGCTCCACCCAGCCGCGCACGCCTTCGTCCTGGCTGAAGTGGTTGACCAACAGCACTCGCCCGCCGGGACGCGTTACCCGGGACAGCTCGCGCATGACCTTTTCGGGGTCGGGCACGACGGTCATGACGAACATGGCAACGGTCACGTCGAACGTGCCGTCGTTGAACTCGAGGTCGCCCGCGTCCATCTCGTAAAGACCGGCGACGTTGTCGAGCCGCTCGGTGGTGACGCGCTCACGCGCCTTCTCCAGCATGTCGGGCGAGAGGTCGATGCCGGTGATCTGGAGGTGCCCGGCGTAGCCCGGCAGCGAAAGGCCCGTGCCAACGCCGACCTCGAGCACGCTTCCGGACATGCGATTGATGACTTCGACGACGTGCCGGCGGCCTTGTGCAGCCACGAAGCCGAACGTCTGATCGTAGATCGGGGCCCAGCGACGATAGGCATCTTTTACATCGCCTTCCTCGATGTAGCCGATGCCGACGATCTTTCCGCCGTCTCTCCGTAGCATCGGGCGTGCCCGGCTCGGTTCGCTGTGTTCCATCTTCATTGCTGCTTACTCGCTCCTCGCTGCCAACCGCCCGTGAGCGCGTGCCACGTCGCTCCGTGAGGCGATGTCGTTACGGCGGCCTCCCGCCGAAGTCTTGGCGCCGTGATCGGCGCCCGTAGAGTGATTTTTCGACGTGCTCGACGTTTTGGTAATCACGCCGCCGCCCAAAATGCGGGCGTCACCACCCCCGTCGCTGTAGAAAACGCAAGCCTGCCCGGTGGCGATGCCTTCGATTCCATCGCAGAGGTGCACGATCGTCTCGCCGTCCATGCGACTGAGAACGGCGGGAGCCGGTGGCTGTGTGGAGCGCATTCTGGCCCAGATGTCGAGCCCGCCACGAGTAGCAGCGTCGATGTCGCCGTCCCCCAGCCAGTTGACATGCCGCAGCCGCAACGCCGAAGTCGCAAGCGCCGCGCGCGGTCCGACGACGACCTCGTGTCGGTCGGCGTCCAGACGCACGACGAAATAGGGTTCCGGGCCGGGGATGCCAAGGCCACGGCGCTGTCCGATTGTATAGTGGACGATGCCCTGGTGCCGGCCCATGCGGCGGCCGTCGATATGCACGATGTCGCCGGGGTGCAGGGCTTCCGGCTTCAATCGTTCGATCACATCGGTGTAGCGGCCTGTCGGCACGAAGCAGATGTCCTGGCTGTCCGGCTTGTCGGCGACTGGCAGACGCAGCTCAGCGGCCAGCGCCCGCACCTGTGCCTTCGTGTAATCGCCAAGAGGGAACCAGAGGCGGGCAAGCTGATCCCGCGTCGTCGAGAACAGAAAATAGCTCTGGTCGCGGTCAGCATCGGCCGCACGGCGCAACTCGGGCCCGGATGAACCTTCCGAGCGGCGGATATAGTGACCGGTGGCCAAGTAGTCCGCGCCGAGGTCGCTCGCGGTCGCAAGCAGATCGCCGAATTTGATCTCGCTATTGCAGGTGACGCACGGGATGGGAGTCTCACCGGCCGCGTAGCTGTCGGCGAAGCGATCGATCACGGCCTCGCTGAAACGCCGCTCATAGTCCAGCACATAATGCGGTATTTCCAACGCGCCTGCGACCTGTCGGGCATCGTGGATGTCCTGGCCGGCGCAGCAGCTACCCGCGCGGCCCGTCGCTTCGCCGTGGTCGTAGAGCTGGAGCGTGATGCCGATTACGTCGTGGCCCGCCGCCTTCATGAGTGCGGCGACAACGGACGAATCCACTCCGCCCGACATGGCGACGACGACCCGCCGGCGCTCAGCGGCCGGCAGGGGCGCAATGGAACCGACACTCTCGATCGTTGGTGTCATTGCGGTGTCATTGCCAGCACAAATTCGCCGGTTTGCCGGCCTGACGGGCCCGGCCGCACGGCCTTACCTGCCAGCCGTATCGGCTTCGTCGCGATCTATCGCACTGCTTCCGGCCCGCGGCGACGCCGGGCACTCTCGTCTCGTCGTGTAACGGGGCCGCGGCGAGCCGCTTCGCCACCCCCTCCTACCGCGTGCCACAAGCTGGCCGACCAGCAGCTCTGCCTCAGGCGCGACAGACAGGGACCGGCATCTTGGCAACGCGGATCCATCGTCACGGGCACGAGCGGCCGTTTTAGGGCGTCGGAGGGCTGGCTGCAAGCGCGCTGGCGCCGCATGTATTTGTCAGGCGCGGCGGGCCGGCGGACGGTCCTCGGAGGGTGTGGGTTTTAGCCTGGGCTCAGTTGACTGATCACTCCCGGACGAGTGGAAATTGCCGGTTGGCGCTCGAGTGACCTCTAAAACACTTGGGATTGTCTCGCATTGGTCTTGCGTTAAGCAATTCGGTAAAGGTTAATCGCGCGATTTTCGTGAGTTGATACAGCCGTTTATTGTAGGTTTATTGCGTCGCTTAGGCCGCCTTTAAGGTCGCCGCGTTATACATGACGTCTGGTCAGTCAGAGCGTAGTGAGTACCATGACCGAGCATCACCTGAGAGCGCGCGTGCGCTATGTCATCGGCCCGGACGGCAGTCCGCTGACGGTTGCCGACCTCCCGCCGCGCGACACGAAGCGGTGGGTGATCCGCCGAAAGGCTGAGGTCGTGGCGGCCGTTCGCGGCGGCCTTCTCAGCATCGAGGAGGCGTGCGAGCGCTACAAGCTCACCGTCGATGAGTTCTTGTCCTGGCAGCGGTCCATCGATCGCCACGGTCTGCCGGGACTGCGCGCCACGCGCATCCAGAAGTATCGCGGCTGAGCGAGCCGCACGATCGAGGGCTATCTCCCGGACGATCTTAAGAGCCGCCGCGCAACAGCGCTGGCGGTTCACTTTTTTGCGGCGGGAGATGCAACCGATCTGGACGCGGCTTTGCGGCCCTTCTTGAGGTTGGCAGGAGCGGGGGGCGCTGCCTCGGAAGCAGACCAGGCGGTCGCCTGTGCCTCGGTCTTGCAGCCGGTTACGCCGGTCGCCCAGGCTCTGACGTCCTTTTCGAGCCGGCGGCCATCGTCGGCCGGCAGCTTCAGATTCTCGAATTCAATCATGGCGCTGTCGGAGGAACTCGGGCTCGCAGCGATAGCAATGCGCACGGCCTTTGTGCCGCGGACGCTCGGACCCTCGGTCTCGCGCTCGCGCAGCACGATCTCTGCGTTGCCGCCCTTGTGCGCCGGCTCGGCGGTCGCCTCGAAGAGGTGCGTCTTGTTCAGGGGGCCGTCGACCTGCATCCAGCAGGCGCGCAGGCCCCGGCTAATGCGCTCATAGAGTTCTGTGGGCGTGCCGACGACAGCTGGTCCGGAACCTGGCAGTTCGATCTTTGGAAGCGACGGCAGGCTCGAGGCCGCCGGCCCTTGAAGTGCTGACGTCTCAAGACCGTTGCCCGAGCACCCGGCCAGCACGGCGCAGGCAATCCCGGCCGCGACCACTCGGGAAGGCCGACCGCTCCCCACCCTATAGAGATGTCTCGAGCTGCCCACGTCTGTCAGTCGCACCAAATCAATCCGGTCCCGGCGTAACGCCCCGGTCCGGCCGGTTTCACCTGAGAAGTGAATCCGTAACGGTCACACGGCGGGGTCGCAAGGGTTGGTCCGGAGTGTTCGGAAACGACTGTGGCGCAATTGCCGCTTATGGATCGACATCGGAGCGACTGTACGCTGAACGTCAACGGGTCTCGGGCTCCGCTGCGCGCGTATTCGGCGCCCCACGCCTTGGCAAAAGCGCGAGAAACCAGGAATGCGTGGCGGCCTGCCCCGGCCGTCTCAGCGAATTACAGGTCCTGGGTGCCGGTCGGCGCGGTTGCGCGGACGGGTAGTGGCGCTGCGCGTTTCGGCCGCATCGTGTTTGGACACCTGTTCGAAGGCTTCGTCGCGTTCGCGGACGGCCGACTCGAGTTTGTCCTTCAGGCCCTTGGCAGACGCCATCAGGTTGTCGCGACGCTGAGCCGCCGAGCGGGCAAACGTCGAATAGGCGAAGTGGCTGGCGTCGCGGATACCGGTGCGATCCTCTTCAGCCTGGATCTGACGCTGCAGGTCAGACGCCATGACTTCGAACTCGCGGATCATCTGCTCGAGATCGGCAACCTTGCGTGCCTTCTCGTCCGCGTCGAAGCGAATGGCCCGGATGGCCGTCTCAGGTGACTTCATCGTTCGATACCCCGTACCAATTCGAACACCGGTCACGGGAGAAACAATTTCCGTGCCAGCCCTGCCCCGCGGCGATTTGAATTAAGCCGCTTTTATTTTTTGTCGGTGCAATCGTCATGCGCTGCACGCACAACGTTCGCCTGCATATTCACTATGCCGCAATGTGCTTAAGTTGCGGTAAAGCAACGCCGGTCGTAAAGCTCGAATTTCTCGCGTCCATATCTCGAAAAAAAATATGCGTGCCTGTGGCATGGCGGCGAATTCTGTTAGGACTTTGACTCGGGTGCTTCTTTCGGCAGGGCAAACCGCCATTACGACACCGCCTTCGGGAGGGTAGTGTCAGGGCGGGTGCCGGAGCGGGACCCGTAGGGCGCGCCAGTCATCCAACAGGTCGGCCGTGCAGATGTCGCGGGGAGGCAGACTCCCTGCGGAGGGTAGCTCGGTCGCAGCCGTGCCGTCAGGCGAGGGGAGCGCCGGGGTTGGCTGGGATGTGCCTGAACGAAGTCTTGTCGCGTATCGGCTCAGAGTGATGCAACCCGGCAAGGGTCCATTAGGGTTTGTTAACTTCTGTCGGGTACTTTCCTAATGATGCATTAGCGAGAGCCGTTCAGCGTTCTCTTCGAAACGGGGCAGCGGCCCGGCCTGAGGCCGGGGGAGAGAGGAACCGGGGATGCGAGTTCTACTGATCGAGGACGATAGCGCTACGGCGCAAAGCATCGAGTTGATGCTGCAGTCCGAGGGCTTCAACATCTACACTACAGACCTTGGCGAGGAAGGTGTCGACCTCGGCAAGCTCTACGATTACGACATCATCCTGCTCGATCTGGGTCTGCCGGATATGAGCGGCTACGACGTGCTCAAGATGCTGCGCGTTGCCAAGGTACAGACGCCCATCCTCATTCTGTCTGGTCATGCCGGCATTGAGGACAAGGTGCGCGGCCTGGGCTTCGGCGCCGACGACTACCTGACGAAGCCGTTCCACAAGGACGAGCTGGTCGCACGCATCCACGCGATCGTGCGCCGCTCCAAGGGGCATGCGCAGTCGGTCATCGAAACCGGGGACCTCAAGGTCAATCTCGACACCAAGACGGTCGAGGTCAACGGACAGCGCGTGCATCTGACGGGCAAGGAATACCAGATGCTGGAGCTGCTCTCCCTGCGCAAGGGCACGACGCTCACCAAGGAGATGTTCCTCAATCATCTCTACGGCGGCATGGACGAGCCCGAACTCAAGATCATCGACGTCTTCATCTGCAAGCTCAGGAAGAAGCTGCAGGCGGCGACCGGCGGTCAGCACTATATCGAGACGGTCTGGGGCCGCGGCTACGTGCTGCGCGATCCCAATGACGACAAGCACGCTGCCGCATGAGGATGCTGCTGCAACCTGCGGCAATCGGCGATTACGAAAGGGGAGGGCAATGTCCCTCCCTTTTTCATTTTGAGCGCGCCTTCGGCGGCATTGGCCGGGAGATTTTCGGTATCGCGAGCCGATGCCACATTTCTCATATGGCATTGGCGCGCGATCGAATGATTAACGATTGGTAAATCGCTCTAGCGGCGTTTTGCGTTTCTTATTCTCATTTCGTTGAGGCGCTCGTCGTTTGCGCTTTACCCGATATCTGTGGACCCGAAGTCGGCGCGCCGCGCACTGAGGGGCGCGAGGACGAACGACCGGGTTGGCTCGGGGCGCGCATTTCGGCTATCAGGGCAGGACTGCCGCCGCAGGGGGACGGCACGGAGCGATCATGAGCCAGACGCCGACTGCCAAGCCGAGCCTGAAGGCAGCCATCATCCAGGTCACGCCGTTCGAGCAGAACTGTTCGATCGTCTGGGACGAGCGGACCAAAGCCGGCGCCGTGATTGATCCCGGTGGCGACCTCGACCGGGTCCGGGCGGCCATCGCCGAGTTAGGCGTGACGGTGGAGCGCATCATCCTGACGCACGGACATATCGACCACGCAGGTGGCGCCGCCGAACTCAAGGAGGCGCTGGGCGTTCAGATCGAAGGCCCGCACCCGGCCGATAAGTTCTTGCTCGACAATCTGGACAAGCAGGGCGCGGCTTACGGCATCCCGGCCCGGCCGGTGGCGCCAGACCGCTGGCTCGACGAAGGTGACGAGGTAACAATCGGACCACACCGGTTCGAGATCCGGCACTGCCCAGGCCATTCGCCGGGCTCGGTCGTCCTGCTGAACGCCGCGCACAAGTTTGCAATCGTCGGCGACGTGCTGTTCCGGGGCTCAATAGGGCGGACCGACTTCCCCTACGGGGACCACGCCGCATTGATCGGCGCGATCAAATCTAAGCTGCTGACACTGGGCGACGAATGGGCATTCATCTGCGGGCATGGTCCCGGCAGCTCGATCGGCCTGGAGCGCCGCGCAAACCCCTTCCTCACCTAGGCGGGATGGGCCCGAGCACGTGGGGCCCCCACCACCGGGATTCTCACCAGCCGAACCTGAGCTCGAGGCAGCCGAACACGCCGCACTCCTGGGCTAGTCCTGCCCGGCCGTCGCTCCGCCCCTCCCAGATGTCGACGGTCTCGACGCGCAGCGTCTCCGAGCACGAGCGGCGGCAGTATTCCCAAGTTCCGCCGGGCAGCCGCACCTGCGGACCCATCCGCGTGTCCCGCACGGGCGCGGAGATGGAACCGTTGCCATGCCGGCTGTGGGCGACGACGTAACCGTCCGAGTAGTGATCGGCCAGCCGCCGTCCGCGAGCATCGGCCGGCACCGATAGGCCCGCGACGATGGCCAGCGCCAGGAGGGCGCCGATGCCGGCGCGCAGCGGGGCGCCAATTGCATGCGCAAGCGTATTCGAGGTGGTCATGGGAACTCCAGCTCAGGGCGCAGACGTGCTGCGCGGCAGCAGCGCCGTCCAGAACAGCGCTATGTTGGCCCTGATTCTAGCATCGAAATGCTTGATGTTTCGCGCGGCTTTGCTCCACGCGCGGTCTAGTCCGCACATGTTGCTAAAGCGCCGCGCATCCCCACTGGGGCTGTTGTGATCAGCCGCGCGACAACGACAGATTGAGGCCGCGGAACGCTGAGCCGGTGGTCGAGATCGAGACCTTCTGCGAGGACGGCGAGATGCGGATCGACATGCGGCCGTTGAGTCCGCCGCCGTTTATGTTGAGGTTCATCAGCTCCGCGGTCGTACTACCCTTCACCTCGCCGGTGGCATTGAAGGTGCGCTCCTCCCAGTTGCCCGACACCGATCCGCCGGCATACGTGAGGTTGGCCCGCATCTCGATCTTGTTGGACGCGCTGGCGCAGCGGATCGCCATGCCGAGCCCCGAGCCGCCGCCGCTCGTCGTGTAGTAGGCCCTGCATCGGATCGATTCCGACTTCTCGCCTTCGAGCCGGATTTGGCCGGCTCCGCTCCATGAGCCGGCCAGCGTCGCGAACGGGCTTTCCGCGCTCGCCTGAGCGGAAACCGAGATCACGGCCGCGCAAAGGATCGCGACGCCCGCCACGCCATCGCGGATCTTGTTCATGGTATCGTTGCCTCCAACCGACATGCCAAATCAAACGGCGGCCCATTATCTTCGCGATCGAACAAAATTGCGAGCGCCGACCGGCATTGCCGTCGAACTGTCGCGGGATGGCCACGCCCGCCGCTGCACCATACTAAATGCTCACCCTGTCGATTATGACGCGCGCTCAGGTTGCGCGGATGGGCGGTCGATCAGTGCTGCCGACGGAATGCGATCCAAAGAGCGGCGGCAGCGGGCAGTACGGCCGCGATCAGGTGCACCAATGCGTGGCGCGTCACAGCGGCACGGAGTGCGGCCACCGTCGCAGGGTCGCTGGCGCTGACGTCCATGGGCACGTGCGGCCAGGTCGAGGCGGCATGATAGCCGACGGCGGCGGTCCACGCGACGACGAGGGCGATGAGGAAGGCGCGGTTCATTGGCTCCTCCGAAACGTGTCGCCGCAACTCGGGCCGTGCCTCATCATGGCGGCAGGGGCTACCGGTCGGCAGCGTCGTGCGGCTTTATCAGAAGCAAGGCGCCGAATGCCAGAACGCTGAGCGCCGAGGTTGTGAGCAGCGCAGCTTTGGCCGACCATTCGACGAGCCCGCCGAAGACCGCTGGCGCGAAGGCCTGCGCGATGCGCGAGGGCGCGCCGAGCAGGCCGATGCGGTGGCCGTAGCCGACGGGACCGAATATGGCGAGCGGGACGGTGCCGCGCGCGATCGTCAGCACGCCATTGCCGGCGCCGTGCAGAACCGAAAACAACGTCGCCATCGGCGCGCCGCCCAAGAGCAGCAGCGCGGCGCCGGCCGGATGGCCGAGCGCGGCGATACGCGCCGACAAGAGCGGATGGTGTCGGCGCCCGAGCGTTATCTCGGCAAGTCGGGCGGCAACCTGCGCGGGGCCGAGCAGCGACGCGGCCAGAACTGCGGTGGTGTAGCTGGCGCCGGAAAGCTGCAGGAGGCGCGGCAGGTGCGCTGCCATCGCCGCGGTGACGATCCAGGCGCTCGCGAACGAGATGGCGAGCAGCCACATGTTGCGGTCGAACGCTATCGTACCGGCAAGGGCCCGCGCCACCGGAGCTGCCGAGGCAGGATCCGGCTCGCCGGCCGCACGCGGCAGGAAGATGAGATTGAGTGGAAGACCGATCACGAGGTGCGCGGCAGCCCAGGCCAGACACGTATCCCGCCAACCGATCTCCGCGACGCCCCATGCCGTCAGCGGCCAGCCCACCGTGCTCGCCAGTCCCGCCATGAGCGTGATGCCAGTGATCGGCGCGCGCGAAGCACTGCCATAGAGCCGTCCGAGCGCTGCGAAAGCAGCATCGTAAAGCCCGATCCCGATGCCGACGCCCAGGACGGCCCAGGCGAAGAACAGTCCGGCAACGCCGGTCGCCTGCGAGAGCGCGACGAGCCCCGTGGCCAAAACGATATTCGACAGGGCAAGGACGCCGCGGCCACCGACCCGATCGATACGGCGGCCGACGCGTGGGCCGAGCAGCGCGGAGATCAGCAGCGCGAGTGAGAAGGCGGTGAAGACCACGCTGGGAGAGATCCCCAGATCTTTTGAGATCGGAACGGCGATGATGGCGGCAATATAGTAGCCCGACGCCCAGGCGAGCGTCTGCGTCGTGCCGAGCGCGAGTACGACCTTCAGCACGTTGCGCCTCGCGCCAGCATCCAAAGCTGTTGCAGTCCGATTTCGTTCGCCGGCTCCAAGCGGGTGCCTGCAACGCTACGCCGGCCGATGCCGATTTGTGCGCTTCAAGGTTCGGGTCGAAAGACACGGAGCGTTTCGGACACTCGATGCGATATTCGCCGCTCGCGCGCAAGAGCCGGGTCAGCTGCCGATCCTACAGGTGCTGCTACCGCTCCACCAACACTGCGGGCACAACTGTCCTGACACAAGTCGGCGGTCCCATCATGCTCCCGGCCGTCCGGTCTTCTTCGGTCGGCCGCGGCGCTTCTTCTTGTCGGACGGATCGTCGAATTCGCGGGTGAGGACAGGCTTGGCGGGAAGCGGCTTGTTGCCCGACCGCGGTGGCGTCATCGCGTGCGGGCCCATCTCGTCGAGTGTCGGCTTGTGCGGACCGCGAATGCCTTCGCCATAGGCGCCGGCGCGCGTGTGGGTCCCATCCCGTCGAGGGATGGCGCGGTCCGTTCCGGGACCCATGTCGTCGAGCGACGGCTTGCTGGCGCGGCTTGCAGGCACGGCCGTCGATTGCGCATTGGTCGGCTGCACCGGCTCGTAGGTCGATTTGATGCGCGATCCGCTTTCGGCGCTCTTCTTCGTACGCGCACCTGCCTTGTCCTTCGGCGGCAGGTTGCCGCGAGCGCCGTATTTGCGCTCGCCACGATAGCCACCCGTGCGGTCTTCGATGTCGCCCTGCCGCGCCAGCGGGTCGTCGGCGATTGCGAGCTCAGTGTCACGCAGCCGCTTGATTTCGTCGCGCAGGCGCGCGGCTTCCTCGAACTCGAGGTCGGCCGCCGCCGTCTTCATGCGCTCCTCCATTGCGGAGATAACCGCCGCGAGGTTGTGACCGACCGCCTCGCCTTCGCTCGCCATGCCGACGTCCACGGTGACGTGGTCAGCCTCGTAGACCGACTGCAGGACGTCGTGGATGTTGCGCTTGATGCTCTCCGGCGTGATGCCGTTCTCGGTATTGTAGGCGAGTTGCTTCTCGCGGCGGCGTTCTGTCTCCGCCATCGCGCGCTCCATGGAGCCGGTGACGTGGTCGGCGTAGAGGATAACGCGGCCGTCGACGTTGCGCGCGGCGCGGCCGATGGTCTGGACCAGCGAGGTTTCCGAGCGCAGGAAGCCTTCCTTGTCGGCATCGAGGATGGCGACGAGCGCGCACTCGGGGATGTCGAGACCCTCGCGCAGGAGATTGATGCCGATCAGCACGTCGAAGGCGCCAAGCCGCAGGTCGCGGATGATCTCGATACGCTCCAGCGTCTCGACGTCCGAGTGCATGTAGCGCACGCGGATGCCGCCTTCGTGCATGTACTCGGTGAGGTCCTCGGCCATGCGCTTGGTGAGTGTGGTGACGAGCGTACGGTAGCCGCGCTGGGCCGTCTGCCGCACTTCGTCGAGCAGATCGTCGACCTGCGTCTTTGCCGGCCGCACGATGATCTGCGGGTCGGTGAGCCCCGTCGGCCGGATCACCTGCTCGGCGAACACTCCGCCGGTCTGCTCGAGTTCCCAGCCCCCGGGCGTCGCGGAGACGTAGATCGAGGCGGGGCGCATGGCATCCCATTCCTCGAAGCGCAGCGGGCGGTTGTCCATGCACGATGGCAGGCGGAAGCCGAACTCGGCCAGCGTTGCCTTGCGCCGGTAGTCGCCGCGGAACATGCCACCGATCTGTGGCACGGTGACGTGGCTCTCGTCGACGAAGACGAGCGCGTTGTCGGGCAGGTACTCGAACAGCGTTGGCGGCGGCTCTCCCGGCGCGCGCCCGGTGAGATAGCGCGAATAGTTCTCGATGCCGGCGCAACTGCCCGTCGCCTCCATCATCTCCATGTCGAAGACGGTGCGCTGTTCGAGCCGCTGCGCTTCCAGCAGTTTGCCGGCGGCGTACAGCTCGTCGAGGCGTGCCTTCAACTCCTCCTTGATGGACTTGATGGCCTGCTGCAGCGTCGGCTTGGGTGTGACGTAGTGCGAGTTGGCATAGACCTTGACCAACGACAGCTCGTCCGCCTTCTGCCCGGTAAGGGGATCGAACTCGGTGATCGCCTCGATCTCGTCGCCAAAGAACGAGAAGCGCCAGGCGCGATCCTCCAAGTGGGCGGGGAACAGTTCGACCGTGTCGCCGCGCACGCGGAACGTGCCGCGCTGGAAGGCATGATCGTTGCGCCGGTAGTGCAGGGCCACGAGGTCGGCAAGCAGCTGGTCGCGCGAGAGCTGTTCGCCCACCCTCACGGCGAACGTCATCGCCGTATAGGTCTCCACCGAGCCGATGCCGTAGATGCAGGACACCGATGCGACGATGATCACGTCGTCGCGCTCGAGCAGCGCGCGCGTGGCGGCGTGGCGCAGCCGGTCGATCTGCTCGTTGATCGAGCTTTCCTTCTCGATGTAGGTGTCGGTGCGCGGGACGTAGGCTTCCGGCTGGTAGTAGTCGTAGTAGGAGACGAAGTACTCGACCGCGTTGTCCGGGAAGAAGCTCTTGAACTCGCCGTAGAGCTGTGCCGCGAGCGTCTTGTTGGGCGCGAGGATCAGCGCCGGGCGCTGCGTCGCCGCGATGATGTTGGCCATCGTGAACGTCTTGCCCGAGCCGGTGACACCAAGCAGCACCTGATTGCGCTCGCTGGCGCGGACGCCGTCGACCAGCTCGGCGATCGCGGTCGGCTGGTCGCCCTTGGGGGCGTACTCCGAGACGAGGTTGAAGGCGACGCCGCCTTCGGACTTCTCGGGGCGCTCGGGGCGGTGCGGGGTGAACGCCGCCGCCTTGCCGGAGACGATCGGATGGGACGCCATCATCGGCTGCGCGGCAAGGATCTGGCGTGCCGTCTCAGAACGCTCGTGAGGCTTGGCGAGCAACGCGTCGAGATAAGCCGTGGTCGAGGCGGCCAACGCCACCGGGCGCGGCCCTGACTGGCGCAGCGCGGGCAGAGTTGACGTTACCGTTGGCGAAGTGGCCGGTGCGGGATCGGCGGTAAAGCCTGCCTGGGCTTCGGCGAAGCCGCGCGGGGCAGGCGTGCCTGCGGCCGTCTCTGCCGGTGGGGCTGCCGGCTTGCCCGACTTGCCGCGCGAGGCACGCGGCCGGGGCGGCGCATCGGTGTCGTGTCGCGGCGATTTCGGGGGGCTGGCCATCACGGCGGAATATGGCGTGCGCCGCAGAGGCCGGCAAGGTGGGCGTCGTCCTTGGGCGTGTGCCCAACAATCCCCACGTAAGTGCGTGGAGGCCACTCTCATGCGCGCCGCGAATCAGACAGACAAAGGACGTTGGCCGATAAAACAGGTGCGTGCGTCGCGGCCCGTGGGATTTCGCGCGATGCTGGGCTTCCTTACGATTTTTGCCGCGACTCTGGCCGGCTACACAGGTGTCGGCTCGTGGTCCATTGCTGCCGCAGCCATCGGCCTCACATCAATGTCTTACGCGCGACACCAGCGGCTCTACGAACGCGGACAGGAACTTGGGCTTTCGAACGTCGTCGAATCCACGCTGTTGCGATCATGTGCCAACGCTCTGGCCGCCTCATGTGCGGGCTACGGTTTCGGGTGGCTCATTCACAGCCTCTAACCGTTCTGTTTCGAAACGGCCGGGTTTGCGCCGCTTTGGACGCCCGCGCTGGGCTGTGCGCTGCCGTCGCCGTCGAGGGATGCAATATTTGGCTGCGGCGTCAAAGCCGCGTTGGCATCGGGCTTCGGCTGGAACAGAAAATCGAGGTCGTAGTCTTTCTCGGCCAGGCTCTTGTTGCACCGAGCTATGCCAAAAAGTGCGGTGGAGTGTAGGGCTTTCCTTTCCTTCCGGTCACGAATATTGGACGCCGCAGCGAGCTGATAGCAGCTCAGCGCTTCGGATAGCAGTTCCTTCTCTCTTGGCCAGTTAAACAGGCTAGCAACGAACGCGGCGGCATAAAGGGTGTCGCCTTGTTCAAGTGCTTCCCAGTCCTCGAAAGGAGCATGCGGCGCTCTTTGTGCCAAGGCACCTTGTGCCGGCGAAAGGAGGTTCCAAGCGGTAAGGCTCCGTGGGGAGCCGGACTGATGGATCAATCCTCGGAAGCGCTTGGAGCGGGCCTGTATCAGGTCTCGGTTCCTCTGGTCCACAAGATCGCCCGCAAATTCATGGAGCTGCTCAAACGCAGCGAGGGCAAGTTCATCATCGCCAAGTCGCAGAAGCTGCACCGCTTCCATTTCCTTGGCCCGCACATCTCTTGTGAAGCCAGGAGTTGCTAGGACAGCTCGAAATTCCCTCAAAGCTTTCATGTTGAGCCTTGCATCGCCTTCCGATTTTCGGAAGTCGATGCATCCCGATAGAAGATGGATTGAGGCTCTCTGGCGCTGGAGGGGTTCATTAGCTCGTTTGGTGGTGTTGATCCTGTTCTTTAGGCCCTTTAGCGACTTCGCCAGCGAGGCTTCAACTGCGCGCTGGGTTGTGCGCAGGGCGAGATTTCTACGGAAGAAGCCGGGAGCAACCAGATGGCGCAGTTCGCGTGCATATGTGGGGGGTGCGAGCGCAGGCTGACCTCCCGACCTCAAAATCGAGTGAATGGCTGCGTCGGTAGCCGGCGCAAGATTGGCGTCGCTGCGCGCGATGTATTTCTCAAGTTCCGCGTGCAGGATCACCTCGCGGTGGATCCACCATTTGTAGAGTCCGAGCGCGCCGATGCCGAGGCTGACAAGCTCTTTGAGGTTGTCCCGGATGACTCCATAGACGGCATTACCTGAGCCGATGGCGTGGTCGAGAAACTTTGCCAACGGGAAACCAGCAAACTCGAGATCGTGACCGTGCTCTGCCAACCAGCTAAGGAGTTGGCACCAAACATCACCCCCGTCGCATGCCATCACACGCCCCGCAGATACGCCGCAACCCGGGATTAACTATCTCTTAACCATAACCCTCTGTGCAAGGCCTTTTGCCGGGTTGGAGCGGGCATGTAACGATCCTCGGCCAGTGGGCGAAGGCGTGGAATGAGCACTCATATGCGGATTGCGCGGACAGGAGGTCACTGTGGCGAGCGGCAGTCCTTCGCCGGCCACTCTCGGGAAAGGCAACGAATGGCTGGCAGACGCGTTTTCTCGGACATATGCTTGGGCGGCCTAACCTTTTTCTCGCTGCTTCTCATGTGGTTCGCCGTCTCAGCGAACCCAGCCGGTGCAGGCGGCGGTAAAGCGCTCGAAGGGCGCAAGACCATCCGCGTCGTTGACGCCTCTGGCAGTGCACTCGAAATCGGTCACGTTACCTTCACGCCGACGGCGGAAGGCGGCGCAGCAAAGATTGCGGTTGTCCTCGACGGACCGGATTTCAAGGATGAGTTTCTGTCGATGCGGCCGTTCCGTTGCATCGGGCGCCCCAAGCAGATGTGGTGTCACCTCGCCTATCCGTATCCGATTGTCGATCAGGTGAGCATGGACGACCTCAGGGATCTCGAGTACCGGCTGCTCTTTCTGTGGCGGCCCTACGACAAGGTCGGCGTCGACGCCTGGAACGGCCTCTACTTCAAGCTAGAGCCTCATGCCGATGGCTCGATCGTCGGCCGTCTCAACGAAGCCGACTTCAACGTGCTTGCCGTGCCGCCGGGCGAGGGCGTAATGCGGCCTGTCACGCACAAGGATCTGACCGAGGCACAGCCCGGCCAGCACGCGTTCGATCGCATCGAGATCCGCTGATCCTCCACGAACGGTAGTCCGAGTGCCGTTCCCGGGGAACGACAGGCGTCCACCACGCGCCGCGTGTGACGGCGACGATTGCGCATTGTCAGCTCGTGTCAGCGGGTTATCGTGCCTGCAGCAGCAGGAGGACCATAGGCAATGGCAGAGACGAGAGTGGCGCTGGTCAGCGGTGCCAATCGCGGCATCGGTCTGGAGATCGTGCGCCAGCTCGCGCGGCGCGGCGTGCTCGCCGCACTTGGCTCGCGTGATCCGGGAAAGGGTGCTGCGGCAGCCGACAGCCTGCGCGCGGAAGGGTTGGAGGTTCCCGTCATCGCGCTCGACGTCGCGGACGAGGGGAGTTGCCGCGCCTCCGTCGCCGAGGTGCAACGCATGTTCGGGCGCCTCGACATCCTGGTCAACAACGCCGGCGTGTTCCTCGATCGCTCGGGGGGCGTCGCCGATCTGCCGCGGGAGACGCTAGGCGAGACGCTCACAGTGAACACGCTCGGGCCGCTCTCACTCATCAAGGCGGCCGCCCCGGTGATGCGCACGCAGGGTTACGGTCGCATCGTCAACCTGTCATCGGGGCTGGGACAGCTCGACCAGATGGGAACAGGCTATGCGGCTTACCGGATATCGAAGACGGCGCTCAACGCGTTGACGCGGATCGCGGCCGGCGAACTTGCTCAGGATGGCATCAAGGTCAATGCCATGTGTCCGGGCTGGGTGCGGACCGACATGGGCGGCCCCAACGCCGAGCGTGATGTCCAAAAGGGCGCGGAGACTGCGGTCTGGCTCGCCATGCTCGACGACGACGGACCGACCGGCGGCTACTTCCGCGATATGAGGCCGATCGCGTGGTGACGCCAGTGTCCTCTGCGAATTGCGAAATCAGAGATCGCGAGCGTGCCGCCGTCCGAGTGGTGTGAGGCCGGCGATAGGCGCGTCGACCGGCAGGATCATCTCCACCGCGGGCCCATCTTCCGCGGCGACGTCCCGGAGGCTGACGATGAGCTTGGGCTTGGCCGTTCCGTCGCCGGAAGGCAACTCGAGCGGACGCACGCCGGTCACCTCGAGGATGCGGCGTTCGGCATCGCCGCCGAAAGCGTAGCGATCGCCGACGGCGATCGCGGCCGAATACGTGGTGGGACGGATCTCGCGCAGCGGGGCGCTTCCGTCCGCTGCGCGGCCCAGCCAGAATGCCTCGGAACCGGCCACGGGTGGACGCGGCGTCGAAGTAGTGGCGGCGACTGTGGATGTTCCGGTTTCGACCCGCCCACCTTCGAGTGCGCTGGCGATGTCGCCGGCCAGATGCCGGTCGGCCGTGGCGGCAACGCCGGCAAAGCCGGCGAGCCCCGCGAGTATGATCGTTAGGGCCGGAACGGGAACGCGTTTCAGGGAGCTGCTAGGGCAGGCGGCTTCTGGCGTTCCGGTCGGGTTCGGCATGTCGGCCCCCTCGTGCATGGTCCGCTTTTCTGTACCGGGGAATATAGAAAGCGGATCAGCCGTTGCCCAGCCCCGCCCTGCAAACTCGCTTGATCATCCCCTGTGAACTGTGCTGGCAGCTTGCGCGGCCGATTGTGGCAGGAGGGAGGAACGTCGCCCGGAAGGCTCAGTTCCTCCCTCCACCACCGCGCCGTGGGGAGGCGTACACACGGCTCAGGTGTCGCAGAAACGCAAGGTTGAAGGCCATCGCAGCGGAAAAGACGAGGCTCAGGACCAGAACCGCCACGGGCCGGTCATAGCCCGTCGCTGCGGCTGTTCCGTTGGCAAGAATGGCGGTGCCCACAAGGGCGAACATCGCGAACGCGATCATCGCGTCGCGGGCGAACCCGCGGATGTTTCGCGCCCGAGTGGCGTGCGGCTGCCGTCGAATGCGCAATTTGCTCATCGGTCCCTCGCTCTCGATGGTCGTTGCGATTCGCATCTCACTCGCCCGATGTGGCGCCGTTGGGCCCCGAATGTGGCGCGGGGCGAGCGAACTGAGGGCAGGCGGCATCGGCCGATTTGTTGTGTTTTTCATGCAACTTGGCCTCCATGCTTGCCCGGCTCGGCAGCGTCAACCGGGGGCGGCAGTGGGAGGCAAGGTGCGAGGCGATCGCTTTCTCTGGTTTGGAGCGCGCCATCCCTGCGTTTCGTGGCCGGAACTGCGCTCGGAGCACTTTTGGCGCCTTGCGATGGTGCGCGCACTGCCGTAGCTTCCGCGCCGCCTGAAGCGGCCGGAATTCTGGCCGTGGACACGCATCGACGCTCAAATGAAGGGTTCCCGTGATGGGCTTCATCGCCGACAGTCTCAACCGCATCCAGCCGTCCGCCACGATTGCCGTCTCGATGAAGGCGCGTCAGCTGAAGGCGGAGGGCCGTGACGTCATCTCGCTGTCGGCGGGCGAGCCGGATTTCGACACGCCCGACAACGTCAAGGCCGCGGCCAAGGCGGCGCTCGACAAGGGCATGACGAAGTACACCGACGTCGACGGCATCCCCGAGCTGAAGAAGGCGATTTGCGCGAAGTTCAAGCGCGACAACGAACTCGACTACAAGCCCAGCCAGATCTCGGTCGGAACGGGCGGCAAGCAGGTGCTCTACAACGCACTGCTGGCAACGCTGAACCCTGGCGACGAGGTGATCATTCCGGCGCCCTGCTGGGTGTCGTACGCCGACATCGTCATGCTGGGCGGCGCGACGCCGGTTTTCGTGCGCACGACCATGGACGACGGTTTCCGTCTGCAGCCGGACGCGCTGGAGAAGGCGATCACGCCGAAGACCAAGTGGTTCCTGTTCAACTCGCCGTCGAACCCGACCGGCGCAGCCTACGGCCGCGACGACCTCAAGAAGCTTACCGACGTGCTGCTGCGTCACCCGCACGTCTGGGTGATGACCGACGACATGTACGAGCACCTCATCTACGACGGGCTGAAGTTCTTCACGCCCGCGCAGGTCGAGCCCAAGCTCTACGAGCGCACGCTGACCGTGAACGGTCTGTCGAAGGCCTATTGCATGACGGGCCTGCGCATCGGTTATGCGGGTGGCCCAGAGGCACTCATCAATGCGATGCGCAAGCTGCAGTCACAATCGACCTCCAACCCGACCTCGATCATACAATGGGCGGCGGTGGAGGCGCTCAACGGTCCGCAGGGCTTCATCGCCGAGCACAATGCGGTATTCGCCAAGCGGCGTGACCTCGTCGTCTCCATGCTCAACCAGGCCAAGGGCATATCCTGCCCGAAGCCAGAGGGCGCATTCTACGTCTACCCGTCGTGCGCCGGAGCAATCGGCAAGACGACGCCGAAGGGTAAGAAGATCGGCAGCGATGAGGACTTCGTAACGGCACTGCTGGAGGAGGAGGGCGTGGCTTGCGTGCACGGCGCCGCCTTCGAAGGCTCGCCAGCGTTCCGCATTTCCTACGCCACTGCAACCGAGACGCTGGAGGAAGCGTGCAGGCGCATCCAGCGGTTCTGCGGAAACCTCTCCTGACCGCAGCCGCGAGCGCCCGCTCTCAGGTCAAGCGCTGGTGAGGAGCGTGCCGGTCGACAGGACGGCGCGACCGTCGTCCCATGTCGTGCCGCGCCTCAACGGCAGGCTAACTATATGCAAGGCTTTCAAACGAGATTAACGGAATCTCTTGCTCCGTAGTCCTAGCGTTGCAGGCGTCGCAAAGGGCGGCACGCAGCCACGGGCGAGGGCAGGCGATGGAGCTTCTCGGACTTGCGGGAATGCGCGAGGATCGCTCGGGAGCGATCTCGATCCTTGCCGGCCTGATGGCGATCCCGCTGTTCGGCATGGTCGGTCTGGCGATCGACTACACGCAGGCCAACCGCGCGCAAAAGAGCCTGCAGATCGCAACCGATGCGGCGGCGCTGGCGGCCGCCCAAGCCGTCTCGACTGGAATGGGCGATCCTGACCTTGCCGCGCGCACGTATTTCGACAACAACTACTCGGCCGCTGACGCCGCGCCTTCACCTGTTCTGGAAGTCCACGTCGAAGAAGCCGATCGCAGCGTCGTGGTCGTCGCCGCCGCGGATGCGATTACGAAGTTCGCTCGCATCTTCGGCAAGGACAAGTTCCACATCGATGCCCGCTCCGAGGCACAGTTTGGTGCCAACAAGACCGAGGTCGCACTCGTACTCGACAACACCGCGTCCATGAGCGGCGCCAAGATGGACGGCCTCAAGGACGCCTCGCGAGAGCTCGTCGAGATCCTGTTTGATGCCGCAAAGAAGGACGGCGACGTGAAGTTCGCGCTCGTTCCGTTCGGAGAGTACGTCAACGTGGGTCTGGCCAACCGCAATGCGCCGTGGATGAGCGTCGAGCCGGACAGCTCGACGACCGCCTACCAGTGTTGGGATACTTACCCGAATGCGACTTCAAGCAATTGCCGCGACGAGACCTATACCTGCTACAGCGATGGCGTCCCCAACTTGTGCACCGGCAACGTGTGCGACTGGGATTACGGCAGTCCGGTCGAACAGTGCGGCGACGTGACGACAACGAAGACTTGGAACGGCTGCGCCGGCTCACGCGACTATCCGCTGGATGTCTCGACGGCGTCGGATTTCTCGACGCGCGTGCCCGGCGTCATGAATGTGTCGTGTCCATCGGAGATTTCGCGGCTGACGACGTCCGAGTCGGATATCCTCGCCAAGATCGATGGCATGGTCACGACGGGCGACACCTTCGTACAGCCCGGTCTCATATGGGGCTGGCGCACGCTCGACTGGCGCGCACCCTTCTCCGACGGCAGCAATCCCGCCGACGATCGCAGCCTGCGCAAGTACATCGTGCTCATGACGGACGGCGCCAACACGAAGTCGCCGAACTATCCCGATCACTCCGGCGGCGACATGACGCTTGCCAACACGCTCACCGCCGAGACGTGCGCCGCCATCAAAGCCGAGCAGGTCACGATCTACACCATCGCCTTCGAAGTCGCCGATCCGGGAGTGGAAACGCTGCTCAAGGATTGCGCCACCTCGCTCATCCATTATCACGAGGCCGCCGACGCCTCGGCTTTGGCGGAGGCATTCCGCAAGATCGGCCGCGAGATGAGCGTGGTCCATCTGTCGAAGTAGCAGCCTCCGCGCGGACTTGCCGCCAAGGTCGCCCACACACCGCACGGGGCCCATTGGCCCGCAGTGCGCAACAGCGGTTCGGCTACGGCAAAGCCGATCGACCCACTTCCGGCTTCATTAAGCTTTGTCCGCGATGCTGTGCTCAATGCGCATGCATGCCAGCGGTCTGCGAAGAACCTCTGCGCGCGCCGTCTCCGCGTAGCGGGGCGTCCACGATGATCGTGATCGGTCGTTGTGAACCGCCTTGCGAGGACGTGCGCGGATGTTTGAGGAAGAGTGCTCGAGGCCGCACGCCGGCCAGATTCGCGATCGGCCACCGGTGGCCCCCCCGTGTCGAGCGCAAACCGCGCCGTCCGGACTGCTGCCGTCACCCTACTTCGTTGATTGGAAGGGCGGAGCCCCTCCCTACCAACCCTCGTACGAGCTCGCCCGGCTGCTCGGGGCGATGTCGCCAGGGGTGAAGGCGCGGTTCTCCGGCGCGCAATTGGCGGCGCTCGACGTCGCCATCGTGAGCACGCGGCCCCGGCCCGCCACTCACAAGCTCGACTTCCGTGCCAGCGTGCCGTTCTTCGGGCGCCGCTACTACGTCGTCCTGCTCGGCGGCCGGGAGCGGCGCTCGCGCGCCCGAATTGCCGGTGACGGACAGGATGCGACGTGGCGCATGTCCGTCGCCTATGCCGTCCTGTTCGGATCGCTTGCCTCGCTCGCCATGACAGGGACGATCGTGGTGCTCTACCTGATCAAGTCGCTGCTTGGCATCGACGTGTTCCCCGATCACTCGATCCTGCACGGGCTGTTCTTCTGAGCGCACGCCGGACCGAGAGGCCCGCCTGTCGCAGTTCCCAGCGGGCCTGGACCGGCGCTCAGCCCCGGCCGAGTGCGCGCTCACAACGGTAGCGGAGAGGCTACTTCTGCTGCCGGTATTTCTTGTGACAGCCGCCGCAGTTGCCCATCACCTTGGGCATCTCCTCCATGAAGGCGAACTCGTCCGTGATGGCAGCTTCCGCGGCCTTGGCATCAGCGGCGAGCTTCGCGAAACGCTGCTCGACGTCCGCCTTGTTCTCCCAGATCACGGGAAGGGCCTCGGTCTCGGCACCGGTTTTGGAGTCGTCGGGGAACAGTGCGGCCACCTTCGGCGGGTTGGACTGGAACACGGCGAGCGCCGCTTTGACCGCTGCCAGATCGAAGGGGATCTCCTGCTTCAGCATCTGGCCGGGCAACTTCGCAGCCTTGCCCATCTCCTTCAGCAGCGCCTGACGCTGTTTGATGGCATCTGCGTTCTGCGCCGAGGCGGGCGGCAATCCGACCAGAAGCACGGCGAGGGCGGCGGCTGCGGATTTGGCGATCGTCGCGGGCTTCATGGTGGTCCTTTCACTTTCAGTTCTGAAGCGGCAATGGTCGGCATTGGGCCGGGGCCAGTCTTCCATCGCAACCGTGGCGGAATGACGCCCGCCCGGCAGGGCGGAGACGGGACGCCAAAAGCAAAGGCGCCGGCTGTTGCCGACGCCCGATGCGTTCCGAACGGTATGTGAGACTTGTCAGGCCGTGGCGCGGCGCAGAAGCCCGGATCCAAGCATCGCTCGCCCGCCGAGCAATCGCGTGAATGACTCAGCGAACCTCGCGGGTCGAGAAATGTGGCCAACGGGCACGGGTGCATGGAAGACGACGTCAGGAGGCGCAGCCAGATGCCGCTCGGCCGTAAGCGCGCGCACCGGCGCAGCCTCGACCATCGCCTCGAATTCGTCCTCCGGCGGGGCCATCACGCAACCTGCCGCATGGGCAGCCGACATCAGGCTCTTGATCTTCATCCCTACGCCCTTCCGAAACGAGGACATCCAGCCCTCTCGAGAACCGCGCCAACTTGACCAGACGCGGCCCTCCGGGAAACGTTCCCGAAGGATGTCCTGGTTCCAATGATGGTGCAAGTCTGCCGCAGGTCAAGTTATTTTTGGCTATATTTTCCGAGCATTTTCTTTTGCTGTGCCGCACCCAAGGTTCGGGCGCGATTTATTGCGCTGCAAACAATTTCTGCATGCCGTTCAGCGTGCCTTGCTCCGACCTTGAGGCATAGGTGCGCCCCGTCCGACGCAAGCTGCGCCAGCGCTGGTCGATGATCGGGAGCGCCGGGCTTTCCCTTGACAGACCGCGGCCTGAAGCACGTTCGACCGAATCAATCCTCTGTCGTGCTTGCGCTATGACGGAGGCGGCGCGAACATGAGGGTGCAGCGCTTCACCGGAGCGTGAGGCGCGCGCCGCGCGTCGACGTGCGCAACGCCGACGGGCCAAGGGGTCCGGGCGCGGCCGAGCCGTCCGGCCCAGCAACTTATCGCGTCTCGGCAGAGCCCTCGCTCGAGCGAGGGGATGGAGGAATGCCCAGATGCCAGCCAAAGGTGAGCGAAGAGGTGAATCGGGCGCGGGCCGCAGGGCTCGCGCGATCGCGTTGGTGGGTCCCTACCTGTCCGGCAAGACGACCCTGCTGGAGGCGATCCTAGAGCGCTGTGGCGCTGTCACGCGCGCAGGAAAGGTCAGCGATGGCAACACGGTCGGCGATGCGAGTGCGGAAGCGCGCGCGCATGGCATGAGCGTCGCCCTCAATACGGGGGAGGTCGAGTTCCTGGGTGACAGCTTCACCTTTATCGACTGCCCGGGGTCGATCGAGTTCCAGCACGAAGGCGCGGTGGCACTCACCGCATGCGACGCAGCCGTCGTCGTCTGCGAGCCCGACGCCAAGCGCGTTCCAGCGCTTCAGCTCATCCTGAAGCAGCTCGAGGACCGCGGCATTCCCCACTTCCTGTTCCTCAACAAGATCGACATCTCCGAGACGCCGGTACGCGAGATCGTGCCGATGCTGCAACCGGCGTCGACCAAGCCGCTCGTGCTGCGCCAGATACCGATCTGGGAGAATGGTGTGGCGACGGGCTTCATCGACCTCGCGTCCGAGCGCGCGTTCGTCTACCGCGAGCACGCCGTTTCCGAGATTGTCGAGCTGCCCAGCAACAGCAAGGACCGCGAGAAGGAAGCGCGGTTCCATATGCTCGAGCAGATCGCGGACTACGACGACGAACTGATGGAGCAGCTGCTCACCGACATCGAGCCGCCGCGCGACCGAATCTTCGACGATCTCTCACGCGAGCTGTCGCAGGGCCTCATCTGCCCGGTGCTGCTCGGATCGGCCGCGCACGGCAACGGCATCTTCCGGCTGTTGAAGGCGCTGCGCCACGAAGCGCCGACAGTGGAGACGACAGCCCGTCGGCTGAAGCTCGAGCAGACGACCTCTTCGGCCTTCGTCATGAAGACGATGCACACGAGCCATGGTGGCAAGCTGTCGCTCGTGCGCGTGCTCACCGGCGAAATCGAGGAGGGCGCGTCCCTGACCGGCGCCAACGGCCGGGCCGAGCGCACATCGGGCATCTTCACGATGCACGGGGAGGAGCCCAAAAAGCGTGGAACAGCAGTGGCCGGCGACACCGTCGCGCTGGGGCGCCTGGATGGCATCCACACGGCGGAGACCATAACCACGGCCGACAACATGATCGTGCAGGCGCCGGGCCCCACGGCGCCCGAGGCCGTGTTCGGCGTCGGCCTCGGCCTCAGGGATCGCAAGGACGAGGTCAAGCTGTCGGCGGCGCTGGCCAAGCTCGTCGAGGAGGATCCCTCGATCGGTGTTAGGCATGCCCAGGACACGCACCAGATCCTCCTGCTGGGGCAGGGTGAGATGCACCTGCGCGTCGCGATCGAGCGGCTGGAGCGCAAGTACGGCGTGTCCGTCGTGCGTGAGCGGCGGCACGTTCCTTACAAGGAGACGATCCGCAAGAGCACGGAGGTGCGCGGCCGCCACAAGAAGCAGTCGGGCGGACACGGGCAGTTCGGCGATGTGCTCGTAGATATCGAGCCGCTGCCCCGCGGTGGCGGCTTTGCCTTCAACGAGACCATCACCGGTGGCGCAATCCCCAAGCAGTACATCCCCTCCGTCGAGATCGGCGTGAAGGACTACCTGCAGCACGGGCCGCTCGGCTTCCCCGTCGTCGATGTCGCGGTGACGCTCAAGGACGGATCGTTTCACACGGTCGATTCCTCCGACATGGCGTTCCGGCAGGCAGCCCGCATCGCCATGTCGGACGGCATGCCCAAGTGTCAGCCGGTGCTGCTCGAGCCGATCATGTCGGTTGAGATCCAGGTGCCCTCGGAGGCGACGGCGCGCGTCAACGGCATCATTTCGCAGCGGCGCGGCCAGATCCTGGGCTTTGACGGCCGTGCGGGCTGGGCAGGATGGGACGTGGTGCAGGCGCACATCCCCGAAGCTGAGATGGACGACCTCATCGTCGAGCTGCGATCGGCGACGGCGGGAGTTGGTACATATTCGGCCCGCTTCGACCACTTGTCGGAACTAGTCGGCAAGCTCGCCGATCACGTACTGGCGCAGCACTCGAGCGCCGCCTAGCGACTGCCGGAATCGGCAAGGGGAGGGGGCAACTGCTCCCTCCCCCCGCATGCAAACTGCATTCTCTCAGGACCGGCCGGCCTTGCTCCAGATCTGCTCGATGCGTTGGTCGCGTCCGCATCCGTGCCGGTAGATTTTGTAGCGCAGCGGGTTCTTCCGGTAGAAGTCCTGGTGGTAGTCCTCGGCCGCCGTGAACGGGGTCACATCGGCGATCTCCACGGCAATGGGCCGCTCGAGGATCCCGCTCTTGGCCAGTTCGTCGCGGCTCTTTTCGGCGAGCGACCTCTGCTCGGCGGAATGCACGAAGATCGCGGGACGATACTCGTTACCGCGGTCACAGAACTGGCCACTGCCGTCGGTCGGGTCGACGTGCCGCCAATACCACGCAAGAAGTGCCTGATACGTCACCTTCTTGGGATCGTAGATGACGCGCACCGCCTCGGCGTGGCCCGTGCGTCCGGTCGAAACCTGCTCGTACGTGGGCGAAGGCGTGCGACCTCCGGTGAACCCGGAGATCGTCGCCAGCACACCGGGGACTTTGTCGAAGTCGCTTTCCGTGCACCAGAAGCACCCCGCAGCGAACGTCGCCTCGTCGGTAGGCACGTCGAATTTGGGGCTCACGAAGGCCTCGGCGCGGGCCGCCGAGCGCCCGCTGAAGGCGATATCGGCGAGACCCGCTCCGAGCACGGCGAGCGCACCCGCGATGAGCGCGGTGGAAATGGCTTTCGCGGTGCGCACCGTCAGGCTCCTTCCTTGGCGGGCACGAACTTCAACGCCACGCCGTTGATGCAATGACGCTTTCCTGTCGGTGCCGGTCCATCGTCGAAAATGTGCCCGAGGTGTCCGCCGCAGCGGCTGCAATGCACCTCCGTGCGCGTCATGAAGTAACTCTTGTCGACGCTCGTGCCGACTGCGGCATCGGCAGCCGGTTGGTAGAAGCTGGGCCAGCCCGTGCCGCTGTTGAACTTATGGTCCGACAGGTAGAGCTCCTGGCCGCAACCCGCGCACGTGTACTTGCCCGGGGCGTACGTCTTATCGAGCGGGCTCGTCCGCGCGCGCTCCGTGCCGTGCTCGCGCAGCACACGGTACTGCTCGGGCGACAGGATCTTCCTCCACTCCTCGTCAGTCTTCATGACCTCGAACGTCTCCTTCTTCTTCGTTTCTTCGGCGCGAGAGGCCGCGGCAAAGCTCCCGCCGAACGTTGCAATCAGCGTGGCCGCAGTGAATTTGCGTCGTGTCAGCATGGGCCTTCAATCCTTCCCTTCAAGAATGGGATCGCCCTGCCGCTCGGTGCGGTTCGGACGCTTCGTCCTCATTTCGCCCTCAGAGCCGGTCTCATTACGCCGGCTCTGATCACGACGTGGTGAGGGGAACCACTCTGTATGGATCGGCCGAACCGCCCGAATTTCGTGACGGGTGCCCATAATGTGGTTGCTCACTCGACGAATGTCACGGCATCGGCCCCCATTAGGGGCTACGTAGCCGCCGTGGCGGGCATTCTAAGCGATGCGCAGCGGAATCTTGCGCTCGACCGTGATGTCCTCAGGCGTCAGCCGGCAGCGGTAGGCGAGGGCCTCGACACCCGCCTCTGCTGCAGCACGGAACGTAGCCGCGTACGCGGGGTCGATGTCGGCTGCCAGCGACAGATGCTGGGCGTCGCTACGCTGGACGAGGAACACGAGAACCGCCCGGGCACCCTGGCGGGCCACCCAGGCCAGTTCGCGCAAGTGCTTGGCACCACGCTCGGTGACGCTGTCGGGGAACTCCGCGCAGCCGGGGCGGCGCATCAAATGGACGTTCTTGACCTCGACGTAGGCTCGGCCCTTGGCATCGTCCTCCAGCAGCAGGTCGATGCGGCTGCCCTCCTCGCCGTACCGCTGCTCGGTCTTCAGGCGGCCGAAGCCCTTCAGCGGAGCGATCCGCCCTGCCACGATAGCCTCGCGCACAAGTTTATTGGGATGCATCGGGTTGATGCCGACCAGGGTCGGACCCTCGCCGAGGTCGGCCTCCACCATTTCCCAGGTGTGCGGGTACTTGCGCGCCGGATTGTCGCTTTCGGACAGCCACACCCGGGTGCCCGGAACGCACAGGCCGAGCATCGATCCCGTGTTGGGGCAGGCGGCGGTGATCCGCCGCCCGTCGTCGAGAACGACGTCAGCGAGGAAACGCTTGTAGCGGCGCTCGAGGCGGCCGCGCAGCAGCGGGCGGGGGAATCGCATGGCGCGAGGCTAGGCGGGGGAGCCGTGGATGGCAATTCCGCTGCCTTGCCGAACGACCTACAATGACCGCGCCTCCCGCTTCCGATTGAGGAGTTTCCCGTTCATGGCCGACCCGTGTCCCGCCACCGTCACTGCCGCCGTCCTCGTCATCGGCGACGAGATCCTGTCGGGGCGCACCAAGGACAAGAACATCGGCACGATCGCCGACCATCTCACGGCGATTGGCATCGAGCTCCGGGAGGTGCGTATCGTCGGCGATGAGCGAATGGCGATCGTTTCGGCGCTCAATGCATTGCGCGGGGCGTACGACTATGTGTTCACGACGGGCGGCATCGGGCCGACGCATGACGACATCACGGCAGACAGCATTGCCGAGGCGTTCGGCGTGGCCATCGGCGAGGATCCGATGGCGCTGGCGCTCATTGCCGCGCACTGCGAGCGCCGCGGTGTTCCACTCACTCCGCCGCGGCGACGCATGGCGCGCCTGCCCGCGGGGGCGATGCTGGTCAAGAATGCAATCTCCGCCGCGCCGGGCTTCATGATTCGAAATGTCGTGGTGATGGCAGGCGTGCCGAGCATCATGGAGGTAATGCTTCAGGACGTGACGCCGCATCTACGGACCGGGCCACAGGTGCGCTCTGTGACGATCGACATTCCGCGCCCGGAAGGCGACATCGCGGAGATACTCGCCCGCCATCAGGCCGAGAATCCGGATGTGGCGATGGGCAGCTATCCCTATTTCAGCGAAGGGCGTCCCAAGGTGCAGATCGTGCTGCGCTCGCGGGAGCCAGCCCGTCTCGCCAGCGTCTCGCGCGCTTTAGAAGACATGCTCAGGGCTGGTGGTCTGGTCTGAGGTTCGCGTCGGTTGATCCGGCGGCGGCCTCCAGCCGGTCCATGAGCCGCGATGTACGTTTGACGTCCGCTTCCGGCTGACTTGCGCTGCACGTAGCGGGGACCGGACTCGTATCGCATTCGGTGGGAGCCTCGGCCGGGGAGGCGTCGGTGATGGCCGGCGCGATTTCCTCGTCTTCGTCGGTCTGTGCGCCGTTGTCCGCGCGATCGGTTCTGAAAATGACGCCGCTGCGTGGAGGCATTACGTCGACCACAGCTTCCTCGTGAGCTTCCTCGTGCCCGTCCGCGCGGGAATCTTGTTCGTCAGGATAGAGGTCGTAGCGGGCTTCCAGCGCATCGAGGAAGGCGACGATCATATCCACCATCGTTGCCAGCGGCAGCCGGGCTGCCACCAGGAAGCGGCTGTCGAACGTAACCGAGCTGGACTCGGGCAGGCAGGGCGCCTCGCTCGCAACGAGCCCGCGGCTGCGCAGGTAGGCGAGTGTGCAGTCGCCGGTCGCGAAATCTGCGAGCGTCGAATCGCTCAGGTCCTCGACGGCGTCGCAAAGGACCGCCGTGCCGCCCCCGAAAAGCCGGGCCAGACTGGAAAACCCATCGGCCTCGCGGGCGAGCTCGTCGGCGCGGCGACGGGCGAGCATCACGCGGCCTATGAGCCGCGCCTCCTCGCGGCGCACCGCCTCCATGACGGCACGCTCGGCGGCCTGCGCGGTAATCTCGCAGCCGCCGCAACCGGCACTGGCGTGGCACCATTGGTTGCCGGCCGCGGTCAGATCCTCGGCGGCGGCGAGGGCGGCGTCCAGGTGATCGGCGAGCGTATAGGCAACCGCCGGGATCTCGCTGGTTGGCCCCATCATCATGTCGATCGCCATGGTCGTCGTTCGGCCTCGGTTGATGCGCCCGGTATCAGCAGCGGCTGCGCGGTCTTGCTATTCTGCGCGAGCGGCTCCTAGTCGGGGGGCACGCGCTTTGTCGTGCGTGCAACCTGATGTGATTCGGCCGGCGTGAAGAAGGCAGGCGTCAACGGTTTTTCCCACAATTCCCAATGGCGGAGCTCAGGACGCCTCGCCCGGGATGGGGGAATGCTCCCCGCATTCCGCGGCGCGTGCTACAGCCTGATCAGGGACAGCCAGGGCCCTTGGATCGGACGAACAGGACCGCATGCAACGCTCGCTCTACATCCGCCCTGTAGGTCTTTTTCCAGCCCCCTCCAGCGAGGCTGGCACAGGGGAGGCTGCATCGTTGTGGGGTGGGCTGCCGCTGGCGGGAGGGCCGCTTGCCTTCTCGGCGCTGGAAGTCATCGAGCGGGCACCCGGCGGCACACGCAGGCGCATCATCGGGCTCGGTGAGTTCATGGAGCGAGACTGGGGCCGCCACACGCTGGCCGCTTCCGATATGTTCGAGGCCCTGCGTTCGCCGCGGACGCGGCTTTCGGGCCTCGATCTTGCCCGGCCCCGTATCATGGGCATCGTCAATGTAACGCCCGACAGCTTCTCCGACGGCGGGCGTCACGACACGGCCGAGCGCGCGGTAGCGCACGCCCTGAAGCTCGCAGAGGAGGGTGCCGACATCCTCGACATCGGCGGCGAGTCGACCCGGCCCGGCTCGGATGCCGTCGCGCTTGACGATGAATTGAGCCGGGTCATTCCGGTGATCGAGGGTCTGCGCGCGCGCACCGACAAGCTCATCTCGATCGACACGCGCAAGGCCGAAGTGATGCGGCGGGCGGCGGATGCTGGTGTCGATATCCTCAACGACGTCTCGGCCCTGACGCACGATCCCCGGTCTCTGGAGGTTGCTGCCGAGAGTGGCCTGCCTGTCATGCTCATGCACGCGCAGGGCGATCCCAAGACGATGAACGACAATCCTGTTTACGGGGACGTCGCGCTTGACGTGTTCGACTTTCTCGAGCGTCGCATCAGTGCTTGCGAGGATGCCGGCATTCCGCGCGCGAAGATCGTTGCCGACCCGGGCATCGGCTTCGGCAAGCACTTGCATCACAACGTGGCCGTTCTGGCCACGATGAGCCTCTACCACGGCTTGGGTGTGCCCGTGTTGCTGGGCGCCAGCCGCAAAAAGCTTATCGGCCAGATCTGCAACGTCGACGACCCTGAGGGGCGTGTGCCTGGCTCGATTGCTGCGGCGTTGTCGTCCATCTCGCAGGGCGTTCAGATCGTGCGCGTGCACGACGTGGCGGCAACGAAGCAAGCCGTAGCCGTGTGGCAGGCCGCGCTCACGGGGAGCGAGTAGGCAGGCGGCGTTGATCAATCGGTAAGTCAACGGCAGCGCACCACGTGACAACCGTCATGAATCTGTCATCATCGGTCATGGTCGATCTCTCGATGGAGGGTTGGCATGCCGATGCGCAGGTTGCTCCATGCGGTTGGTATCGTGCTGGTAGTCATGTGCCAGCCCGCGGGTCTTGCTCGCGCCGCGGGGGCTGACGACGCCAGCGCCTCCGTCTGGACCACCCTGCTGCGCTATGAGACCCAGGCGATCCGTTCCTATGAATTCCACCTGCTCGCCACCGGCGGCGTGAGGGACTTGGGCGACGAGATCTGGCTCGCGGCACGAACGCCGCCTTTCCAGCAGAAGCGCGACACGTGCGGAAGCGCGGCCGAAACGCTCTCCTACATGGTGACCGGCTACTACCTCGCCGGCCTGCGCCGCGAGATCTCGCGCGACTGGCACTTCTTCGCAAAGCGCTACATGGACCGCCGGAGCGCGTGCTTGGCCGAGCTCAACCTCGACGAGGGGGCCTATCCGCTGCCGCGCTGGTTCGGGCGCTGACGGCCTTCACGGTCGCCGTGTGAATGCAAAAGCGATGGCTGCTGTCATGAACAGCGCGCCAGTCGCGCGATTGAGCAGGGCTTCACGCCGCTCGATCATCGGCCGCAGGCGGTTGGCGGCCAACGCCCAGACGCTGTCAAGCAGGAGGGCGAGCGTCACGAACGTAGCGCCCAGTATCAGCAACTCGTGCCGGGCGTTTGCGGACGAGCTCACGAACTGCGGCAGAAATGCCGAGTAGAACAACATCGTCTTGGGATTGGTCAGCGAGACGAGAAAGCCTTGCATGTAGGACCGGGCAAGGCCGCGTGTCCCTTCGACCCGTAGCGGTGTGAAGGTGGCGGGCGGTGCGCGCCAGGCAGCGACCGCAAGCCAGACGAGGTAGGCGACGCCCAGCCATTTGATCCAGTCGAGCCAGCCAGCCAGCATGCCGATGACACCGGCAAGGCCGAAAATCACCAGTCCGATCTGGATGACGGCTGCCGAGGTCGTTCCCGCTACGGTCGCCAGTCCGCGCCACATTCCGTGCCGGACGGAGTTTGCGACAATGACAGCGACATTGGGACCCGGCAGCAGGATCAGCAGCACGGATGCCACCACGAAGCCGAGGTACGCGTGTAGGGTCATGGTGGTGCCCGGTTCTAGGTCTTCAGCTCGCAGCCGCGCGGCGGTCGGCGATGCGTTGCTCGGCGCCGGCAATGATGGCCTGCCGCAACTCGGCCGGCTCCTCGATGTGCCTGTCGATCCCAAGGTGCTGAGCCTCGGCAAGCCGGCGCAGGTGAGCGGCATCCGTGATGCCCTCGAGCCGCTTGAGCAGCGCTTGCCGCCCCTCGCGCTTGAGCACCACCATCGCCGAGAAGGCAAACGGGTCGAAGCTGTCGGCGGGCTCGGCGCCGGCGTTTGCATCCTGCGGCGCGGTGGAGGCATCAATGGGCCGCCGCGCGCCGGGCTTCGCGCCGCCGCGCGGGCCCCGGGCTTGGCGGCCTGCTCCCGGCTTATCCACATCCGCATCGGAGTCTTCGGTCTTACGGCCGGGCTCGGCCGCTGGCGAACCGTCAGGAACGACGCTGGCGAGCGAATCGGCGAGCGCAGTGTCCCACAGCCAGACCTGATTGGTGCCGCGTGCCAGACGGTCGGCGAGATCATCGGCCGCGGCCGGGTCCAGATGCTGCCCCGCGGCCAGAATCTGCTTGTAGAATGCGCGCTTGCGGTCGCGATCCCTGATTGACGCTCCTGCCATCGGACCCCGCTCGTCTCCGGCTGTGGGTGCCGGCGGCTCAGGCGCCGGCGCGGCCGATCATCGGCTCGATCTCAGAATACAGCTTCCTGATGTCGGGCACCGCGTTTCCGTACTTGGCTTCGATCGGCTGAAGCTCGGCCACCCAGTCGAAGGCGTTGGCGATGCCGTCGCGCTGGGGCATGTGGGCGTTCAGCATGGGGTGAACGAGCGCGATCTCCTCGATCAGCGTGCGCTCCCGCCCATTCTGCTCGCGGACGTAGTTGGCGAGGCACACGTAGCGCCGGTCCTCGATGGGGATCGCTTCCAGGTCGTCGAGGTTGCGCTTGCCCTCGATGATGAGCGCGATGCGGTCGACCGCAAGCTGCGACACGTAATCGGGACGGAACGGCACCAGCACCTTGTCGGCGATCTTGAGCGCCGCGAGCGCCGCGAACGACAGGCCAGGCGCGCAATCGAGGATCACGACATCGAAGTTGCCCTCGAACCGCTTGAGGAGCTGCTCGAGGCGGCCTCGCACGCGGCTCGCCACGACGTCTGGATCCTTCGACTGGGCGGCCTGTTTGAGAAACAGTTCGCCCTGCACGTCCTCCAGCAGCAGCGAGCCGGGCAGCAGGGAGAGCTTGGGCGGCCTGCCGTTTCCGTTGGCGACGTCACCGACGCCATGCAGAAGATAGTCCTTGGGATGCAGGCTCTGGCCGTCGAAAAGGTCGAAGAAATAGTCCGCGATCGTCCGGTTCGCCTTGCGCGCCTCGCTCCAGCCCTGGCCGCCCAGCAGAATGAGCGAGGCATTGCACTGCGAGTCGAGGTCCAGCAGCAGCACGCGTTTGCCGCCCCAGACGCTCAGCGCATGGGCCAGCATGACCGCCACCGTCGATTTGCCCACGCCGCCCTTCCGGTTGGCGACCGACAGGAAAAACGCCATATCAAGCTACTCCCCGAATTTTCTCCCGCCGCTCGCTTTGCCGCCTCGGCCAGTCTCTTAGCGCCTTTCGCTGAGACCGTCGCCTTGGTCACTCGGTCGAAATCAGCCTCCCGGCGGAGCTGTTGCGGATTTGCCAGGGCAGTGTGCCAAAAGCGTGGCCGACAGGGAGTGCAAGGGGGCGCCTGCAGGCTCGAACTTTGCGTTGACGGACTTTTGCTGAAAGGTGGCCGCCCGATGTGGCCGCAACGGATTTTCCTCATGACGGGCTGGCCAGGGGCTTGCATTGGCCTTGCATAGCGGGATACGGCGCGCTGCAATGGGGCTGGCGTGGGTTCGTTGGGGCAGGCCCGTTGTGGAACGACGAGGGTGAACGCACATGACACGCAGGTATTTCGGCACCGACGGAATTCGCGGCCGCGCCAACAAGCACCCGATGACGTCGGAGGTCGCACTTAAGGTCGGCATGGCAGCCGGCCACGTCTTCCGTTCCGGCCAGCACCGCCACCGCGTCGTGATCGGCAAGGATACGCGACTGTCCGGCTACATGCTGGAGGCGGCGCTGATGTCGGGCTTCACGGCGGTCGGCATGGACGTGTTCCTGCTCGGTCCGATGCCGACGCCCGCCGTCGCCATGCTCACGCGCTCTCTTCGCGCCGACCTTGGCGTCATGATCTCAGCCTCGCACAACAAGTTCGACGACAACGGCATCAAGCTGTTCGATCCCGACGGCTACAAGCTGTCCGACGAAACCGAGCTTGAGATCGAGCGGCTGATCGAGAGTGACGTTAGCGAGATGCTCGCCGGGCCCGAGGACATCGGCCGCGCCACGCGCGTTGAAAGTGCGCAGGAGCGCTACATCGAGTTCGCCAAGCGCACACTGCCGCGCAATCTGCGGCTCGACGGCATGCGCATCGTCATCGACTGCGCCAACGGCGCTTCCTACAAGGTGGCCCCCGAGGCGCTGTGGGAGCTGGGCGCGGAGGTCATCAAGATCGGCGTTGATCCCAATGGCCGCAACATCAACCACAAGTGCGGATCGACCGCGCCAGAAGCACTCGCCGACAAGGTGCGCGAAGTGCGTGCCGACATCGGCATCGCGCTCGATGGCGACGCCGACCGCGTCGTCATCGTCGACGAGAAGGGCCAGATCGTCGACGGCGACCAGTTGATGGCAGTGATTGCCGAAAGCTGGCACCGCCGCGGCCGTCTCGCGGCCGGTGGCGTCGTCGCCACCGTGATGAGCAATCTCGGACTGGAGAGATACCTCAAGTCGCTCGGTCTGGGGCTCGCCCGTACGCCGGTTGGCGACCGCCACGTCGTCGAACACATGCGCCGGCACGGCTACAACGTGGGCGGCGAGCAGTCCGGGCACATCGTGCTGTCGGACTTCATCACCACGGGCGACGGTCTCGTCTCGGCGCTGCAGGTGCTCGCCGTGGTCGTGTCCAGCGGACGGACCGTGTCGGAGGTCTGCAAGCGCTTCTCGCCGCTGCCGCAAATCCTGAAGAACGTCCGCTACTCCAAGGGCAAGCCGCTCGAGGACTCGCATGTGATCCGCGCCATCGACGCGGGCAAGGAGCGGCTGGGTGGCGCGGGTCGTCTCGTCATCCGCCCGTCGGGCACCGAGCCCGTCATTCGCGTGATGGCGGAAGGCGATGACGAGGGCCTCGTCGGCAGCGTCGTCGGCGACATCGTCGAGGCCGTCGAGAAGGCTGCCGCCGCGGCCGCCTGACGCGCTGCCGTCAGGAACTGACCGGCGGTCCGGCACGGGATTGCCCTTTCGGGCGCTGCGACCAGCGGCCAATTCACTCCGATTTTGAATGGTTCTTCGCCTCTCTCGCGCTCGTTGTCGCGCGAGAAGCCTCGCCTTGCGCGCCGTTTCAAATCGAGACGCCGATTAAGTGCTCCTTAAATTTTGTCTGCCAGAGTCCCTTCAGATAAGGCGGCTTGCGGTCCTGACGGCCCTGGCTGCGGGTTCGAGCCGGTCTCATTGAAGAGGGATAGTCATGAGCAGCATTCGCCGGTCGCTGACGCTGGGTGTCGCGATCCTCGCACTGGCCGCGACGAGCGCCAGCGCGGCCGACATGTACGAGGGCAGCGTCAAGGACGGCTACGTTGCCGCCCCGGTCGAGATGGCCGCGCCCAGCTCCTGGTATCTTCGCCTCGACGGCGCCCGTGGCTTCCACGACGATCCGATCATGGTCGAGGATCACATCTACGACCTCGTCGATACGTCCATGGGCTCCAACTGGTCGATCGGCGGCGGCGTCGGTCGTTACCTCGGCCGTGGCTTCCGCTTCGACGTCACCTATGACTACCGCATGGAAAGCGACATGCATGGCGTGCTCCAGAACCACGCTGCCACACTCGACGGCACGCGCGAGTTCGGTCTCAAGAGCCACGTCCTTCTCGCCAACCTCTACTACGACTTCAACCCCGGCGGCCGCTTCTCGCCCTACCTGGGCGTCGGTCTCGGCTGGGCCCGCCACATCACCACCGAGGGCCGCGTCGTCGACACCTGCGGCTGCACGGGCACCATCGAGGGCGACACCACCAACAGCGTGGCGGCAGCCTTCATGGCGGGCGTGACGGTCAACCTGACCGCCGGTCGCGGTGGTGAGGTCATTCATGGCGGCAGCACGAAGGACGCGCCGATCGTGGTCGCTTCCAACCGCGGCCTGCTGCTCGATATCGGCTACCGCTTCCTCTACCTGGGCGATGCTGCAACCGGGCCGGTCAATGGCGACTTCGGCGGCGGCGTCGTGGTGGTCTCCGAGGATCCGGTGGTCGAGAACATCCACGCTCACGAGTTCCGCTTCGGTCTCCGTTACAACCTGAACTGAGACCGGGGCATGAGGGCGGAGCACTGCTCCGCCCGTTGGTTTCGAAGCAAGGTGCGGCCGTACGGGTTTCTGACCCGGCCGCTCCCCGACGGCGTCACGGGCGCGCAGCCCGGTCGCGGCAACTCAAGCAGTCTTTTGGCTCCTGTACGCGTCCTTTGGCTCTTCAAGCCATTCCAGAAGCACGTCCAGTTGCCCGCTGCCGGTCTCATCACAGCGTCTTCTCGTCGGTCCGTGTGTGCGTTTCGCAAGAACGTTGGCGCGGGTCAGGCCCGCTGCCTTAACGAGGAATCGACTGTCATGAGACTTATTCTCGCAACCGTCACCATCGCCCTGGCGCTGGGCTCAGCCGTGATGCCCGCGGCCGCCGGCGGTGACTACGAGTACGGCGGTAGCGTGAAGGACTACGGCATCGCCGGCGTGCCGGTCCCGGCCCCGGTACCGCTGCCCATCTACGAGGCCGAGTGGTACTTGCGCTTCGACGCCGGCTACGACTTCATGCCTTCGGGCGATGTGTCGGTGTCCGGTTTCCCGATCAATCCGCAGAACCTGGGTGACAACAGCGGCACTTTCAGCTTCTCCGCCGGCTTCGGCCGCTACCTGACACCGAGCCTGCGCTGGGACATCCAGGTCGACATCCGCAACGGTCGCGGCATCACGGCCTATGACGGGGCGATCACCCAAACGATCACCCGTCCGGGCCCGACCGTCGTGGTCAACTCCGTCAGCCTGAGCTCCAACGACATCTACAACTACGAGGGCGACTTCCGCCATCGCGGCCGCATCGAGACCGATACGGCGATGTTCAACCTGTACAAGGACTTCGACACCGGTCATCGCATCAAGCCCTACGTCGGTGCGGGCATCGGTATCGCCCAGCACTACGTCAAGGCGACGGGCACCGGTACGCTCGATTGCCGGGATATGACGCGTGATGTGGTCTTCGATCCGGGTTCGGGCGAAGGCGGCTTCCAGATCACCGGGCTTGCCTGCCCCGATGAGGCGACGCCCATCAATGACAACTACACCACCAGCACCACGGGCTACAGCCTGTCCCTCGCCCTGATGGCCGGCGTTTCGATGGAGCTGCGGAAAGGCATCACTCTCGATACCGGTTACCGCTTCACCTACATGCCCGGCACGGTGGCGCTCATTGCCCGCACGCCGCTCACACCCAGCCTCATCGACGTCGGTGATCGCATGGGCCACGAGTTCCGTACCGGTCTGCGCTTCGACATCGACTGACCCTCTCTCCCCGGGTCTGGCCCCTCGCAGGGGCATGCGGGCGGTGCTCTCAGGAGTGCCGCCCGATTAGTTTTGCGCTGGCGCCGACCCGTGCGGCATGGCATTTGGTGCTCCACCGCCTTGCCGCCTGCACGTGATTGACGCGCATCGATTCCGCGCCTATTCCCGCCAGCGGGCCACTCCTCCCCACCGAGGAGCCGCTATCTGGAAGGGTAGATTCGATGACCAACCTCGCTCGGCCGACCGTGCGTCCGGCCAACCCCAATTTCTCCTCCGGTCCCTGCGCCAAGCGTCCTGGCTGGACGACGGCGGCGCTCGCCGGCGCCCTCACCGGTCGTTCGCACCGGTCGAAGGAAGGCAAGGCTCGCCTCAAGCTCGCCATCGACAAGACCAAGGCGATTCTGGGAGTTCCGGAAGGCTACGTGTGCGCCATCATGCCGGGTTCCGACACCGGCGCCTTCGAGGCCGCAATGTGGGCGATGCTGGGCGCGCGCGGCGTCGATGTGCTCGCCTGGGAGAGCTTCGGCGCCATATGGGTGACCGACGCCGTCAAGCAGCTGAAGCTGCCCGATCTCAACGTCTATGAAGCCGACTTTGGAACGCTGCCCGATCTGTCGAAGATCGATGGCAGCCGTGATGTCGTGCTGACGGCCAACGGCACCACCGCGGGCGTCCGGGTACCCAACTACGACTGGGTGCCGGCCGACCGCGCGGGCCTCGTGCTCGTCGATGCGACGTCGGCGGCCTTCGCGCAGGACATCGATTGGGCCAAGGTCGATTGCCTTACCTTCTCCTGGCAGAAGGTGATGGGCGGCGAGGCCGCGCACGGCATCCTCATCCTGTCGCCGCGCGCCATCCAGCGCCTGGAGAGCTACGCGCCTCCGCGTGGCCTGCCCAAGCTGTTCCGCCTGACAAAGGGCGGCAAGCTCGACGCTGGCATCTTCGAGGGCGAGACGATCAACACGCCGTCCATGATCGCGGTCGAGGACTATCTGGACGCGCTCAGCTGGGCCGAGAGCATCGGCGGTCGGCCCGAGCTGCGCCGGCGCGCGGACGCCAACGCGAAAGTGCTCTTCGACTGGATCGACCGCACGCCGTGGATCGCCAATTTGGCGGTTGATCGTGCCACGTGGTCCAATACCGGTGTTTGTTTGCGCTTCGTCGGGCCGGAGGTCGATACACTCGACGCCAAGGGGCAGGCGGCCTTCGCCAAGGGGATTGTCGCCGCGCTCGAGAAGGAAGGCGTCGCCTACGACATCGGCTCCTATCGTGATGCACCTGCCGGATTGCGCATCTGGTGCGGCTCGACCGTCGAGACGAGCGACGTCGCAGCCTTGGTGCCGTGGCTCGAATGGGCCTACGCGAGTGCGGTCGCCGATATTGCCAAGGCCGCCTGAGACGGCCTGCGGGTACGCGCGCATCTGAACACGCGGCCCGCTTTAGCTAGCGACAATTCCACCAGATGCCGCGCGGTCGTGCCTCGGTCACGACCGTTCGCGCCGCCCATTCACAGGAGCCTGCCATGGCCACCCCCAAGGTGCTGATTTCCGATCAGCTTTCGGAAACCGCCGTCGAGATTTTCCGCAGCCGCGGCATCGACGTGACGTTCGAGCCGCAGCTTGGCAAGGACAAGGAAGCGCTTGCAGCCCGCATCGCCGACTACGATGGGCTTGCCATCCGCTCGGCCACGAAAGTCACCGACAAGGTGCTGGCCGCGGCGAGCCGTCTCAAGGTTGTTGGCCGCGCCGGCATCGGCGTCGACAACGTCGATACGAAAGCCGCCACCGCGCGTGGGGTCATCGTCATGAACACGCCGTTCGGCAACTCGATCACGACTGCCGAGCACGCCATCTCGCTGATGATGGCGCTGGCGCGGCAGATCCCCGAGGCCAATGCCTCCACCAAGGCGGGCAAGTGGGAGAAGAACCGCTTCCTGGGCATGGAGCTGTTCAACAAGACGCTAGGCGTCATCGGTTGCGGCAACATCGGCGCGATCGTCGCCGAACGCGCGCTGGGCCTGAGGATGAAGGTTGTGGCCTACGATCCCTTCCTGACGCCGGAGCGCGCCCTCGACATCGGCGTCGAAAAGGTGGAGCTGGCAGATCTGCTGGCGCGCGCCGACGTTGTCACGCTGCATACGCCACTCACCGACAAGACGCGCAATATCATCTCGCGAGAGGCGCTGGCACGCATGCGCAAAGGCGTAAGGATCATCAACTGCGCGCGCGGCGGCCTCGTCGACGAGCAGGCGCTCGCCGAGGCTCTGGCAAGTGGCCACGTCGGGGGCGCGGCGCTCGACGTCTTCGAGACAGAGCCCGCGACGGCCTCGCCGCTGTTCGCTTTCGATAACGTCATCTGCACACCGCACCTGGGTGCCTCGACGATGGAAGCTCAGGAGAACGTGGCGCTGCAAGTCGCAGAACAGATGAGCGACTACCTCACGAAAGGCGCCATCACCAACGCGGTCAACTTCCCCTCGATCTCGGCGGAGGAGGCGCCTCGCCTGACACCGTTCGTCAAGCTCGCCGAGCAGCTTGGCTCGTTCGCCGGCCAGCTCACCGAGGTCGCCATCAAGGGCGTGCGCATCGAGTATTGCGGTGAGGTGGCCGAACTCAACGTGAAGCCGATGACGGCGGCGGCGCTGGCGGGCGTGCTGCGCCCGTCGCTGTCCGACGTCAACATGGTCTCGGCAGCCTCCTTCGCGCGTGACCGTGGCATTGCGGTGGAGGAAGTGCGCTGCTCCAAGCACGGTATCTACGAGAGCTACATCAAGCTCACCGTGCGCACGGACGCTTACGAGCGCTCGGTTGCCGGAACTGTCTTCTCGCACGGGCGCCCGCGCATCATTCAGGTGCGCAATATCGACATGGACTTCGAGGTGACGCCGCACATGCTGTTCGTGCGCAACCAGGACCGGCCCGGCTTCATCGGCCAGTTCGGCATGGTCATGGGCGAGGCGGGCGTCAACATCGCCACCTTCAATCTGGGGCGCGAGACGGCTGGCGGGGATGCCATCGCGGTGGTTGCCGTCGACGAGCCGGTCACCGATGCGGTGCTCTCGCGGGTGGTGGCGCTGCCGCAGGTCGTGCGCGCCCGGCGCCTCTCGTTCTGAGCGGCACGGTTCCAGCCACGCCTCTCGTCTGGCGGTATGGTTAATGGGCCAAAGGATGGCGCGGGCGGGCGGTTTGCAATTCCGCTCGCCCCGCGACCGCTCAGCGGTCATATTGCGGTCGCCAAGTCGTCCCTATGCTTGCGGCTGTCCCCCGCCATTGCCGTCACCAAGGAGATTTGCCGATGCTGCGAACAACTCTCGCTCTCGCTGTGCTCACGGTCATGACCGGCGCAGCCCAAGCGGCGGACGTGTCGCTCGATACGCGCATCACGGCGGTGACGGTCTATCCCTCCGGCGCCGAGGTGGTTCGCACCGGAAAGGCGAAACTCGCCGAGGGCGCACACACGATCGTGCTCAACGATCTGCCACCGGAGGCCATCGCCAGCTCGATCCGCGTCGAAGGCAAGGCGACGGGGAAGCTTGAGGTCGGCACCGTCGATACGCGGCGGCTGTTTGTTCCGCAGACTGGCGAGCAGGCGTGGGCGACCGAGCGCAAGCGCATCGAGGCCGAGATCGAAACGCTCACCGACGGCCGCAGGCTGGCGGAAGACCGCATCGTTGCGGCCGATACGCAGCGCGCGCTTGTCTCCAATCTCGCCACGCTGCCCAATCGGCCGCCGCCGCCAGCCGGAACGGCCGCCGCACCCGCGGAGAACTGGGGCGAGGTACTGGCGCTGATCGCGGCAAGCCTAAAGGACATCTCCAAGACGCGGCTCGATGCCGAGGTCGATGTGCGCGAGATCGACCGGCGCATCGCAGACCTTCGTGGCAAGCTCGATGCGCTGGCGCCCACGCGCCAGGAGCGCACGGAGGTGAAGGTCGCCGTCAAGGCCGGTGGGCCGCTCGAGGCCGATCTGGTCGTCAAATATCAGGTCGCTGCCGCGTCGTGGTCCCCGAGCTATGACGCGCGTTTGTCGACGGGCACGAAGACGAAGGCCCCCAGCCTCGAGCTGCTGCGTCGCGCAACCATTACTCAGCGCACGGGAGAGGCGTGGGAGAACGTTGCCATCGAGCTGTCGACCACACGGCCGTCGGCAGGCACGGCGGCGCCTGAACTCTATACCGTGTCGGTCGACTACGAGCCGGAACGGCCCGCGCCCGTGGCCGCCGCTCCCGTTGCCTCACGCAAGCGAATGGCTCCCATGGCGGAGATGGCGGCTCCCGCACCGCCTCCGAGCGATGGCCAGATGCGGGCGGGTGGCATGGCCGATGCCGTCGAAGTTACACGCGGGCTCGCGACCGTGGTCGTCGCCCCGTTCCAGGCCGTCTATGCGGTCGCCGGGCCGACCACCGTCGCCAATAACGGTGAAGCCAAGGGCGTGGCGCTTGCCACCGACACCTTCGAGCCCCAGCTCATGGCGCGTGCCGTCCCCAAGCGCGACCCCAAAGCCTACCTCTACGCCAAGTTCGAGGCTCCGCGCGGCTCACCATTGCTGCCGGGCTCCGTCTCCCTGTTCCGCGACGGCACCTTCGTCGGCAACGGCCGCCTGCCGCTGCTCGCCGGTGGCGAGATGCACGAACTTGGCTTCGGCGCCGACGATCTCGTTCGGGTGCGCCACGCGGTCTCCGTCGACAAGCGCGGCGAGACCGGTCTCATCTCGTCCTCGCGCACGGACGAGCGTAACTACAAGCTGTCGGTCAAGAACATGCACGAGCGGGCCGTCGACGTGACGCTCATGGATCAGATTCCGATCTCGCGGAACGATGAGATCCGTGTGGAGTTCGTTGGTCGCACGCCGCCCACGCGCCGGGATATCGAGGACCGGCAGGGCGTGCTGGCCTGGGATCAGAAAGTGGAGCCCGACGAAGAGAAGGTGATCGAGTTCGGCTATCGGGTGGTGTGGCCGGGGGCGAAGTCGATCAGCTACTCGGGCCACTGAGCGAAGTTTTTCTGCCCTTCGCAGTGCGGGAAGCTCAGCGGCCTGTGCGCTTTGGTCGCCCGCAGCAGGCGGCGGATAAGTGCCCGCTGGCCTCGCCAGGCGCTGCGGCGCGGTTGCCGCAGCTGGAAAGCCGCGATAAATCCGTGACCGGCCCCGGATGGAGTGTCCGGGGCCTTTTCATGTTTGCGAGGAAGCCGGATGGCCAACGTCGTCGTGGTCGGCGCCCAGTGGGGCGACGAAGGGAAAGGCAAGATCGTCGACTGGCTGTCGGAGCGCGCTGATATCGTCGTGCGCTTCCAGGGCGGGCACAACGCCGGACACACGCTGGTTATCGGCGGCAACACCTACAAGCTGTCGCTGCTGCCCTCAGGCGTCGTGCGGCCGGGCAAGCTCGGTATCATCGGCAACGGTGTCGTCGTCGACCCCTGGGCGCTGTGCGCCGAGATCGAGCGGCTGGGCAAGCAGGGCGTGGCGATCACGCGCGACAACCTGCGCATCGCCGAGAACGCAACGCTCATCCTGCCGCTGCATCGCGAGCTCGACCAGATGCGCGAGGAGGCGGCCGGAGCGGGCAAGATCGGTACAACGGGCCGCGGCATCGGCCCCGCCTACGAGGACAAGGTCGGCCGCCGCGCGATCCGCGTGCAGGATCTGAAGACGCTGGGCACACTCGAGCCCAAGGTCGATCGCATCCTCATGCATCACAATGCGCTGCGCCGCGGCCTCGGCCGCCCCGAGATCGAGAAGGCCACGCTGCTGGCCGAACTGAACGAGATCGCACCGAAGATCCTGCCGTTCATCGACGTGGCGTGGCATCTCTTGGATACCGAGCGCAAGGACGGCAAGCGCATCCTGTTCGAGGGCGCGCAGGGCGCACTGCTCGACATCGATCACGGCACCTATCCGTTCGTCACGTCGTCGAACACGGTCGCCGCGCAGGCCGCCACCGGCTCGGGCGTCGGCCCGCGCAGCGTCGGCTACGTGCTGGGGATTGCCAAGGCGTACACGACGCGCGTCGGCTCCGGACCGTTCCCGACCGAGCTGACCGATGAGATTGGCCAGCTGATCGGCGAGCGCGGGCACGAGTTCGGCACGGTGACGGGGCGCGCCCGCCGTTGTGGCTGGTTCGACGCCGTTCTCGTGCGTCAGACCATCAAAGTGGCCGGCATCGACGGAATTGCGCTCACCAAGCTCGACGTCCTGGACGGCTTCAAGGAGCTGAAGGTGTGCGTCGGCTACCGCCTCGATGGTGAACGCATCGATCGTCTGCCTGCCGGTCAGTACAGCCAGGAGCGCATCCAGCCCATCTACGAAACGTTCGAGGGCTGGTCGGAATCGACATGCGGCGCGCGCTCATGGTCGCAGCTTCCAGCGCAGGCCGTGAAGTACGTCCGCACCATCGAGGAACTGATCGAGTGCCCGGTGACGCTGCTGTCGACCAGCCCGGAGCGCGACGACACCATCCTGATGCGCGACCCGTTCGCCGACTGAGATGTCCAGTCTAGCAAGCGGGTGATCGTCCGGCGCGGCGTGAATACCGGGCCGGACGACCCGCGAGGGCTCAGTGCCGCAGCATTTGCACGACAATGATCAGGACGAGCAGTCCGACGAAGCCGGCAGTGAAGATCACCAGCGCTTTCGTCGAAGCCTCAGTCGACGCGGGATTTTCGCTCGCCTCGTCCGCTTGATTCTGCGGCCCGCTCTTCTCGGTTGGATTGGTCATGGTTGTGGTTCCAGAATGCGCACGTCTGCGACGCTCCCTTCGAGGGAGCGCGGAATGCGTCAGCTCATCTGCGATGTTGTAGGTGAGTGGGTGTGTGCGCTTACGCGCGCTGCTCTAGGGCGCTGGGTGGGCCGGTCTGCAACGGCTTTGGTGCATACGCGCGTGGTATGCGTGCAGCGGCCGTCGGTAGCGGAATAGTGGTCCGGAGTGTAACAGGAGGCGCGCTGGCGCGAAGAAGCGTCTGGGGGCTTATGCTCCCGTTGTGCGCGCGCGATGGGTGTCTGGTTCGAGCCTGTGTAGCTGTCTCGACCGGTGCCTCGGGCCGCAATATCGGAGCGGAGGCGGGTGCACCATGCGCTCGCCGCTCCCGGACGGCGGCGACGAGTGCTCGGCAGCTCACATTGGCGGGAGCATCTGCAACCAGGCCATCCGCGGTTTGGATTAAGCTCGGGGTGCGAAGCGGATCGTCGAACTTGGTCGCAGCAATGCAAAAGGCGATGGCGAGCGCAGCCAAGCCAGCGACGAGGCGCGCAGCGAGCCAATGCTCACGCAATCGGTTGGCCATCCGCCGCAAGGGTCCTCGTTCGACAGTGCGGGAGCCATAGCACGGTCGACGCCCAGGATTGAACTCGGAGATATGCGTGGAAGGCATGGCTTGCTCGGCCGGTCATGCGGCCTTGGTGGACGGATCCGGCGTATTGGGCTGCAAGGGCTGCCCGCTGTAATCGGCGAGAAACCAATATCGGTTTCTGTCAACACGAGGGTTCCGGCATAGGACGGCGCTCACTTCGAGGTTGCGCCTGCCAGGGCACACGGAATAGACGCCAGAGTGTCCGTGGCGTGCAGGACGAGGCGCCTGCCTCGGCACAGCCGATCCCGGCGACCGCCTGCGGGCAGCAGTGAATGGAATGATCAACCTCCGCCCCATACTGTTCATCGTCGGCCTGCTGCTTGTCGTGCTCGCCGCCGCGATGGTGCTGCCGGCGCTCGTCGATCTCGCCGACAGCCACGCCGACTGGCGCGCCTTCCTGGCTTCCGCAGTCGCGACATTCTTCATCGGCGGCCTGCTGGTCCTGCTCAACTTCGACAACAAGTCGATCGCGTTCTCCGTCAAGGACGGGTTTTTGCTGACGACGCTTGCGTGGGGACTGCTCACCGCGTTCGCGGCGTTGCCGTTCATCGGCATCGGTCTCAGCTATACGGACGCCTACTTCGAGACGATGTCGGGCATCACCACGACGGGCTCCACCGTCATCACCGGTCTCGACCAGCTGCCGCGCGGCATCCTGCTCTGGCGGGCGCTGCTCAACGGCTTCGGCGGCATCGGCATCGTCGTCATGGCAATCCTCATCCTGCCTTATCTGCGCGTCGGCGGCATGCAGTTGTTCCATGCCGAAAGCTCCGACAAGTCGGAGAAGATCGTGCCGCGCGCCATCGAGCTGGTGAAGGCGACTGCTGCGGTCTACTTCGGTCTCATCGTGGTTTGCGCGATTGCCTACGCTCTTTTCGGCATGAGTGCGTTCGATGCCGTCTGCCATGCACTCGCAACCATTGCGACCGGCGGGTTCTCGACTCACGACTCCAGTTTTGGCTACTTCCAGTCGGCCGCCATCGACTGGACCGCCATCATCTTCATGACGCTCGGAGCAATGCCGTTCGTGGTTCTCATACGCACCATCAGCGGTGACGGCCGCGCGCTCTTCACGGACGAGCAGGTCAAAGGCTTTCTCGCGTTCCTCGCGGTCGTCATCGGCCTCATGTCGGTGTGGCTGATGGTGCATCTGGGCACGCCGGTCGCCGATGCGGTGAGGCACGCGGCCTTCAACGTGGTCTCCATCGTGACGACGACGGGGTTTGCCAGCACCGACTACACGAAGTGGGGAACGTTCGCGGTGGGCCTGTTCTTCCTGCTCACCTTTGTCGGCGGCTGCTCGGGCTCGACCTCGGGCGCGATCAAGATCTACCGGCTGCAGGTCGCGGGACTGCTGACGCAGCGCCACTTCACGCACCTCATCAGTCCGCACCGCATCGTCAATCTATCCTACAACGGCCGTCGCCTGCCTGACGACGTGCCGTTCTCGGTCGTCGCGTTTCTGGCGATCTACATGGGAACAGTGGGCATATTCACCGTGCTGCTGTCGGGCCTGGGTCTCGATTTCACGACGGCGCTGTCGTCGGCCGCGCAGGCGCTCGGCAACGTGGGACCAGGGCTGGGCGATGTCGTGGGCCCTGCGGGGAATTTCGCGACGCTGCCCGCCGCGGCCAAGTGGACGCTGTCGCTGGCGATGCTGCTCGGACGTCTTGAGCTGTTCACGGTCCTGGTGCTGTTGCGCCGCGAGTTCTGGACGCGCTGACGCGGCAGACGCCTCTCAAGCGTTGTCGTGCGCGGCAGCAACGAGGCCGGAGTATTCGGCCAGTGTGCCGGGCTTTAACTCGAGCACCAGGATGCGTGTGGGATCGACGGGACCCGGCAGGCGGATGCTGCCGGGCCTGGCCGTGACGAAGCCGAAGCGGCCGTAATAGGACAGATCGCCGACCAGTACGACGAGACCGAAGCCGCTCGCGTGCGCCGCGTCCAGGGTGCGTGCGATGAGGTTGCGGCCGTGGCCCTGGCCCTTGAGGTCGGGCGCGACGGCGACGGGGCCCAGCAGCAGCGCGCCGTGGCGGCCACCGATGGCAACCTCCGTCATGCGCAAGGCGGCAACGAGTCTGTTGCCGAGAACAGCGACACGGCAATGCGGCGTGAAAGGCGCGGTTCCTTCGCGCACGCGATAGGCACTGCGGGCGAACCGTCCGGGGCCGAAGGCCGCGCGATGCAGGTCCGCGATCACCTCGAGATCGGCGGGGCCGACCTGGCGGACATCGGACAGCAGTTGAGGTTGCGGTGTCATGGGGATCGGCGGCTGGACTGCGAGCTGCCGGCGTGGGTGGGCCCGCGCGTTCGTCGCGCTGCCTCGCCTGCCGGGCCCGCGCGCATAGCATGAGCCCGCGCACGCGGTCCAGCGAAGCGCTGGCGCAGGGACCGTGTCCGGGCCGGTGGGGTCACCACTCGTCGGCGGGCGAAGCGCCTCCGACGATCTCGCGCATGCGCCGCAACGTCGCGGCATGTGTCGTCTCGGGTACCGAATCGATGGCAAAAAACGCTTGCTCGGCGATCTCGCGATTGGGACCGGGCGGATCGGGTTGACGCCATGCCCGCACGACGAATAGCGCGATGTGGTCCCCCGGGAACAGGCGGTGGTTGCCATAGAGGCCGAACAGGTGCGGCGGGCCCTCGAGCAGCACGCCGGCCTCCTCTTGAAGCTCGCGTTCCAGTGCGGTCAGGGCCGTCTCGCCCCGCTCGACGCCGCCGCCGGGGAAGTGCCAGCCCGGACGATAGGTGTGCCGCACGAGCAGAAATCGGCCGTTCGGATCTATCACCGCGCCCTGCGCGCCGAGCGTCAGACCGCGCGAGAAGCGCCAGTAGCGCTGCATGGTGCGCGTGACGAGCCGCTGTACGGTCAATGGAGGCTCTCCCGACTTCCGTCGTTGTGACGGGGGCAATTGAGCGCTATTTGCGGGCCTTGGCAATCGCGGTTCGGCACTCCGGCGGCCGCGGTCGGAGCCCTGAACGGAGCACGCACGCCGTATGCCCGTCGAGACGACAACGCTCGCCCATTTGTCCGATGTTCACCTGACCCCACTGGTGGGCTTTACGCCGCGCCACTGGAACGTCAAGCGCACTCTGGGCGTGATCAACTGGCATCGGGGTCGACGCCGTGTGCACCGGCCCGATGTGGTCGATTCAATATCCCGAGACATCGCTCTGCAGAATCCCGACCACATCGCCGTCACGGGCGACCTGTGCAACGTCGGCCTGCCTGGAGAGTATTCAGCGGCGCTGGCCTGGCTCGAGACTATCGGCCCGCCCGGTGATGTCAGCGTCGTGCCGGGAAACCACGACATCTACAGCCACCTGAAGCGCCACGACGGGGTCGAGATGTGGCGCGCCTACATGCGCAGCGACGCATTCGGCCGGGACGTGCCGGGTGAGGCGGCGGGGCCTCGCGCCTTTCCCTACGTGCGCCGCGTCGGCTGTATGGCGCTCATTGGCGTCAACTCGGCGGTGGAGACGCCGCCTTTCGTCGCGGCCGGCGAGGTGGGTACGGTGCAACGCAGCGCGCTCGCGCGGGTGCTCGATCATCTGCGATCGAGCGGGCTCGCCCGCATCGTCCTCATCCACCATCCACCGCTCCCAGGCCAGGCGCCGCCGCGGCGCGGCCTCAAGGACGCAGGACCGTTGGAAGAGGTACTCGCCGAGCATGGTGCGGAACTTGTCCTGCATGGCCACAACCATCGCGACAGCATCGCGTGGTGTCATTCAGGGGCAGGAGCTCCTGTCCCCGTCGTGGGCATCGCATCGGGGTCTGCGGGGCGACGGCACGGTAACGAGCCGCTGGCCCGCTACAACCTCGTCCGCGTGCACCGCGATGAGGCCGGGGAATTTGCCATCGAGATCACAGGCCGGGGCATCACTGCGGCCCAAGGACCGGTGGGGGAGATCGAGCGCAAGCGGCTGTCGCCGGGAGCCGCGAGCTGATCTCCGATGATCTTCAATGTAGGTTGGTAATCCCGAGCCGAGCGATGGACGCGGGGCTCGACCGCCTAAACCGCAGTTCCATCGCCGCTGCGGTCGCGCTACTCAGCCTTTCATCTGAATCCTCCCTGGACCGGAGCAGAGACGATGCGCGCTGGAGATGATCGCCTGAACGAGAGAGCTGCCGGGCCGGCCGCCGCATCCCGCCGCGGACTACCGCTTTGGGCGGTGATCCTGGCTGCCGCCGCCATAGCTGCCATCGGCATGGGGCTGCGGCAGGTCATGGGCCTCTATCTCAAGCCGGTCAGCGAGACGCTTGGGCTCGGCCGCGAGGCCTTCGCGATGGCGATTGCCATTTCCAATATCGTCTGGGGTGTCTCCGCGCCGTTCACAGGTGCGGTGTCGGACAAGTACGGAACGGGCCGCGTCGCTGTTTTCGGTGCGCTGACGACGACGCTGGGACTGCTGACGCTCTATCTGGCGCGTACCGAGGCGGGCCTTATCGTCTCGGGCGTGCTGCTCGGGTTCGGTGTCGCCGGCTGCGGCGTCAACGCGATGGTCGGCGCGGTCGCGCGCCGCGTGACGGCGGAGAACCGCACGCAGGCAATCGCCGCCATCGGCATGGGCAGCGGCGTCGGCATCCTCGTGGCGCTGCCTTACACGCATCTGCTGATGGAACTGCTCGGCTGGCAGACGAGCCTGCTCGTGCTTGCTGCCACCGCCGCGAGCATTCTGGCGCTGTCGGCAGCGGTAGCCGGGACACCTGTCGCGCTGCCGGGCGAGGACACGCAGCAAAGCCTCGGCGATGCCTTGCGGGAAGCTGTGCGGCATCCGAGCTTCTGGCTACTCAACGCGGGCTTCTTCGTGTGCGGCTTCCATGTTGTCTTCTACGGCACGCATCTGCCGGCCTATGTCGCCGACAAGGGAATGCCCGCGCACGTCGCCGTGATCGCGCTCACCGTCGTTGGCGTCGGCAACCTGATCGGCACCTATCTGTCCGGCCAATGGGGGCGGCGCCTGCCCAAGCGGCACGGGCTCGCACTCATCTACATTGGCCGCGCCATCGTCTTCCTCGGCTTCCTGTTTCTGCCGATTACGCCTGTCACCGTGATCGTGCTGAGTGGCGCGCTCGGCCTGCTGTGGCTGTCGACGGTGCCGCTCACGACCGGACTGGTCGCAACATTCTTCGGACCCAAGTGGATGACGATGCTCTATGGCCTCGTCTTCCTGTCGCACCAGGTCGGCTCATTCCTGGGGGCATGGCTCGGCGGCTACGTCTTCGATATGCTGCGCAGCTACGATCAGATGTGGTGGATCTCGGTCTTCCTCGGGCTGCTGGCGGCCGCCGTCAACTGGCCGATCCGTGAAGAGCCCGTCCGCCGGGTCGCTGCCAAGGCCGCATGACCGTTCGGTCCCGGCACGTCACAATAGAGTTAATGCGTGAGCCCTATCTCGACCACGAACGGCAGTCGCGAGCCCGATGGGAGCCCCCCACCCGAGGCGACGCCGCGCGCCGCGCTCATGATGGCCGGTGCCGTTTCCATCTTACTGGTCGCCGCCGCGCTCTATCTGCTGGCTGTGCGCGGCGATGCGCTTTTTCTCGACCTCGCGGGCCTGTCGGGTCTGTTGTTCTGCTTCTGAGCTGACGACATGCGCTTGCGCTGCGGCGCGCGTGGGATACCCTTATCGAAAAAAGGGGAACGCCCCAGCCGTGATGCCGAGCACGATCTGCCCGGCATGTTCGCTGGAAGGCGCATCACAAACAAGCTCAACACGCGCCGGGTTCTTGGGAGGACGTCATGCGTTGTTTTTGGAGGCTCGCCTTTTTCGGGCGGCCGTCATCGATCCATCGTGCCGCGGCATTGCTGCTGGCAGCGGCGTCTGCGGTAGCGCCGTTGCAGCCGGTCCTGGCGTCGGACGCGGTCAAGACGCGCACGATAGAGCGGCCGTTCGCCGACGCGCGCACCGACCTGCAGACGGCAATCGTCAACCAGGGCCTCACCGTCGACTTCAACGGCCATGTCGGCGAGATGTTGAAGCGCACGGCGGCCGATGTCGGTGCCGGCAAGACGCTCTACAGCAATGCGGAATACTTCACGTTCTGCTCGTCGCGCCTGTCGCGCAAGATGATGGAGGCCGATCTGGCGAACGCCGGACTCTGTCCCTACGTGATGTTTGTGTTCGAGGCGGCGGACAAGCCGGGTCATGTCACGATGGGCTATCGCCTGCTGCCCGCGGGCGAGGGCCCATCGCAAAAGCCACTGGCCGACATCAATGCGCTGCTCGAGAAGATCCTCGCCGAAGCGACAGAGTAGATCCGGCCCGGATGCCTCGAAAGGCGACGTCATAGGCCGATCAGCAGGCCCGTGGCGTCGTCGGAGCGCTTGATGCGCGGACGGGCAAGAGCGCTCTCGTCGTGCTCGATTTCGCGAAGCTCGGCGATGAGCGGCGCGAGCCCCTTGGCTGTCGCCGCCGCCATCAGCTTCGCATCGTCGTAGCGGTGGAAGACGTCGACGAGGCGCATGAGGCCATCGCTCGCCAGTAGAAGCCGGCAGTCGCCGTGAGGCGTGAATGTGCCCGACAGCACGAGCGCAGGCGGCGGCGGTTCGATCGACAAGATGGCATAGCCACCCTCCCGGTTCATATGACTGCGCGCGGCGCGCAGTGTGGGCAGCATAGCGTGACGCAATTGCATTTCCGCCAGCATTCCGCCGTCGCGCTCGGCCATGCGCCGCGATTGTTCCTCTATGGCGCTTGCGAGCTGCGCGTCTCCCGCGCGCTCGTCGCTTGGGCCGAAGCGGCGTACGCCCGAAGCGTCGGCGACGAGCAACGAGCAGTCTCCGAGCTGCACGTAGCCCAGGTGATCGCCGAAGTGTGCGAGCACGATCCCCGCCGCAGATGGGTTCTCGTAAGCAGCCGCGGGCATGCGCGACGCGCACGCCGACAGTTCGTGCCGCATGCGCGCGGAAAGCTGCGCGGGAAGCGCCACCAGATCGGAGTGCGAGCGGACGGCAGCGTGCAACTCCGACAGCGCGTGGTCGAGTTGGCCCGCGATCCAGCTTGCGTCGGAGGCGGCCGCTGTCAGTGGCCGGTCGAGAATGTCAGTGGCGCCGTCGATGACCCAGGCGAGCCGCCCCGATGCTCCGGCGCGATCTTCGTTGACGGCACCGCTGGCGGCAGTGGCACGATCGAGCACGCGCATGGGACGCAAGGTCATTGTCGGATGGCTCCAAGCTGTTGCGGCGGCGAGCCTATACCCTGCGCATCGGCGTATCGACCGTGTGTCGCTGTTGACATCGTCATCGGGAGCAGATCAGATCGCCCCGTGCCGGTTTCCGAGCGGGGTGACGCCCGCCGGGACGAAAAAGGGAATTCGGAAAACGCACGCCCGTCTCGTAGGCGGAACGCGCAAGAGCCGAAGCTGCCCCCGCAACTGTAAGCAGCGAGCCTGTCCAGGAATGCCACTGTCGGCGCGGTTTGTCCGCCCGATGGGAAGGTTGGAGCCAGGCGCCCGAGCTGTGAGCCAGGAGACCTGCCGGCCCATGTCGCCCATCCACCGTGCGGGGCGCGCGGAGGAGCGGAACCCCGTAGCGGCGACCGAGGTGCAACCAGGCATGGTGGCGCCCGATGTCGGCCGTGATCGGGTACTTCTCCCGATTGCTATGCTCCCAGCGTCCGTGCGGGCCTCTGCTGTCCGGCTCGGTTGCATGGTGCGTTCATGGTTCGGCTAGGAGCCTCATGCCGTCTCGCTCATCGTGGGGACGGGCTATGAACTTGAAGTCAAGGACACAGACGAGAGGTCCAATCGCGCGCTTCGATTGGGTGAGAGGGGCAGCGCATTCGACCGCCGCAGCACTGGCGGCGACATGCGTCACGGCTGGGCCGGCATTGGCACAGCAGGCGCCCGGAACGGTCGCGTTGCCGCCGGTTGTCATCGAGGGGGCGGCGCTCGCCAAACCTGTTGTGAAGGCCAAGCCAGTAGCAAAGCCGCAGTCTGCCGTCGCGGACGATGCGACGCCTGCATCCGGCACCAAGAAGAAGACAAAAGTAAAATCCGCGGCCAGCGCTCCGGCTGCGCCGGGCGCACTGCCTCAAGAGGCAGGGTCGATCGAACTGGAAGGCGAAATCCAGCCGTCGTCGAGCGCTACTCGTGGGGTGCCTCGCGACGAGGTCGGCACGGCGACGTCGGTTGTTACCCGCCAGATGCTGGAGGCCGCACAGATCCGCACTGCGGCCGATGCCCTGCGCGCGCTGCCCGGCGTCTCGGTGAGCCAGCAGGGCGGCGCAGGAAACATTTCGGTGGTGCGCATCCGCGGCGCGGAGAGCAACCACACGCTCGTCATCATCGACGGCGTTGAGGTCAACCCCAGTACGGACGGGTTCTACGATTTTGCCAATCTTTCCGCCGACGATATCGAACGTATCGAAGTGTTGCGCGGGCCGCAAAGCGGCCTTTACGGCAGCGGCGCGCTCGGCGGCGTCGTCAACATCGTCACCAGATCTGGGCGCGGACCGCTGACACTGCGTGCCGAGGGGGAGGCTGGCTCGTTCGATACGAAGGGCGGCCGCGTTGCCGTTTCCGGCGGCACGGACACCGCATGGGGCAGCCTCACGCTGTCGCGGCGTGAGACCGGCGGCTTCAACATCGCGCCTGTGGGGCGGGAGCGCGACGGCTCGACACTCAGCACTTTGTCGGCCAAGGCAGGCTTCAAGCCGTTCGAGGCATTGACGGTTTCAGGCAGCTTCCGGACCAGCCGGCTCGACGGCGATCGCGACGACTTCAACGGTATTGTCGGCGGCTACTTCGTCGCCAACGACAACCTTTCGACGTTCGACACGCGCCAGTGGTCAGGACGGCTCGATGCCGAGCTTTCCCTGTTCGACGGCGCGTGGACGCAGAAGATCTTCGCCACGCGCGCGCATCGCGATGCGCACGACATCGACCGTGGCCTCTTTCCTTCCAACACGCTCCTGATCGACGACCGGTTGACCTATGGCTATACGACGACTGTGCGGCTGGATTCGCCCGGCAGCGCCGCGCGCCACTACGTGACGGGCCTCATCGAGAAGCAGGACGAGCGGTTCGAGCAGCCCGACGCAGGCAACTTCAGCGCCGAGCGAGGACGCCTCAGCTTCGCCGGCGAGGTGCGCGGCGAGTACTGGAACCTGGTGCATCTGGGTGCCACCGTGCGTCACGATGACAACGAGGTGTTCGACGATGCGACGAGCTGGCGCCTGCAGGGCTCGGCGCGCTTGCCTTCGTCGCCATTCCGCCTGCATGCGAGCTACGGCACCGGCATCAAGTATCCGAGCTTCGCGGAGCTTTACGGCACGTTCTTCCGCTACACGCCCAACCCCAACCTCAGGCCGGAGACGTCACGCGGATGGGACGTAGGCGTTGAGACGACACTGTGGTCGGGCCGGGCGGTCATCGACGTGACCTGGTTCAAGTCTAATCTCAGGAACGAGATCGTCGACGACTTCTCCGCTTTCCCGCTCATCACGTCGGACAATCTTGCCGGCACCAGCCGGCGGCAGGGGCTGGAAGTCGCTGGCCGCGTGGCGCTGCTCCCCGGCGTGACGCTGGGCGCCGCCTACACGTACCTCGACGCGGTGGACGACCAGGGCCTGACGGAAGTGCGGCGGCCGCGCCATCAAGGCCGTTTCGACATCGACTGGCGCTCGGCCGACCGGCGCGCGGCGCTCAATTTTTCCGCCGTCTACAACGGCAAGACGATCGATAATGCGTTCCTGATCGTGCCGCCGTTCGCGGAACGCTATGTGCTCGACGACTATTGGCTGCTGCGCATCGCCGGGTCCTACGAACTGGTGCCTGGCGTCGAAATGTTCGGCCGGGTGGAGAACTTGCTGGATCAGGATTATCAGGAAGTCTTCGGCTACGAGACGGCGGGGCTTGCCGCCTATGCGGGATTGAGGATCAGGTTGGAGACGCCGCTCGATGTCGCGAGGCCGTTGAAGTGAGACACGCGCAGCCAGTAGCTCCGCCAATCGGGAACGCAGGACGAGGATGACCAGCCGCTGGCATTGCGGGAGAGTGGCGCGCGCGGGTATTGCCGCCGCCGTATGCGCCGCTCTCTTCGTCGCGGTAGTGCCACTGCTATCGGGTGGCAGTGGCGCACCGCTGTCGGCTGGCGCGTCCCGGGCGGCAACGATTGCCGCGCCGAAGAGCAAGCCGCGCCGCATCGTTTCGCTCAACCTGTGCACCGATCAGCTCCTCGTCGATCTCGCCGACCGATCGGCCATTGCCGCATTGAGCCGGCTCGCTGCCGATCCGGTGCTCTCGACTGTCGCCGGCCGCGTCGAAGGTATGCGGATTGTGCGCGGGCGCGCCGAGGAGGTGCTCGCCCTGTCGCCCGATCTCGTCGTGACGACCGCTTATTCGACGCCCGAAGCGGTCGCCATGCTGCGGCGTCTCGGCGTGCCGGTGCTCATCGTGCCGTTGGCGAGCGATCTTGACGGCGTGCGCGAGGCCGTGCGGCTTCTGGCTGCGGGCATCGGTGAACCAGAGCGCGGCGAGCAGGTCGTGCGCGCCTTCGATGCCCGTCTCGCCGCAGCCGCGCCGCGCGAAACCGGCCGGCCGAGCGCGATCGCCTACCAGGTCAATTCGCTCACTTCCGGACCAGGTGGCCTCCTGCATGCGGCGCTGACCGCGGCCGGCTATCGCAATGCGGCTGAGCATATGGTGCTGGGGCCAGGCGCACGCCTGCCCCTCGAGACGCTCGTCACCAATCCCCCCGATCTCGTCGTGCTTGCCAACGCCCCCGATCAGTTCCGCACGCCACTTGCGGACAACCTGCGCCACCCGGCTTTCCGCGCAATCCTGTCGCGCGGCCGGCATGTGGGGATCGACATGCCCCTGTGGTTGTGCGGGACGCCGGCCATTGCCGATGCCGTCGAGCGACTGGCGGTGGAACAGCCCGCACTGGCAGTACGCAATACGGCATCCTCGTCCGAGACGGCACGACGCAGGCGCGGTGGGAGCGATGGCTGAGCCGGAGACGCGGGCCGTTGCGCCAGGGGTGCATGCATCGTTAGGCCCGCCGTGGTCGCAGCGCACGCTGCTGGCGGGTCTCGGTGCGGCTCTCGCGTGCGCGTTCTTCTTGTCGCTGCTGCTCGGCCCCGACGGCCTGGGCTTGCCGCAGCAGAGCGACGCGGCGCGGCTCGTGCTGGTCGAGATCCGCCTGCCGCGCGCCGTTCTCGGCTTGCTGGTCGGTGCCACGCTGGGGCTGTCGGGTGCCGCACTGCAGGGGTACCTGCGCAATCCGCTCGCTGAACCAGGCCTCGTCGGCGTTTCGGCCGGTGCATCCTTCGGTGCGGTCGTGGCTGTGCACAGCGGGGCGGCGGCAGCCTTTTCCTTCGCCTTGCCGCTTGGCGGTCTCATCGGTGCCGCTCTCGCCACCCTGGCGGTCGTCGTGCTCGCGGGGCCGCGGACATCGCCCGTGACGCTGATCCTGGCCGGTGTCGCAATCTCCAGCCTCGCCGGTGCGCTCACCTCGCTCGCGCTCAATCTGGCGCCCAATCCTTTCGCCTCCGTCGAGATGCTCTATTGGATTATGGGATCGCTCAACGACCGCAGTCTCGAGCATCTTTGGATCTCCGCACCACTCATCATCGCGGGATGGGCGTTGCTGCTCGGGCTCGCCGGGCCGCTGGACGCGCTGACGCTGGGTGAGGACGTCGCGCGAAATCTGGGCGTCGATCTCGATCGCCTGCGCACGCGGCTGGTTGCAGGCGTCGCGCTGGCCGTCGGCGCGGCGACCGCCGTCAGCGGCACCATTGGCTTCGTCGGCCTCGTCGTTCCGCACCTCCTTCGCCCGCTTGTCGGCCATGCGCCAGGCCGTCTCCTGGTGCCGAGCCTGCTCGGCGGGGCCATCGCGGTGCTGGTCGCCGACGTTGGCGTGCGGCTCGCGGCCCCCGCTGGCGACATCAAACTCGGCGTGCTCACCGCTCTTGTCGGCGCACCATTCTTTCTCTGGCTGGTGCTGGTGACCCGGCGGGAGATTGCGCCATGACGCTCGCGGCGCGCGATCTATCGGTGGAACTGGGCGGCCGAACCGTTCTGTCGGGTGTCACGCTCACGCTGGAGGCCGCACAGGTCGTCGCCGTCGTCGGGCCGAACGGCGCGGGCAAGTCCACGATGCTGCGCGCACTGGCCGGGTTGGCCGTGCCGGCATCGGGCATCGTGACGCTCGGCGGTGAGGACATGGCAGCGATGTCGCCCGATGCGATCGCCCGCCGCATCGCGTATGTGCCTCAGTCGCGTACGCTCGGTTGGCCCGTCAGTGTCCGCGAGGTTGTGACCCTCGGCCGGTTGCCGCACGGCACCACCAGCCGTCGCGGGCGCAATGTCGCAGAGGACAACGCAGCGATCGACGGCGCGCTTGCCCAAATGGACGTGCAGCATCTTGCCACACGGCCCGCCACCGATCTGTCGGGCGGCGAGCTAGCCCGCGTCCTTCTGGCGCGGGCGCTGGCACAAGATACTCCAATTGTTATTGCAGATGAGCCGACGGCGGGCCTCGACCTTGCCCATGTGCTCGAGCTCTTCGCGATATTCGCGCGTCTCGCAGCCGAGGGTCGCCTCGTCGTGGTCGCGCTGCACGATCTGTCGCTCGCGCTGCGATTTTGTCACCGGACCGCTTTTCTCGCGCAGGGTGAGTTGCTTGCCGCCGGGCGCTCCGAGGAGGTTATCACTGCGGAGCGCGTTTCGGGTGCGTTCGGCGTGACGGCGCGTATTGCGTCGTTAGACCACGTGCCGATTGTGTTGGCGGATCGATCCCTGACATGATCCTGCCCTGAGCCTGCCCGAGGTTGGTCATCAACACGGGCGCCGGCGGCGTTCAAGCGCCAGGCGTGATTTCGCGCCTTGGCCTGCGTCGTCGAAGGCAGGCGCTGTTGGCGGAGCGGCGGATTGGGGGCATTTTGCGGCTGTTCAAACGCGACCTGAAGTTCAACCTCGCATTGCAGGGCGGCGGTGCGCACGGCGCCTTTACCTGGGGCGTGCTCGACCGCCTGCTGGACGAGGAGGGGGTCTCGTTGGGCTGGGTCTCGGCGACGAGTGCCGGCGCCGTCAATGCCGCAGCGCTCGCGGCTGGGCTTGCGACAGGTGGGCGCAAGGGAGCGCAGGAGCTGCTGCGCGAGGTCTGGAGCGCGGTCTATCGCGCGGGCGTGCCCGATCTGCTGCGGATGAACCCCTTCCTCTACAGCCTGACGCGCACGTCCGCGCTGTCGCAGGTGACGAGCCTGATGTCGCCCTACGAGTTCAATCCGCTGGGCATCGACCCGCTTCGCCGTCTGCTGACCCAGACGATCGACTTTAACGCGATCCGCGAGCGCTCACCCATCGAGCTGATGGTGGCTGCGACCGATGTCGCCTCGGGACGTGCGCGCTTCTTTCGCCGCCCCGAGCTGACGGTGGACAGCGTTCTCGCCTCGGCCTGCTTGCCGACGCTGCACCACGCTGTCCGTATCGATGGAGCGGCCTACTGGGACGGAGGCTTCTCCGCCAATCCCGATCTCGTCAATCTGGCCCGCGAGAGCCCCGTTGCCGATACGCTCATCGTGCAGATCACGCCGCAGGTGCGACGCGAGCTGCCGACCGGATCGCGCGAGATCAGCGGCCACATGAGTCGTCTGACGTTCAACGCGCCGCTACGGCGCGACGTGGAGCTGATCGAGGCACTGCGTCAGGAGGCGCGCTCGTCGTGGCGCGCCGGGGCGCTCGCACGCAGGCTGTCACGCCACCGGTTCCATCTGATCGAGGCCGGCCGCTACACGGCGAGTCTCAGCGCGGAAAGCAAGCTGCGCGCGGACTGGGGTTTGTTCACCTACCTGCACGGCGCCGGCCGCACCGAGGCGCACAAATGGCTTGACCGGCATCGCAACGATGTCGGCCGGCGTGACACCGCCGAGCTTGCGGCGCGCTTCCTCGCGCCGATCGCGGATTTGGAGCACACTGCGCCGCAGGTGGCGTCGAGCGGTGCATTGCCCGCGCCGGCCATGACGGCGGCGCAGTAGCCTCTAGCGCACTTCGGCTGCGCGCATTCGAACCGAATGATCTCAGAGCGAGACGACCTTCGCATAGCCGTCCGCGATCGTTTCGTCGAGCACCCGACGGTAGGAGGCATAGTCCTCGTGTTGGGGCTCGATGTTGCCCAGACCATCGGCGTCGATCTCGTCGCGCTTGAGATAGACGATCGGGCAGGAGACGGGCACCAGCATCGCGCCCTGTTTGTTGAGCGTGGTGATGAGCCCGCGCATCGCTCCCAGACGGTCGAGCTGCGATACGAGCACCATGCGCATCGCTCCCTTCGTGAGCGATACGAGGTGAATGAACATCGAGGACGCGGGAATGTAGAGGCGTCCGCGGTGCGAGTAGGTGGCGTCCGGGCGGCCGCTCTCCTCGAACAGCAGGCTAGGCCAGTGCGGGTCCCACACGATGTTCGTCTCGTAGGCGACGATGGTGTCGGGCAGCGAGAAGGCCGGGCGCAGCGTGAGATAGCGGCCGATGTAGTGGTCGACCGCGGCGCGCGTATAGGCGCCCATGTAGACAGGCGCGACGAGCCCGCCCGCGCCCTGCAGGTCCATTGGCTCCTGCGCCTGGGTCGCAGCGTGTCCGCTCTGCGACCACCCCGGTCGCAACGCCTCGAAATTGAGCCCCAGAACCATGCAGACGTCGAACAGGGTCTGGTCGCGCACCGAGCGCCCGCCGAGCAGGTTCTGGATCGTCTTCTCGTGGCAGTCGGCGGCGTCGGCAAGCTCTGCCTGCGTCAGCTTTTTCTCGATCATGGCCTTGCGGATCGCGCCCAGGGCGGCGTCGCGGTCGCCTGTGGAACGGCGTTGAGGCATGTCGGATTCCGTCTTGCTTGAGCGGCTGAGCCAAGTGACGCGCAGGCCTGATCGGCCTGCCGCTGAACTTGCCGGAACTTATCGGCTTTTGCCGCTCCTGCGCAATGACGGGGCGCGCCGGCAGCCAATCCGGGCATGCGATCGTGGTCGCATCCTTAACGGGCCGCCTCTTTCGCAGGCTCCTTCGGCCCGGAAAACGCGAACGGGCGGTGGCACGTCCTGCCACCGCCCGCTGCATTGGTCGCGAATTGCGACGCGCTTACTTGCCGATGACGGCGACGTTCACGGGAGCGACGCCGGCGTTGATCATGCCGATGGCACCGGCCGCGGCACGCGACAGATCGATGACGCGACCTTTGATAAAGGGGCCGCGGTCGTTGATCGTCACGACGACGGAGCGGCCGTTGCGCGCGTTCGTCACGCGCACCTTGGTGCCGAACGGCAGCGTCTTGTGCGCGGCGGTCATGGCGTTCGGGTTGAACCAGCCGCCGGAGGCCACCTTCTGCGGCTGCCAGTAGTAGGACGCCATGCCCGAAGTGCCGCCGCTGTAGCCGCCGCTGTACGAACTGCCCGACGACTTCGACTTGTACGCCTTCTTGGGCTTCACGTAGCTGTAGTCGTCGCCGAGGCTGGCGGTCTTGTAGGAGGACTTGTGGCTCTTCTTGGAGGCCTTGTAGGTAGCCTTCTTGGCCTTCGCATATGTGGGGGCCGCCTTCGCGGGAGCGCCGCAGGCCACGTATCCGCCCATGCACGCCCAGTGCGTGGCGGCCGAGGCCGGGTTAGCAAGACCAAACGCAGCCAGGGCGGCCGCGGCCAAGAGCGTAATGCGCATGATGCACTCCATCGTCACGCGGCGGACTGGCTGTTGCGATGCACAAATCAACCGCGCCGCCGAGGCCGTTCAAGTACCCCGCGCGACGTGAAACTGTGATTGTGTAACGGGCGGGCAACCTGCCGGTCGGCGGTTCCCGAAAACGCCCCTTGAAATCGCCTCAGCAGAACCCCAGAACTTGTTCAGCCGCCGATGATAATTCACAGATCCATTCTGGTGGGCCGGACCTGAGCATCGCGCCTGGGCAGGGTCAACGCACGACTGTGACGCAACTTGTCATAGAATTCACGCAAGTACTGATTTTGCTGACGAAAATTTGCGATATATTCAGCCGGACGCGACGGCGGGTCGCACGACAGCGGACCCGCCTGTCACCGCCTCTGCTGCAATGCGGCAAAAGCGTGTCGGTCGGGCCTGCCGACAGGCCCGTGGCTGCCCTCAGGGGAAGGCACATCCAGGCGTCAGGCCAACCGCCCTCAGGATACGGGCGAGGGGGCAGAATCCGGTGAAAGCAGCTTGCAGCAGGTTGACGCCGACAAAGGCGGGAACGGCCAGCCAGTACGGGTGCACGAAGTAGCCGAGCGCAACGCCGATCAGGACGACGATGCCAGCAAAGGCCATTACGACGCGGTCGATGTTCATTGGGGTTCCTCCTCGCTGATTTTGGGTCCGGTCCGAGCCGGACGTGCGGGTGACGCTGTTGCGGCTACCGCTGGGCATCGCCGTTCGAATTGCCACGGCGCCTACGCGGTTGTATGCGACTTCCGTCACGCTGGCATCGAACAGGGCCTTTCGCCGGGAATGATGCCTGTCCGGCTTGAAGCGGTCTACGCTGACGAAGGCGTGGCATCTGGAGTGTCACAGCGTGGTCGGCGCGTCATCTCCCACGAGCGGATCGCCAATGACGGTGCCGGCACCCACATTCGCGCAAGCCATTCGCCAATGGACGCGCATCGGGCTGCTGTCGTTCGGTGGCCCGGCCGCGCAGATCGCGCTCATGCATCGCGTGTTGGTCGAGGAGAAGCGTTGGCTCGACGAGCCGCGGTTCCTGTCGGCTCTCAACTTCTGCATGCTGCTGCCAGGCCCCGAAGCAATGCAGCTCGCGACCTACGCCGGCTGGCGGCTGCATGGCCTGGCCGGTGGACTGGCGGCCGGCCTGCTGTTCGTGGTGCCCGGTGCTCTCGTGATGCTGGCGCTGACGATACTCTATGCGCTCTACGGCGCCGTGCCGCTGGTGACTGCGATCTTCGTTGGCATCAAGGCCGCGGTACTCGCCATCGTTGTCGAGGCGCTGCTGAGGGTCGCGCGCAAGGCGCTCAAGGGGTCCCGTGATTGGGCCATCGCCGCGGCGGCCTTCATCGGCATCTTCGCGCTGGGTGTGCCGTTTCCCATCATCGTGGTGGCAGCAGGGCTCGCCGGGTATCTGGGTGCGCGCCTCATGGATGCGCAGGCCATGCCGCAATCAACGGTCGCCGTCGCCGCCGCGACCGCACGTGCGCCGACGCTCGGCGGCACCCTAGGTACCGCGCTCGCGTGGCTGGCGGTCTGGTGGCTGCCCATCGGCGCATTGGCATTGGTACTTGGTCCGCAGCACGTTCTGGTGGAGATCGGTTGGTTCTTCTCGAAGCTCGCGGTCGTAACGTTTGGCGGCGCCTACGCCGTGCTCGCCTACATGGCACAGGAAGTCGTGTCGGCTTACCGCTGGCTGTCGCCGGGCGAGATGCTCGACGCGCTGGGTCTTGCGGAGACCACACCGGGTCCTCTCATCCTGGTGACGGAGTTCGTTGGCGGACTGGCGGCCGGCCGGGACGGCGGAGGGCTATCGCTCGGTATGCTGGCGGCCGGTGCGCTGGTGACGCTGTGGGTGACGTTCGTGCCGTGCTTCCTTTGGATCTTCGTCGGCGCGCCCTATGTCGAGCGCATCAACGATGCGCCTCGCCTGCGCTCTGCGCTGCGCGGCGTCACCGCAGCCGTCGTCGGTGTCATCCTAAACCTCAGCGTCTGGTTCGCGATCCACGTCCTGTTTGCGCGCGTCGCGAGCTGGAAGCTTGGCTGGCTGGCGCTACCGCTGCCGGAGCTGGCGAGCCTCGTACCGCTGGCTGCCGTGCTGACGGTCGTCGCAATGGTATTGATATTCGTGCTGCACCGGGGCGTGGCCACGACCTTGGCGATCTGCGCCGGGCTCGCGTGGCTCGCTTCATGGGCCGGGCTTTCAGGCGGTGTCGCGTGAACGTCGCGCATCCTGGTCAGAGCCAGCCTTTGCGACGGAAATAGAGGTAGGGTACCAGGGCCGCCACCAGCATCAGCAGCAGCGCCCAAGGGTATCCGAGCAGCCATTCGAGTTCGGGCATGTGACGGAAGTTCATGCCGTAGATCGACGCGACGAGCGTCGGCGGCATCAGCATTACAGCCATGACCGAGAACAGCTTGATGATCTGGTTCTGCTCGATCGAGATGATGCCGAGCACGGCGTCGAGCAGAAAGTTGATGCGGGCGTTGAGGAACTTCAGGTGCTCGTTGAGTGAGCGGATGTCGCGCTGGACCGATTTGACGCGTTGCAGGTCACGGGCCGGATCGCCGCGCGTCTTCATCGCCTCGATGAGGAAGATGAGCAGGCGCTCAAGCGAGTTGGTGCTCTCCTCCGCGCGTGACGTGGTCTCGCCGAGCCGGCCGATGGTTCTGAGCGATACGTCGAGTCGCCGCTGGCGCGTCTGCTGACCGCCCTTTATCTCGAACACCTGGGTTGCCAGCCGATTGACCTCGTCCTGCACGCGCTCGATGAGGTCGGCAGTGCGCTGTATGAGGCTTTCGAGCAGGCCGATCATGACTTCCGCGCCGTATTTGGCGGGCGCGTCACCCTTGTCGACACGCTGAAGGAAGAGCGGGAAGGCTTTGGGCTCCGCATAACGGACGGTGACAAGGTTATTGCCGTGCAGGATGAAGGTCACCGCCGAGAACTGCGGTGCGCTGCCCTCGATGTTGTGCGCGACCATGGCGGTCATGACGTAGGCGCCGCCTTCCATGTAGAGGCGGTTGGAGGCCTCGATCTCGCGCATCTCGGCGCGCGTGGGCACCGGGATCGAGAGTGCCGTCTCGACGGCGAGGTCTTCCTCCGCGGACGGGTGCAGCAGGTCGATCCAGCGTGGGCCGTTACCGGCGGTCAATGGCCCGGGTGCGGGTTCGAGCCGTCCGTCGGCGATCCGGTAGATCGTCAGCATGTGGCGAAGGCTCCATTGCATTCGGGCGCGGGCGCCTTACCTGCTACAATACCGCGACGGCCGGCGCCAAGCAGGATGCCGCCGCGGGATGACGCTGCGACGTCACGAGGAGGGTGTTATGAATTGGACGAAGATGCTCGCCGGTGCCGCCGCCGTGATTGCGGGAACATCGGCGCTCTGCTGTCTGGGTAGCACGACGGCCTACGCGATCAATTGCGACGGTCCCTACCAGATCACGTCAGCGGGTCGCATTGCCACGCCCTACTGCGAGGACAACTACCTGGCGCGTGTGGCGCGCGAGTACGGCAGCCGGGTGTCGAATGCGGAAATCCGCAACAACCCGAACCGGAAAGCCGAGACTTGCCTGTTCATGGGCCACGACACGCGCGTCAGCCACATCTGCGATTCGTACCGCAATAGCGTCGGCTCGCCGCGCTACTGAGGCGCGGCGCGCGAAGGACGGGGCGCTCGACCGTCGTCAGTTCGTCGAGGGCGCCGCTGTATCCAGGTTGGGCTTTATTTCCGCATCGTCCCTGGCGCGGCGCACACGGCCGTCGAAATGCGCGCCCTCGGCGATGGTCAGTGTCTTGTGCACCACGTCGCCATCGACCCTTGAGGTGGGCAGCAACGAGACGCTGGCGCCGCGGATGGCCCCCTCGACCCGGCCCCGAACCTCGATCGTATCGGCGGAGACGGTGCCTGTGACGCTACCGGTTTCGCCGATTACGATCTCTCGGCCCGAGAGATCGCCGCGGATCTGGCCGTCGACCTGCAGCCGGCTCTCACAGGTGATGATGATCTTGTCGCCGGCAATATGCAGGTCCTGGCCGATAATCGAACTGCCCGCAGGCGGCGAGGAACGCGATGGCGTTGCGACGGGAGTTGGCCGCTGCGGCGGCGGATTACCGCCCATCATCGCCGGCGCGCCGCCACTGGTGGGCGGAATGAAGCCCGTGGACGCCATAGGGGCGGCGGCGGGTGCGGCGCGCTCGGGCTCCGCAGGCTTGGGGCTGTCGTTGGTTGAGCTGCGGCCGAACACGCTGGACCTCCTGAACGCATACTGACGGACTGGGAAAGCTGAAGCTGACCCGGTCGAGGCGACCATGCCTTCTTGGCATTTCATTGTCGAGGCGGGCAGTTTGTCATGGTTGGCTGCGCGCCGGGTGGCGCGGCTGCCGCAGGGTGGAGCTAAGTGGTCGCGAGCCTGACATCGAAGGCGGGTGGCGTGCGCAGCGTCTGGTAGACGACGCAATACCGCTCGGTCAGCTTCAGCAGGTTGGCGCGCTGTTCGTCGGTAAGGTCGCCGTCCACCTCGAAGGTGAGGCGAATGTCGCGGAAGCCCACGGGAGCGGCCTTGTCCACCCCCAGCGTGCCGCGGAAGTCGAGATCTCCTTCGGCGCGGATTTTCGCTCCCCGGACGCTCAGCGACAGTGCGGTTGCAACCGCGTTGAGCGTTACGCCGGCGCACGCCACCAGCGCCTGGAGCAGCATGTCGCCCGAGCAGGCATGGATACCGCTGCCGCCGGTGGCCGGGTGCAGCCCCGCCTCGACGAGGGCCCGGCCGGTCGCAACCGAGCAGGTCACGTCCGAGCCCAGGTCGCCTTCGGCAGTAAGCGTTACCACGGCGCTGCCCGGGTCGTCGCGGTAGCGTCCCTTGAGTGGCGCCTGCATGGCTTTGAGTTTGTCGGCGTCCATAGGGGATCCACGAATGTCGGTCGGACTCTGGCGATAAGACGAACCGCCGCTCTGGCGGAGCGGCGGTTCGCAGGAAGAGCGGCCGTCTCAGCGGTGGTAGGGCACCCAGAGGTCGACGAAGGGCGCGCGAACGCGGACGCCCGAATGATCGCGGCGCACGTAGGTGAACGGCGCCTCGACTTCGACATGGCCCCTGCGCGTCCACACGCGGGTCGTCGGCGCATCGACGGCAACCGTGTCGCCGCGGCGCCGATAGTAACGGCGTCCCTCGCTATAGCGGTGTCCCGCCAGATGCACCGCGGTCTGCGCCCCGGCAGGGGCGGCGCCGACTACGGGATGAGCATTCGCCGCGGGTATGGCGGCCGCGGCCGTCAGGAGTGCCGCGCCGCAGGCAGCGGCGAACGCAGTGGAAAGCTTCTTCTCGATCATCTTGGTCCCCTCAATCTCTTTCGGATCGATCGGCTGGTCTCCGGGCACCGCCCGGTCGGGCGGTCCAAGAAAACCCGCGCCGGCTCATGCCCGGCACCTGGAGCGGATGCAAGCATCTTCGCTGCGGGGTGGCAAGCTGGCCTGGCTAAGACACTGTCGGTGCAATGAAAAGGACCGGCGGCGCTTTGTCGCCGGCCGGTCCTCGTGTCGTAGTGCTCAAGGGCGGTACTCAGCCCTGACCCTGCATGACTTCCGCAGTCTTGGGGCCGAAATTGCCGTCCGCGGACAGATTGTTGCGCTTCTGGTAGTCGCGCACGGCCTCGCGTGTGCCGCGCCCATAGTTGCCGTCGACCTCCAGGTCGTAGCCCAGTTCGTTGAGCAGTTCCTGCAGAGCCTTCACGTCCTCGCCCTGATCGCCACGGCGCAGGGTGCGCGTGAACTCGTATTTCTTCTTCTCTTCCGGGCCACCCAGCCCCTTGCACGGCCGCGCGCTGCGCGTGCAAACCCAACGCTTTTTGCCGCCCTCAACCGTCACCTGCTGACAGTCGATCTTGCGATCTTCCGCAACGCGCCACGACTGGAAGCCAGGACCAGCTTTCGACTCCGCGGCCTTGCGCCAAGCGAACAGCGAACTCGGATACGCGCCAAGGTTCTTAGAGATGAATGGCTCGCCCTCAGCCACCACCACGTCGTTCTTGCATTCCTTCGCCGATGCGGGAGCCGCGATCGCGGCTACGGCAAGGATGAGGCTCGCCACGGCTGCACAAATTCGGAGCATTTGAACCCTCGTTCGAAATTTCGGATTGGACGCCTATTGTCCTCCACCCGTTGATGCATGTGCACCCGCGGGCAGCTGACGGGAGATAGTTTGCGCACGGCGTGTGACACATCGGCACCCATCGTGCCAAGGGCCGCAGAGGTCGGACAAGGCGGGCGCCGCTTCGTTAGTCTGGAGTTTTCCAAGGCGCGCCAGAGTGTTGGAGCAGCCAGCTCAGCCGGGTTGTGCGCGGGAGAGATTCAGGCGCATCAGTGCAGCAAGCCAGAGCAGGGCGAGTGCTCCGGTCGCCAGCAGCGTTACCTTGTCGAGAAGAGGCACGGCGAGTGTGCGTCCCAGGCCGATGCCCAGACCAAAGCCGCCGCCATGGAAGAACGTCAGCCAGAATGCGATTTGCGCCCCTGCCACGAATGCGGTCGTCAGCGCCAGAAGCCAGATGGGCCAGCGGCGCCAGCCTCGGCCTCGGTGCTCGGCGGAGACCCGCCAACTCAACGCCGGCAGCGTTGCCAGGACCGCGGTCGCGGGGCCGTAGAACGAAAACCAACGGCCGCCGAAGGCTAGCCGCAGCGCGATTGCGAGCAGGATGCCGGCCGTAATGATAGCGAATGGCTGCCAGCGGGCGCGTGTCGCCGAGCGGTCGAAGTTCTGCATCCGGATCCTTCAGGCGGAGTGTGCGACAGTAGTTCAAGTCGCCTCGGGTTGGAATTGCTGCGCGGCTGCTCGATGGCGGCTCTCGACCTTGGTTTGTGACCGGAGCTTCCGGGTCCCGGCTTGATGGTCCCGCGCAGGCGTGTCACTCAACGTGCCAGCTGTGGTGTCGAAAACAGGAAGTTGTGTGCGATGCGCGAGGTTTCTCGACGGGGCGTTCTGGCGTCAGCGGGTGCAGTCCTGACGACTGTTGCATGCGGTATCGCGGGCGGTCGGCTGGTGCACGCCGGGAGGGTCCAGGAAGTGCACGGGCTGAAGCCCGGCGAGTTCACCTGGCACCCTGAGCGCGCGCCAGACGGCCCCGTGGCCATTATCGTGTCGCTGCCTGACCAGCTCGTTCACGTCTATCGCAACGGCGTGAGGATCGCGGTCTCGACGTGCTCGACCGGTAAGCAGGGACACGCGACGCCGACCGGCGTGTTCACGATCCTGGAAAAGGACAGGCATCACCACTCGTCGACCTACAACAACGCGCCGATGCCAAATATGAATCGGCTGACGTGGTCGGGAGTGGCACTCCACGCTGGCAATTTGCCGGGCTACCCCGCGTCGCACGGCTGCATCCGTCTGCCGATGAAGTTTTCCGAGCGGCTGTTCGGCATAACCCACGTCGGCACGCCGGTGATCGTCGCCGGCAGCCACTCGCAGCCGCGTGAGGTCGTGCACCCCGGGATGGTTCTCGCGGACTACGCTGCGCACGAGTTCGAGAGTGCAGTGGTGCCGGCCATGAAGGGCAAGGCAAAGCCTTGGGCGGCGAACGTGGACAGCTTCAAGGGGGCGACTTCGCTGGTCGTGTCGCGCGCGGACATGACGGCAACATTGCTCGAGAACGGTGAGATCGTGGCCCAGGGACGCGCCGTCATACGCGATGCAGACCAGCCGCTGGGCAGCCACGTGTTCGTGCTGATGGATGCGCACGACGGGCACAAGGGCCTCGTCTGGCACGGATTGGCGCACCATCACGAAGAGGGCGTCGACGTACCGGATGCGGAAACCGCACTGATCCGCCGCGTGTCGGCGGAAGCGGCCGTCATCAACGAGATGAAGGCGCGCATGCACCCGGGTATGGTGCTGGTGACGACAGACCTTCCCGCCCATCCCGATGCGCGCACGGGCAAGGACTTCGTCGTCATGGCGACGGAGATGAGCTGAGGCCGTCCAGGCGGGGCATCGAATAAGCGTGCCCCGCCGGCCGTGCGTACCGGTTCACTACTTTCCGACGCGCTCAGCCTTTGACGAGTTCGTAGGCTTGCCGTCAGGGGCCGCGCCCTTGTCGAAGGCGACCTTCTTATAGCCGTCGCCGTCCTTCATGATCTTTGTCACCCAGCCCGTGTCCCACGTGATTACGGCGGCGTCTCCATCTGTCTTCCACGCCCCCTTCATGGCTTCGCCGGAGCGGTCGGCGCTCGCCTTGCCGTCCTCGCTCAGCATGATCGTGAAGGGCTTGCCGTTGGTGTCGGTCACCTTCCAGTTGCCCGCGAAGCCGGCATCGGCGGCAGCGGAGAGGGAAAGCGCCGCGATCTGGGCGGCAGCGAGTGCGGCGGTGAGCAGGGCGGTCTTGCGCATGGGTGTTCCTCCTGGGTTCGTTGTCGCGACGCGATTGTCCGCATCAATATAGCGCCGCAAGGGTGGAATGGGTTCCGCTCTCCGGCCTGTCCAGCGAGCGTCTTCTTGGCCACTGGCGGCATGAACGCCCTTTACCGTTCGTGCATCTTAATCTTTGCGTCAGGGTCGAATGACAACATGCTTTGAGCTTGGGAGCATGTTGAGGACGCAAGACATGTCGCTTCGCCTGAGAATTGTCACGCTGGCAGGGCTGCTCGTTCCGCTCGGCACGCTTGCGGCCCACGCCGAGGCGGTTGTGCTCGACGCGCATTGCCTATGCAAGCGGGGCGATAAGCCGACGGTCTACTTCGGCAAGCTTGCGCTGACCTCGGCCAACAGAGAGGCCATGAAAACGCTGATCGAGAGTGGCGGCGTTCAGCTCGGCAAGCAGGTGACGCTCAAGGGCATGGGCTGCAACCCGGGCACGTTCCCCGACGGCTGGAAGGACAGGTGCGGCGATACCAGCGTCACCACCTGGGTCACGCCGACCAAGGCAGAGTGGTCGAGCGTTCCCAACGACGAGTATGCCGGCGAGGTGACGATCCGCATCACGTCGAACTCGGGGATCCCCCTGGCGCTTGAGTCCTCGGACGAGAAGGTCCTCCTCGACGAGAATCGCTGGCCGGATGCGTCGGTGTTCAGCGTCATGGGCCCGGACGTGAGGACCGAGACGGCGGCGACGGCGAAGCGTAAGCGCTAGCGACGCGTCAGCGCTTCAATGCAGGCCTTCTCGCAAACAGAAAGGGCTGCCCGATGGGCAGCCCTCCGTGGAACGAGGCGCGACAGGCTGTTGATGGCCCCTCCGCGCGTGTTGCCGAATTTCGTTAGCCGGTCACCGGAAGGTGCGCCAGCGTCAAATCCAGCGACCGCGACATCGCAGCCTCATGGTTTCCACTCGACATCGGATCACCTCCCTTCGGTTGTTGACGATGGCATGCATGTTGCCACTGTTCGTGGCGAATTCAAGGGGGCTGGTCTCGGGTACTGGGCGGATTGGCCTCACCCCAACGCATCGTTGGCGCGTTTCATCTTGTCAGCATCGACGTAGACTTCCGAGCCCATCTGGCGGAACTTGCTCGACATCTCGGCCATGCCCTTTTCGGCCTCCACCATTGCCGACTTGCCGGCATTGGTCTTGGCCGCGTAATCGCGCACGTCCTGAGTGATCTTCATCGAGCAGAACTTCGGGCCGCACATGGAGCAGAAGTGCGCGACCTTGTGCGCCTCCTTGGGCATCGTCTCGTCGTGCATGCTGCGCGCGGTGTCCGGGTCGAGGCCCAGGTTGAATTGATCCTCCCAGCGGAATTCGAAGCGCGCCTTGCTCATTGCATCGTCGCGCAATTGCGCTGCCGGGTGTCCCTTGGCGAGATCGGCGGCGTGCGCGGCGATCTTGTAGGTGATGACGCCGGTCTTGACGTCGTCGCGGTCGGGCAGGCCCAGGTGCTCCTTGGGCGTCACGTAGCAGAGCATGGCCGTGCCGAACCAGCCGATCATGGCCGCCCCGATGCCCGACGTGATGTGGTCGTAGCCCGGCGCGATGTCGGTCGTCAGCGGCCCCAGCGTGTAGAAGGGGGCTTCGCCGCAGGTCTTGAGCTGCTTGTCCATGTTGATCTTGATCTTGTGCATAGGCACATGGCCGGGGCCCTCGATCATCACCTGGCAGCCCTTTGCCCAGGCGATCTTGGTCAACTCACCCAGCGTCTCCAGCTCCGCGAACTGGGCCGCGTCATTGGCGTCCGCGATTGAGCCGGGACGCAGTCCGTCGCCCAGCGAGAACGAGACGTCGTAGCGCCGCATGATGTCGCAGATTTCGTCGAAGCGCTCGTAGAGGAAGCTCTCCTTGTGGTGGGCGAGGCACCACTTGGCCATGATCGAGCCGCCGCGGCTAACGATGCCGGTAACACGGGATGCGGTGAGCGGTACGTAGGCAAGGCGCACGCCCGCATGGATAGTGAAGTAGTCGACGCCTTGCTCGCACTGCTCAATCAGCGTGTCGCGATAAAGCTCCCAGGTGAGCTTGACCGGATCGCCGCCGCACTTCTCCAGCGCCTGATAGATCGGCACCGTACCGATGGGCACGGGTGAATTGCGCAGGATCCATTCGCGCGTGTTGTGGATGTTGCGCCCCGTGCTCAGGTCCATGACTGTATCGGCACCCCAGCGGATCGCCCATACCATCTTCTCGACTTCCTCTTCGACCGACGACGTGACGGCGGAGTTGCCGATGTTGGCGTTGATCTTCACGAGGAAGTTGCGGCCGATGATGACCGGCTCCAGTTCGGGGTGGTTTATGTTGGCTGGAATGATGGCGCGTCCGCGCGCGATTTCCGAGCGCACGAACTCCGGCGTAATGTGCTCCGGGATCTCCGCGCCGAAGCTCTCCCCGTCTGCCACCGCCTGATTTGCACGCGCCAGCGCCACTGCGCGGCCGACATTCTCGCGATGGGCCACGAAGATCATCTCCTTGGTGATGATCCCTGCGCGCGCGAACTCGAACTGCGTGACGGGCGCATCACCGACGCCGCGCAGCGGCGCGGCCTTGTTGGGGAAGTCGCGCGCCAGCGCCTTGCCAGAAACGTTGCCATTGTCCTCGGGCCGAATGTCGCGGCCGCCATAGCTTTCGGTGCCGCCACGCTCCCTGATCCAGGCCTCGCGAATGCGCGGCATGCCCTTCTCGACGTCGATCGTCGCATCGGGATCGGTATAGGGGCCGGAGCTGTCGTAGACACGGAACGTGGGCTGCTCGGGATCGGACAACGCGATTTCGCGAAGCGGCACGCGCACGTCTGCGTGGCCTTCGGGCGCCGAATAGACTTTCGAAGAGCCCGAGATCGGACCGGTCGTCACCTTGGGGATCATGAGGTCTTCGGGGCGGGTGATCTTGTTCATCGTGCTGCTCCCTTCCGCGGGCCGGCGCGGGAACCGGCCGGGGGTGACTTCGATTGAGATTTCGTAGAGGTCGGATGCTTCGAGGTCCCGCGAGCGGGCGCTGGAGGTTCGCCAAGTGCGAACTCGGCGCGCAGGCGCTTGGGCAGGCCTTCGACGACCAGGCGATAACTGGCGGCGAGGTAGTCCTTCAGACCTAGGTCGTCGAGGGCTTCGTTCGACGTGCGCTGGATCCACAGCATGCCGCGCGAGGCGAGGTATGGCGCAGGGCGGCAGCCGGGCATCTCGCGCAGCATGTCGTAGCTCATGGCCGAGCACTTGAAGGTGACGTGCAGGGCGCCGCCGTCATCGATCTGCCGCGCGATGGCGAAGACCTTGCCGCCCACCTTCCACACGTGTGCGCCGCCCCACTGGACCACGGTCGTGGTCGCGGGGAGCGTGCGGCAGTAGCGGTTGTACTCGTTGAGCGTCACGGTCGTCTCACAGGAAGCCGTAGGCGGCGAGCGAGAAGAACAGGCCGATGGCGATCGCCACCGCGCCACCAACCACGGGCGCGTTGCGAAGGCCGGCGAACTCGTCGCGCAGGTCGCGCGCGGCATCGGCGAACGCCATGCGGAAGATGCCGCCAATCACAGCCAGCCAGCCGAAGATGGTGACCGCCATGCGCCAGTCGGCGGTCCAGACGTTGTGCACGCGCAAGATGGCGAGGCCAGCTACGAACGCAAGCAGGCCGGCCAGGAAGATTGCCGCATGATCACTGGCCATGCGCTGGGTGAGGTCCAGGAAATACTGCCGCCGCAGCAGCATCAGCGCGCCGACCACGATCAGCGTGGGGCCGATCAGGCTGGCGATGAATTGCGAAGTGGACACGGCGCAGACCCCTCGCGGGCGACGAAACGAGTGTTCCGCGTCGTGCATGGCTGCGAGGACGGCAGGAGATGAGCGTGCATTCCGTCCCTTCGCCGGCATGACCCGGATCAGGTTCTAAGGGTGCTCGGACATCTGCTCGGTCAACCGTGTAGGCCGCCAGCAAACTCAGTCCGATCTCAGCCGGTGCCCCGGCGCCCCTCGGTGATGCGACAATGGGGGGAAAATCATGCGCCCGCAAGGAAAACCCGCGGGCGCAGAGTCGTGGCCGATTGCAACCGGTGTAAGCCCTTACAGCTTCGCCAGAACGCGCTCCAGCCGTCCGCGCACATCGGATGCGATGGCGTCGAGTTCCTTGTTGCCGATCATCGCCATGGCGCCGGCCGGGTCCATGGCGGACACCTCGACGCGGCCGTCCTTGTGCTCCTGCACGACAACGTTGCAGGGCAGCAGAACGCCAACCTGGTTCTCGGCCGTCAGCGCCTTCAAGGCGAGCGGGGGATTGCATGCGCCCAAGATCTTGTACTTGGGGAAATCGACATCAAGCTTCTTCTTCAGCGTTTCCCGGACGTCGATCTCGGTCAGCACACCAAAGCCTTCGCCCTTCAGCGCATCGGTGACGGCGTTGAGCGCATCCTCGTAGGATTTCGAGACGGTCTTGGTCATGAAATACGACATCGCGGGTTCTCCTCCAGGCTGGCAAAGCGTTGCGCTGGCCCGGAGGTGGCATCTCGCGGCGCGAATATCAAGCAGCGTAGATGTGATGCGCTGATCTGGCGCCGCGGCGGCGTCGTCGCTTTAGCGGCTCGCCGCCATCAGCCGGTCATAGGCCTTCATGGTGCGCGCCTCGGCCGCCTTATCCTTCATGTACCAGTGGAAGAAGTGGTGGCTGAGGTATAGGCCGTGCAACTCGAAAACGAGCTGGGCGGTATCCAGCGACGCCTTGAACTGGCCGGCGCGCTTGGCCTCATCAATGGCCTCGCCCAGCACACTCGACCAAGTGTCGAGGGCAGTCTTCAGCCGCTCGCGCACGGCGGGAGCTAGATCCCCGGCTTGGCGGCTCGCATGCACGAACGGGCAGCCGCCCTTGAGCATCGGAGCGCGGGACCATTGGATCCAGCGCGAGAACATGGTTCTGAGACGGGCCTCCCCGCCTGCTGCGGCGCGCGAGGCTTCCACGACGTCACGCACGAACAGTTGAGTTGCCTGCTCCAGCACTCCCAGTTGCAGGCTTTCGCGGTCGGCGAAGTGACCGGTCAGACCACTGCGCGGCAACTCCAGCTCGCGCGCCAGCGTGCCCATCGTCAGGGCGGCAAGACCCTGGCGGCTCGCGATGCCTAGCCCGTGATTGAGAATCCGCTCGCGCAGGCCGTTCTCCGTCTGCATATCGTGCCTCCCGGTCCGTTGATCCGGCGGGAGATTGCCGTGGCAACCGTGGGCATTCTGGGGCGCCGCCGTGGCAGGCCCGTGATCGTCGAAGCAGTGTGGCCGGCACGCGTCACGCCTTGGCAAACCGCGCAAAACCCAGGCAGTGGCTCAATCGTTGAGCGGCGCTTCCCGGGTGCACTGCACGCAGTCCACCTCCTGGCCGACCATGCGCGCGCGGCCTTCCGGCGTCAGCACCCAGGGTCTTTCGACGAGCGGCGGCTTGTGGCGGACGTGCTGCTCGTGGCCGCACGAAAGCATCGCGACGAAATCGCCGGCGATGTCCTCATAGAAGCCGACGATCCGCTGCTTCATGGGACGCGGCTCAGGCCGCTTGCGCCGCGCCGGCGTTCTCGATCCAAGACTTGATCCGTTCGATGTCGGGTGGTGCGCCCTCGCGCAGCACATGCCTGCCGTCAGTCGTTGCGGCGTAGGCGAGAACGGTCGCCGACAGCGCCACAGGATCGGCCTCCGCGATGGCTTCAATGTTGCGGTAGCCCGCGCCCACGAGAAGCTGTGCTCCCGATCCGCTCAGGCCAGGTACCGCCATGACAAGCCGCGCTTGATCCTGCCAGGCCGTCACGTCTCGTGCGGTGATGTGGCGCGCGTCGATGCGGCGCGCGACGTCGACCGCGTCGGCGGCGAGGAGGTCGGAAACAGTGCGGATTGAAACGGCGGCGAGACGCTCCGCAGTGCGTGGCCCGATCGAGGGCGCGCGTTCGACATCGTCGCCGGCCGCGAGCCGGACGCGCACGCGCGCGGAAGGCGCGCCGTGCTCGAGCGGCGTGGCCGGGTCCGTCGCCGGCGCAGGCTTTGTATCGCCGCCCGTCGCCAGGGGGGAGGCCCGCTGCAGACGCGCCATGACGGATGGCGTGCCCTTACCATGCGCTGTCGAACCGAGCGCGGCGGCAAAGCGCTGCTGGGGTGACTGGGTCGTGGCCGCCGGGGACGGCGGTGGGGACGAGACTTTCGGAATCACAAGCTCGGGCCGGCCGGCGCCCGCTGCGGGTGGGACAGCCTTTCCTGGACCTTTTGCTGTGGCGGGAGCTTTCGCCGGCAGACGCTGCGCCAAGGTGGCGCGCTGCTCGGCGGCACGCGGCGCCAGCACTTCGCGGGCATGCAGATCGCGCACGACGCGATCGTCTTCTGGGAGCGCAGCGTCGACGCGACCGGTCGCGACCAGTTCGTCATACATCGCCTCGACGATGCGGCGGTCCTGGGCATTCGCGAGGCGCTTGGCGAGCCGGCCCTTGGGGATCGTGAGTGTCGCGATCACCGTATCGAGGGCGAGCGAAACATCGGGTGCCTGGGCGCCCGATTGGGAAATGGCGCGTTCCAGAACGCGCGCGAAAGCATCGGCGGCCAGCACGAGCAGGTCGCCGACGAGATCACGGGCTATCTCGTCGAGCCCTTCGGGCGGATCGACCACGCCGACGTTGATGTCGTAGTGCGCGATCAGGCGGCCGTAATCGGCATTGGCCCGCTCGGCGTTGGCACACAGGAAGGCTTTCAGCCAATGCTCTCCCTCCGGCGCGCGCGCCGGTGCGGCACCTGCTGCGGCGCGCGCTTCGCCGCGATGGGCGAGATCGTCGTAGCTTCGCGAGATGCTCCACTCGACGGCGCGGTGGATGTTGTTCTCGGCCTCCGACTGCGCGGTGTGGAAGGGGTGGATCGGGTCCGTGACGTAATGGCTGAGCACGCCGGCGCAGTACGCCGCTTCCTGCCAGTTGCCGTCGCCGAGCGCGGTGACGAGATGCGCATACCAAGCCTCGGCCTTTTCCGGGGCGCCGCCCCAGTAGCCGTCGGCGACGTGCAGCACGTGGTTCTTGAAGTCCTTGAACTCGGTGTCGGGAGCCTTCGATCCGGCCAAGTATACGGTTGCGTGCTTGAGAAACAGCCGCTGCCAAGCTTCCGCGTCCTCGCGGTGGATACGGCGCAGCGCGTCGAGCGCGAGCTTGTGGTGGGTACCGGTGGCGTGAGCCGCGCGGATGACGCGGAAGAGGAGGCTCATGGCACGATCCTGCTCGAGCGTTGGGTCCTCCCCCGTTCGTCCGACGAGTCGGTTGCACTTGGCAAATCAAGGGCCCGGTGCGTGTGGCCTATCAACAGGAAAGGGTGGCGGGTCGCTCATGCAACTCGTGATGGCCGGCATGTTCGGCAGCGTGGATGGGGGCCCGTCAGTGCGCGGCCCTCAGGATCGCCTCGAAGTGCTTGAGCAGCGAGCTTTCGTCGTCGTCCCCCGAAATGACGGCCATCGCATCGCTGAGCAGGTCGCGAGAGAATGAAACGCATTCGCTGGCGACCCCGACGCGCTCGGCGAAGCCGACGGCATCGGATGCGTGGCGATAAATGTCATCGATCCGCAGCCGTTCGCGCGCCTCGCAGTGGCTGAGGCCGGCGAGGCCACAGCAGTCCGGCCCCGAGCCGATTGGCCCGTCGAACGTCTCCGCGAGCACGTCCGGGGCGATGCCCGCGTGCTGGCCGATCAGCATGGCTTCGCTCAGCGCGATGAGGCGTGCTGCGCGCACGTAACCGCGTAGCGCGCCCAGCCCCGTTGCGATGCCAGTGACCCCGATACGTTCGACCGTCCCCAGCGGAGCGACGGCGGCTGCGAAACGCTCGACGAGGTCGGTGAACCCTCCGGCAAGCATCTTCATGCTGCCGTTACGAATATGGTCCAGCGGCTGGCAGGTGAAGACGTCGATGAGGCCGACACCGCGCGCGCCGAGCAGTCCGGTGAGCTTCAGGATGCCGGCATGGGGGCCGCGACCGAAGTGGGCGACGATGGCGCCCGGCTTCAGTGCCGGTCCGAGGCCGAGGACGTCGGCGTCTCCCATCACCGCGTCGGTGAGCGCTGGGGCGTCGGTCAACGTGGACAGGACGATATCGGCGTCGGTGGCTAGGTCGAACAGGCTGGGCACCACGTCGCAGCCTGGAGGCACGGGCGCGATGCTGGCTCGCGCCGCGGGCGATGCATCGAACGCAACAACCTGCCGCCCGGCTTTCGATAGCGTCTCGAACATGCCGCGGCCAAGTGGGCCCAGTCCAAGCAGGCCGATCGTCGTACGGTCCGTCATCTGCGCCCGCTCCTCGCTGGTTCCTCCCGGTTGCAGCGCTCTTGACGGCGCCCGGTCCGGACGAGCACTTTCCCTCGGGCCGCGACCGATCACAAGCAGGATCGCTCGCGCGGGGTGGGACAGCCGGATGCGGGATGCTTGGATTTGGCTGGCGGTGTTCGCTGCGCTGCTTCAGGCCCTGCGGACGGCGGCTCAAAAGCTGCTAAACGAACGCCTCTCGGTCCTGACGACGACGTATGTGCGGTCCCTCGTGGGCCTGCCTCTGATGCTGGCTTACCTGGGCGGCGTCATCGCCTGGGCCGGCGTGCCATCGGCTCCGCCGGGACGGTTCTTTGGTTATGCGCTGGTTGCTGCGCTCACACAGGTCGCCGGCACCGGCGCGCTCGTGTCGCTGTTCAGGACCCGGTCGTTCGCGACCGCAAACCAACTGGCCCGCACGAACGTCGTCTTCACCGCACTCGTCGGCGCCACGTTCTTCTCCGACCACATCGCGGCGGCGGGCTGGATGGCGATAGGAATGACGCTGGCCGGTGCCCTGATGCTGTCGGCCCGGTCGGGGCCGGCGGCGATTGGCGAGGCGAATCGTTCAGATCGGAA